>JAYQHI010000001.1:0-48246 GCA_038141035.1 Alteromonadaceae bacterium
ATTCACCAACAAAACATTCAAATTTTTAGCCATATTAATTAGGCATGGTGTTGACGTTAATAAAGTGAACACTTTTAATATCAGCCCGATCGAAACAGCTGTGAAAACAGCCAATACAGAAATGATCAATCTTTTAATTCATCATGGCGCAAGGTTAAAAGAAGGCGTTAGTTACTTTTATCAACAAAGAATAAAACAATACTTAAAACCGCTATCAAAATATCCACAAGGTTTATAGTCTCCCAAAAGCAAAAAAAAAAAACACTGTATATAAAATCAGTTATTGGTTATCATCTTCCATAAACCAATCTTTCTTTAAAGATGCACATTGAAGCTTTTATTTGTGGAAAAACCAAGCTTAGCTAGAGCTTATTGTTGAAGTACTCCCTAAGCCCCACAAAAAATGATGGCTATATTGAAGTTGGCAATGGTGATGTTGTTACTTGGTGTATAGGTCATTTATTAGAATTAAGCACCACCGGAAGATTATGATGTTAAATACAAAAAATGGTTCGTTGAACACCTGCTGATTATCCTGAGCAATGGCAATTAAAACCAAAAGCGCAAACGCGTAAACAACTCACCGTTATTAAAAAATTAATTAAACAAGCTAAAACATTAGTTAATGCCGGTGATGCCGACCGCGAGGACAGATCCTCGTTGATGAAGCGATCAGCTATTGTGGCGCATCAAAGTAAAATAGATAATGCCTTACGTTGTTTGATAAGTGACATGAACTTCGCTGCCGTTAAAAAATCTGTTAACAACTTAAAACCTAATAAAGATTACCTACCTTTAGCCGTATCAGCCCTTGCCAGAGCCAGAGCTGATTGGCTTTATGGTTTAAACATGACCCGTCTGTGTACTTTGCAGGTCAAAAATCAGGTTATCAAGGGGTGCTATCTATTGGCCGAGTGCAAACTCCTATTCTAGGTTTAGTGGTAAATCGTGATCTTGAAAATGTGAGCACTTTTGTTTCCAAACCTTTTTATGAGGTTATCGCTGATATTACCACGACTCAAGGAGAAAAATATCAAGGTAAATGGCAGCCTAGCAAAGCTTGTGAACCTTACATGGATGAAGATAATCGGGTGATATCAAAAAAACTGGCATTAACCGTTATTAGCCGCATTAACAATCAACCAGGTACCATTACAAAAGTCACTCAACATAAAAAACAGCAAGCCGCACCATTGCCTTTTAGCTTATCTAGTTTACAAATAGCGGCTGCTAACGCTTTTGCTATGAACGCCAAGCAAGTATTAGACACTTGCCAACAACTTTATGAAAAACATAAATTAATTACTTATCCTCGTTCTGACTGCCAATATTTGCCCACCGAACATTTAAACGATGTCCCCGCGGTAACTCATGCGATCAGCCAAATGTCGGATAAACTTGCCACTATGTTAGAAACATGCTGATTTAACCAAAAAAAGCCGCGCTTGAATAATCAAAAAGTCAGCGCTCACCATGCGATTATTCCGACCGCAAAAAACAAAGCAACGGGTGTTTTATCAAGTAATGAAGAAAAAATTTATGAGTTAGTTGCTCGCCAATACATTGCCCAATTTTACCCAAATTTTGAATATTCCGATAAACAAATTGATACCGTTATTGCTGGCGGACTTTTTACCAGCAAACAAAAAGACGTTATTCATCAAGGCTGGAAAACTTTATTCCCAACAAAAAATAAAACGAATGCTGAATTTTCAACCTTAACGCTACCCAATGTTAAAGTTGATGATAGTGTGCAATGTAACCAAGGCAATTTGGTAGAAAAATACCAGCCCACTCCAAGCCTTTTTACCGATGCTACCTTATTAAGTGCGCTTACCGGCATAGCCCGTTTTGTTACCGATGCTGAGATTAAGCGTTAAGAGAAACCGACGGTTTAGGCACTGAAGCCACCCGTGCAGGCATTATTGAATTGTTATTTAAACGCCAATTTTTAACCCGTAAGGGTAAAAGAAATTAGAGCTACTGAAATTGGTCGCCAGCTGATCACCTCATTACCTCAACAAATATCACAACCAGATATGACCGCACTTTGGGAATCTCAACTAGAATCTATCAGCAAGCAATCGTTAAATTATCAAAGCTTTATTGCTGGTGTTGAGCATAATTTGCAGCAACTGATCATAACAGTAAAAGACATCAGTTTTAGTGGTTTACCACAAGGAAAAGCGCCGCGAAAATTTACCCGAAAACGGAGAACCAAAAGAGCATGAACAATGAGGTCACCTGTTATTTAAAGCTCTCAATTCCACCAAAAAACCTAACAAAACAACCTGACGAAACAACACAAAAGCTGAATACGTATGCAGAGCCTTGTCAGTTATATCATTAAGTTATTAAGTTAGAGAGGCTCAATTATTTAGCATTAGCCACTCCGCTTTTTCGCGTAATAAATACTCTCAGTTAATGAGCGAAATAAAGATATCGCTAAATCATATAACACAGGTTAAGTTAACCATGAACATTTCTCAAACATTGACCATCACAACGGTCAGCTCCCTGTTATCTTTAGCTGTTTTTCGTGTACCACATCGAAAGAGCCGGCTCAAAATATACCACCTCAAGTAACATCGCTAACATCAAGCTTACCCAGTGCTGATTTTTACGGTACGTTAAACCCCTTTGCTGCAGGAGTCAGTGTATTTTCTATTAACCGATAGGTTTGTTGATGGTGATAAAAGCAATAACCATGAAACCAAGGTGACAATTGTATCCAACTTTTAACGTCGAAATTAACAGTATAGATGGCCAGCTATTTCAATGTCATTGTTTAGGACTTGAAAGGTGTTAAATAACGCGGAATATATCCGTAATATGGGGTTTATCAGTTTGGTTAACACCGATTTATGACAATCCAGATCAAGCGTTTAATGGCGGTGAAATGCTTTCGGCGAAGAGTTATAAAGATGGGTGGAAACATCGGTTATCACGGTTATTGGGCCGTAATTTTATGAAGTAGATGAACACTTACCCCCGGGCGGATTTAACGTTTGCTGATTTTACCGCTAAACAACTAAAAGAGCAATATCAACTCAATTTTGTTTTAGACATTGTCGCTAATCACGGCTCGCCTGCATATGCGCATGAGGAAGACCAGCTTGGCTTTGGTGAAATTTACGATCAACACGGCAAGCTCATTGCTGATCATCAAAATATTCATCCTGAGCAGCTCGATCTAACAACCCTATGCATGCTTTTTACAATAGCCATACAGGGCTGGCTCAATTATCTGACATTAATGAAAATAATCCCGCAGTACTCGATTATTTTGAAGGTGCTTACCTAAAATGGATTGAGCAAGGTGCACATGCGCTTAGGGTTGATACCATCGTAAAGAAATGCCGCATGCATTTTGGTGTTATTTGGAATCGAATTCGCGTTCACCACCCTGATATTTTTATTTTTGGTGAAAGCTACCTTACACGACGCTAACTTTATCGCCGAGCATACCCGCCCTGAAAATGGCAGCGCCAGTGTTAGTTAGATTTCCCTGGTAGAAAAGCGATAACAACCGTATTTGAAAATACCGCCAGTGATTTCAGTCAGTTATTGCCTTATTTACATTTGGACGACGGTGTTTATCAAAACCCTTATGAGCTAATGACCTTTTACGATAACCACGATATGGAAAGAATGAACGCGACGGATCAAGGTTTTATTGACGCCAATAATTGGTTGTTACTTCACGTGGCATACCGGTAATTTATTACGGCTCTGAAATCAACTTTATGACCGGCAAAGCCGAGCACAAAGGCAACCGCAATTATTTAGGCCAGCAAAGAATTGAACAAGCTAAAAGTCACATTATTCATCATGAGTTAACCAACATTGCTAATGTTCGAAAAAACTCAGTAGCACTACAACGTGGTTTACAAATCAATTTAGATTTTAAGGGTAATTTAGCGAGTTTTTATCGGGTTTATCAACATAAGGCTGATAACCAAACCGCCTTAGTGCTATTAAACAAAGGCGATACCGATGCCGAATTTAATATTAAAAAAATGCTCAGTAATGGCTTATGGACAGATGCTATGACAGGACAAAACACCTTATTAATAACACTCACTCAGCCAAGCAATCACCACGGTAAAGCTCAATGGTGTGACCGTGTTGTTACTCAACAGCACGAACAATCACCCTGAGTTAATCGCACAATTAATGGCGCAACAAAAAGCGCTTCATACGGTCAATTAATTCGCATTAAAATAACTAAAGGATCAACATCACTACCAACAAAAATAAGCTTAGTGCGATTAAGTAAGCGTTACTATTACACTTGTAAACACCTTATGGAAAATCAATGACAAGTTCAATTAGTACTAAACAGGGTGATGTGTTTGTTTTTCGAGCTTTCACTAAAGATGATGCCAGGCAGATTTAACCACTTTTTTTACTTCGCTTTCTGAGCAAACAAGGTCACAGTTTGGTCCGCATCCATTAACGGCTGAGTATGTTAAATCCCACTTAAGTCAACACCGGCTATTGATAAGGTTTTCATGTTTTATTCTTGCCACCCAACAACAAAATAGTCGGTTATTTTATTGTTGACCATAATAATTACCCTAATGAACTTATGCGTTACGCAAGTTACGGTATTGATTTAGATTTTTCAGTTGATCCGGTCTTCGCCCCATGTATTCATGATGACTATCAAAATCAAGGTCTTGCTAGTTTAGCGATGGCAGCACTACTACCGATTTTAGCTCAAGCAAACATCAATAGCCTAGTATTAATGGGTGGCACTCAAGCACCTAACCTAGTCGCTCGCAACTTCTATAAAAAATTCAATTTTCAAGCATTAGGTGAATTTTACACCGAGCAACCATTTGAATAATATCGACATGAGATTACGCTTTTAACAATAGGGTGTAAAAGCTTCAACTTAAAATTCAATTTTCACGTTAGATTATTGACCATCTATTGCGCCCATAAATACTTACCCCATTCATCACCTACTTGAAAAAATCACAGCCAATGAATACGTATTCATGATCGACTTAAAAACAACCACAACTGATGAATACGTATACATAGCTATATTAATAAACTGTTCTCATCAATAATAAAAACATCAAAAATCAATGGATTATGAAATTATATGGCTGTACATGCTAAAAGGAGCTTAGGTTCATCAGTAATTACCAATCAAGCCTATACGGCTCAAAAAAATCAATATCTGCCGGCACTGACCGCCTTACGTGGCATTGCTGCACTCTGGGTCGTGCTATTTCATATGGACGTTATCACCTTCTATCGCGAGCTCGGCCCTATACTGCCACATGCGAGGACAGGATTAATCACTCAAGGCTATCTTTGGGTCGACTTCTTTTTCATTTTAAGTGGTTTCATCATTTGTCATATCTATGGTGAACAGCTCAGTGGCAAGGTTCAATTAAACAAAATTAAACCCTACTTATTAGCGCGTTTTTTTCGTATTTACCCACTGCATTTATTTACCTTAATCGTGTTAATTGCTCTTGTTATGGCTGTCGCGACATTCGCCCCAACCGTTATCGATGACAGTTGGTTAGTCTATTTTGACTGGCAAGCTTACTCCAGTAATATTTTCTTAACCAATGCGATGAATCAACACACTTACCTATCTTGGAATATTGTTTCTTGGTCGATTGGCGCTGAATGGTGGGCTTACCTTTATGGTATTGCATTACTCTATTTTATTAATAATGCTCAGGGAAAACGCTCAGTTGGCATTGCTGTTGTTGCCATTATTGGCTTGGTGTTATTAGTCAATTTTCATGCTAACAACACTCTCGATATTACCTTTGATTATGGCTTTTTACGCTGCTTATTCGAATTTAGCTTAGGTGTGGCAATTTATCAGGCTTATCAGCAAGATATCGCCCGGACAATTTTTCAACAAGACCGTTATTTTTCTGTTAACCCTATTCGCTTTAATTGCTATTTTTCACTGGCGACTGAATGACTTATTAACCATCCCACTATTCTCAATGTTTGTGCTGTGCGCCGCCAACAACCAAGGCAAGGTTTTGAGTTGCTTAAGTATCCCTATTTTACAATTTTTAGGCCGGATTTCGTATTCCATTTATTTAATGCATGGGGTCTGGTTTATGATTTATTGGTTCTTATTTCCGGTACTGAAAAACAGCTGGCACATAGAAACACTGTCATTTGAAAGCGGCTTATTTTTATTACCAGCTTTATTGCACTAACTATTCTGTCAGCGATTTTCTCCTATCGTTTAATCAAGTGCCCTTTCGCTACTCATTGAAAAAACATACAAAAACGTCATGTAAGCACGACAAACCACTTACCGTGGTTGATAAATAATTCATGACTAAAATAAGAAAAAAACATGAATAATGACTTTTCAGGGATTAAGTTAGGGGTATTTGAGTTAAAGAAAGGGAAAAAAGTATTAGCAACTGACCATATCTTTACCAATGACGATGTCTTAATGGACTATCATTCAAACACGTTAGTCACCGTTGAAAATAATACCGTGCTGTTAAATAACAACAATAGCATTGTTTTATTAGGTAAAGCGGTAACCAATTAACAACTCATTAATATCACTTCCTCGATAAGTCCTGCTTTGTGTGCAAAACAGACTTTTATTGCCACTCGCTAAAATCTATGGTTAATTTAATTACTAACATTTTAGTTTATTTAACTACCTTTTGGTTTTTTAATAAGAACCAGCTTTTTACATAAAGCTAACCAATTGATATAAATAATATATTCACTTGGAATAGGTTTTGCTAAATACACATTACTTCATCAATATAAAGTAGGTTCTTACATGGAAATAAATCTTTGGTTCTTTTTAACGGTTAGCTCTATTTTTGGCGTTTCTTTCGCCATTATCGCGGTAATTCAAACCCAGAAAACTAAAATGAAACAGCTCGAAATTGAAGCGTTAAAAATACAGCAAGCAACATTAAAAGCAGAAGTTGACGATGCCGTTAATACTAAATTGGCCGCTTATTTAGAACGTATTGAAACATTAGAAGCGATTGTTACTGATAAAAGTTACGACCTAAATGAGAAAATAACTAAACTTAAATAACCTAAGATTAGTTTAACGCTAGCTAACGATTAACAAATAATTTAGAGCTCTTCAAAGCATGCTCTATATTATTTGTTAGTCTACATGTTAAGCACTATAATATGCTTCAAATAATGAATTAACCTTCCTGCAATTTATTTAACCTGAACTCAGGATAAGAAATTAGCTAACTATATGAAATACATATATTTTGATGTTTTCTCTATTCTAGCTTGATGTTTTTCTTAGTACAAGGCAAATTTAAGCGCCAATAGCGAGCCTCGGCTTTGGTTCAAACGTCGCTCTACCTTCCCCATCCATGGGGGCGTATTGCAATTAAATTTAACGCAGTAATAAGGAAAAACAGCTGCTAGAAAGCAAGTTGTTATCCCGAGTTCAGGTTATTTAAAGCTAATAACGCTTGTTCATAAGCTAAGCTGTCTAAAGCTTCGAATAAGTCACTTAATTCATCCGGTGACCACTTAGCTAATAACACTTTTTTAATGGTCTTAAATTCCGCTTCATCAATAAATTTTCGTAAGGTTAATGTCTGTTGTAAGCTGTTTAATATGCCCGTGATCTCTTCATCCGACATTGCTAACTGCTCAGTTTCATCTTCAACGGGTTGTACTGATCCTGATGTTTCGTTTTTGTCGTTATTTTTCTCATTAGCTAAGGCTTTATCAATTATTTGACAACAAAGTTCAAAAGCTTGAGCAAATTGTTCAAGCAAGAGTTTATCGCTATTATTTTGCTCAGCCTGACAAGCTAAATTGTGCAAGTGTTCAGCCCCTAAGGTTGCCGATAAACTTTTTAAACTATGCGCTAAACGGCTAATAAAAGCTGCATCATCTTCTGCTATCGCCGTTTTTAATAACGCAATATTCGGGAATTGTTCCCGGTAAAAGCTTTTCAATAACGTAAGATAAAGTGCCTGACGATGACCTATTTTAGTTAAAGCTTTTTCGACATTAAAATCATGCTCTTTTAATGCAGCGAGTGCGCCAGTATAAATAACTTCCGGTGACTGTGTTCTGCTATGTACTGAGGTTAATTTATTGTCACTTTTATCCACTTAGTGAGCACCTTAGTCATATTTTTAATATCGATAGGTTTAGCAATATGATCATTCATGCCTGAGCTAGCTACTTTATCAACATCCGCTTTCATCACCGCTGCTGACACATAGCTAAGATCAGATTTTTTTACCTGCAGCCGTTGCTCGAATGGCTGTGGTTGCGGCAAAACCATCCATAACCGGCATTTGTAAATCCATTAAGATCAAATCAAAATATTGCTTGGCAAATAGCTCAACAGCTTCTTGACCATTAACCACCAATCACCACATTAGCACCAAATGATTCCAAAATGTCTTGAGCCACTAATTGATTCATTTCATTATCTTCTACTAATAGAATATGAATATTTTGTAAATTGAGCTCTTCCGTTAACAGGCTGTTACTTTGGTTTGGCAATAAACCAACTTCACCATAATTTTTGTAATTCCAATAAAATATTATGAATTTTTTGAAGTCAGTACCGGCTTATCAATAATACCTTGTATTTTTTGCTTCTCGAACGATCTCTCAGCAAACTTTCTGCCGTAGGCGGTTACCATTAATATTTTTAAACTTTCGTCTTTTGTTGAGGCTTGAGATTGAATTAAGCTGATCAGCTCTATGCCATCAATTTTTGGCATTTTCCAATCAACCACTAACAATTCAAAAGTTTCACCTTGTTGCGCTTTTTGTTTAAAAAGTTCTAATGCAAGCTCGCTGTCGTTACAAGTAGTGACTTCAAAGTCCCACTGTAAAAAGAGTTTTTCTAAGGTAATTAAGCTAGTGTCATTATCATCAACAATCAAAACACTCATCGGCTTAGGTGCAACAAGTTGTTTATCATCGTTAACAGAGGCTAAAGTTAAAGGTAGCTCTAAGGTAAAAGTACTGCCAACATAAGGTGTACTGCTGACTTTAATTTCGCCTCCCATAGAATTCGCCAAGCCTTTACTAATAGACAAGCCTAATCCGGTACCTCCAAAAGTACGGCTAATGGAAGTATCCGCTTGATTAAATGAAATAAATAATTGTTCAACCTGCTCAGACGACATACCAATACCCGTATCTTCAACACTAAACGCCAGTTGTTTTGCAGCTGGTCACCGGCAATATCGGTAATTGTCAGAGATAATTTCACATAACCTTGTTCGGTAAATTTAAGGGCATTACCGACAATATTATTTAATATTTGTGTGATCCTTAATTGATCACCAAGGAAATAATGATCATGGTGAACAGGTAATTCAACAATTAATTCAACCCGTTTTTCTTCCGCTAATAAAGTGAATAAGCCGGTGACCGACTCAAAAACATCTTCAATGGCAAAAAACTTCATGAACAATATTAATTTTGCCGGCTTCCATTTTGGAATAATCTAAAATGTCGTTCAAAATATTCAATAATGACTTAGACGAGGTTTCTACTTTACTTAAATATTCCCGTTGTTTATTGCCTAAGTCCATCTCTAACACAATGTGAGTAAGCCCTAAGATGGCATTCATTGGTGTCCGTATCTCATGACTCATATTGGCTAAAAAATCACTTTTAATCGCATTTGCTTTTTCTGCGCTATTTTTAAGTTCAATGAGATTTTCCTGCATTGCTTTCAATTCAGTGATATCTAAGAAGCTGCCCATAAAGCTAATAGCATTACCAAGCTCATCTCGTTCTAAAATAACATCTTGTGACAAGCACCATATCAAATGCCAATCCGCATGTTTAAAACGATATTCAATAGTAAATATGGCATTTTCATCCTTAGATTGAAAAAGTTGAGTCATATGTTCTTGAACATCGTCAACATCATCAGGATGAAAATTCGTCATAAACTCAGCTTCATCCATGTTATTAATATCATCTAAAGGTTAAACCGGTAATTCGAGTGTAACTTTCATTGATAAACTCATTAATCCCAGTAACTCCATTATAGATATAAACCCCAGTTATGGATGAATCAAATGCACGTCGAATAAACTGCTCTTTGGCGGCAATTTCTTGCTCAGTTTTTTCTGCTCAGTGATATCTTGAAATAACACCACCACCTTATTGGCACTACTTTGAAAACTATGAACCAGATAAGCGCCAGCTTTTAATCCATCATCATAATAGTTAATATCATTAACTCTTGGCACACCTGTCTTGGCCACTTCAATTAACTGTTCAGGAACGATCTGTCCTTCCAAACCTGGAAAGGCTTCCGTTATTGTTTTGCCAAGTAACTCTGAATTATCAATCCCTAAAATAAAATCAGCGGCAGGGTTGTGTGCTCTAAATATCAATTCATTATTAACAAGTTCAAACATATGAAAGCCGATTGGCAATGCTTGAATAATATTATGGGTAATGGACTCACTCTTTGCTAATGCAACTTCTGCGGCAATGCGAGCGGAAACATCAAGAATAGAAGCATAAACGACTGGTTTGCCGTTTTGTACGCGGTGATTTAAAACAATTTCAATCGGTACTTTTTTCTTAAATTTACTATAACCATATACTGTTCTACCGGTTGCCATTTTTTTATTGGTTTCAGGATGAAGTAAAAAAAATGCTGCATTAAACCTTGATGAGCTTCCCGCTCCGATTCCGCAATTAAAATAGCTACATTTTCACCTTCTAGCTCTTCAGAAGCATATTCAAAAATATCATAAGCAGCATTATTGGCTAAAATAATAATGCCGTGTTCATCAATTACTAAAATACCAACTTGTGCATTATTGGTAGAGTCTCTTAATAAGGTATCTTGTACTTTTTGATTTTCTAATTGAATTCGAGCAAGTTTTTCTTTGGTTGCTTGGTCATAAGCAACTTGTAATGAATTTAACGACGGAATTTTTAACGCGAGCGGTATTGCTCTAAAAACATGATAAGCAGTAATACATGAAACAATAGCGGTAACCAATTTGGCCAACCCATGAATGCCATAACTACCATGCCAAATAACCACGATACTGATTAAGTGCGTAATACCACAACACAAAATAAATAAAGAAAATAAAATAAAAACACCTTTAAATTCAATATCTGGTCGGCGCTTTACAAAATAATAAATAGCAATAGGAATAGAAAAATAAGCGAAGGCAATAAAAACATCGGCAATAACATTTAACCACAAGATCTCCGGCTTCCACCAATAACAATGGCCATGAGGCATGTAGTCTAATTTAAATAAACTATCGATGATCTCATTCATACAACTTTCCTTAGTATTATTTAAAAAACCTGAGCTCAGGTTAAATATTTTTTAGTACAATAGACTAATAAGCTTATAGGGATTATTATTAAAGTGAAACAATATTATATGGATTGTAATAATGCCGGACTCAACAATACTTGTCATCGATGATGATATTACAACCATTAAACTTATCGCAACAACACTTAAAGATGAGTTTAATGTAATAATCGCCACTACTGCGGCTGATGGGTTAAACCTATCTTCATCTTTACCTGACTTAATTTTGTTAGATGTTATGATGCCTGAAATTAACGGCTATGAATTATGCCGGCAGTTAAAAGAAAATAAATTAACCCAAAATATTCCTGTGGTGTTTGTTACTGCATTAAGTGATACCGCCAACCAAGTTAAAGGCTTTGAAATTGGTGCCATTGATTACATTACCAAGCCAATTGAAACTTCTATTTTAAAAATGCGAGAGTGCGTACGCACTGTAATTATTCAACAGTCAAAACAGCTTGAACGCTTGGCCGCGACAGACCCTTTAACCACACTCGCTAACAGGCGAAAATTTGATGAATTTTTCAATCAGAATGGCAGCGTTCGGTTCGAAAAAATCACCGATCACCTTATTAATGATAGATATCGATGACTTTAAAGCTTATAACGATCATTATGGTCACGGTCGTGGTGATGAATGTTTATTGGTGGTGAGTAAGTGTATTCGCCGCTGCATTAAGCGTTCCAGTGATTTAGTCGCTCGTGTAGGTGGTGAGGAGTTTGCCGTGGTTTCTCACCGAATCTGACGTGAATGCGGGCATTGAAGTTGCTGAACAAATTAGCCAAGAATTAAATAAACAACAATTAAAACATGAATACAGCAGTCACTCATACGTGAGTGTTAGTATTGGTATTGCCACTGCAATACCAAACTTAGAAAATTCTTCTCATCATTTATTTGAACGTTCTGATGCCGCTATGTATCAAGCTAAACGCTCAGGGAAAATCAATATAAAGTCTATCAAGCTGCCATAGGTAATACCGACATTTTAAGTAACCATAAAGAAAATCATTAAGCTAATACCAATCCATATAAGAAAGTGCTCGCTTAGCGAGAATTAAAAGCTTAGAGGCAAGGCATTGATTGAAGATAATGGTTATTCTCTTTGTAACTGCTCCTGCGTTACCCTAATGTCCCACATCCATGTGGGAACCTTGTCAAAATCAATAACGCTGCATATAAGCCTTTAAAAACTGCCCTTTGGAACGTATGGGCACCATGATAACTGCACAAAATTTATTTGATGTAGAATGACTATATCTTCACAAATTTTGTTTGTTCTAATGCCGCCCATACCGTTCTAAGTGAGCACTTCTTTATACGGAATGGTATTAACTAAAACCACAAACAAAACGACATAAAAATGACATAAAAAAACCGATAATTTGAGCTAATTAATTGCTCAAATTATCGGTTTGTAATTAACTAAACCTCTGTTAACAAACTACCGTTCGAATTGCCCTATAGCTAATAGCTAAGCTCAACTTACCAAAAAATAGCCGTTTGAATTAATTCGCTATAAGGTCACTAAACGCTTTTTGCCAAGCGACATCGCTAAATTATTGTCATAATAAGCGGCTTCATTAATAAAGTGCGGATAAGCAGTATAGTCCCCTTGATAGGTTATTTCACCACCATCAAATAGCGTAAAAATCGGGTCACCTTTTACTAAAGGTTTAAAATCGTTATCTTGAACATTTTTATGGATCATACCAATACGTTCGCCGTTTTCATCTTCCGGTAATTTAATACTTTCAATCCAACAAAAGGCTTCATATTCTTTCGGTAATTCTGGTAATGAATCAGTATTATGCAAATCGATAAAATCCAAAACATGTTTGGTCATTTCATCCATTTGATCTAATACATCCTGCCTAACAACCGATTGCGGTTGAGGACCAATTTCAATGATCACCCCTTGTGGCGCAATTGAACATAAAAAATAATGCTCTTGAATGGTTTTTTGATCTTCAAAAATAACAACAGCGTCAGCCATTTGCTGCAATACATAAGCACCAAGCTTTTTTATTAAAGTCGTCCGACTGAACTAAAATAAGCGTTGGCCCCATATTACTGGTGGTGTTGTGCAAATCAATAATAAAGTCAGTTCTGGCATTTCCTTTTGGCCCTAACTGAGCATTGATAGCTTTAGCTCTACTTTGTTCATAATTGGCTAGCTCATTATTGGCTAACTTTTTAGCCGTAAATTGACGGTTTAAATCACAGTCAATATAACGTTTGTTTTCACCAAACGCTTTTGGGTTAGCAAAAACGGTTTCTGTTTCAAAACTAGAACGAGCAATTAAATTAGGTTGTTTTTGCCATTTTTTTAATAAATAAATGCCGCTGAATTCATTACCATGGGTACCACCAACAACAGCTACCTGTTTAATTTTACTCATAAAATATTTCTCTTAACAGACTAATAGTTATAGTTTACTCGTTTTAAAAAAAGCTGCTAGCCGAAGATGTTATAAATTAGATGAAACTGATGCTAAGCCGTCTTTTTAAGAATAAGCTAATGATACGATTTACAGAAAGATCAAAAAAAGTACGATAAAACATCATTCATTTCACAAATTCGGTACTTGTGTATTTATGTTAAATATTGATGATCAGGTACTTGCTGATATTGGTAAAGGCTTTGCCATTCCCGCTCGCCCTGATTTATTGTTAAAATTGCAAGAAATTATCGCGCAAGATGAGCCTAGTCTTGATGATGTTGCTGATGCGATCACTGAAGATGTCGCTATGTCAGCAACCATTATTAAAACCATAAACTCTCCTTTATATGGCTTAGCCAGAACCATTTCCGATATAAAAAAGTCTGTAAAATACATTGGTTTACAAGGTGTTTATGCCTTAGTAACGAGTATTTTATTAAAGCGTGAATTTGATCAAGGTAACGGCGAGGTTTTTGATAAATTTTGGCAAGACGCCACCAGTATTGCCAATGCGATGGTATTTATTGGCAAAAAGTAGGATTTAGAGGCACTTCAGAAAAATTATTTAGTATTGGTTTGTTTCATGATTGTGGCATTCCCGTATTAACCCTAAAATATTCCAATTATGCTGAAGTATTAGCTTTTGCTGAAAAAACACCAAGTAAAACCTTACCTGAAATTGAAGAGCATATTTACGCAGTAAACCATGCCACCATTGGTTATTATGTTGCCACCTCATGGCGCTTACCAAAAGATATTTGCCAACTTATTTTACGTCACCATGATCGCGACTTTTTACAAATGCTTGATCAAACAGCAATTCAGAGCGAATTTGCCATTTTAAAAATGGCGGAAAATATTGTTCACCAAATAAAACACTTTTTCTGATCATGCTGACTGGTCACATATTTGTGAATCAGCGTTCACAGTGTTAAATATTGATGATGAACAATATAAAGATCTTGTAGAAGACGTTACCGAACATATTTTATAAAGCCTTTAAATTAATAAAGGCTTTACTTCTTTCATCGAGCAGCGACAACTCGTTTACCAAAACACCTATTTTTAAGGGCGGAAAGATCTTCTTTGATCACGTACAAAGAAGGGATCAAAAATAACGTGATAACCGTAGCAAACAAAATACCAAAGCCTAATGATATTGCCATTGGGATAATAAATTGCGCTTGTAAACTGGTTTCAAAATAAAGCGGAAAAACACCAAAAAAGGTGGTTAATGAGGTTAACAAAATTGCTCTAAAACGTTGAGTACCGGCCTGAACAACCGCATCTTTTATGCGAATACCTTGTTGTTTTGCGCGATTAACAAAATCCACCATGATCAAACTGTCATTAACCACAACACCGGTTAACGCGATAAAACCATAAATAGACATCATATTAATGGTTCTACCCAACAAATAATGTCCCCAAATTGCACCAATAATACCAAACGGGATCACTGACATGATCACTAACGGTTGCACATAAGATTTGGTTGGAATAGCTATCAAACCATAAATTAAAAATAAGGCCCCCATTAAAGCAAACAGCAATTGACTAATAAATTCAGCTTGCTCTTTACTCGCCCCTTCCATGCCATAATTCACCGTTGGGTAGCGCTCTAATATTTTAGGTATGATGTCTTTATTCATCTCTTCTAATATTTTACGCGATTCAACTTTAGCACTATCAATATCAGCCGATACCGTAATCGTACGTTTCTGATTAATACGATTAATATTTGAAAATCCTTGGCCTATCGACATATTCGCCACCTGTCCAAAGGGAATATTGTTGCCATTAGGTAAGCGTATCCACATGTTTTCTAGGTCGTTTATCGACACTCTATCTTCTTCTGGGTAACGTACCATCACTTTTAATTCGTCACGACCACGTTGAATACGTTGTGCTTGTTCACCATAAAAGGCTTGGCGAACCTGTTTACCTAAGTCAGATAAGGTTAAACCTAACGCTTCAGCCTCTGGTTTGATTGCTAATTTTATTTCTTGGCTGCCACGGCTGAATGAGCTGCGAATGTCATAAACACCATTATAATCGGCAAGTGCATTGATAATATCGTTTGAGGCGTCTTCAAGCTGTTGATCATGGGCACCGGATAATTGAAACTCTAAAGCCGCCCCACCGCCAGCATTAACGCCAGCAAAAATACGTAAATCACGCACACCAGCAAGCTCACCTATTTTATCGCGCCATAATTTTTCAATTTCATAAGAAGATAACTGACGCTGATCTTGTTTTACTAATTCCAGTACAAACTTACCGGTAATATCACTTTCGGTATAAACCATTAAGTTTTTTAAAATATTTTCACCGCTACGTGCTTGCTCTTCTGCCACCATATCTAAAGCGGCTTGGTTCATTTTTTCAATAACAGCGTTGCGTTGTGTTACCGAACTACCATCAACGAGGGTGACATCGCCTTGCAAAAAGTCACCCGGCACTTTTGAAAGACTTCCAGTTTCACTTGTGAGCTAACAATTAAGCCGACTGAAATTATCAATACCGCCATAAAAATAGCCATGGTGTGATAACGAAGCGATAAAGCTTTGGCTAATAACGGCGCGTAAATATGATGAATAAACTTGTCTAAACCATTTTTAAAATTAAGCTGTTTCATTTCAAACCAGTTAGCGGTTTCTGGCGTAATTGGCTTATATTTCATGTGCGCTAAATGCGCCGGTAAAATCCATTTAGATTCAATTAAAGAAAAAATTAAACAATAAATAACCACCAAGGCAATTGCCCTGAAAAAGCTAGAAAAAGTTGAGTCAATTGCTAACAAAGGCGCAAAAGCCGCGATAGTTGTTAAAACACCAAAGTCGCTGGCATCGCCACTCTTAATGTGCCGTCAATAACACTTTCCGTGGTATGCCCTTAGTTTGTATTTCACTATAAATACTTTCGCCAATAACAATGGCATCATCAACGACAATCCCCAACACCATAATAAAAGCAAAGAGACTAAGTAAGTTTATTGAAACCGCCCACTCGCCAGCTAATGGCATTAACATAACAGCGCCCATAAAACTAATCGGAATACCTAACATCACCCAAAAGGCCACTCTGATGCGAAGAAATAAGGTTAAAACGATAAAAACAAGCGCAGCTCCCATCGCTAAGTTACTAAACATCATTTCTAAACGTTGCGATAAATAATAAGAACTATCGCCCCAAGTTGAAAGTTCAGCTCCTGGCGGTAATGTTTTTGCTTTTCAGCAACGTATTTTTTCACTTCCGCGGCAATGGCTAAGTCATTTTGATCAGAAGTTGATTGCACCATCACGCTGGTACTGTCTTTACCATTAAAATGTGAAAAACCTTTGTCTTCGACAAAACCGTCAATAATATTGGCAACGTCGGCCAATAAAATACGGGTGCCATCAGGGTTGGTTCTTAATACCAGCTGACCATATTCAACACCGGTATAAACTTGTCCTTGGGTACGAATAAGAATATCACCGCCCGCACTTTTTATTTTACCGCCAGGCAAATCAACTGATGATTTTCTTACTGCTTGGGTAATTTCATCAAAAGTAAGGTTATATTGATGTAATTTTTGCTCTGATACCTCAATACTAATTTCATAATCAAGCTTACCCACCACTTGGGCGACATTTACCCCTGGCAACAACATAATTTCATCACGAATATTTTGCGCCATATTTTGCCGAGTACGCCGATCCATGTCACCTCGTACCGACAGCCATAATACTTGCCCTTTAAACTCGGCTTTCATTACTACCGGTTTTTCAATTTGTTCTGGAAAGGTCGTAATGGCATCAACCTGCATTTGCACTTCATCGAGCTTTTCAGCCAATGATTCACCTGAATTTAACTCTAACGACACCACCGCATAACCTTCACTAGCCGTTGCAGTAATGCGTTTAATTCCGTCAATATCTTCAAGCGCTTCTTCTATTTTTAGAATAACACCTTGCTCAACTTCTTCAGGTGCTGCACCTAAATGAGCAACCCGAACTTGGATCATATTAGGGTTAAAATCTGGAAACATTTTTTTATCAATGTTGATATAAGAAATCACGCCAGCAACTAAAATAAAAACCATTAACAAATTAGCGGCAACGCTATTTCTAGCAAACCAAGCAATAATACCGGTAGTTTTAACGGGCTCTGTCATTTAATTATTCTCTTCGGCTGTTTGCGCTGGTATTTCTTTTACTCGTAAAGGCATGCCTGATACAGGTAAAGCAATTTCAGTTAAAACCAGCTGTTGATTATCACCAAAGTTTTGTTTGCTATAAATAAAATGCTGATCGGCACTTATTGCCGTGAAATCAACAATATTTAGCGTATTATCCTTAGTCATTAAATAAAGCGTATTTTTACCAACCACGGCACTTCTAGGTAATACCGATAAGTTTTCAATAGTTTTACCTTCAATTACCGCATTAACAAAGCTACCCACACGTAATTCTGCCCGCTCAGGAATTTGTTGGATATTATATGGGTCTTCTATAGTTGCGATCACATAATGCACTCGACTGGTATTATCCACCTCACCTTCATAGCCGGTTAGTTCTGCTTGCCAAGTAAAATTATCTAAGCCAATCATGCTATTAAGTTCAACTTTGATATTTGAGTGGGGTTGATTTACCGTTGGTAAGTTTAAATAATTAATATCTTGTAATTTGATCGGCAAACGCACTTTCGCCTTTTCAGCTGAAAAAATTTCAGCTAATGCCGTACCAGTATTAACAAATTGCCCAATATCTACCATTTTGTTTTTAATGATACCGCCATAAGGTGCTCTGATAATGGTTTTTGCTAATTGGATATTCGCAGCTTTTACTTCCGCTTCCGCCACCGCTAAGTCTGCTTTTGCTTTTGTAACTGGGGTTTTCTAAGTGCCATAAGTGGCGCTTCATCTAATGACTTTCCTGATAAACGCCATTCATCTTTAGCTTGCTGCCCACGCGCCTGCTCTTCTAACAAAGCGGCTTTAGCAACTTCCAAGCGAGCTTGCGCTTGTAATAAATTAACTTGGTATACATCATCATTTATTTTGGCAATTACCTGATCTTTCTTAAAATACGCGCCATTATCAAAATTAATTGCCACCTCAATAATACGACCAGAAACTTCCGCTGTTAGCGTGCTCTCTACATTAGGTATCACTGTACCTTGGCTATACACTTTTAAGGCAACCGTGGCGACTTTAATGGGTTCAACATTAACTAAAGGTGGCTTTATCTCCACAGATTTTTTTTCAGGTTTTGGCGCTAGATTTTTCATCACCATTAAAATAGCAATAGCCACAACAATAATCACAATAGGGATAATAATTTTTTTAATGGGATTTGATTTCGGCTGAGCCGAAATGGTGTGACTATCAAATTGTTCAGTCATACAAGGAATTCCATGAATATTTAAGGTAATTAGAGGTTAGTAGCACAATTAGGCTAACGTATTATTAACGCAATCATGACTCTTTTGATTAGCTTTATTTTGTTACAAATTTTGACCACGATAAAATTAATTGATGAAAATCTTCTAAACCACACATCGCATCCATATCATCGTCAAGCGACAACCCTTGTTCTTTTAAGCCGTCGATTAAACTTTCTTGACCATTTAAGTTGTGATTAAGGCTCATATTCGTTTTTATCATAACATCTTGTTGATCTAATATTACGCTGTATTCGCTGCCAGAGATCACCACTTCTTGTAACTTGCCATGGTTAATATCATCAATGGCTTTTAGCACTTCCGTTAATTTGTCGAGATTATTACCTATTTCTACTTCTAACCATGGGCCAAAAATTTCATGTTCAAAGGAAAATAATGCCCGAGCATTGCCGGTGGCAGGGTCAAGTTGATACTGATATTCCATAATAGATCCCAGATTTTTTAGGTTAAAACACGTAATTGTTTAAGGCTGAGCAACTTACCTTTAGTGTAGCAAAAATGACATAATTAACATGTTTATGTCAGTTTAGTTTTTAAACGTAAATTCCTAAAAATGAACAATTCATTCAATAATGCGTCTTTTAGTAACTAGAGCATAATTTTATTTAAAATTTATCAAGCTTTTTATTCTGTTTGATTATTGATTGCACTGCTTTTATTTTTTTAAGTTTTAGCTTTATTGTTATTTGGCACTTTGAATAAAATGTTAAAGATTCATAGTTATTTGTTTACTTAATTGTGTGATCAACAAACGCATTTGCGAGATCGTATGAGTATAACCGTCAGCCGCTAAAGTTTGTTCAAAAGTAAAGCGCTGATAGCTTTTGTTAGTACCGTTTTTCACCAAAAACTGCCCTGCTAAAATAACACTTGCTCGTTCAGTAATATGAAAATAATCCAGCGTTATCAGAATTTTTTCCGCTGTTAATTGGTGAGCGTTGTCAGAAGAAACAACATAGTGACTCGACTGTTCATTATTTAGATCAAACAATAGCGCTTTACTGAATCCTTTATTTAATGGTTCCGCCCATAAATGGAACAGCGAATAATGAATTTTATGTTCATCTAATTGCATAACCAAATAAGGTTTTTGTAAATATTCAGGCAATTTAACCGTTAGCTGATATTGCTTTTTATTACTGTTTGATAATGGCTCTACCGTTTGTAAGCTCTGAATTTTATTAGTTAATAAATAGTAGTTTGTTGACTCAGTTGATGAACTGCAACCAAGGGTTAACATAGATAAAACAAAGACTAAACTGATCACAATTATATTTTTCATTAACGTTCTGCCCCTGTGTATTTTTTCGGTTCAAGTATCTGAGTTTGTCCTGAATTAAACATCAAACTATTTGGTTGTTGTTTTAATTGAATAAGTACAGGTTCAAGCTCCTGTAAAACACTTGATAATGACTTAAGCGTATTATTTAACTGTTGATAGCCAATCGAGTCTGCGGAAAAGTCTTTTGTTAAATGGCTGATGCTTTTTAACGTAGCGGTTAACTCTTTACCCAACTGAGCTTGATCAAGATTGTTCAGTAATGTAGTCATCGTTTCGCTAACTTCGGCAATATCCGCGGTCATCTCATTGATGTTGGCCAATGTGCCATCAACATTACCTACGGTCTTATTCAGCGGTAGTTTATTCAACTTATCAATGAATTCTTCTACCTTCGCTAAAATATTGGAAAATTGATCTTCGGCTGTTGGTATCACCGTATAATTGTTAAATTTATCAATCGTATCTGTTACTTCATTTTCATGATGTTGTAATTCAATAAATAAGCTACCGGTTAACAAATTACCCGTACGCAACATAGCTTTTAGGCCATTTTTCATCCAATGCACATGCTGCTTTTGCATGGTGTCTAAACCGGCTTGGTCATCGGTTAATCCAACTCGGCCAGGATGAACACGGATCAACACGGGAATTTTAAAGTCTTCGGTAAAAAAACGATTTTTCTCAGGGGTGATATTAATCGAAGTCACCTGTCCGATAGTAATACCACGATATTCAACCGGCGCACCAACAACTAAACCACGAACAGTATCACTAACCAATACCACGTATTCTAAATAATGTTTATAGCGTTGGTCACTTGCTGTTTGATAATTTTCATAAATATCAAAATTATACCTGTCGGTAACTCTCTCTCCTGCAGGCATCGGTAGGTACATCAAAGGTGACACCATTGGATAATATCGTTTCTAAATTACCTGTTTTTATTGATAAACCATCGGCTTTCAGATCAACATTTAAACCGGTAATGTCCCAAAACTTAGTGTTAGTGGTGATTAGCTTATGATAAGGGGCTTTAATAAAGGCATTGTAATAAACAACCCGCTCTTCAAAATTAAAATAGATATCTTCAAACTGGCCAACAGTTAAGCCTTTATAGGTGATAGGATCGCCCTTTTCATAAGCGAATTGATCATTACTATTTAAGGTAATATGTAAGCCTGGTGTTCCTAGTGGTGTCACAGGTGGCGACTCTAAAGCATAAAACTTATCTTTATATTCGGTTGAAACTCCCCGCGATAATTGAATATAAACACCAGAAATTATCGTGCTCAAACCCGATATACCATCAAGCGACACTTTCGGTGAAACAACCCAAAACTGACTGTCTTTAACCAATAACTTTTCGGCAGCTTTGGACATCCGTGCGGTCACCAGCACATCATCACCATCTTCATTTAGTTGCACTGACTTTACATCGCCAATATTCACATTCAAAAATTTAATCTTGGTTTTACCGGCTTCAATGCCTTCAGCAGATAAAAAATGTATGGTGATCAAACTGCCTTGATTACTCCATTGGTAATAAAGCATCCAGCAACCGATAAGCAAAGCAACAAGAGGTAAAAACCAAAGTTTAGAAATTGATTTCACTTCTTTTATTTCTGCGGGAACAACTAGTTTATTGGTCATAAGTATTCTTATTGTAAATTAATTTTGAATCAAAACTCATCGCCGCTAACATCGTTAGCACCACAACACCGGAAAATGCTGTGGTAGCATAACCAGGTAACACCATCATAGTATCGCCAAGCTGTACTAAACTGACAATAATAATCACGACAAAAACATCAACCATTGACCAACGCCCGACAAACTCTGCCATACGATACAATTTTATGCGTTCTTTAATCATCATATTTGAATTTTTTTGTACGCTATAGTTAAGCCATGCCAAGATCACAATTTTGCTCATGGGAACCAAAACGCTGGCAATAAAGATAATCATCGCAATAGGATACGAGCCATGTTGCCACAATAATATAACGCCACCAATAATGGTGCTAGGGTCTTCTTGTCCCAACAGGCGAGTATTCATAATGGGAAAAACATTAGCTGGAATATATAACACCACCGATGTTATTAATAACGCCCAAGTTCGTTGCACACTATGCTTGGCTGCTAATGGCGTAGCCAACTGATGAAGCTTTTTATTGTCAACTATTGCCTTCCCTTCATTCAGCCAAACTGATAACTCACGCTGATCAAAATGTAATAGCGCTGCCAGCATAAATAATGAAAACAAAATAAAACTATAAAAAGCGAGTCCTAAGTCAATGTCGGCGAGGGCAACTATTTTAATTAAACTCACTAACACGCCGATCAGAAAAATTTCAACCATATTCCATGGTAATAATTTAGCTAACCCCACAAGAATCTTTCTTCCTTGAGGTGGTGGATAATTGCTTAACCGAAACAAGGATAAATAAATTAACGCCAATAAAATCAAACTTGGAATAATAAAAATTGTCAGTACTTCAATCACTGCAAGTAATGCATAGTTATATTCAAGCAATACATTAACACTGGTAATTAAACTAATTGATCGTTCAATACCGCTTGATTTAAAAGTTAAAAATTCGAAAAAAAAGGAGAATACTAAAAATAGCGCAGCAGTTATCGAAAAAATCAACGTACGCTCTATCGCATTCTTATACTTAGTGGTAAGTACGTACTGACATCGCGGACAAACCGCTTTTTGCTGTTCATTTAAAGGCGGAATAACAAGCTGCAAACCACATTCGTGGCAATGCTCCGTTCCTAAAGGTGCGTCCATTGTCGCCTACTCATTAATATTTAAAGTGACTCAACCCATCGATTCACTTAACTATTGGCAAAATAACAAATTAACCACCGCTTTGCACTGTTGTTTAACAATAAACTAAGAGCTTAATGCCTTTCAAAGCCAATAAATATTTACGGCAAAGCTGGCCGAGCTCAAAAACACAGGTTAAATCAAGCCAATAAAAAATAATTACAGCTCAATCAATACAGCCGCTATAATTAGCTTTTTATAATCTATAAGTGTTATGAATAATGCTTATTTAATCAAATGATTCGAAGTATATAGAGAATCAGGTAAACTAAGCCCAAATTTGTCCCTGCTAATTACCGTTTAATTACCGTATGATTAGCAAATTGTTAGCATATTATTAGCACATTAATTAGCTAGAGAGAGTATCGAATGAGTCTGTATTTAGAATATTTAGCAGAAATTGAAAGTCGCAAAAATGATCTAGGATTGGCCCCTCTGCCAATTGATAACGCTGAATTATTAGCTGAGATTATTACGCAGATCAAAGATCCTGAAATGCGCATCGCGAAGAATCACTAAACTTCTTCATTTATAATACCTTACCTGGTACAACAAGTGCTGCTGGTGCAAAAGCAGCATTCTTAAAAGAAATTATTTTAGGTAAGGAAACGGTTGCTGAAATTAGCCCAGAGTTTGCCTTTGAATTGCTTTTTCTCACATGAAAGGTGGCCCTTCTATTGAAGCACTACTTGATTTAGCCTTAAGTGATGACGCTACTGTTTCAGCACCTGCCGCTGCGGTATTAAAAACACAAGTATTTTTATACGACGCAGACACGGCTCGTTTAGAAGCTGCTTATAAAGCCGGTAATGCCACTGCAAAAGACATTCTAGCAAGCTACGCCAATGCAGAGTTTTTTACTAAATTGCCTGATATTGCAGAAAAAATTGAAGTAGTTACTTATATCGCTGGTGAAGGTGATATTTCAACTGACTTATTATCGCCAGGTAACCAAGCTCACTCACGTGCTGACCGAGAATTACACGGTAAGTGTATGATCACTCCTGAAGCACAACAAGAAATCGTTGAATTACAGAAGAAACATCCAAACGCTAAAGTCATGCTAATTGCTGAAAAAGGCACTATGGGTGTTGGTTCTTCACGTATGTCTGGTGTGAATAACGTAGCATTTGGGCGGGTAAACAAGCAAGCCCATACGTTCCATTCATTAACATTGCACCAGTTGTAGCAGGTACTAATGGTATTGCACCAATCTTCTTAACGACAGTTGATGTAACTGGCGGTATTGGTCTTGACCTTAAAAACTGGGTGAAGAAAGTAGACGCTGACGGTAATACAGTAACTGATGCAAATGGCGATGCAGTATTAGAAGAAGCATACTCAGTAGCAACTGGCACAGTATTAACTATCGATACTAAAGCGAAAAAACTATACAACGGCGATAAAGAGTTAGTTGATGTATCTTCTGCCTTTACACCGCAAAAAGTTGAATTCATGAAAGCCGGTGGTTCATACGCTGTTACTTTTGGTAAAAAATTACAAACATTTGCCGCAGAAACATTAGGTGTTGACGCTCCAGCTGTATATGCTCCTTCAAAAGAAATTTCACATGAAGGACAAGGTTTAACAGCGGTTGAGAAAATATTTAACCGTAATGCTGTTGGTGTTAAATCTGAAACATCACTACACGCTGGCTCTAACGTTCGCGTTAAAGTAAACATTGTTGGTTCACAAGATACAACTGGCCCGATGACCTGTCAGGAATTAGAAGCCATGGCTGCATCTACCATTTCGCCATTAGTTGACGGTGCTTACCAATCAGGTTGTCATACCGCATCAGTGTGGGATAAGAAAGCGAAAGCAAATATTCCTAAGTTAATGTCGTTCATGAACAAGTTTGGTCTTATCACTGCCCGTGATCCAAAAGGTGTTTACCACGCAATGACTGATGTTATTCATAAAGTATTAAATGACATTACTATTGATGATTGGGCAATTATTATTGGTGGTGATTCTCATACAAGAATGTCTAAAGGTGTTGCTTTTGGTGCTGATTCAGGTACTGTTGCATTTGCACTAGCCACAGGTGAAGCTTCAATGCCAATTCCAGAGTCAGTAAAAGTGACGTTTAAAGGTGAAATGGCAATACATGGACTTCCGTGATGTGGTTCATGCAACACAAGCTCAAATGTTAAGCAATTTGGTGGTGAGAATGTATTCCAAGGAAGAATTATTGAAGTTCATATTGGTACGCTCATGGCTGACCAATCATTTACATTTACTGGATTGGACTGCAGAAATGAAAGCAAAAGCTTCTATCTGTATTTCAAAGATGAAACCTTAATAAAATCAATTGAAATTGCTAAGAGCCGTATCCAAATCATGATTGACAAAGGAATGGATAATGAAAAAATGTTCTTCAAGGTTTTAATTAAAAGCTGATAAGCGTATTGCAGGTATCAAGTCTGGTGAAAAGCCATCATTATCACCTGATGATAACGCTAAATACTATGCCGAAGTTGAAATTGACTTAGACACTATCATTGAACCAATGATTGCTGATCCAGATGTAAACAACGAAGATGTATCTAAGCGTTATACGCATGATGTGATCCGCCCTGTTTCATTCTACAACAACAAGCCAGTTGATTTAGGTTTTGTTGGTTCTTGTATGGTTCACAAAGGTGATATGCAAATCATCGCTCAAATGTTACGTAACATTGAAAAACAAAATGGTACTGTTTCATTTAAAGCACCATTAGTTGTAGCGCCACCAACATATAACATTGTTGATGAGTTAAAAGCTGAAGGTGACTGGGAAGTATTATCTAAATACTCTGGTTTTGTTTTTGATGATGCTAATCCTAAAGGCGCAGCTCGTACTAAATATGAAAACATCCTTTACCTAGAACGCCCTGGCTGTAACTTATGTATGGGTAACCAAGAAAAAGCTGAACCTGGTGACACCGTAATCGCAACATCTACCCGTTTATTCCAAGGTCGTGTTGTAGCTGATAGCAGTGAGAAAAAAGGTGAATCTTTATTAGGTTCTACCCCGTTAGTTGTACTTTCTACCGTATTGGGTCGTTTCCCAACATTGGAAGAATACACTGCAGCGGTTGAAGGTATTGACCTTACACGTTTTGCTCCACCGACAGAAGAAATGAGCACTAAGTTCATTCCGGTTAAAGTGGTATAATAAACAAGCCATTTAGCAGCGCTTTGGTTTAATACTTTAGCGCTGAAATAAAAAGGGTTACGTAATAAATACGTAACCCTTTTTTATTTGTAATCTTTGTTGATTTTTACTTCTTATCAGCAGACTTAGCTGGTGTCTCACCACTTGGGCACTCTACATTCGCTGCTAGCTTCGACATGATCATATTAGGAAACGAACGTTTATGATCGTAACTTCACGCCTTTTAATACTTCAATTTTAAAGCCATAACTTTGACAAAGCCTTAAAGAACGACGCATTAAAAGGTCGCTAATCGGCTAAAATTGGTTTTATCATTCGGAATAATTTCAATATGATAAATATTGTCACTGATTAAGGTTTCACTAAATTGTAAGTTATGATCAAAGTCCCATTGCGACTCACCATTATTTAGCTCCGCCTGTTGCGCACAACTCGTTAAAAACATCATCAAGAAGCAAAATACTACCTTTGTAAACTGAGCCATCATCCATCCTACAACACAAATAAAACGCTTAAGCTTTAAATAACAATATAGCACGTTAAATAAAGGGGAACTGTGTATTAATGGGAAGAATTGTTAAATTAAATTACCGACCAAAAATCACGCCATAGCCTTGTACACAATAATTTAAATTCGTTAATTAATAAAAATAAGGTATTTTTTTCACACAATTATTAATTATTAACTAACCTTAAGATTATATTTTTAACAAGGAATGTACGATGAATTTATCAAATGGCTCAACAGCAACCAAGCCTGACTTAGACTGGAGTCAGCTAAAAGAAACTATCTTAATGCTTAATCTAGCGGTTGCTCAAATAGATCAATCAATGTACGATGGGAATTCATCCGTAGAAACGCTGTCTAAATCATTCACAGGCCTTGCTACGAACTTAAGCGATATTCAAGCAACCATTCCCAAATTAACCGCTGAAGATGATAACTCTCAGAAAATAAAACATATCATTCAAGGAGCAACAATTACTGCAACTGACAAAGTACAAACCGCTATTGTTGCTTTTCAATTTTACGATAAGCTAACGCAACGGTTAGATCATGTCAGCAATAGTTTGGCTTCACTAACGGAATTAATCGCTAATCCAAATGCGTTATATTCGCCCTTAGAGTGGCAAAAATTACAAGCGGAGATACGTAGCAAATATACTATGGAAGCGGAAAAACAAATGTTCGACAAAGTGATTTCCGGCGTCCCTATTGCCATAGCCTTAGAAGAATTTAATAATGAAAAACAAAATACTCAGCTTGATGAGGATGATATTGAATTATTTTGAAACTGCGGCATACTCCCATAATAAAACTATCTACTTAAATTGATCACTGAGTTGCCAACCCCTGAAATAAAAATTAAAGCACAAGCCAAGCATCATGCCTATAGCTTAATGTTACTTGGCTTATTGTCATTAGCTTTGATAATCCTATTAGCACAGCATTATTGGTTAAGAAGCCAAATTAGTACTGATATTTTTAGTATTGGTATCCTTAGTGGTTATTTTTATTGGTTTTATTAAACGCCTCGAACCTGAAACTAGCTTTCTAATAACACCTCAATGGATACGGTATCTGCATAAATATGGTGTTTGGCAAATAGCATGGCCTGATATAGCACGTATTGCCCAAGTTACTGAAACCACTTTCTTAGAACGAATTGAACTTCCATACGTCGGTATAAAGTTAAATAGCTTGAACGCTATTGTCACGAATATTTCACCTCGTTTAGCCAGTAGGTTAATTCATGAGCAGCGACCGCTTATTCATTTTTGTTTACAACATCGTTTATTAACCATGGATCAGGTTATTATTAACTTCACGCCATTTAAGCTAGAGGGTAAGACGATAGAAGGCCCTGTCGCCGCTTTTTTACATCAAACAACCATTTTACAACAAGCGCTAGGCTATCACCTCTACATTCCTGAAAGCGCTGTTGATAGACCTTGTCAGGCGTTCGTAACCTTATTAAATAACTGCCAACGTAACGCTGATAAGTATACTTCCCTGAAACTGAAGCATAAAAAAACCAGCTTGAATAAGCTGGTTTTTATTTTCAATAATTAAACCGTTAAGCTAATTATTTCTTTTTCTTTACTGCTTTAGCATTTGGTAAATCAGTGATTGAACCTTCAAAGATTTCAGCTGCTAAGCCAATTGACTCGTTTAACGTTGGGTGTGCATGAATGGTTAAACCAACATCTTCAGCATCTGCGCCCATTTCAACTGCTAAACAAACTTCACCAAGCATTTCACCAGCATTGATACCAACAATAGCACCACCTAAAACACGGCCAGTTTCTTTTTCGAAGATCATCTTCGTTTTACCTTCAGTACGTGCAGAAGCAATTGCACGGCCAGAAGCAGCCCAAGGGAAGTTAGCAACTTCAATGTTTAAACCTTGCTCTTTAGCTTCACGCTCTGTGATACCAACCCAAGCCATTTCTGGATCAGTGTAAGCAATTGAAGGAATACAACGTGGGTCGAATACGTGTTTCTTACCAGAGATAACTTCGGCAGCAACATGTGCTTCATGTACCGCTTTGTGAGCAAGCATAGGTTGACCAACAACATCACCGATAGCGAAGATGTGGTTAACGTTAGTACGTAATTCGTTAGATACGTTGATAAAACCACGCTCGTCTACGTTTACGCCAGCTTTTTCGGCGTCAATTAATTTACCATTAGGCTTACGACCAACAGCAACTAAAGATCTTGTCGTAACGTACTTGACCTTCTGGTGCATTTTTACCTTCGAAAGTAACGTATAAACCGTCATCTTTAGCATCAACAGCAACAACTTTCGTTGACAACATAATGTTGAACTTTTTCTTGTTGTAGTTAGTGTATACTTTAACAATATCAGCGTCAGCAGCAGGTACTAATTGATCGGCAAACTCAACTACAGACACGTTAGAACCTAAGGCATTGTAAACAGTACCCATTTCTAAACCAATGATACCACCACCTAATACTAACATTTCACCTGGAACGTCTTTAAGTTCTAGAGCGCCTGTTGAATCAATAACACGTGGGTCATCTTTCGGGATAAATGGTAAATCAACCACTGAAGAACCAGCAGCAATAATGGCATTATCAAAAGTAATGGTAGTCGTTTTACCGTCGTTACCTACTACTTCAACCGTTTTTGTCTGACGTAAATTTACCGTAACCATAAACTGTATTTACTTTACGTGCTTTAGCCATACCGCCTAAACCGCCAGTTAACTGAGCGATTACGCTTTCTTTCAAGAACGGATTTTATCTAAATCGATTTGTGGCGCGCCAAAAGTCACCCCGTGAGAAGCCATTTCTGCTGCATCATCAATAACTTTAGCTACGTGTAATAAAGCTTTTGATGGGATACAACCCACATTTAAACAAACACCACCAAGTGTTTCACGGCTTTCTACTAATACAACATCTAAACCTAAATCTGCTGCACGGAACGCTGCTGAATAACCACCAGGGCCTGCACCTAATACTACTACTTGAGTTTTAATTTCGCTCATGTGAACCTCAAATTGTTCTATTTGTAACAGCTTATACTTTGACAAACTGCGGATAAATTCTAAATTACTTATCTAAAAGAAAGCCGGTAACATTTCAATGCTACCGACTTTTTCATTAAAGTACTAATCTACGTAAATCAGTTAAGTTTGCTGCGATCTCAGTAGAGAATGCTGCACCTTCAGCACCATCGATAACACGATGGTCGTAAGATAAAGATAATGGCACCATTAAACGAGGTACAAATTCTTTACCATTCCACTTAGGCTTCATTTCTGATTTAGATACACCCAAAATACCAACTTCTGGCGCATTAACGATTGGTGTAAATGCTGTACCACCAATACCACCTAAGCTAGAAATAGTAAATGTACCACCTGACATGTCAGCAGCCTTTAACTTGCCGTCACGTGCTTTCTTAGAAATCACAATTAATTCTTGTGAAAGCTCTTCAATGCCTTTTTTGTTCACATCTTTAATTACCGGAACAACTAAGCCACCTGGCGTTGCTACCGCAATACCAATGTTGATGAACTTCTTAAGAATTAAGCTAGCACCATCTTCAGATAACGAAGAGTTCATGTTAGGGAATTTCTCTAACGCACGTGCTACCGCTTTCATCACGAATACAAGTGGCGTAATTTTTAAGCCAGTTTGCTTTTTAGCATGATAAGCATTTTGCTCTTTACGGAAATCTTCAACATCAGTGATATCCGCTTCATCAAATTGGGTAACATGTGGGATAGTTGCCCAGTTACGATGTAAGAACGGACCAGAAATCTTCTGAATACGACCTAACGCTAACTCTTCAACTTCACCAAACTTGCTATGGTCAACAGGCTTAACCGGAACAATTTGTAATACGTTGTCACCAACAATAGCATTACCACCCGCCGCAGCTTTAGGTGCCGCTAATGCCGCTTTAACATAAGCTTGAACATCTTCTTTTAAGATACGACCTTTACGACCCGTTACCTTTTACTAACGTTAAATCAACACCAAATTCACGACCTAAACGACGAATTGATGGTGAAGCAAAAATAGGACCTGTTGATTTAAAGTCACTTGGTGTTGCTGGCACTGGATCCGCTTTAGCTGGTGCAGGAGCCGCCGGTGCACTTGCTACTGGCGCTGCAGGAGCTTGAGCCGCAGGAGCCGCTGCAACAGGTGCAGAACCTTTAGTTTCAAGCTTAATAACAACAGTGCCTTGTTTAACTTTATCACCGTTAGCAATGTAAACTTCTTTTACGGTGCCAGCATGAGTTGATGGTACATCCATTGTCGCTTTATCCGTTTCAAGCGTAATTAAACCGTCTTCGGCATCAATCACATCACCAATTGAAACTAATACATCAATAACGTCAACTTCGCCATCTTCGCCAATATCAGGAACCGCAACTTCAATAATTTCACTTGTTGTAGCCGCTGGTGCTGCAGGTGCAGGCGCAGCTTCAGCAGCAGTAGCTGCTACCGGTGCCGCTTCTACGGCAGGAGCTTCAGCTGCTGGCGCTGGTGCGCTACCCACAGTTTCAAGCTTGATAACAACAGAGCCTTGCTTAACTTTATCGCCAGTAGCAATATAAACTTCTTTTACTGTGCCGGCATGTGTTGATGGTACATCCATGGTAGCTTTGTCTGTTTCTAACGTAATTAAACCATCTTCTTGTTCAATCGCGTCGCCAACAGCAACTAACACATCAATAACTTCAACTTCACCATCTTCGCCAATATCTGGTACAGCAATTTCAATAACTTCACTTGCCGAAGCCACCGGAGCTGGTGCTGCAGCCGGAGCCGCAACAGGTGCTTCAACGGCAGGCGCTGCTACAGGTGCCGCAGGTGCATCTTCAGCAACTGGCGCGCTTGCGCCCTCTGCTTGAATTTCACCAATAACATCACCTTCTTTAATTTTGTCGCCAACATTAACCGATAAGCTAGTTAACTTACCAGCAAATGGGGCTGGAATGTCCATTGACGCTTTATCAGTTTCAACGGTAACAATTCCTTCATCAGCTTCTAATGTGTCGCCAACAGCAACACAAATTTCAATGATTTCAACTTCTTCGCCACCTACATCAGGGACTAGGATTTTTTGAATATCAGACATATCTTTGATTCCTTATCTAGCCACTAAATTAAGCGTAAAGTGGGTTAAGTTTATCAGTGTTGATATTAAAACGTTTAATCGCTTCAGTTACCACACTCTTCCTCAACTTCACCACGTTGCGCTAATTCATAATGAAGCCACAACAACATAAGCTTGCATTAACTTCAAAATGTGCGTAAGTTTGCACGGCTATCACTGCGACCAAAACCGTCTGTACCTAAACAGCGGTAGTCTGTGTCGATAAAGGCTCGAACTTGATCTGAATATGATTTAACGTAATCAGTTGCAGCAATCGCTGGACCTGCATCTTTAGTGATAACAGTACCAATGTGAGCTGTTTTTGGCGTAGCTTCAGGGTTAAGCATGTTCCAACGAACCACTTCTTGACCTTCACGGGCTAAATTCATTGAATGAAGTTACTGAGTAAACATCAGAAGATACATTGTAGTCTTCACTTAAAATTTGAGCCGCTTTTACGTACTTCATTTAAGATTGTACCTGAGCCCATTAATTGAACGTTAGCTTTTTTTGCTTTACCTTTCCTGAGGCTTCAACACGTTCTAACTTGTAAATACCTTTAATGATATCGGCTGCTACATCATCACCTTCAGGCATAGCTGGGTGTTGGTAGTTTTCGTTCATTAAGGTTAAGTAGTAGAAAACGTTTTCGTTTTCACCGTACATACGACGTAAACCGTCTTGTACAATAACAGCTACTTCGTAACCATAAGTTGGATCGTAAGTCACACAGTTAGGAATAAGGTTAGCTTGTACATGAGAATGACCATCCTGATGTTGTAAGCCTTCACCGTTAAGTGTTGTACGACCAGCAGTAGCACCTAATAAGAAACCACGTGCTTGGCTATCACCCGCTGCCCATGCTAAATCACCAACACGTTGGAAACCAAACATTGAGTAGTAAATGTAGAAAGGAATTGTAGTTGCGTTACAAGTAGAGTAAGACGTACCCGAAGCTACCCATGACGCCATAGCACCTAATTCGTTAATACCTTCTTGTAATACTTGGCCTTTTTTATCTTCACGATAATAAGCAACTTGATCAGCATCTTGAGGAACGTATTTTTGTCCTTCACTTGCATAAATACCTACTTGGCGGAATAAACCTTCCATACCAAAAGTACGTGCTTCATCAGGAATAATAGGAACGATACGCTTACCGATCTTCTTATCTTTTAATAAGGCATTTAATACACGAACAAAAGTCATGGTAGAAGAAACTTCACGCTCACCTGAACCTTTTAAAATCGCATCAAATGCTTTTAATTCAGGAATTTCTAACTGTTCTTCAGCTTGTTCGCGACGTTGAGGTAATGAACCACCTAAAGCTTCACGACGCTCTTTCATGTATTTGTATTCAACGCTGTCTTCATCAAACTTGTAAAAGGTAAGTTTGGAATATCAGCATCAGCAACAGGAATGTTAAAACGATCACGGAATTGTTTGATTGAATCAACATCCATTTTCTTAACGTTATGGGCAATGTTTAATGCTTCACCAGAAGCACCTAAACCAAAACCTTTAACTGTTTTAGCAAGAATTACAGTAGGACGACCTTTAGTGTCCATCGCTTTTTGATAAGCAGCAAAAACTTTTAACAGGATCATGACCACCACGGTTTAAGCGGTAGATGTCTTCATCAGACATATTAGCAACTAATGCCGCTGTTTCTGGGTACTTATTGAAGAAGTTTTCACGGGTGTATTTACCACCTTTTGCTTTATAGTTTGGTATTCACCATCAACTGTTTCATTCATCAATTGTAAAAGTTTACCTGAGGTATCTTTGCAATAAGAGCATCCCAGTAAGAACCCCAAATAACTTTAATACTTCCCAGCCTGCGCCACGGAATGTACCTTCAAGTTCTTGGATGATTTTACCGTTACCACGAACTGGGCCATCTAAACGTTGTAAGTTACAGTTGATAACAAAACATAAGTTATCTAAACCTTCACGAGATGCTAAACCAATAGCACCTAATGATTCTGGCTCATCCGTTTCACCGTCACCTAAGTAACAATAAACACGTTGGCCTGAACAATCTTTAATACCACGGTCAGTTAAGTACTTTAAGAAACGAGCAGTATAAATCGCTTGTAATGGACCTAAGCCCATAGAAACCGTTGGGAACTGCCAGTAATCTTTCATTAAATGCGGATGCGGGTATGAAGATAAACCATTGCCATCACTTCTTGACGGAAGTTATTTAACTGTTCTTCAGTTAAGCTACCTTCGACAAATGAACGGGCATAAATACCCGGAGAAATATGGCCTTGTGAGAAAATAAAATCACCACCGTGCTCTCGTTGGCGCTTTAAAGAAATGGTTAAAACCAACATCATATAATAGCATTGCAGAAGAAGCAAATGACCGATGTGACCACCAAGCTCTAAATCTTTTTAGACGCTCGTAATACGATCATTAATGCATTCCAACGAATTGCTGCACGAATACGCGCTTCAATTGTTTGATCACCCGGCATTTTTGGCTCTTGTGATGGTGGAATAGTATTTACATAGGCTGTTTTCGCATCAAATGGTAAATGAGTACCACTGCGACGAGCTTGATCAATTAATTTTTCTAATAAAAAATGGGCACGTTCTGGACCTTCATTTTCCAAAACAGATTTCCAAAGACTCTAGCCATTCCTGTGTTTCAATTGAATCTAAATCGATATTAGGAGCTCTGACATAATTTACTTAGTCTCCAATGTTGTTTTATGTAATTTATAATGATTAAAAATAAAAACGACTTATTAATAACCCTGTACTTAACCTATGAACAAATAAAACTAATTATTTATTCATATCGTTGCATACGACGAATAGAACGCTGCATTGAGCTTTGTTCTTCTGACTGCAACAACAATACTTCTTCAATAAATGTTAAATGACGATGACTGGCGCCCCACGCCTTTTGAGGTTTACCACTAAAATTGCTTTTAATAATTTTTCCGATAATCCGCCATTTTATCGAACATTTCAGGCGCTTGGCTAATATAGAAATATTCTGGGCTCAAAATTATCAATAAATAAACTCGCCATACTTCTTCACTAAATGCTGAATAACTGCATTTTGTGAAGCCGTACAAATAGCCATAAAAAATTCAAATACCGCTTCGGCTTCAATTTGCACATTATTTTCTAACTGGGCTAATCCTATCGCTTCATACTTAGCTTGTACTTGCGCTAAATCAACCTGTGTGCCTCGCATAGCCGCATAATAGGCTGCCATGCCTTCAACACCTAACCGAAACTCTAATAAATCAAATTGGCTATCAATATTTTTAGACATCAAATCAAACAATGGATCTGATAAGCCGCCTAACGATCATTATCACAAACAAACGTGCCACCACCTTGTTTACGAATCACTAACCCTTTGGCTTCTAATTTTTGTATCGCTTCTCTTAAAGAAGGACGTGATACTTCAAATTGTTTAGCTAATTCGCGTTCTGGTAATTGTTCTCCCAGGTAACAAACTACCGGCAACAATCATTTCTTCAAGTTGCACTAAAATAATGTCTGATAACTTAGGTTGTTTTACAGGTCTATTAACCATTTTAGTTCCGTTAAATCACTCTTATTTAAAAGCAATTAAAACTTGCTTTAATTTTCAAATTTACGAAAAATCAAAACAACTAATTGGTAAATTGGTCTTACCTTTGTGTTTTTTCAGCCCTTAACTTAACAAAAAGATCGACCAGTGTAAAATTTTTAACAAAATTAATCGTTATTTACTGACATTATCTGATCGATAACCATTAAACAAAAACACGTCAAAAAACACAACCAAAAACAAAGGTCTTACCAATTTAAGCATATAAAAATAATTAACAAATGAGGATAAGTAATAGCAGAAATATTAAAAAGTGAGAACTAATTAAGAATGAAATTAAATCACCAGAGTTAAAGCTAACCACTGGTGATTACTTGGTGACTACTACTGGTAAGTAATACAAATAACTAATGAATAACACCGGTAATCGTTAATATGGCAATAATCGCCAATAATAACATTAACGATCTTTTCGCTAATCTAACTAATAAACATGGCTCAGCCGTACAGTCATTTTCATCCACTTGAAAGTCTTCAGATTGTTTTGCAACTTTATTTAACACCATAAAAGGTTGCTCAACAAAATCAAAACAGGTTTCTAGCCAAACCGATAATGCTTTTGAAAAATTACCCACCAACATATAACAAAAAGAAACTAAGCGAACCATTGGCTACTTCAGCAAAATAATTTTTAGCGAGTTGCTTTGCTGAAACCATCCACAGTTTCATCTTCACTTGCTTGATAATCGACTACTGCAATTAAAAAGCGGTAAAAAACAACTGCTGGCAAACCGAAAACACAAATAAAATCATAATGGCAATATAATAACGAAAGTTTAACCAAACTAATGCTTGGCCAAAACCGATATCTGGTAGATTTTTTTCGGCAATTAATTGCTGGTAATGCGTATCACATGGTTAATTCACCGCGAAAAGCGGCTTTGTAATAACTAGTTTATAAGCTGAACTCTGGTAAACTTACAAACCGACAAATCAATAATACAACACATGAAAGCAGTAATGAAAAAATACTACCTTGTACAAAAAGTGCAGCTAAAAAATCGCAAAAAGCTGGAATCACCACCAACAAAGCCGCGTAATAATATTATCAGCCGGCGTTTTAATTAACTTACTGTTTAATACTTTACAAATTCGTTTGAAAAAAAAGAGAATCGCCACACTTTTGACGACATACTACGCTCAATTGCCAAAGCTAAAATAACAAACTTAATAAACTCATATTCCAACCTATGTTTATGCTAAAAATAAGCACCAATTTTTATTATAGAAGTATAGTTTAACAATATTAGGAACTATTACCTGTTACAATTAATCCTGTTTTATTAAACTTTTGTAATATTGCCAATCAAAAGCTTCGCCCGGATCTGTTTTTCTGCTCCGGCGCAATATCGCAGTGCCCTGCTATATTATCAGCTAATTTAGATAAGTATTTATCAAACAGTTAGTTAGCTTAGCTAATTGTTGATATTGTGCATCAGTATAAGCTAACTCATCGTACCTTCTAGCTCAATACCAATAGAGAAATCATTACAGCGGTCTTGTCCCTGATAACGAAGAAACACCCGCATGCCATGCCATATCATTAAATGACACATACTGCACAATATGACCTGCACGCGTTATCAAACAATGGGCGGAAACTCTAAGTTCAGCAATTTCAGCTCAAAATATGGGTGTTTCATCAACTGCGTTAATTTTCCTAAGAAAAATCCGTTATATAAGTACCACCAAACTGCCCAGGTGGTAACGATATATTATGAATGACCAATAACCGAATGTCGGCTGGTTCAGGACGAGGTGAAAAATGCGGTGATTTTTGCTGTTCCGCTGATAAACAACCAGCCATTATCAATTTTTAATACCGACTTTACTAAAGACATAGTTTTAATAAACACATAATATAGAAACATTATTGAAATTTGGTATGATTTTATTATGACAGAACAAGGAACAACAAACAAAATCGGCAAAAGTTTTACTTGGATTGCTTGGGCATTAGCGCTTGCCTTATTATCTTATGGCTTTAATGACTTTTTAAGCCATAAAGAAAACCCAAACCAACAAGTAAATAGTCACGTTAATAGTGGCTCAATATCTGTTGTTCTTAAACAAAACCCTTATGGTCATTATGTTACCAGTGGTGAAATTAATAATACCGGTGTGGTATTTTTACTTGATACTGGCGCAACTCAGGTATCAATACCTGAGCATATTGCCAATCACTTAGGCTTACGTAAACAAGGCAGTTATTTGGTAGAAACCGCCAATGGCACAGTAAAAAGTTTATAAAACCGAGTTATCTGAACTTAGAATTGGTGAAATAATACTATATAATGTTGCCGCCAATATTAACACGGCATTTGAATCCGATGAGATATTATTAGGCATGAGCGCATTAAGGCAAATTGAGTTTCGTCAACAAGGTAAAAACCTAACCTTAATTCAATACAAATAACTAAGTAATTAAAGAACTAAGCAGTTAAAGCTAATAACTAACTTTATTTTGCTATCAATCTATTAGATTTGTTAGCCTGTATTTAATGTACATCGCGACTATTAAACTTTCAACCAAATAACACCAAAAGAGAAAACTAAATGCACACTCCAGCTTTGCAACACGATATTACCACCACAGTAACTTGGGCTTTAGCGGAAGATTTAGAACCAGCTTAAATGGCGTTATTGATGCCAGTAAAGATATTACTGCCGGTCTTATTCCTGTAGATAATGTTGTTTGTGCTTCGGTGATTAACCGTGATGATTGTGTTATTTGTGGTGTTGCTTGGGTAAATGAAGTATTCAAACAATTAGATCAAGCATTTGGCCATCAAAGCAAAATTACTTGGTTTGTTAATGACGGTGAAACAGCTAAAAGCTAATACCACTTTATTTGAAGTTTCAGGTAATGCCCGTATTTAATTAACCGGAGAGCGGGTGCGCTGAATTTTCAAACATTATCTAGTACTGCAACCTTAGCTAAGCCATTATGTTAAAGAGCTAGCCGGCACTAATACAAAATTACTTGATACCCGAAAAACGATTCCAGGTTTGCGCAGCGCAAAAATATGCCATTACTTGTGGTGGTGGTGTTAATCATCGAATTGGTTTATTTGATGCGTTTCTTATTAAAGAAAATCACATCAACGCTTGTGGTGGTATTGAAGCGGCAGTGAAAACTGCAAAAGCACAACATCCAGGTAAAACCGTTGAAGTAGAAGTAGAGTCACTTGACGAATTAACACAAGCCTTAAACGCGGGCAGCGACATCATTATGCTTGATAACTTCACCCCCAGAAATGATTGAACAAGCCGGTTAAAGCTGACCCGTGGCAAAGCTAAATTAGAAGTTTCCGGTAATATGACTCTCGATATTTTAAAAGTTTATACCAAAGCAGGCGTTGATTTTATTTCGGTAGGGGCATTAACCAAACACATTACCGCCGTTGATTTATCGATGCGCTTTGCTTAATTTTTTATCTCAAAAATAAATACTTTGCCGTTGCGGTGATCTGTTAAATTTCTTCTATAATCATTAATACTGAACAAAAAACAGACATAAAAAGGGTTAATAAAATTTATTTAAGGTTTAGCTAAGGTTTAACTAATCCTTTTATGTCATCAGCTCGTTTATTTATCAAAAAATGTCCAATAAATTAGCACTTTATTAACATTTTTAGATAAATTTCATTTTTTTTCACTTTTTTGTGTCAAAAAATTTTACATATCTGAATTTTGTATCAGTATACAAACAGCCCCCGTAATAAGTAATGGATATTTAAAATTATGAAAACACTTAATACTCAAATGAAATCAATGAAAAAAGCAAAAGGTTTTACTTTAATTGAATTAATGATCGTTGTGGCGATTATTGGTATTTTGGCTGCTGTAGCCTTGCCGGCTTATCAAGACTATGTAGCTAAAGCGAAGGGTGCTAATGCTGTAGCATCATTAGCTGGTGACAAAATTAAAGTTGCTGAATTTTATACTGTAAATGCGACATTAACAGGTGTTTGCGCTGGTACAACTCAAGGTAATGGTGTTACTTGTACTGAAGATACTGGTGTTCTTGCATACACATATGAAGGCATTACAGCTACAGTTACACCGACCGCAAGTGCTAATGGTGTCACTTGGGCTTGTGTAGCTTCAGGTACAGGTGCAGTTGCCTTTAAAGGTTGTACTCTTTAAATTATTAATATAATACATAATATTATGTGTGTATTATGAATAAAAGCCAGCTTTATAGCTGGTTTTTTATTCATAAGTGTAAATTAATCATTAAAGGTGTGACTAATCAAACATTTCGTATTAGAGTTAATAATAATTACTATTGAGTTTATGAGAAAACATTCATAACATGAAAGGACTTCACCAACAATCCAGTTTATTATCGACGCTCACTAAACACAGATTAGTGCAGGAAGACTTGGTTGATGAAATTAGCTCAGGTTTTATCAAACAAAATAAGTCCTTCATTCGCTATTTAGTTGAAGACAAACACCTTAATGCTAAAAACATTGCTAATACTCCTTTCCAACAGTTTTGGTTACCCTTATTTAGATTTAAATTATTTTGATACCTCTGTCATTCCAGATGGCACTAAAAACGAAAAACTTATTCGTAAACACCATGCTTTGCCTTTGTACTTACGTGGCAAAGTTTTATTTGTTGCCATGTCAGACCCAACAAATTTAGATGCTTTAGAAGAAATTCAATTTAATACTGGCTATACTACAGAATTAGTCATTGCTGACGAGCAAAGTTTACAAACCTGTATTGATAAAGTATTAGAAGAAGACAGTGACGCCTATGATATTTCCGAAATGGATACCGAAGAGTTAGCCGGTATTGATGTTCAAGAAGAAAGCTCAAATAACGATGATAATGTTGGTGGCGACCAAGAAGATGCACCAATTGTTGTATATATTAATAAGATTTTATTAGATGCAATAAAAAAAGGCGCGTCTGATTTACATTTTGAACCTTATGAAAAATCTTACCGTATTCGTTTTCGGGTAGATGGCATATTAACCGAAATTGCTCGACCACCAGTAACACTAGCATCACGGATGGCAGCACGCTTAAAAGTAATGTCAAAACTCGATATCGCTGAACGTCGGGTACCACAAGATGGCAGAATAAAACTCGCGTTATCAAAGAAAAAATCGATTGATTTTCGGGTCAGTACCCTACCAACCATGTGGGGGAAAAAATTGTAATGCGTATTCTTGACTCATCCAGTGCCATGTTAGGCATTGATATGTTAGGTTACGAAAAAGCACAAAAACAAATATACATGGATGCTCTTGCCCAACCACAAGGCATGATTTTAGTGACCGGCCCAACCGGTTCGGGTAAAACGGTATCGTTATATACTGGTTTGAATATTTTAAATACTGAAGAACGTAATATTTCCACTGCTGAAGACCCGGTAGAAATTAACCTTGAAGGCATCAATCAAGTCCAAATAAACCCTAGAGCCGGTTTAACTTTCCCTAACGCCTTACGTTCATTTTTACGACAAGATCCTGATATCGTTATGGTGGGTGAAATTCGTGATTTAGAAACTGCCGAAATTGCGATAAAAGCAGCACAAACCGGTCACTTGGTATTATCTACCTTACATACTAACTCAGCCGCTGAAACCTTAACCCGTTTGTTAAATATGGGGGTGCCTTCATATAACGTCGCCAGCTCGGTTAGTATTATTATCGCCCAGCGTCTTGCGCGCCGTTTATGTATGCAATGTAAAACCGAAGAACATATTCCACAAGAAGAATTATTAAAGCAAGGCTTTAGTAACGAACAAATTAGCAATATTAAGCTGTTTAAACCAGTGGGCTGTGAACATTGTACCGGCGGTTATAAAGGCCGAGTAGGTATTTACGAAGTCATTAAAATATCAGAAGCAACCGCTAACATTATTATGGCCGGTGGTAATTCGTTAGATATTGCTAGTCAATGTCAAAAAGAAGGTTATAACAATTTACGTCAATCAGGTTTAGTAAAAGCCATGTCAGGCGTCACCAGTTTGGAAGAAGTTAATCGCGTAACGAGCTCTTAACATTTATTCGTTACGGTATTTTTATAAAATTAGCTTAAATTTAAGCACTTATAACTAACATCTATTCGCAGTTAATTGATGAAATTACGGTAGGCATATTATGGCAGTAGGGCAACTAAATCAAAAAAACAGAGAAAGTAAAAACACTTGATACCTTTGCTTGGAGTGGTGTTAACCGCAAAGGAAAAAGGTTAGTGGTCAGCTTTCAGCCGAAAGTATATTAGCGTTAAAAACCAATTAAAAAAACAAGGCATCACCACGAGCCGCATAAAAAAGAAGTCAAAACCTTTATTTGGTAGTAAAGATAAAAAAATCACAACTAAAGATATTTGTGTTATTACTAGGCAAATTGCCACTATGCTAGGCGCTGGTGTGCCTTTGTGCAAACTATTGAAATGATAGGTAAAGGCAATAGCAATGGCAACATTCAAAAATTGCTAGGTGATATTGGTGTTAAATTAAGCTCAGGTATTCCACTGTCAGAGTGTTTACGTGAGCACCCAAGGTATTTTGACGAGCTATATTGCGATTTAGTCGCCTCTGGTGAGCAATCAGGTGCCTTAGAAGGAATTTATGACCGGATTGCTACCTATAAAGAAAAAGCCGAAACATTAAGGGCAAAAAATTAAAAAAGCGATGACTTATCCGATAGCGGTTTTGGTTATTTCTGCAATTGTTACCTCGATATTATTGATATTTGTGGTGCCAACTTTTCAGGAGATTTTTGAAGGCTTTGGCGCTGAATTGCCCGCTTTTACCCTATTTGTAATTAATTTATCAGAATTTATGCAAGCTTATTGGTATATAGCTTTAGCTGGTTTATTCATTTTTAGTTTCTTTTTAAACAAGCCCATCGGAATTCACAAAAATTTCGTGATAGTGTTGATGCCAAAATCTTAAAATTACCTGTTGTTGGTGATATTTTAGAAAAGCCGCCGTTGCCCGTTATGCTCGTACCCTTTCAACTACTTTTGCTGCCGGAGTGCCATTAATTGATGCGCTTGAGTCGGCCGCCGGTGCTTCCGGCAATGCCGTGTTTCGTTATGCGATATTAGAGATACGTTCAGAAGTATCTTCTGGCATGCAAATGAACCTTGCCATGCGTAACAGTAATATTTTTCCAGATATGGTTATTCAAATGGTCGCTATTGGTGAAGAATCCGGTGCCGTAGATGATATGCTAGCAAAAGTTGCCAATGTTTATGAAGAAGAAGTAGATAATGCCGTTGATAATTTAACCACTTTATTAGAGCCATTAATAATGGCTGTTTTAGGTATCGTAATTGGTGGCTTAATAATTTCTATGTATTTACCTATTTTCGAAATTGGAAAAATTATTTAACTTTCAGCTTTAATAAGTACCTGATAACTCAATCCCCAAACAAGGAATTGAGTTATTAATATTTTCTACATCCAACTTTTAATAACTTAGTTTTAAATCAACATAATTTAACGATAACTTACAATAAAATAGATAACAGGCTTTAACGTGACTTCAGAATTTTTCAACCAGATCACCACAGTATTTGACTCTATGCCGGCATTGTTTTATTTAACAGTAATCTTATTCTCATTAGCCGTTGGTAGCTTTTTAAATGTGGTAATTTACCGTTTTCCTAAAATGCTAGAACAAAGCTGGTATGCAGAATGTCGTGAATTTTTAAGTGAAGAATTAGTCAATGTGCCCGCGAAAGAAATTTCGCCTATCACACTATCAACACCTAGCTCTTCTTGCCCACATTGCCAGCATAAAATTCGCTTTTATGAAAATATTCCTTTAATAAGTTGGTTAGTATTACGTGGTAAATGCAGTAGTTGCAAAAGCGCTATATCACCACGTTATCCACTGGTTGAGTTAGCCACAGCATTATTAAGTATTGTCGTTGCCCATCATTATGGCGTTAGCATGACAACCTTTTGGGTATTGTTATTAACTTGGTCGTTGATTGCCTTAACCCTGATTGATTTTGATCACATGTTACTGCCGGATCAAATTGTTTTACCTATGATGTGGGTTAGGTTTGTTATTAAATTTAAATGGCACTTTTGTCAGTATTGAAACTGCCGTTATTGGCGCCGTTGCTGGTTACCTGAGTTTATACACGGTTTTTTGGTTATTTAAGTTAATCACTGGCAAAGAAGGCATGGGCTACGGTGATTTTAAATTAGTCGCTTTGTTTGGTGCCTGGTTTGGCTGGCAGTTATTACCTTTATTAATTTTAATGGCATCATTAGTAGGCGCTATTGTTGGCATTAGTTTAATGGTCTTTAAAAATCATCAACGTGAGCAAGCTATTCCATTTGGCCCTTATTTAGCCGTTGCCGGCTGGATTTGTTTATTATGGGGCGAAGGTATATGGCAATGGTATCTTGCCAGTTTATAACTTGTTAAAGCTGTAAGCTATAGGCCGTATGCTGGAAGTTCAATGCTTCTAACTTGCCGCTTATAGCTGTTAAGAAAATTATGTCTCATTATATTATTGGTTTAACGGGTGGTATTGGCAGTGGTAAAACCACTATTGCTAATATGTTTGCCGAATTAGGCGTTGATGTTATTGACGCTGATATTATTGCTCGCCAAGTGGTTGAACCAAACACGCCAGCATTAATCGCCATTCAACAGCGTTTTGGTGCTGATATGATTGCCGTCGATGGTCAATTAAATAGAAGCTTATTACGGACTAAAGTCTTTAATAATGAGGAAGATAAAAGCTGGTTAAATAACTTATTACACCCTTTGATCCGTCAGCAAATGCAAAGCCAAACCTTAGCGGCCCAAAGTCCATATTGTTTATTAGTGGTACCATTATTAATAGAAAATAACTTAACCGCTATGGTTAACCGTGTTTTAGTGATTGATGTTGACGAACAAACACAATTGCAACGCGCCAGCCAGCGAGATAATAATTCAACTCAGCTAATAAAACATCATCAATAGTCAGATCGATCGTCAAACTCGTCTATCGCATGCGGACGATATTATTGATAATCAGCATTTATCTTTGAATGATATTAAATCCTTAATATTAAAGCTTCATCACAAATACTTACAACTAGCTGCCCAATTTCAATAAAAAAATTCGTCATTTGTACAAGCTCTGTTAGTATAAGGATTATAATCTTTGCTATTAAACTGTGCTCGGCTCCTGATCAACATATTGTTATGACAAGTATTTTATATGAACACCCGTTAAACGAACGGATCAGAAACTATTTAAAACTTGAGCAACTTTTTGCTCAAGTGAGCAGTTGCGACATAACCAACTTAGAAGATACCAACCAATATTTTTACCACGCTATTTACAATTGTTGATACACTTGAGCGCAATGATGTTCGTGGTGATTTAATTAAAGATTTAGAAAAACTAGAACAAAATTTAGTAGTTTGGTCGAAAGCACCAGAAGTCGATTCAAGTGCATTAGAAGAAAACCTGCGTCAAGTTGTTGCCTTAATATGTAAACTTAAAGGAAATTCACCACGCTGGTGGCAATTAAGAGAAGATAAATTTTTAGCCTCGGTTAAACAACGTTTTGCCATTCAAGGCGGCAGCTCAAGCTTTGATCTACCACAATTACAATATTGGCTACATCAGCTCAAGATGAAGCCAAACATGGCGACATTAACCGCTGGTTAGGATATTTACAGCAAGTAGAACAGTCGTTAGCTATCGTGCTAAAGTTTATTCGCTTGCGTAGTGACTTTGAGACCATTCAAACCGACAGTGGCTTTTATCAAGATAACGGTGAAGGCTTGTTATTAATACGTATTAAAATTGATGCTAAAGCCAAGTATTACCCAAGCATCAGTGGTAATCGTTTTCGTTATTCCATTCGCTTTATGCACCCTTGCCAAGAAAATGGTCGTCGCTATTCTAATGACCCAACACAATTTCAACTTTCTCGTTGTTAATGCTATAGCTTCTGACAATTAATCGTTATAATTACAGCTATTAAAACTTGTAAACGATATTCAAATTATGACAACCATTGTTGATTGCCCAACCTGTAGCGCTAAAGTTATTTGGCAGCCTGAAAGCAAATTCAGACCGTTTTGCAGTGAACGCTGTAAATTAATTGACTTAGGTGAATGGGCTGACGAAGGTCACAAAATTACTCAACCAATTCAAGCTGAACAAGAAATTACTGAAGAAATGTTAGATGCTTTAGAAGATGAATTTCTTCAGCACAATAAGTTTTTCGTGGAACCTGAATAAGAACTTCAAGCTTGTATCTTGTAACTCGTACCTTGTATCTCGTAACTTGTAACTTGTAACTTATAACTTATAACTTATAACTTATAACTAACCGTACAAAGCTAATAACTTTTCAACAATCTCAACATTCGCTTTTGGGAAGTCTAAGCCTGTTAGCTCATGCATTTCAAACCAAGCTTGCACTTGCCCTTCTTGCGCTTGTGGTTCATTAAGAAAGTTATCAACAATAAACACTTCCAGCTTGACCTGCTTATCACCATAATCATGTTCAATAATAGTTAATGGCTGTGCCGATAAAACATCTATCGCCACTTCCTCTTTAAGCTCTCTGTAAAGCGCTTGAGCAACAGATTCGTCACTTTCCACTTTACCGCCTGGAAATTCCCATTTTCCACCTTGATGAGCTTCTTGATGACGTTTAGTTAAAAACACACAAGCATCTTGAACAATAACTCCGACAGCAACATGTACCTGTTTCATAATTCTTTACTTTTATTATTAAATTTGACTGCACTAACAAAAAAGCCAGCTGTTAAACCTAAGTTTAACCAGCTAGCTTTTTATTTATTGATTATCTCAGGACAATTTCTAACCTAAGATAACTTACCATGACATTGTTTGTATTTTTTACCTGAACCACAAGGACACGGTTCGTTGCGGCCAACCCGGAGCTTCATCAGTAATTTGTACCGACTTAGGCTTGCTTAAATCAAGTGAGTCTTCATGATTATAAGACTTAGGTCGCTCTTCTGATTTACGGTGTTGCTCTTCAACGGCTTCAACATCTGATTCTTCACGAATTTGTACTTTTGATAAAGTACCAATAACGTCATATTTTAATGTTTCTAACATCTCAGAAAACAACTCAAACGATTCACGCTTAAACTCTTGTTTAGGGTTCTTCTGAGCATAACCACGTAAATGAATACCTTGACGCAAATGATCCATTGCTGCCAAATGCTCTTTCCAATGCGAATCTAAGCTTTGTAACATTACTGCTTTTTCGAAATGACGAAGAACTTCTGAACCTACTGCTGCTTCTTTTTCTTGATAAGCTTGTTCAGCGGCTTGTGAAATTTTCTCATGCAAGGTTTCTTCATGTAACTTGCTGTCTTCTTCTAACCATTTGCTGATCGGAAGATCTAAGGTTAATTCACCTTTTAAACGCTCTTCTAAGCCTGGAATATCCCACATTTCTTCTAACGATTGTGGTGGAATATGCTGAGAAATAATACCATCAAGTACATCTTGACGAATCGACGTAATCACATCAGAAATATTTTCTGCGTCCATTAACTCATTACGTTGCTCGTAAATAACTTTACGCTGGTCATTTGAAACATCATCAAACTCTAATAACTGTTTACGAATATCAAAGTTACGGCCTTCAACTTTACGTTGAGCGTTTTCGATACTACGAGTTACCCAAGGATGTTCAATGGCTTCACCACGTTCCATGCCTAATTTACGCATCATGTTAGCAATACGCTCTGAGGCAAAAATACGCATCAAACCATCTTCCATTGATAAATAAAAGCGCGTTGAGCCAGCATCACCTTGACGACCAGATCGACCACGTAATTGATTATCAATACGGCGAGATTCATGACGTTCGGTAGCAACAATATGTAAACCACCTAATTCAATCACTTTGTCGTGTTGAACTTGCCAATCAGCTTTTACTTTCGCAATTTGCTCTTCGGTAGGGTTATTCAATGCTTCAATCATTGCACCTAAATTACCACCTAAAACAATATCAGTACCACGACCTGCCATGTTAGTGGCAATCGTTACCGCGCCCACTTTACCTGCATCAGCAACAATTTCCGCTTCTTGCGCATGAAACTTAGCATTAAGTACTTTATGTTTAATTTTGGCTTTTTTCAGAATGTTTGATAAAAACTCTGAGGTTTCAATACTGATAGTACCAACAAGTACCGGTTGGCCGCGTTCAGCACAGTCTTTAATGTCTTCAATAATGGCTTCGTATTTTTCTTCCGCCGTTAAATAAATTAAATCAGCACGATCATCACGGATCATTGGCTGGTTAGTTGGAATAATTACCGTTTCTAAACCATAGATGTGGCTAAATTCAAATGCTTCGGTATCAGCCGTACCTGTCATACCCGACAATTTATTATACAAACGGAAGAAGTTTTGGAACGTGATCGAAGCTAAAGTTTGGTTTTCATTTTGAATATTTACCCCTTTCTTTTGCTTCAATTGCTTGGTGTAAACCTT
>JAYQHI010000002.1:0-40299 GCA_038141035.1 Alteromonadaceae bacterium
TATGTTTGCACTTGATTCGGTAACTAAATAAGGGCCGTCAAATATTTGCCAACCATGTATATACCTAAACTAGCGGGTGTTTAAGGCAACTAACTGGGTTTGCGTCTTGTAATAATCCTTGGTTAGAAAAAATACAAGGTCTTGGAATAAAGTCTAATGAGCCAGCACCACCACCAATTATTTTTATGTTACCTAAACAATAAAATAAGCTATCGATAAAACTTTCAGAATTTGGGGAAAGTGCATCGAAATAAAAAATAGGCTTGTGATTTGTGATTGATGTTTTTTTCGATTTCACTTCAATTGCATCATCGGTGTCAATGCGGCTGCTGACATCTAAAAAATTATGTACGGCAAGTTTGTTTAAAACCAATAACAATATAACCGCTATCTACTATTTTTTATTAAAAATAAGTTTGGGATAAACGCCACCAAAAACAGTATATTGACCTTTGATAACATCTTATTACAGGCAGTTTATGTCGATGTTGTTATCGCTACAGGCTAATAATACAAACTTTTACAACCTTGCTCAGTGGCGGCGAGAATACCATTTAGAAAAGTTTTAGATCAGGAGATTTGGTGTGCCATTGAAAGATAATATCCGTCATACTTTTCCTTGTAGAGGTGGTTATTTAGTTTATTAAATTTACTCATGTTAGTGTAATCGAAATTGCGTTATTAGCAATAATTGTTAATAACACGTAAATAATAAACGTATAATATGGTATTAATTTTTTTTTAATCGTCGTTTCATCACCTTGCTTTATGAAGTATTTATCAGCTTATTCGCCCACTATTCAACAACAAGTTCAGCAAATGTTAAGGGAGAAAACCCTTGAAAAATATTTATTAAAAAAATACCCCAGCATACACCAAGTAACGAGTGACAAGGCGTTAAGAGATTATGTTATGGCATATAAAAATCAATACATCAAAAAATCACCACCGTTAAGCCAAGTAAAATACGACGATAAATTACATGTGATCAAAAATGCTTTTAGGGACTCATACTTATGTTTCGCGTGTGCAAGGTAATAAGTTAAAAGGTAAAAATGAAATACGTATTGGCAGTTTATTTAAAAAAACACCTGAGCCATTTTTACAAATGATTGTGGTTCATGAACTTGCGCATTAAAGAAAAAGACCACTCGAAAGCTTTTTATCAATTGTGCGAAAACATGTTGCCTGATTATCCCAATTAAATTAGATTTACGCCTTTATTTAACACAAGTTGAGCAAATTGGAGACATCTATTAAGTCCCTAATTATCCATTTCACCATTTAGCTACGGCTATTTGGCCATCAAGAAAACGCGAGTAACGGATGGCGAGCATAATACGCACAATTAATAATGAATAATAATGGTTAAGTTACATAGTTATATGAATTATACTCATGTATTGTTGCTTTGCTTTTAAAGGATCACGCTCATGATAGAACGCACCCACCTTGCCATTATTAAACAAGTTGATACGGTTGGTACTTTAACTGAAGCGGCGGAAAATTTATGTTTAACGCAATCAGCCCTTAGTCATGCAATTAAAAAGCTAGAAGGGCAGCTTGGCGTTAATATTTGGAAAAAAAGAAGGGCGAAATTTACGTTTAACACAAGCAGGGCAGGCTTTGTTGGCAATGGCTGAGCGTGTATTGCCGCAATTTCAATATACTGAACAACTGATGCGACAAATTGCTGATGGCTGCAATGGCACATTAAAAATAGGGATGGAATGTCACCCTTGTTACCAGTGGCTATTAACTGTGGTTGCTCCGTATTTAGATAAATGGAAGTCGGTAGATGTGGATGTTAAACAACGTTTTCAATTTGGCGGTATTCAAGCCTTATTTAGTTATGATATTGATGCGTTAGTGACACCAGGATCCCTTATTTAAAAAAGGGCTAATGTTTACACCGGTATTTGATTACGAGTTAGTATTAGTTGTTCATCAATCACACTCGTTAGCAGACGCTAAGTATGTTGAAGCTAAACAATTATCTAACGAAGTATTGATCACATACCCAGTAGAAGCGGCACGGTTAGATATTTTTAGCCAATTTATGATCCCTGCGCAATGTAGTCCATTACAACATAAAGTGATTGAAACTACTGATATTATGCTGCAAATGGTGGCAAACCAACTGAGGCGTTAGTGCCTTACCTGCTTGGCTTGTTGAGCAGTACAGTAGTAGCTTACCAATAAAGGCGGTTCGTTTAGGTAAAAAAGGTATTTTTAAACAAATCTTTGTTGGTATTAGAGAAGGTGATCAAAACATTCATTATTTAACTGATTTTGTTGCGATGGCGCGAAACGCACAAAATTAGCCAAATCAATGCAGTTTGTTCAAAGCGATAGTTACGTCCTTTATCGCTTTGAACTGTTTTAAGCTTTTTACTAAGCTAGAATTTGGTTAATGCTTTCAAGTTCGGCTTGGCTAAAAGATAAGTTATTCAGTGCTGCAACCGAATCAAGTATTTGAGCTTTTTTACTTGCGCCAATTAAACAAGTAGTGACCGCTGGATTGTTTAAGGTCCAAGCAATTGCCATTTGTGCTAACGATTGCTGACGTGACGCAGCTAATTCATTTAATGCTTTTATTTTAGCGACTTTTTCAGGCGTAATTTGATCGGCATTTAAGTGAATAATTTCACGACGAGCAGCTCTTGAGTTTTCAGGAATGCCTTGTAAATATTTATCGGTTAATAGCCCCTGCGCCAGCGGTGAAAAAAACAATAGAACCAATGCCTTCATTTAACAAAACATCCGTTAAACCATCTTCAATCCAGCGATCAAACATGCTGTATCTTGGTTGATGGATTAATAATGGCGTGCCTAAATCTTTTAAAATGGCAATTGCTTGCTTGGTTTGCTCTGGTTGATAGTTAGAAATACCGGCATATAAGGCACGACCAGATCGAACAATATAATCTAGCGCTTGCATGGTTTCTTCTAAAGGCGTTTGTGGGTCCATTCGGTGATGATAAAAAACGTCAAAATAGTTTAAACCGGTACGCTTTAAACTTTGATCACAACTTGACACTAAATACTTACGAGAACCACCATCACCATAAGGGCCTGGCCACATATCGTAACCGGCTTTACTTGAAATAAATAACTCATCACGATAAGGCAATAAATCTTGTTTTAATATGCGGCCAAAAGTTGATTCTGCAGCGCCATAAGTCGGGCCATAGTTATTGGCTAAATCAAAATGAGTAATACCGGCATCAAATGCGGTTTTAATAAGTTCACGACCATTTTCGTATGAGTCAAAAGAGCCAAAGTTTTGCCATAAACCAAGTGATAAACGTGATAATAACACCCCGCTGTTGCCACAGCGCTGGTAAGGCATATTTTCATAACGTGACGGGTTAGCGGTATAAAGGGCGTTTTGTTCGTTGGTGATCATTAGTATTTATTCTCTTTATTAACGTTATTATTTGTTATCGATATAGGCAAGTTTTACTGAGCAGAATATGCTGAAACACATTCAAGCATGCCACTTTGCGTGGTATCAGTATATACTCTAGCCAAAAATTCAATAGGTTAACCTAAAGTGGCTGCAAAATCTGTATTCTTTACCCATATTAAACATGCTTTTAAAGAAAATTTAATGCCCGGCATATTTTTACAAGTGATTGCCTTGTTGATTGGTTGTTGTTATTTTTTGGCCAAGTGCTCAACCAGTATTTACTTTTATTGCCAGCGTTAAATCAGAAACAGCATAATGTTTGCCATGTTATCTACGGCGTTGTTTGGTGGCTTAATTCCCTTTTTATTATTGTTAGCTATGGGGCGGATAAAGTTTAAACCTGTACAACAAGGCTTATTTTATTGTTTTTTGTGGGGCTTTATCGGCTTAGTGGTTGATTATTTTTATGGTTGGCAAGCGGTTTGGTTTGGGATTGAAAATAATGTAGCAACTATTGCGATTAAAACCTTTGTTGACCAATTTATTTTTAGTGCTTTGTTAACTTGTCCATTTATGACCATAGCGTATTTGTGGAAAGATCAGCAATTTAATTTTGGCGCTTTAAAAAGTCAGCTTAATAAATCATTATTTACGTTAAAAATTCCCAGCATAGTTATTACCAATTGGCTAATTTGGATCCCGTCAGTTTTCTTTAATTTACATGATGCCACTACCACTGCAAATACCTTTGTTTAACATAGTACTATGTTTTTTTGTTATTGTCTTAGCTGTAGTGACACGAAATCAAAATGACTAACTATGATTATTTATGATAGTTTTTAATGTAAAGATCATCTTTACATTAAAATAGTGTGTTATATCTAGGTTATAAAAATTATACATATAATAAAACACAGCTTTTACTTTATTTGTTTTTGCATAATTATACTGCCTGTATTTTTTTTGATGTTTATTTGTCCATATATTCTCATATATACCATATAAACGTTTTTGTAAAACCAACGATGTATTAAATATTTATTTTAGGCCTTTATATTTTATGAACTTTTTCACTGTGGTGGGTAATCGCTATTTTGGCTTTTGCCATTATTTCATAAACTTACGTTTTTCATCCTTAATGCTAGCTAGTTCTTGTAGTTCTTTTTTTCTTTTAACTAGCTGTAGTATGCAATCACCGATTGATGTTGAACTTGTGCCAACGCAATTAAATGTTCAACATACAACGGCTGTTAAGCAACCAAAAGAAATTGCCTTAACATTAGATGAAAAATGGTGGGCTAATTTTTCTGATACACAATTACCTTCGCTTATTGAGTTGGCTTTTTGTTCATAATCCAAGTTTAACTGCGAGCTTAGCACGAGTAAAAAGTGCAGAGTATGGCCTTAAAATTTCGTCTGCGGATTTATTGCCTGATTTAAGTTTAAGTAGTAGCGCCTCAAGTGATATTGAACAACTTAAAAAGGTGGATAGCAGCTCGATAGGCTTATCGTCGAGTTGGGAATTAGATTTATGGGGACGTATCTCCTCGCTTGAAGATAAAGCCGGCTGGGACTATATAACTCAACAAGCGGTGTTTAAAGCTCGTGCTAATATGATTGCTGGCTCGGTAACTACGGCTTGGATAGGTTGGTTAGCTGAATTGGAAAAACAACGTTTATTCGCTTCACAATATCAACGCACTAAAACAGCGCTTGATGTGATCAATCGACGTTTTGCCATGGGAAAAAATTCGATCACCGATGTATGGCAACAAAAACGTTTATTAGAGTCGATTATTTCGCAGCAAACGGTCAATGATTTACGCTTATTAAGTTATAAAAAGCAATTGATTTTATGGCTAGGTATTGCACCAGAAAATTTCCCTCAGCTATTGGACAATAATCTACCAACCATCAAGCCATTGGTTGACTTTAGTTTACCATTAATTGCCTTACAAAATCGTCCAGACCTTCAGCAAGCTTATGCTAGCTTACAATCGAATAATGCGAGTTTAGCTGCTGCGGTTTCTGAAAAATTTCCGCGGTTAACCTTAAGAGCAAATTACAGCACTAGCCAAAATTCAATAACCAAGTTATTTGATAATTGGAGTGGTAACTTAATTGCTTCATTGGCGTTACCGTTGTTTGACTCTGGTACTATTGATGCGCGAATAAAACAACGTCAGTTAAGTTTTGACGCCAGCTTTGCTGATTATCAACAAGCGTGGTTAGACGCTATTTATACGGTTGAAAACGCTATAATAAATGAGCAGCAATATTATCAAGTGGCAGAGCAAATTGATGTGCAATTAAATTTAGCACAAAAAACGGAACGAGTTGTGTCACTGCAATACTTAAATGGTAAGTCAACTTATTTAGCGTTATTAAGAGCACAAGAATCGAGTCTTGGCTTAGAGCGCCAACGAGTTGATGCGCAAAAGAATTTATTAAATAACCGAATCCAGCTCTATCGCGAATTAAGTCATGGAAACTTTAAACAAAGTGACAACTTTTCGCCTATTCCTTTATTTCAAATACGGTTATTGAACAACAAAATAATCTGAAAAAAAACAGTTTAAACAATTCACATACCGAAAATAACTCAAATAATAACCTCATTAAATTAGACAAAGCATCATGAAATTAATTACCACGCATTATCGAAAATGGCTCCTTGGCTACTTGTTATTATCGCACTATATTTAGCAAATTCGATATTAAATTCATCTGAAGTTAAACGTTCAAAACGAGGCAACCAAACTAAAAAAGTGCGAGTTGTTAAAGTAGCACCACTAATACATTCAACGGTTGAACCCACATGGCTTGCTTCCGGTGTTGTTATTCCATCTGAAGAGGTGAATGTTTTATCGGAAGTGTCAGGAATTATTGAGTCGATTAACCCATTAGCAAAACCTGGAGCGTTATTAGCTAAAGATGACTTTTATTAACGATAGAACAAACAGATTATTTACTTAATTTAGCGGCTGCCGAGGCACAGTTAGTGCAAGCTCAAGCTGATTTTGATTTAGAAGCCGCAGAAAGACGACTAGCCAAAGAAGAGTTGTCATATATGGATAACGTTGATAAATCATCGTTAGAAATGACCTTAGTTTTACGTGAGCCGCAGTTTAAAACGGCACAAGCAAAACTTGCCATTGCCAAAGTGAATGTTGAAAAAGCACAAGTGGCCTTAGCGAGAACCAAAGCAACCATGCCATTTCGTGGTAAATTAATCAGTAAAAATGTCGGTTTAGGTAGTAAAGTTGGCCAAAATAGTTCGTTATTTAATATTGTTAATGTTGATGCTTTTTGGGTGGAAGTAAAAGTACCACGTAGTTTTTTAAATATGTTAAATGAACAAGCACCTGTCACTCTTAGTCAAGAAAAACTCTGGGGTGAAAATAAAACCCGCCAAGCACGTATTATTGCAGTATTACCGTCATTAGATTCAAGCGATCGTCAAGCAAAAGTATTACTGGAAGTCGAAGATCCACTAAATATTGCTAATAGTAATCGCTCGGTTAAACATCCTGAAATATTTATTAATGATTTTGTTAACGCTGAATTAAAAGGGCTACCAATTGAAAAAGCCATTACAATTAAAAGTCATTGGTTACAAGCGGATAATAGTCTTTGGGTGGTTGATATAAACAGCACGTTACAAAAGCGTTTTGTCACTATTTTATTTAAAGGGCGAGATTTAATTTATGTTACAGGCAATTTTCAACGTGGCGATAAAGCCCTTGATGAAAAACCGGGAATTGTAGCAGCTGATGTTCAAGTGAAAGTTAAACAGGATAATTCCAATTCTAATGATGACATCAAAGAGGAAGCTAGATTTAATAGAAAAAGATTAAAAAAGCAGTGATGACTTAACAGATAAAACCAAACGTGATGGCGCACGAAAAGAAAGAAATAAGCCAGATAATACCGAACAAGCTAAAGAAAATAAAACAGCGCAAGAAAACCATGGAGTTAAATTATGAACTTTAACCCAATGACTTGGATGATCCGTCATGGTATAGCACCTAACTTATTGATGATTGCATTGATCTTTGGTGGTTTGGTGATGTCTTTTATGATTCGCAAAGAATACATGCCAGAAACAACCTTAGATCGTATATCTGTGCGTGTGAGTTATCCGGGTGCTTCACCAAGTGAGATGGAAGCGAGTATTTCTGCCCCAATCGAAGACATGTTAACTAATTTACAAGGTATCCGTCGTATTGACAGTAATATCTACACTGGGGGATTCGTATTACCGGTGAATTGGAAGCAGACGCGAATGCACAACAAGTTTATCAAGACGCTCAACAAGCGGTGAACAGTATTTCTTCATTTCCTGATGGGATGGAAAAACCACAGGGTTGGTTTAGATAAACGTATTATTGATGTCATGGAAATAGCCATTCATGCGGATATTGATAAATCGAGCATTAAACGCCTAGCCGAGCAATTACGCGATAGAATTTTACAGTCGCCTTATATAACACAAGTGTCTTTACAAGGGCTGCCAAAAGAAGAAATTCATGTTGAAATTCCACAAAGCACATTGCAAGCTTATAACTTAACACTAAATCAGGTTTCGTCGTTTATAAAACGCGGTGTATTAGAACAGTCGGCGGGTAAAATTAAAGCAGATTCAGGCGATATTTTAGTATCGGTTGATGAACGCAAATATTGGGCTGATGAATTAGCGCAAGTGCCCGTAATCTCGAATAATGATGGTGACCAATTATTATTAGGTGATATTGCCGAAGTTAGCGAAGGTTTTGCTGATGAACGCATGATAGTGACTTTTGATGGTCAATTATCGGCACGTTTAAAAGTGTATCGAGTTGGCGATCAAAGTCCGAGTGACATTGGTCGCTCTATTCGTGAAATGTGGCCAGAGCTTGAAGCTATGTTGCCTCCAAATGCCGGCTTAGCTGTCCTTGATGATGATGCTTCTAATTATGAAAAACGTTTAGGTTTATTGCTCAAAAATGCCTTTATGGGGTTATTTTTAGTGCTAATTGTGATGAGTTTATTCTTAAAGTTTAAACTCGCTTTTTGGGTAGTAGCCGGCATTCCTAGTGCATTTCTAGGCGCCATTTTATTAATGCCTGGTTTTGATGTTTCGATCAATATGGTGTCGATGTTTGGCTTTATTATTGCGCTTGGTATTGTGGTGGATGATGCCATAATTGCCGGTGAAAATATTTATTCTCATATGCAAGAAGGGATGTCGTATTTTGATGCAGCAATTCAAGGTGCAAAAGAAGTTGCCAAACCGTTAACGTTTGCCATATTAACCAATATTGTTGCCTTTTTACCGCTCTTGTTATTACCCGGAAGAATGAAACTGTTATTTGGCGCTATCCTGTTGTCGTCGTGCTGTGTTTTTATTGTTTCTTGGATTGAAGCTCTTTTTATTTTACCGTCTCACCTTGCTCATATAAATGATAAAAAACCGAATAAACTGATCGTTAAATTTAATCAAATACAAGAACATTGCAGCAGCGGGTTACATAAATTTATTCATCAAGTATATACACCGGTATTAACTAAGTGTCTTAAGTGGCAAGCTTTACTATTGCTATAGCCATGGTCTTTTTATTATTAGTTTTATCATACGCATTTAGTGGCAAAATGGGCTTTGGTCTTTACCCTAAAACAGATGGTGAATGGGTTAAAGCTAGTTTTGAAATATCAGAAAGTTAGCCTATATCGCAAGCCATAATATTGCGCGAACGTTTAGAAGAAGTTCCATTCAAATGCTTCAAGAGCATAATGCCGAAGACATTTTAGTTAGTACTCGCAGTATTATTTCTGATACTGGTGTGGAAGTAAGTTTGCTGTTAGTGGCAAGTGAAGACCGAGCGTATAGCACACAAGAAATAAAGAGTGGTGGCGTCAAAGTGCCAAAGAACTTAATAAATTAGGCAAGTTACGCTTTTCTGGTGCACGCAGGGGGAGCAGTGAGTTAGCTGATTCTTCATTAACTATAGAGTTAAGACACGCAGATACCGATGAGCTCTTAGCAGCAAGTAAAGACACTGATGCTTTCTTGAAAAAATTAATACGGTTGTAGCAACCGTTAATTCAATGGAAGCGGGGAAACCGCAGTGGAATCTAACGTTAAATGAAAATGGTCGTGCTTTAGGCTTAGACGCTTCCGATTTAGCGTCTCAAATGCGTGCCTCTCTTTATGGTGCTAGAGCACAACGACAACATAGATTACGTAATGAAGTGACGACCTTAGTTAGGTTGCCTAAAGAAGAGCGTGAAATAGCGAACGATATTGAAAGTTTATTGATCCGAACAAAAGATGGTGGTTATGCGCCGTTAGGTTCAGTTGCTAATATTGAAAAAATTTATGCACCATCACGTATTATTCGCCGGAAAGGGCAACGGTTAGAAAAAATTGGTGCTGAAATTGTTGCTGAAGAAGATATTCCTGCGGTACAAATAGCGGTACAAGATGAGCTTTTACCCGAATTATTAGGACGTTACCCTGGTTTAGTGGTTGCCTTTGGTGGTGAACAAGAAGAAATTGCAGAAAGTGTTTCTAGTTTAGAGCTAGGTAGGGGGTTTGCCTTAACTGCCATCTATATATTATTAGCGGTGGCTTTTTAAAAGTTATGGTCAACCTTTATTAATTATGGCTGTTATACCGTTTGGTGCGGTGGGGGCAATTTTAGGCCACATGATTTTGGGGTATGGTTTAAGTGTGGTGAGTTTAATGGGGATGCTGGCGTTATCTGGTGTGGTAGTTAACGATAGTTTAATTCTTGTTGAATACGCTAATATTTTAAAAAGTAAAGGTGTTAAGGCGCATGAGGCTATTGTACTTGCATGTCAACGCCGTTTCCGTCCTATTATTTTAACCACGTTAACAACGTTTGGTGGCTTAGCACCAATGGTTTTTGAAACGTCACGGCAAGCACAATTTGTTGTGCCGATGGCAGTATCATTGGGGTTTGGTATTTTATTTACCACCTTTATTTGTTTGCTAATGTTACCATCACTTTTTATTGTTTTTAACAAAGATAAAGAAGATGACATTATTACTGCTGAGGTTGATCCTGACCTGGCGTTGAATAAAGCTCAAAAAGTATTAAAAAGTTACCAATGATAAAATAATGCGTTAGCTGCTATTCTGCGTGTATAACTGTTGTTATAATGCCGCCTCATAAATTTTATTCATGTTTTTTTAGGGGTTTACTGGATGTCGGAAGCTGAGAACCGTCCAACTAATTTTATTCGTCATATTATCGATGCTGATCTTGAAAGTGGTAAGCATAGTGGCGTGCAAACTCGTTTCCGCCTGAGCCAAATGGTTATTTACATATTGGTCATGCCAAATCCATTTGTCTGAATTTCACAACGGCACAGGCTTTTGCTGGACTTTGCAATTTGCGTTTTGATGATACTAATCCTGAAAAAGAAGATATTGATTACGTAAACTCAATTCAAAAAGACGTTAAATGGTTAGGATTTGACTGGTCAGGTGAGATTCGTTATTCGTCAAATTATTTTGATCGTTTATACGGTTATGCTGTTGAACTTATCGAAAAAGGTTTGGCTTATGTTTGTTTTCTTAACGGTGAAGAAACACGTGAATACCGTGGTACGTTAAACAAAGCAGGTAAAAATAGTCCTTACCGTGACACCACCGTGGCAGAAAACTTAGCCTTATTTGATAAGATGAAAAACGGTGAGTTTAAAGAAGGTGAATGTTCGCTACGCGCTAAAATTGATATGTCATCAAGTTTTATGTGTATGCGTGATCCGGTGATTTATCGCATTAAATTTGCCGATCATCATCAAACTGGCGATAAGTGGTGCATTTATCCAATGTACGACTTTACTCATTGTATTTCTGATGCCATAGAAGGTGTTACTCATTCTTTATGTACTTTAGAGTTTCAAGATAACCGCCGTTTATATGACTGGGTGATTGAAAATATTACTATTGAAGTTACGCCACATCAGTATGAGTTTTCTCGCTTAAACCTTGAATATACGGTTATGAGTAAACGTAAACTGCACACCTAGTTGATGAAAAGCTAGTGAATGGTTGGGATGACCCACGTATGCCTACCATTGCTGCATTTCGTCGACGTGGTTATACCCCTGCGTCATTACGTGAATTTGCTAAGCGCATTGGTGTAACTAAAATGGATAACACCGTGGAAATGGGGGTGTTAGAAGCATGTATTCGTGAAGACTTAAATGATAATGCGCCACGTGCTATGGCTGTGCTTGATCCTATCAAATTAGTTATTGAAAACTATGATGAAGCTAAGGTTGAAGAGTTAACGGTTAAAAACCATCCAAGCGATGACACACAAGGCAGCCGTATCGTGCCATTTAGCCGCGAACTTTATATTGAAGCGGAAGATTTTCGTGAAGAAGCGAATAAAAAATATAAGCGCTTAGTATTAGATAAAGCGGTACGTTTACGTGGTGCTTATGTGGTAACAGCAACACGCTGTGATAAAGATGCTGAAGGCAAGGTGACAACGGTTTATTGTACTTATGATCCTGAAACCTTAGGTAAAAACCCAACTGATGGTACAAAACCTAAAGGGGTGATCCATTGGGTAAGTGCTGAGCAGAGCATTAATGCTGAAATTCGTTTATACGACCGTTTATTCACAGTACCAAATCCGGCAGCAGCGGAAGATTTTCATTCAGTGATCAATCCTGAGTCATTAGTTGTAATTAATAATGCGAAGGTTGAACCATATTTAGCAACAGCTAAACCTGAAGTGTCTTTCCAGTTTGAACGTCAAGGTTACTTTTGTTTAGATAATAAAGACAGTAGCCCAGAGCATTTGGTATTTAACCGTACTGTTGGCTTGCGTGATACTTGGGCTAAAATCGGCGATTAAGCTCATTTAACTTGCAACATATTAAAAGCTCACTATTAAATGATAGTGAGCTTTTTTTTATCTTCATATTCCGAGTTCAGATTTTATAGCATATTGATGTACACTTATTGATAGTCTTTTCATGTTTTTTCGCTAGGTGTATTCTAGGTGTACTAATGTTAAATTTTCCAAAAACATTACAAAATAGTGCTGATTTTCTTAGTTTAACGCTAGCTCATGAATGGGCGATCCCAAGTTTTGAGTATAAAGTTAAAAGCAACGCCGGTGTTAATATTCAGGTAACGGTATTAGATACAGGTATTATTTTATTTGAACCTGATGTTAATAATGCAGCCTATGTAGGTGAAGCCAAGCTTAAACATATTGTGCTTTCATGTGGTATTCATGGCAATGAAACCGCACCAATTGAGCTTTGTGCCAGTTTAATTAAGCAACTTTTATTAGGACAAATAGCGTTAGCTCATCGTGTTTTATTTATTATTGGCAACCCTGCGGCGATTAATCAAAATAAACGTTTTGTTGAAGAAAACCTCAATAGCTTATTTTCTAATACCGCGAAACAAAAACAAGCTGCTGTTAATTTTGAACGTAAAAGGGCGGCACTGTTAGAAAGTGCTGTGCTGGAATTTTATCAACAATCAGCCAATGCGGAGCATAGATACCATTATGATCTGCATACGGCTATTCGAGCATCAAAACACGAAAAGTTCGCTATTTACCCTTTTTTACATGGCCAGCCTTGGCAGCAGGAGCAGCTAACCTTTTTAAAATTTGCTGGTGTGAATACCGTGTTATTTGCCAATGCGCCAACCAGTACTTTTAGCTATTTTTCTTCTCACCAATGTCATGCCAAAAGTTTTACCATTGAGTTAGGAAAAGCTAAGCCATTTGGTGAAAATAACATGGCAGACTTCGAAGCAATGAAAAAAGCCTTAATGGCTTTATTAACCAATAAAACATTAGCCTTAGCACCATTTGAACAAGCCGATTTTAATTTGTATGAAATACATCAACGAATCAATAAACAATCGGCTAACTTTGCTTTTAATTTTCCTGAAACAGCGGCAAATTTCACCTGTTTTAACCCCGGTGAATTAATAGCACAAGATGGCGAACTTCGTTATTATGCTCAGCATAAAGGGGAGGCTATTTTATTCCCTAACGCTAATGTGCCGATTGGCCAGCGGGCTTTATTAACGGTAAAACCTTATGTTTTTTCTTAACCTACTTTAGTAAAAAGGAACAACCCTTGCAAATATCAACCCTAGAGCAATATCTTAATGAGCTATTGCAACCATATGCAATTAAAGATTTTTGTCCGAACGGATTACAAGTTCAAGGTAAAACACAAATCAATAAAATAGTGACCGGGGTCACAGCAAGCCAAGCATTAATTGAGCAAGCGATTGAACTTAACGCTGATGCCTTATTAGTACATCATGGCTTTTTTTGGAAAAATGAATCTCCCACCATTACCGGTATGAAATATCAACGTATCAAAGCGTTACTTGATCACAACATCAACCTATTGGCTTATCATTTACCTTTAGATGTTCATCCTGAATTAGGTAACAATGCTCAGTTAGCTAAATTACTGGGTATTAAGGTGACCGGCTTAGTTGGAGAAAACAATCCGTATTCTGTGGTGGTAAAAGGTGAATTAGCCAAACCAATGTCAGGTCAAAGTTTTAATCAATTATTAACCGACAAACTTAATCGTACGTCATTACACATTGCCAGCAGTTCGAATAAAGAAATAAAAACAGTAGCGTGGTGTACGGGTGGTGGCCAAGGTTATATTGAACTTGCCGCAGCACAAGGTATTGATGCGTTTATTAGTGGTGAGGCCTCAGAGCAAACTACGCATGTTGCTAGAGAGATGGATATTCATTTTTTTGCAGCAGGGCATCATGCAACTGAACGATATGGCGCAAAAGCCTTAGGTGAACATTTGGCGCAGAAGTTTGAGCTGGATGTTGAATTTGTCGATATTAATAATCCTGTTTAGTTAACATACTTTAAAATATCAAGGGCGTTAAAGCTTGTTGAACCTCACTAACAAACTTTAACGCTTAATTTATTCATTGATTATTATTCATTGATTATTATTCATTAATTACTATTCATTAATTACTATTCATTAATTATTTAAATAAATTTTTAAACCACTGCGCAACTAGCCCTAAAGTTTCGTACCAATAAACGGTGGTTTGCACTAATTTAGTACTTTTAGGGAATAATACTGCCAAGAAAACCCTTTAACATTCACGTCTCCTTTAACAAAAAAACTTGCTGGCACAGCAATAACATCAACATTTTGGGCTTTAAAATAATTCATTGAACGGGTCATGTGATCGGCATTGGTGATCAAAATAACTTTACTGCCTTTTACCCTAGGTGCAATTAATTCAGCTTCTTCTTCAGTATCTTTGGGGAAGTTTTCTGTCAAAATTCGAGATTTATCAATCCCCATTAATATGGCCGCTTCACGCATTTTTTCTGCATTTGACTCAGGATTATGACCAGCGCTACCAGACATAATAAGTTTGGCATTTGGGTGTAAATGTGCAATTCGGATGGCTTCAACTAAACGTTGTAGTGAACAGGTTGCTAACTCTTGGGTTGCGGGTAACTGGCTATCACTAAAATGATAACAACCTAACGTAATAATATAACTAATGTTTTCCTCTACCTTAACATAAGCAGGGTAGTCATTTTCTAATGATTCTATTAACGGATCTGAAACTGGCGGGAATGACGCTAAAAATAATAGGCATGTACCGGCAATTAAACAGCGAAAACTGATTTTGCTATTTTTTATATTGCCAAATTGCAACAAACAATAAAATAAGTACAAGGCTAAGTGGCATTAATAATATGCCAATAACTTTTTTAAAAAAACAATTCCATAATCAAGAGCAGGTGAGCGTTTTGGTGGTCAAAACTATATCAAATAAATACCGGTTTGCCTGTAGTTGGATAATTTAAATTAACCTAATTATGCATTTTTACTTTGATTTTTATGAAAATATTAGATTTAAGCCTCGTGATTTTGCTTTATTGGCGACTAACTTCTAGCATTATTAGTACCGGTTTAACATTTCTTAATTATTGAGCTCTATGGTATTTATTCGACAACTTCTAGTGATCACTACACTGATGATAACTCTATTTTTTAGCCGTGATATTTTTGCCGCAAAGCTCACGGTAGTAACTGAGCATTTAGCGCCGTTTCAAATAGTATCTAAGGGAAAGATCACAGGGTTTGCTACTGAAATTGTCGAAGCGATGCTAGAGCATTCAAAATTAAATTATGAACTGGTAGCTCATTCTTGGTCTGTGTCGTTTTATCGTGCACAAAAAGAAAAGAACACCTGTATCTTTTCATTAAGTCGTATTCTGAACGCGAACCTTTATTTCAATGGCTTGGCCATATCGGTACAAGTACTATTTCGCTTTATGGATTAAAGAGTAGCCCCATTAGTATTAGCAATTTAAATGAAGCGATAAAAAATAAAATTGCGGTTATAAAAAATGATGTCACTCATCACTTTTTATTATCGAAAGGTTTTGTTGAAAATGAAAATTTATACGTGATGGCTAATAATAAAGGTTTATTAAAATTACTCGAAATATCAAATCGAAACATTGATTTAGTGGTATTGAATGATGACTTATTACATTACCGAGTTAATAAACAAGATGAGTTAATAAAATATAAAAACTTTTTTCAATTAAAAAACCTAATGTTAGATTTTTATTTTGCCTGCAGTTTAACAACCGAACAATCGATAATACAGCAATTAAGCGATTCAATGACAGTATTAGAACAGCGAGGTGATTTTGATAAAATAAGACAAAACTGGCAGAAAAAAATGAAAAATTTGCTCCAAACAAATAACTAAATTGTTACGCTAGTTAAGCAATTCCCTTGAATAATTAGTATTTCTCCATCACTTCCCGCTATCTTCAATTAAGCCATTTTTAATGGTTGATTTTATTTTTGATCGTGTCTAATAGCGGCCGTTATTTAATCTAGATTTTTTACTCTAAAAGTATTTAGTTTGAATAACACCAGAAGAGGCGCGAAAACTAGGTAAGATTTGCGAGGAACCACCATTCCAAAGACCATTTCCTAGGGAGTTTATCGCCGAGAGCTTTATTTGAGTGGCAAATCAAGCTCGGTTGTTAAGGTTGAATCCTTACAATTGTCACCGCTAATTTTTATTGAAAAATTAGCAGGTGGAGAGCTTCTGGCTGAAATTGTTTCGTATCGGTGGTTGCTCAATTACCGTTCTTACTGCTCAGTCATGCTCTTCCTTAAATTTTATTAGCGATAGCTAACTTCTAGGAGACCTTAATGTCTAAATTAACCAGCCAAATTTGGCGGAACCAGTGTTGCCGATCATGAAGCCATGTTACGTTGTGCTCAGATCATCAAAACGATCCAAGTAACTGATTAGTTGCTGTTTCAGCAAGTTCAGGTGTTACTAATTTATTAGTACGTTTAAGCCAACAAGATGTGCCAGCTCAAGAACAACTTGAGATTATTTCACAAATTAAAGATATTCAATTAAACATTACTCAACATTTAGCTAACCAAGCTGAACTTAATGTTTTAGTTGATGACTTATTAGCGGAATTAGCTAATCTTGCTGCCCATCAAGCTGAGCACCACAATCTAAAAACGGCTGACAGTATTCTTTCTTACGGTGAGCAATTTAGCTCTAATATTTTTGCGGAAGTATTAAGAAGTATTGGTGTAAATGCTGAACAATTTGACGTTCGTCAGGTTATGAAAAACTAACAGTTTATATGGTGCTGCGGCAGTTGATTTAGAACAAGTGCAAAGCCATACCGATGAAATTTTAAAGCCGTTATTAGCTGAAAAAGTAATCGTGACTCAAGGCTTTATTGGTCAAGATGGTTTAGGGCAATACTACCACACTTGGTCGTGGTGGCTCAGATTATAGTGCCGCTATTTTAGCAGAAGCATTACATGCCGATAACTTAGCTATTTGGACTGATGTTTCGGGTATTTATACCACAGACCCACGTATTACTTCAAGCGCGTACTATCCCTGAAATAAGTTTTGATGAAGCGGCCGAAATGGCAACTTTTGGTGCTAAAATTTTACACCCAGCAACACTTATCCCTGCTATGCGTAAAAATATTCCTGTTTTTGTTGGTTCAAGTAAAGAACCAGAGAAAGGTGGAACTCGTATTCAACAAACCGTTGACTAAACCCTACTTACCGTTCAATTGCTTTACACGTCGTGAGCAAACCTTAGTAACAGTAAAAGTCCAACTATGTTGCATGCCAGTGGTTTTCTAGCCAAAGTTTTTGCTATTTTAGCTAAAACATGAATTAAGTGTTGATTTGATCACCACCAGTGAAATTAGTGTGGCGTTAACCTTTGATAACCCAGGTTCAACTCAGTCATTGATCACAGGTGTTGTTGTTAAAGAGTTGGAAGAGCTATGTGAAGTAACTGTTGAACGTGGTTTATCGTTAGTTGCGGTGATTGGTAACGACATGCATTTAACTAAAGGCATAGGTCGTACTATTTTTGACAACCTAACTAACTTCAACGTGCGCATGATTTGTCATGGTGCTAGTGAAAATAACTTATGTTTCTTGGTTGATGAAAAAGATGCCAACCCGGTTATTTGAAAAATTACGACTGCTTGTTTCATAGTTTTATATCAAGATAAAACAAATGACATGAAAAGGGCTTTTTTAAGCCCTTTTTTATTGAACAGCAATAAATGGCTAATCGTTATCTCAAGTACAGGTTGACCTAGTTGCTGGGTTTAAACCATTCGAGTACAGTTGAAATAAATTTTTAAATGGTTTGTAAACTTTCGTCAGGTAAGCGTACATTTAACCTTCTTTCTATAACCACACTTTTACTTGAATAATTAATTACTTGATATTATGGGAATATCTCAGTAAGTTTCTGTTTATTAATTTTATAATATTCGTGTGATAGCTTGTTTAGATAAGGGCTTTTGTACGTCTAAGAAACTGTTATATTCATTTCAAAGTTGACGTATGCTTACAAAAAGAAGTCACCTATAGAAAAAAGATCGATTTAGTTAGTTTTTAGAGAACGAACTGAGTACGAGCTTAAATATTTACGAAACTATGTTGTAGATATAAGTGAAGCTATATCAGAAAAAGGTGATGTATTAGAGGAAACAATGATTTCCGATATCGATAGCCGTCCTGACGATGAGGAGATGCTCGTTGATTTATTTCATAAAGAAATATCCAAATTAAAAAGTTACTTTTATCATTCCTCAATAGTTCTTGTGTATACACTTTTAGAAAGCTCACTTTCGCATTTGAGCAGTGAAATAAAAACTAGCACGAATAGTAAATTAAGTTTGCAAGATTTAAGTGATAACAACCTTATAAGAAAATCAATTAGGTACATTGAACTGACCTGCGATATTGATTTGAAGAAAGAAAAGAAGCTTTATGATCGTATTTGTGAATATCAGCAATTAAGAAATCAAATTGTTCACCAAAATTCAAAAGTAAGAGGTAATACGCCTGAGGCATTAGCAAAAAACGCTAAAGCTTTAGAGGTTACTTTTCAGGTATTAATATCAATAGTGAATCTTGGGATTTTCACATAACAGATAACAGCTTAATTAAAGAGCTAGTTGATGTTGTTGAGAGCTTCTTAGCGATCGCTATAAATCGAGTCAACTCACAAGTTTTTGTTGTAGAAATATGAATATAACAAGCCAATTAAGCAGGACTAAAAACAGTTTGGCTTGGTTTCGCTTCGCTACACAATTTTACCCAAACATTATCAGCCCTTAATAGGGGTTATGTGAATTCACTAATAAGGTGCAGAGTTTGAAAGTAGAATATCTAATTATCGTAGACTCAAGTACATCGTTTTGTAAAACAAAACAATCGTTTAAAAGTTTTCTTCAATCAGATTCAGATATTAAGTTAAATGGGCGAGACTTATTATTTAAAAAGGAAAGTTTAAATTTGAACTTCAAGATGGTCTAAACAGTGATAGTAACCATAAATTTTTTCATATAAAGATATATTCAGATGAAAAAAATATTGAAAATTTTTCAGAGCTTTCTCGATCAATAAAAAGATTATTGCACATTAACTCATCTAATAATATTCAAACACTTTGTGATGACATTAGCTTCTATTATTCTAATAAAAGTTACCCCATAGTCTATGAACTAGAAAATTTAATGCGTAAGTTAATTACAAAGTTTATGCTAACCACTGTTGGGCTAGGCTGGACAAAAGAGACAATACCGGACGAATTAAAAAAATCCCCTAGATTAACGAAAGCAGATACTAATAACAATTATTTATATGAAACAGATTTTATTCAGTTATCAAACTTTCTATTTGATGAATATCGAACGTTAGATATAAGTACATTAATTAAAAAAATAACTGAGCTATCTGGTGATTCAGTACAAGTAAGTGAAATAAGTGATTTCATTCCTAAATCCAATTGGGAAAGGTACTTCCAAGTCAGTGTTGACTGTGAAGGTGACTATCTAAAAAATCGCTGGGAAAAGCTATATAAATTGAGATGTAAAATTGCCCACAACAGTGCATTTGGAAAGTCTGATTTTGAACAAACCGAAAAACTTGCGTTAGAGGTGAAAACAAAACTAGATGCCGCAATACAAGCTTTAGATACGATTCATCTAACTGAAGAAGATAAAGAAGATTTAGTAGAAACGGTTGCTATGAATTCTAACATATTGGTTGGATCATTTATCAAAAATGGAAATTACTAGAAACGCTTACGATTGAGCTACTGATAAAGCATAATTTATTAAATGAAAAACTGTCAAAAAGAGAGAAACTTCATTCTTACAAGCATAGGGTGTTGTTAATCGAGAATAAATTTATAAACGCAACTGACTACAATAAAATACAAGATTTAAATAAAGTGCGTAATGTCATAGTACATGAAAGAGAGCAGTATTTTACAGAAACTGAAATAAAAGAATTTTCATGAGAGCTAGATAAAATCCTGGAAATATTAAGTGAAAAAATTTCAGAGTAATATTTACAAGAAATTAAACAAGAACTCTGATCTACCCTCGATAAAACGAACACCAAAATCTAGTTAAAGATGAGGTGTTCTATACCAAGTACAAAAATCCAAGACGTGCTTGGAAGTATTTAAACAACTTTAAAGTCAACGCTATTTAACCTAGTCATCAGAAAACTCTATTTCATCGATAACTTTTCGCGCCTGTGAAATGGTGCAGTCGGTTTTTGCCATTAATTCATTAACCGTAATGCGGTTTGTTTTTGGCAATTTGTAATAAGCTTTCAAAGGTGGTGTAGGTAACATGTTCGCGTAATTTTTTAGCCACCCATTGCCAGCTGGTTTCTTGATTGGATTCAATGGTATTGATAATGTCTTCAAGTTGCTCACGATTGGCTTTTAATTGCCAATTTCTTGAACGGCCAATCGGTTTAATTCACCACCTAATTCACGGATCTTTGCTTTTAAGGCATAAGCTTTCATCACTCTTCGAAGAAATGAGGCAGAATTATTTGAATAATGCTGGTGTTCAATGGCATAACGTTGTTGTAAAATTAACCTTGGTTTGATTATATCGTGAAGTAGATAAAATAAGTTAAAAAAAGCCAGCAATCAATCAGCTGGCTTGATAAAAAAGGTATTAACTTACCATTTTTTTCTTTGGTTGAAATAACATGTCTAAGTCGTCTTCTTCTGATTTTGCTTTTTTCGCTCGATCTTCGGCATTGGTATTACGTAATTCGTTAGTTATTTCTTCTAACTTGTCTTCTATTTCTTGTTTTTTCTGGTCTTTATAGTCAGAAGGGGCGGCATTATCAGCAATAGATTGTAATGCTTTTTCTAAATACTGTCGGGCTGAGCCGATCATGCCATTGCTATAAGCTTGGTTGGCGCGTTTAAATAAACTTTCCACATTAATTTTTAGTTGAATAGCATCTAAGCGTTTATCTTCAAGTAAAAATGTTGAGGCGTCTAAGGCACCTTTTGACTGCTCAGTTTTTTAACGTTGCTCTAACTTTTTGATCACTTGCAAGATCGAAACTAAGTGTTGCTCATTCTCAGGTAAGGTAAAGTGCTCTTCTTGCTGTGTGTGATTGGCTGCTAATTCTTTGGCGGCGTTATAGCGCGACTCATATTCTTTAATACGGCCATTTATATTTTTGGTTTCAGGCATGATTTCTTTCATCGCCTTAATCGCATTAAGCTTCTTTTGTATAAAATCTCACTTAAAATAGGGCTTGAAGGAATATTGGCTAAATTTAAAATTAAGTCTTCTGTTTCGTTAATGATCGCTTTTTGTTTAGCTGCACGCCTACGTCTTTCTTTTTCTATTTTTTCTTTATGCTGTTGAATTGCGTTTACTACAACTACGATTACTAGTAGTGCAATAATCAACCCAATGATGATCATCATCATAGTTAATACTCTTCTTCTAATGAAACTACTGCTAGCAGTCTACAAAAAATGTTTGGCTTCGCATAGAGTTATCATCTGTTAACTTGAATATTTGTGCTAAAGTTCAGCAAGTAATATTCAAAATGGTGATAACTTTATTACTTTTCTAATGATAAATAGCCAAGTTAAAAAATTATGTTGGCATAATGCCTCGTTTTTGTATATATTTTTGATATAAGTACCTAGGTTATAAAAACAATGAAACTCCAACAATTACGTTATATCGTCGAAGTATTAAATAATAATTTAAACGTTTCGGCAACGGCAGAAAGCCTTTTTTACTTCCCAACCGGGGATCAGTAAACAAGTGCGTATGCTTGAAGATGAATTAGGTATTCAAATTTTTGGTCGCAGTGGTAAACATTTAACCCATGTTACCCCCGCGGGAAATGAGGTCATTAATATTGCGACCCAAATTTTATCAAAAGTTGAAGCAATAAAAGCGGTAGCGCGTGAGCATACGCAGCCAGATGAAGGTAAGTTACGTATTGCTACTACTCACACTCAGGCTCGATATGCATTACCTGAAGTGATTCAAGGCTTTATTAAAAAGTTTCCAAAAGTTTCATTACATATGTACCAAGGTACACCATCACAAATTAGTGATGCGGCAGCCAAAGGTGAGGCCGACTTTGCCATAGCAACTGAATCTTTACACTTGTATAACGACTTGATCATGCTGCCTTGTTACCATTGGAATCGCAGCATTATTGTTCGCGCAGATCATCCATTAGCGCAGAAAAAAGATATCAGTATTGAAGATATTGCCGACTATTCATTAGTAACTTATGTTTTTGGTTTTACAGGGCGTTCAGAATTAGATACTGCCTTTAGTGCTGCAGGTGTTGAACCTAAAATTGTTTTTACTGCAACTGATGCCGATGTTATTAAAACCTATGTCCGCTTAGGCGTTGGTGTCGGTGTTGTTGCTTCTATGGCGGTTGATGATGAAACGGATAAAGATTTAGTTAAAATTGACGCTAGCCATTTGTTTAAACGCAGCACAACTAAAATTGGCTTTCGACGCGGAACTTTTTTACGCAGTTATATGTTTGACTTTATTGAACGTTTCTTTACACTTAAATCGTGATTTAGTGACTAAAGCGATGTTGTTAAAAAACAATCATGAAATCGAAGAATTACTTGCAGATATAGAATTACCCACTAAATAATCTAAACAAACCTTAATATAAATTGGTCAAAATAAAGAGATAAACTAAAAAGGCCGTTTCTACTGAAACGGCCTTTTTTGCGTTTTTAATTGCGGCTAAACAGTTAAGTTTTGTGATTATTTAGCAAAGTAATTTTTAAGTCGTCACTGCCGCCAATATGTGTACCACCAATAAATATTTGCGGTACCGTTGAACGATTACTAACGGCACGTAAACTTACTGTTGTTGCATCTTTACCTAATACCACTTCTTCAAAGCTTAAACCTTTTTCTTTTAATAAGGCTTTTGCTTTTGCACAAAATGGGCAACCAGGCTTTGAGAACACAGTGATTGATTCTTGTAACTGATGCTCTGGAGCGATGTAATTTAACATGGTATCAGCATCTGATACGTCAAACGGGTCGCCAGGTACATCACTTCAATAAACATTTTTTCTACAACACCATTTTTAACTAACATGCTGTAGCGCCAAGAGCGTTTGCCAAATCCGATATCACTTTTGTCAACTAACATGCCCATGCCATCAGTGAAAGCACCGGTACCATCAGGAATGAAAGTAATATTTTCTGCTTCTTGATCGTCTTTCCAAGCATTCATAACAAACGTGTCGTTCACCGAAACACATAAAATGTCATCAACGCCGTATTGTGCAAAAACCGGCTTTAATTCGTTATAACGTGGTAAATGGCTTGATGAACAGGTTGGTGTGAAAGCACCAGGTAAGCTGAAAACGATCACTGTTTTATTATCAAATAATTCAGCTGTAGAAACATTTACCCAAGCATCACCTTGACGGGTCGGAAATGTAACTTGTGGAACTTTTGACCTTCTTTTGATTGCAACATAATTTTTTCCTTATCTTTAAAATTAGCTTTTGTGAAGCAAGTGTTTTGAACTGGGTTTATTATTGACTAATAATCCTAATCATTAAAATTGATTTATTAGATTGTTGTAATTCATAAAAGCGATTGTGATGTGCTCGTGATTTGACAATCACCGTTAATTTTTTATGTGCATAGCTAAATCTTTTAGCATCGCTGCTGTAGCACCCCATATATTATAGTGCTGATATGGCATAAATGTGACGGGGTGTTGACGACCATTTATGTGGCTAAGAACAGTAAAATGATTATTTTTATTGGTAATAAAACTGAGTGGTACAGAAAATACTTCGGCTACCTCGTTTTCATCAATTTTTAAAATTAGTTGGGTAATTAATTAAAGCAACGATAGGGTGAACTTGAAAGCCGGTTTTGGTTTGGTAACTATTAAGCTTGCCTAAAAATTTGGCAGTTATCGGCACTTAAACCAATTTCTTCTTCGGCTTCTCTAAGCGCAGTTGCCGTTAAATTTGTATCTGTTGGTTCAACTTTCCCGCCAGGAAAAGAAACTTGGCCAGCGTGATGTTTCAGGTGTGAGGCTCGTAAAGTAAATAAAATATGCAGTTGCTGATTTTTTCAAACAAGGGAACAAGTACCGCCGCTTGTTTTAATGTGCTTTTACCAACATTAGCTTGCGGTGTTTGCGGCCTTAAATTAATGTTTGCATTAAATCGATAGCCAGCTTTGGCTAACGTAAATAGATAAAAACGAGGTAAAAACTGTGTTTTATTCATCAATTGATTAAAGCATATCGATAGCTATTTAGAAATATAAAACGAAGCCTTTTATGCCTTATAACTGTGACAAAATAGGTAATATTTTATTCACTTTGTCGATGGTTTCTTGATATTCACTAGCGACATTGGAATCGGCTACTAAACCGCCACCGGCCCAACAATGTATTTGGTTATTTTCACATATTAGTGTTCGAATGGTAATACTCGTGTCCATATTGCCACAAACAGAAATATAACCAATAGAACCACTAATACAAGTTACGGCGTTGGGGTTCTAATTCATCAATAATTTCCATTGCTCTTATTTTGGGCGCGCCAGTAATTGAACCGCCAGAAATGCACCGCGTAATAAATCGGTAGCGCTATAACCTGCTTCAAGTTCACCTTCAACAGTGCTCACCAAATGATGAACGGATGGGAAACTTTCAATGGCAAATATTTCCGGCACTTTGACGCTGCCGGGCACACAAACTTTACTGAGATCATTTCTTAATAAATCAACAATCATTAAGTTTTCAGCGCGATCTTTCGTGGCGACTTTTAATTCATCAGCAAGCTGTTGATCAATGACAGCATCGCTATGGCGAGGACGAGTACCTTTTATGGGTTTTGGTTTGTACTTTGTTATTACTAAGCTTTAAAAAACGCTCGGGCGAAACACTTAATACAGGCTGAATTTTCTAAGCGATAAAAGCAGAAAAGGGCGCTTTATTATGTTTGCGCAAATGCTGATAAGCGGTAAATTCATCACCGCTATAGTATGCTAAAGCGCTGCGCTAAATTAATTTGGTAACAATCACCCGATAATAAATAGTTTTGTACTTGGGCAAATTTTCTTGGTACGCTTGCTCTGTCATATTTGCTTGCCAGTCACTGGTTAAAGCAAAAGCTGTGGTTGCTGGTGAGCTTGATAATAAATTTTGTATTTCGGTTTTAATAATGGCAATTTATCTTTGGGGGCGACAACTGAAAGCTGTTGTTTTTGCGATCGTAAATCACCGCATGGCTATATATCCCAACCGCCATATCAGCTTGTTGAATGTCTTTTATTTGCTTGGTTGGAGTAAATTTTCAAACAAATCGCCCCAAGTCGTAAGCAAAGTAACCAATAGCACCACCGCAAAAAGGTACAGATTGTGCAACATCAGACTTAGTGATGTCGTCAACAAAAGGTAAGCGCAATTAATTGTTGTATTAACGTTAATGGATCATCAGTTGAGGTGATCGTTTGTGCCGTTAAAGTTATTGTTCACTTGATGGCTTTATCGTTGGTGACGAGCGTGAACTCAGGTTGCCAAACAATGACATCAAAGCGGCTATCAACATGGTTTGACTCACAAGAGTCTAAACCACATCAAGGTTTATCTTTAATACAGCGAAATAAATCTTCTGGATATTGAAGATTATTAAAAACAATATTGCTTACTTGAATATCGTCAAATTTTGGTAGATTAGTAAAAGCTTGCAAGCTGTCTAGCATTGTTATGAGTACCGCGGTTAATCGAAATTATAAAATTAGTAAAAATGTACTATGCTCAACCTTGTTTAACGGTTGAACTACTAGCAACAAGGGATTAAGCAAAAGGGTATGATATCGGCAATTTTCAACTTTCAACAAAAGAATTGAAACTTCTAACTCACTTCATCATAAATGAAGAAAGTTATGACAACCATAAAACAAGAAGATTTTATTGAAAGTATTGCTGACTCGTTTGCAATACATTTCATATTGCCACCCATTGGGCACAGCGCAATAACTGAAAAAGCTTATCACAAGAAAAAGTACACGCGGCTAAAAGATATATGCTCAAATTTTAATTAATAAGAATGTCGGCTCATGGTAAACGTCCTATTTGCCAAGATACCGGTATTGTCCTTGTTTTTGTTAAAGTTGATGGATGTTATTGGGATAAAACCGATTTAACAGTTCAACAAATGGTTGATGAAGGCACGCCGTGCGTATTTGAATCCAGACAACAACGCTACGTGCATCTATTGTTGCAGACCCTGCTGGTACTCGTAAAAACACAAAAGATAATACCCTTCGGTTGTTCATATTGATTTGGTTGCTGGTGGCGAAGTTGAAGTGATGATTGCAGCAAAAGGTGGCGGCTCTGAAAATAAAACTAAAATGGTAATGTTAAACCCATCAGATTCGATTGCTGATTGGGTGGTTAAAACCTTACCAACAATGGGCGCGGGTTGGTGTCCACCTGGCATGTTAGGTATAGGTGTTGGTGGTACCGCGGAAAAAGCTGGTGTGTTAGCAAAAGAAAGTTTGATGGATCCGGTTAACATTCAAGAATTAATTGAACGTGGCCCGCAAAATGCCGAAGAAGAATTACGTTTAGAAATTTACGAACGTGTTAATAAGTTAGGTATTGGCGCGCAAGGTTTAGGCGGTTTAACAACGGTTGTTGATGTTAAAATTAATTCTGTACCTACGCACGCAGCCTCAAAACCGGTAGTGATGATCCCTAACTGTGCGGCAACACGCCATGTGCATTTTCATTTAGATGGTTCAGGCCCTGCCGATTTAACACCACCTAAATTAGAAGAGTGGCCAGAAAGTACTTGGGAAGTAGGTGAAAATGTTCGCCGTGTTAATGTTGATGACTTGAAAAAAGCCGATGTTAGCGAATGGAAAACGGGCGAAACAGTTTTATTGTCAGGCACTATTTTAACTGGTCGCGATGCTGCGCATAAACGTATTCAAGATATGTTAGCTAAGGGCGAAAAGTTACCGGTTGATTTTACGGATAAATTTATTTATTACGTAGGCCCTGTTGATGCTATTGGTGATGAAGCGGTAGGTCCTGCAGGCCCAACGACAGCAACACGTATGGATAAATTTACCGAAATGATGTTAGCTGAAACTGGCTTGTTAGGCACTATTGGTAAAGCAGAACGTGGTGCGGCAACTTGCGAAAGTATTAAAAACCATAAGTCGGTTTATTTAATGGCGGTAGGTGGCGCAGCTTATTTGTTTCTAAAGCGATCAAAAAAGCGAAAGTTGTTGCTTTTGAAGATATGGGAATGGAAGCAATTTACGAATTTGAAGTTGAAGACATGCCGGTAACTGTTGCGGTTGATAGCACAGGTGAGTCGGCGCATGTAACGGGCCCACAAATTTGGCAGAAAAAATTGAGGTAATGGACGCTAAATAGCAACCACATCACTCAAATATCGAAGCCGCAGTATTGCGGCTTTTTTTATGGCAATAGAAAAAACGGGTATTATACGGATTGGTATTATTTCAAAAAAAATTCATTTTTTTTTACATTTTCTATTGAAACCTTATTTCAAGCCCCCATTAACTTCTCATCAATGAAAGAAAATAATTGTTTTAACGTATTCGGAGATCCTAAAGATGGGCAAAATTATTGGTATTGACCTAGGGACAACTAACTCATGTGTAGCTGTTCTTGATGGCGACAAAGTTCGTGTAATTGAAAATGCAGAAGGCGATCGTACAACTCCTTCAATCATCGCGTATACCGACGAAGGCGAAACGTTAGTTGGTCAACCAGCTAAACGTCAAGCGGTAACTAACCTAAAAATACATTATTCGCGATTAAACGTTTAATTGGTCGTCGTTTTGAAGATAAAGAAGTTCAACGTGACATCGGCATCATGCCATTTGGTATTGTTAAAGCTGACAACGGTGATGCTTGGGTAACGGCTCGTGATAAAAACGTAGCGCCACCACAAGTTTCTGCTGAAGTTCTTAAAAAAATGAAGAAAACAGCTGAAGACTACTTAGGTGAAAAGTAACTGAAGCAGTAATTACTGTTCCTGCTTACTTTAACGATTCACAACGTCAAGCAACTAAAGATGCTGGCCGTATTGCGGGTCTTGATGTTAAACGTATCATCAACGAACCGACAGCTGCTGCACTTGCTTACGGTATGGACAAAAAACAAGGCGACAAAGTTGTTGCTGTTTACGATTTAGGTGGTGGTACTTTCGATATCTCAATTATTGAAATTGATGAAGTTGAAGGTGAGCACACGTTTGAAGTATTAGCAACGAACGGTGACACTCACTTAGGTGGTGAAGATTTTGATAATCGCTTAATTAACTATCTTGTAGAAGAATTCAAGAAAGATTCAGGTGTCGGATTTAACAAAACGATCCATCTAGCGATGCAACGTTTAAAGAAGAAGGTGCTGAAAAAGCAAAATGTGAGCTTTCTTCTGCGCAATCAAACTGATGTTAACTTACCTTACATCACAGCTGATGCTTCTGGTCCTAAGCACATGAACATTAAGATCACTCGTGCTAAGTTAGAGTCATTAGTTGAAGACATGGTTAAAGCAACATTAGAACCATTAAAACAAGCTCTTAAAGATGCTGATTTATCAGTAAGTGAAGTTAGCGATGTTATTTTAGTTGGTGGTCAAACACGTATGCCGTTAGTACAAAAAGCGGTAACTGACTTCTTCGGTAAAGAGCCACGTAAAGACGTAAACCCTGATGAAGCTGTTGCTGCTGGTGCTGCAATTCAAGGTGGTGTTTTATCTGGTGATGTAACTGACGTATTATTATTAGACGTTACGCCATTATCATCTAGGTATTGAAACCATGGGTGGCGTAATGACAAAAGTTATCGACAAAAACACAACAATCCCAACGAAGCAATCACAAACGTTCTCAACAGCTGATGACAACCAATCAGCAGTAACAGTTCACGTTGTACAAGGTGAGCGTAAACAAGCTTCAGCTAACAAATCTCTTGGTCAATTTAACTTAGAAGGTATTGATCCAGCACCACGTGGTACGCCACAAATCGAAGTAACTTTCGATATTGATGCGGATGGTATTTTGCATGTAACTGCAAAAGACAAAAATACCGGTAAAGAGCAAAAAATTACTATTAAAGCTTCTTCAGGTTTATCAGATGATGAAGTGGATCAAATGGTACGTGACGCAGAAGCAAATGCTGATGCTGATGCTAAGTTTGAAGAGTTAGTGACTGCTCGTAACCAAGCTGATGGTATGATCCACGCTACACGTAAAGCAAATTACTGAAGCGGGTGATGATTTACCAAGCGAAGATAAAGAGAAAATTGAAGCGGCAATTACCGATTTAGAAACAGCACGTAAAGGTGATAGCAAAGAAGAAATCGATGCTAAATCTCAAGCATTAATGGAAGCTTCTGCTAAGTTAATGGAAATTGCTCAAGCTAAGTCGCAAGCTCAAGGTGGCGCGGAAGGTGCAGCTGAAGCTGATTCTGCTCCAGCAGGCGATGACGTAGTTGACGCTGAATTTGAAGAAGTTAAAGACGACAAATAATCGGTGGTAAAGCTTGTCGCTACTTGGCTGAATTTCTTTGTCGGATATGCTCACATACATTAGTATGCTGCGCGTATCCTCCTCGAACTTCAACCAATTAGCTTAAAGCTTTATAACCTTAGATTGATTGTTGTTACAACAAAGCGTCGTTAATCGGCGCTTTGTTATATTCATTAATACGTGGTGTAACTGATTTTTATTTGTTTAGTGATTTATTTTTTAACGGATTCATTTTGGTTAATAAATGGCTAAACAAATTAAATTCCCATTTTTAAAGTATTTGAAGTAAGAAAAATATGTCAAAACGTGATTATTATGAAGTATTAGGTGTATCAAAAGATGCATCAGAACGCGATATTAAAAAGCCTATAAACGCTTAGCGATGAAGTTTCACCCGGATCGTACCCAAGGTGATAAATCGAAAGAAGAGCAGTTTAAAGAAGTTAAAGAGGCTTATGAAGTACTGAATGATGATCAAAAGCGTGCCGCTTATGATCAATATGGTCATGCAGCTTTTGAACAAGGCGGACATGGCGGTGGCGGTTTTGGCGGCGGTCAAGACTTCGGCGATATTTTTGGCGATGTTTTTGGTGATATTTTTGGTGGTGGCCGAGGTGGTCGTGGTGGTCAATCACGTTCACGCAGAGGCTCAGATCTTCGTTACAATTTAGAAATGACCTTAGAAGATGCAGTTCGAGGTAAGTCGGTAGAATTAAAAGTGCCTACTTATGTTAGCTGTGAACCTTGTAATGGTAGCGGTGCGAAAAAAGGCACTAGCGCTAAAACTTGTTCAACTTGTCATGGGCATGGTCAAGTACAAATGCGTCAAGGCTTATTTGCTGTTCAGCAAACTTGTCCAACTTGTTCTGGCCAAGGTAAAGTTATTTCTGATCCATGTACTTCATGTCGTGGTCAAGGACGTGTTGAGAAAACCAAAACCCTTAACGCTAAAATTCCTGCAGGGGTTGATACCGGTGACAGAATTCGCTTAACCGGCGAGGGTGAAGCGGGTGAGCATGGCGCACCAGCAGGCGACTTGTATGTACAAGTTAGTGTTAAAGATCATAAGATTTTTGTTCGTGATGAAAACAACCTATTTTGTGAAGTTCCGATCAGTTTTACTACCGCGGCTTTAGGTGGTGAAATTGAAGTACCAACGCTTGAAGGCAAGGTAAAACTGAAAATACCAAAAGAAACCCAAACCGGAAAAATGTTCCGCTTACGTGGTAAAGGTGTTAAATCAGTGCGCAGTTCAGTGGTTGGCGACTTAATGTGTAAAGTGGTTATTGAAACACCAGTTAACTTATCTAGTGCACAAAAAGACTTATTGAAGCAATTAGAAACAGGTATAGAGAGCAAGCGCTCTCATCATAGCCCAAAAGAAACAGGCTTTTTTGACGGTGTGAAAAAGTTTTTTGATGATTTAAAAAGCTAACTAATTCTAACTTTGTGAATGACTAAAGCCAGCTAAATAGCTGGCTTTTTTATGGCAACTCATTTTTTACTAAAGGTTGTTTTTTCGTCTTTACCTTTGTGTGTTCTTGGCAAAGTTTCTTTTAAATCGTTTAGCCCTTTTTTACGCAGTGGTGTTTTAGCGTTTTTTTGTACTGTGCTGAAATTACCGATCATAAATAAAACCACAGCAATAATGATGATCAGTGGTAGCCAACTACTATCCATGGGAAAACTCACTTATATTGTTAATGTATTGCTCAGTAATAAAATTTAACTGTTCAACAATTGTTGTTTGTAATTGAATATCGCTATTTGTTAGTAATTTTGCTAACTCAGTAATACCTACCTTATTAAACGCACCTAGGAATAACTTTGCTAGCGGCGCATAAGATAAATGCCAAGGCTCAGCAGCAACACCGCCTTGATAGCGTTGGTACGGGCGGTAAAAACCAAAATCACTGGCGTTTTTATCTAACCAGCAGGTTAATGGATAAAACGGACCTGCTTGCTGGTATTCCCATAATTCTAATTTAAGCTGCTGAGAGCTCAGCAGGGCATCAGCAGAATATGCCATCAATATCACAACCCCAGTGATGTCTGCTGGTACCTGGCAGGGCAGAATATAATAATATCGCTTTAAGCTGTTCGAAAGGCGTAAAAGCGTAGCTAAGTCGACGGGCTGATTATTTAGGTTGTTGACTGGTAATTCGCCACTTACTTTTCGATTCCAAATTGCCAACTGGCGCTCAAAACTTCGAAAGCCACTAGCCAATGGTAATATCAATACCATCTCGTTGTGCTGCTGCTTGCATTAACTGAAACTTTTCGAGCATTTGATGATGAACACCAATGCTTTTAGATAGCCAAGTAATATGGCTATCTGTTTTCCTAATAATTGTTCAACAGTGATGTCCGTTGACATTATTTTGGGCACAACATGTTAACTAAGGCGTGGTAATAAATCTCAGTTAAGTCTTCTAAATGTTGACATGAAACTGACTCATTCACTTGATGAATCGTTTTATTACAAGGACCTAATTCAATAACTTCGGCACCGTTGGTGCGATAAATCCAGCAATCAGAAGTACCACCAGCGGTTGAAAGTTCAGTTTCTCTATTGGTCACTGTTTTAATTGCACCGGTTACGGCATCTAACAACACCCAAGTTTCGGTAATAAAAGGTTTACCGTTAAAGGTCCATGTTAAATCGTAATCTAATTGATGCTTGTTTAATATGGCTTCTACACGTTCAACAATAACATCGTCATTTAATTCGGTACTATAACGTAAGTTAAAGAGTGCGTGTAAATGTCCAGGAACCACATTGGTTGCGCCAGTACCTGAAGTGATATTGGTTAATTGAAAGGTGGTTTCTGGAAAGTAATCGTTACCTTGATCCCAGCGCTCTTGGCTTAATTCAGCAAATGCTGGCATGGCCAAATGAATTGGGTTTTTTACATTGTGTGGATAAGCGACATGGCCTTGAATGCCTTTAATGGTAATATCACCTGAAATAGAGCCACGACGACCATTTTTCACGATATCAGCTACTTCAAAACTGCTTGAAGGTTCACCAACAATACAATAATCAATTTTTTCATTACGTGCTTCTAAGGTATCAATGACCCGTGTTGTGCCATTAATAAATGGGCCTTCTTCATCACTGGTAATTAAATAAGCAATTGAGCCTTGGTGATCAGGGTGGTTGGTAACAAACTTCTCCGTGGCGACTATCATGGCAGCCAAGCTACCTTTCATGTCGGCCGCGCCGCGCCCATACAACATACCGTCAATAATCGTTGGCTCAAACGGTGGTGTTTTCCACTCTGATAATGGTCCTGCAGGGACAACATCAGTATGGCCAGCAAAACAAAAAACGGGTTTTTCTGTGCCTTTGACACCACATATTGGTGGTGTCTTCAAACACCATACTTTCATTATTAAACCCTAACTTGCTTAATCTTTGAGCCATTAATTGTTGGCAGCCAGCGTCTTCTGGGGTTACAGATTGTCGACTGATCAAGTCTTTGGTTAGTGCAATAACATCGGAATCTATCATGAAAATAACTCTTGGTATTGGGCTGGTTTAAAGCCTAAATGAAATTATTGATTGTGGGCTAATAATGGACGTTTCAATAGCGTGGGCTGTTCTAAAATTGTTTTAAAGCAACTTCTTCAGTTAAATTATCTTTTATTTCTGCAGGTAAGTTTCTAAAAGTAGTACTGCGTTTATTTACCAATGTTTGCCAGTCATTTTGACGAAAAAAATCGGTTAATAAATCACTGTAAGCCATCTTTGCGTAAATCATGAAATTGATAACTAACACTTTGCTGGTTTAACCAACTTTGTGCTTTTTTTACCGTATCACAGTTGTGAATGCCATAAAGAATTGTCATAAACGCCCTATAAGAATGTGAATAACTTTTTGCTTGAGAGAAAGTTATAGTGCTTGTTTTTATTGCGCATACTATACCGTTTAAGCACTATAAACTCTAGCCTAATTGTCTTGTGCTATAGGGGTTTTAATGGTTGTTCACGCTATAATTTGATGATTAACAAAGGAGTTAAAAACTTAACCAGCCTGATAAATATATTTTATTTTTGATAAAACCTATAAAACACTTGTTTTTACTGTATTTGATTGTTAATTCTTGTGAAACATATATTTTATTATGTTAGCGCTTAATAATTTATTGTTTATTTAGGTTTTTATATCCACATGAGTTGTGGATATGTTTGTGGGTAATCTATGGGTTACTTTTTACCATTATGATTTTATTGGTTTTTATTTGGTTTTTTGTTGGTGTTTGATAAGTGCACAGTGCTTTTTTTGAACTATTAAGGCTTTAATGTAAATAATTGAATAAAGCTATAGAAAATGGTGTTTTATCAATGAGGCTTATAATTATGGGCTATTTCGTATTTATAGCTTAAATTTTACTAAGAATGTGTAAAATTTTTCTGTAGGTTTTTACAATAGACTGTATGGATTCTATATAAGGCAGCGCGGTTGATGTACAGAGTGATTGAGGTGCAGCAAGATTGATATATAGAGAGATTGAAAAGTGTAGATGTTCTGCATAAATGAGCGATAACCTGTAGTAGCAAGGGCACACAGATGTTGTCCTTTGGCTTCGTCCCTAGCGTTGCCAGTACAGTGTTATTTACTTTTTTATATTCTTGCATGGATGCAAGTTATTAGAACTGTGCAGGAGTAGTTGTTGAGAATAGCGATATTTCATCGTTTGTACCTTGTTTTGAAAGCTATGTTAGAACTAGAATTATAGACAAAAGGTCAACACACCTGATTAGCAGCTGATAAGTTTTTTGTTAGCTGCGAATTATTAAGAAAACTGCTATAGTCAATTTTATGAAAATATCATTATTACAACTTATTCAATTAGGTCGCCAGTATTTAAAGCTTTGGCCTGAGCGCGCAGAATTAATGCAATACTTTGCCGAATATCGCCAAGTTAGCATTAGTCGCTTTGTTTGTCGCTAGATTTGCATTTACTGTTTTGATGATTTGCTTTACCTTATACCGCAGATACTAATAACTTTTTATTGACATGACTTTAGTTAGTGCCATTTTATTCTGAGTATGCCGCTGCAAACCTGTAATATGATGGGCTTGCAGGCCGATAAATTTTTACCGCCAGCATTGGCTGCTTGGTATAAAGAAGGGGTTGCTAAGATAAATCAGCAAGGTGGCGATGTTAAGTTATCGGTTAATAAACCTAAATATTTCGGACTTAGTAAACTTACTAAATTTATCTTATAGTTCTCAAAATAATGTTGAATAACAGCAAGTTAAAATCCTAAATTCTGGTTGAGTTGGTTTAGTTTAGTTTTGTTTTTGATATAACTTGATCAAAAAATCAGCCTGACACTCAAAGTTATCTTGTGCTGCTATTTCAGCTTTAACGGCTTCACTAGCTTTAAAAGCAAACGGTGTCATCGATAATAAATTCAAAGTATCTTCACCTTTAGCTAAGGTCATAGTGTGATTAATTGCTCTTGCGGAATTAATGTTAAATGGCTTATCGGCTCTCGTTCAACATTATGCTCTTTAGCTGCTTGATAAATTAATGACTTTAACTGAAACAAATGTTTATTGGCTGGTGTTTACGGTTAATAAATAACCATTAATAGACATAACACACGAGTAAATTCCGCTTCTAAAATGGGCGCGTAAATTGATAACAGCCATTGAAAAGCTTTCATCAGCAAAAGGTTGTGACAGAGTCGCAACACTGAATTCAAGCCTGAGCATATTTTTTAGCGGCTTTTGGCTTATTGCTTTGGTAATATCTACAGCAAAGATGTGGTTGTTATCGGTTTTATGTTGATGTGTGTAAAAGCCTTCACCACAGCCAGCATCAATGAAAGTTACCTTGCCCTTTGTTGTATTTTTGATAAAGGCTTACAAGTTTATCAACTAATGGCTGATAATAGTCTTTGCTCTAAAAAAGTATGCGGCGTGCATTTACCATTGCTTTATTGTCACCGAGGTTTTGATTGCTTAAACTGCAATACGAGCAGTAAATTAACATAACCTTCTTTTGCTAGAAAGTCAAATCATGATTTTTTTTTCACAGTTAAAACTTCGGTTATTTTTTAATAACGCGGTATGGCAAATAGGGCGGCGGTATACTGTTTGCTGTACGGTATTCAGTGATGTTGCCGGTGACAAATTATTCATTTTAAGCCTACTTAAGCTTTAAGCGCTAAAGGTTGACCAAATTGGCGCGTGATCAGATTGTTTTCAATACCACGTAGCTCATAATCAATGTCTGATTCAATACATTTTTTTGCCAGTTATTTGTTGCTAAAATCACATCAATGCGCAGACCTCGGTTATCATCAAAACCACGCGAGCGATAATCAAACCATGAGTACTTTTCTTCTGTTGTAGGGTGCAATGTTCTAAATGAATCTAAAAAGCCCCAAGCCATTAATTTAGCTAACCATTCACGTTCTTCTGGTTGGAAGTTACATTTACCTTTTTTTAAATCAACGTTTGTGGTTGACTTCACCAATACCAATATCTAAATCAAGTGGTGAAATATTGATGTCATCACCCATGACAATAATATTTTCTTCGGGGCTATGATGATCATCTAAGTATGTCATTAAATCTTTATAAAATTGACGTTTATAAGGATATTTTGTTTCATGATTTATGTTATCTCCTGTGGGAAATAACCATTGAGGACAGTTACTTTTTCACCAGATTCATTTGTTGTGGTAACCATGATCATACGTTTTTTGTGATTCTTCGGGTATCGGTAGGAAAACCTTTAGTTACCACTTCAGCTGGCTTTTTACATAACATGGCAACACCGTAGTGGGCTTTTTGACCATGGAAATATACGTGATAGCCCATGGCTTCAACGTCAGCTAAAGGAAAAGCTTCATCGTGAACTTTAATTTCTTGTAAGCCAATGATATCAGGTTGGTGTTTATCAATAATGGCTTGTAATTGATGAAGGCGAGCACGTAACCTGTTTATATTAAATGAGATAACTTTCATGATTGAACTCAACGGAAAATTTATCGCATGCTACCAGAAATTGCTTATTTAAGGGAGGGAGAGTTGTCGTGTTTTGTTAAAAAGCCGCTATATTTATAAAATGTTTACCGTTTTATATTGGAAATGTTTATTTTTATTGCCAAATGCCAACTTAAATTAAGTTTTATTTGATAATGAAAATTTAATTGTCTGTATTTTCCATCCATAGAGACTAGTATATAATTCATAGGATAATTATATAGTTATAGAACAATGTTTAACCTTGTTAATTAACAATGATAAAATTAGATACTTGTTCAACCAAAAAAATGGACTTAGCCATGATGCCAAATAATGTTTTATCAACTCAGAAAATTTTTCTAAGCTATTTACATTAAGCCCTTTTTATTTTTGGCACTGTCACCGCAATTATTGGCTTAAAGAATTGGTCCTCGTTGAAAAAACAAACAATTGAAAAAATTGTTGTGACCGCACAAAAACGTACTGAAAATATTCAAGAAGTGCCTATTTCTATTACCGCGATTGAGCCCACAAAAATTGAAAATGTTGGTTTTAAACAATTGAACGAGATCGCTGAGTTTATTCCTAATATGTGGATGACAACTACCAATGACTCCGGTTCTGTTATCTCGTTAAGAGGCGTGGGGGCTGCAAGTCGAAATATTGGTTTTGACTCGGTGTTGGCTGCTTATCAGATGGCGTCTATTTAGGCAGTCGCCGCCAATAATCAGGACATTTTGATCTTGAACGGATTGAAGCTCTTTACGTGGCCCCCAAGGTACGTTATTCGGTAAATAATGTTGAAAGGCGCGTGGTAACCTGATCTCTAAAAACCGACAGATGAATTTTTACGTGTTTCGGTAAGTGTTAAATTATGATTTACAAGCAATTAGTTAATGCCATTATTAATAGCCTATTATGACAATACTTATTTTTGCCTGCTATTCGTTAATAGCTTTAAACGTGGATGGTTTAACTGAAAATATCGTCACGGGTAATGGGCTAAATGAGCACGATCTCTTTTCTTTGCCAACTTAGTGGCGATATTAACCATAGCTTATCGTTCCATTTTTCGGTTGATCAATTAACTTCCGAGCGTTTATCGTTTGATGGCGAACCGATAACCGATACGTTAGGCTTATTACGTAACACGGAAGCTACCGGAACGTCGTAAGGTTAGCTTGGATATTGACCCTTATGAAGAGCGAGTTAGGTGGCGAAATATTAACCTTAGATTGGCAATTAGCGAATGGATTTTTACTAAAGTCTATTACAGGTCATCGTGAATCTAATATTGAATTTGTGAATGACTTTGATTTTTCTAACGCTGAAGTGGCAGCTTTTAATTATCTTGATGACTATGATCAATATAGCCAAGAATTACAATTAATATCACCTATTGGTAAGTTTTAACATTACGTAGCAGGTGTTCATTATTATCAACAAGATGATGCTATAATAAGCGTCAACCAACAGTATTAGATGATGCGATCACTTTATTTACTGGGGTTGAACGCGATTTAATTGAATATGGCGCTTCATTAGGTGATCCTCAATCTCAGTATTTATTAGGCAGCTTTTTACCCAGGGGCGTTAAATACCGAAGGGCGTGCTTTGATTCGACTAATTTAGCCGTTTTTTTTAATAGCAATATCAGTTAAATAATAAATTTACCTTGGATTTAGGGCGCTTTTCGATACAGTGACGAAAAAAGGCGATTGATTGGCAGATCTCAAGCATTGAAGCCGAAACCGTCGTCCGATCATTCCCTGCTTTAAAGCTTGCTAATGGCGCGGTAAAAAAAGATACGAGCCGTTATCATGATTTTTCACCTTTAGTGTCATTAAAGTATCAAGTTAACGATGACGTTCATAGTTATATCAAGTACGCTTCAGGTTATAAAAGTGGTGGTTACAATGCTGATTTTTTAACTCAAGATCAATTAGATGCGGGCATTGCGTTTGATAAAGAAACCGTTGAAACCTATGAAATTGGTTTGAAAGGTTACGCATTAGAACAGTCATTAATGTTCAGTAGTGCATTGTTTTATTCACAATATGATGACTTTCAAGTTAATCAATTAGTAAAACTCAGCTCAGGTACGACTGCGTTAAGTATTCGAATGCAGCTGAAGTTACTACCAAAGGGCTTGAACTTGAGGCGACTTATTATACCGATAGCTTTGAATACTTTGCTGCGATCGGTTTACTTGATGGTAAATTTGATGAATTTAAAAATGGCGGCTTAAATGGTGAAGACCTTTCTGGTAGCCCATTACCAGAAGTATCAGATTACACTTTTAATTTAGGGTTTAATCATTTTAGGCAGCTATCATCAATTAATTCAGAGTTAACTTTATCAATGAATTATCATTATATTGATGACTAGTTCTGATCTTGACGGTACCAGCGAGGTAAGCTTAGCTGATGGTGATGTATTGAAGGTTGGCGAAATATCCGGTTATGGTATTGCTAACGCGAGTATAACCATTTCACCATTAAATAGCGGTTTCACTTTTTCATTGTGGGCAAAAAATATCGCGGATGAAGACAGCCCTGTGTTATTAGGGAAAAAAAGTTTTTTTGGCGCCAGAAGAAATGTTTATGTTGAACCGAAAATGTATGGCTTAACCGCACAATATAATTTCTAGCCAGCCTTTAAACTATTATTTTGTTAATGCTGAAAAAAGGCCTAATGCGAGGGAGTACATTAGACCTTTATTTATCATTAGAACCTGATTAGGGTTATAACCCGTATGAGAGTTCTCTACCTTGTAGAAGGTGGCTTTAACATAATCGTCAGCATCACTGGTATTGCCGGTTATAAACACCGGCTTTAAAATACATGTATTGGCTGCTGTCGTCATAACCACTATTTTCCATTGTGAGTTTTAACTATGTCATCTTTACCATCACTTGAATTAAGGTAACTGTTGTGTCATTAACCACTTTGATTTGATAATCCAAGACTTCACCAATTTCACTACATCGCTTGGCTCTGAGGCATTGCTATCTTTGCTACCAACGAGTGCAATATACACTTTCGCTACCAGTACGTGGCTGTGGAGCAAAATAAATAGAACCTCTTTTGCATGGCCTTTTAATTTACGATAGTTGTGTTGAACTGGTTCGTCATCATTAGCATGAATTTGGCCAACGATCACTCGACCGATCTGACTACCGTCACCGGTACGGTAACGATCAACTTTTAATGTGGCTTCTAAAACGCCACGACGCCTGCGGCATCTGCTTGTGCGCTACTTGACGTACCGCCAAATACCCAGTTATTTTTGTTCACACTTTAGTACTCATGCTAGTGTCGCCACGACGTAACATTTCACGAACTTCAGAGCGAGTATAACTGGTATTGGTTGATGTTTTAGCCAGAGATTAAGGCTTTAAACACCATACCGCCATCAGC
>JAYQHI010000003.1:0-83002 GCA_038141035.1 Alteromonadaceae bacterium
CGTTACGTAACTGAACGAAGTATAACATAAAGTAGCATTGTTTCAGATAGCAATGATCCTTTCCCCACTAGATAGCGTTCTGAATGGTTAGATACTGACGGCGATGGTATTGGTAATAATACTGATGCTGATGATGATGGTGACAATGTTGCTGATATCGATGATCCATTTCCCTTTAAATGGAGCAGAGTGGTTAGATACAGATAACGATGGTATTGGTAACAATGCTGATACCGACGATGACGGTGACAGTGTTATCGACACACAAGATGCGTTTCCCCTTGATAGTACAGAAAGTAAAGATACCGATTTAGATACACTTGGTAATAACATTGATGATGATGATGATGGTGATGGTATTCTTGATGAAAATGATGCCTTCCCCTGATTTTAATGAAGCTTTTGATACTGACGGCGATGGTATAGGTAACAATGCTGATACCGATGATGATAATGATGGTGTTATAGACGGTAATGATTTTTTACCACTTGATCCTACTGAATGGTTAGATACTGACGGTGATGGTATCGGCAATAATGCTGATGACGATGATGATGGTGATGGCGTTATTGATACCCTTGATGATTTACCATTAGATGCCAATGAATTAATAGATACAGACCAAGATGGCATTGGTAATAATGCCGATGCCGATGATGACGGCGATGGCTTAGAAGATGGCTTAGATGCTTGCCCATTAGATCCGCTTGGCAAATATGACACAGATGGTGACGGAATTTGTGATTATGCTGATCTTGATATTGATGGTGATGGCATTACCAATGGAGTAGATGCTTTTCCATACGACAATTTAGAAACCAACGATTTAGATAACGATGGTTTTGGCGACAATAGTGACGATGATATTGACGGTGATGGGGTATTAAATAGCGATGATACTTTCCCTTTTGATGCAACAGAATATATTGATACCGACGGTGACGGCATAGGCAACAACCTAGATGACGACGATGATGGCGATGGCATTATCGACAGCGGCGATACTTTTCCGCTTGATAGAACTGAAAGTAGTGATTTTGACGGTGACGGTATTGGTGATAACGCCGATACTGATATTGATGGTGATGGCATTTTAAATGGTGTTGATCCAGATCCCTACGATATTGATGAAACTACCGATACCGATAATGATGGTATAGGTAACAATGCGGATCCTGACGACGATGGTGATGGCGTTGGTGATTTATTAGATAAGTTCCCTTTAAATGCAGCTGAGCAGTACGACTTTGATAACGATGGTATCGGTGATAATGCCGACTCAGATGATGATAATGATGGTATTTTAGATGTTAATGATACATTCCCATTTGATGCCAGCGAATATATAGACTCAGATAATGACGGTATTGGTGATAATGCTGATACTGATGACGATAACGATGGTGTAACCGATAGTGAAGATGCATTCCGTTTAAATATAAATGAATGGTTAGATACCGATGGTGATGGCATTGGAAATAATGCCGATTCAGATGATGATAATGATGGTGTTATAGATAGTGATGATGTTTTTCCGTTAAATCAAGCTGAGCAATATGATACTGATAATGATGGTATTGGTAATAATGCTGATTTAGATGATGATAATGATGACGTCTTAGATATGAATGATGCATTTCCATTTAACCCATTAGAAAGTCATGATTTTGATGGTGATGGTATTGGCGACAATGCTGATAATGATGATGACAACGACGGTATTGCGGATATTAATGATGAATTTCCATTTAACGTTCTCGAATATATTGATACAGACTTAGATGGAATTGGTAATAATTCAGACACTGACGATGATAATGACGGCATACCGGATAATTTAGATTTATTTCCGTTAAACCCGAACGAATCTTATGACTTTGATAATGATGGTGTTGGTGACAATGCCGATAGTGATGATGATAATGATGGCGTTTTAGATGTTGATGATGCGTTTCCATTTGATCCAACGGAATACCTTGATACCGATATGGATGGTATTGGTAACACATTAGATACTGATGATGATGGTGATGGCGTCTTAGATCACTTAGACCAATTGCCACTTGATCTAACGAAAGTAAAGACAACGATTTAGACTTAATTGGTGATGAAGCTGATCCCGATGACGATAATGACGGTATGAGTGATATTTTTGAACTTAAGTACGGCTTTGACCCATTTAATGCAGCTGATGGTGCTTACGATACAGATGGCGATGGCGTAAATAATGCCGCAGAAGAATTAGCGAATACTAATCCGTTAATTGATGATTATCCACCTGTTATTACACCACCACAGGCGGTACATTATTTAGCAAAACATACCTTTACTGAATTTAATTTAGCAGAGTTAATTGCTCTTACTCAAGTGTCGGTGTCTGATGGTTTAGATGGTGCTAATTGTTGTAATTTAACAGCTTTAGGTTTCGAACGTGGTGCTAAAAATGTTCGTTCTGGCTTATTGAATGTTACTTGGCGTGCAGTAGATACCGCAGGTAATATTGCACAATCACAGCAAGTTGTTCATGTTCATCCATTAGTGAATTTTTCGGCACAAAAAACGGTTGCCGAAGGTGATACGATTAGAGTTACTGCCGTTCTTTCGGGAGAATCACCTGTATATCCTTTGATTTTACCAATAGAGATCACTGGCGATGTTGATTCATCTGATTATTCAATTGCGGCCGATCAAATAGTGATCAATTCAGGCACAGAAGGGTACATTGATATTCAATTATTATCAGATTTTCAACTAGAAGGTAATGAAGAATTAATTGTATCGCTAGCGCAAAGCGTAAATGGTGGTATTTACAAAAAACAAAGTATTATTATTAGTGAAGATAACTTAGCACCAGTAGCTGATGTTAGCTTTATTCAACAAGCGCAAGCGGTAACAACAGCAGCTAAAGATGCCGGTGAAATTACCGTGCAGTTGAATATACTTGATACCAATATTAGCGATACGCATGTTATTGATTGGCAAATTCCAAGTGCTATTATTGCCCAAGTTAGCTCTGATCAGCTCTCTGTATTTATCGACCCTTTGTTGGTTGATTTTAACGGCCTTGATAATACCTTATTAAACTTTACTGTTACTATTACTGACAGTGGTAGTGGGCAATTAAGCCAAACAGAACACATTAGCTTACCTATAACTAAAAGTAACGTACGGTTAACCAGTAACGATACTGATAGAGATGGCACGAGTGATCTTAGCGAAGGTTATAGTGATTTAGATAATGACGGTTTACCGGCTTATTTAGACAGCTCTGACATTCCATATTTACAACCATTACACGTTAATGCAGCTGAAGTTAAATTAATGGAAACAGAACCTGGCTTAACGCTTAAATTAGGTAAATATGCGCGCTTACAAGCGTCTGACGGTACGTTATTATCAGCGCAAGAAATTGCCGCTACAGGTTTGATCACCAGCGATACACTTGTTCACCAAAACGATTATTTTGATTTTGAAATTAAAAATATCACACCCTTTGGTCGCTCAGTTGATGTTGTTATACCGTTATCAACAGCCATACCTAAAAATGCCGTTTATCGAAAATATACAGCAGATAACACCTGGCAAAACTTTGTTGAAGACAGTGTTAACGTAATTTCATCAAGCCAAACTGTTAATGGCGTATGCCCAGCGCCGCATAGCGCGTTATTTCAAGCTGGGCTTATTGAAGGTAATTTGTGTTTACGACTAACCATACAAGACGGCGGCGTCAATGATGCCGACGGTATTGCCAACGGCACAATAGACGACCCTGGTGGATTAGCTATTTTGCCTAATGAAGTGTTAGTACAACAAGAAAAAGCTGAAAAATCGAGTAGCGGTAGCGTGCATTATGTCATGCTAATGCTCTTAGGTTTATTAGGACTTTATCGTAAACGTTCATTATTACTTAAGTTAGTGTTTAAGGTTAAATAGTTGTGAATACTGTTAATTTACAAGGCCAGCAGGTTAAACCTAGTAAAATACTGTGTATTGGTCGTAACTATGTTGAACATATTCACGAATTAGGGAACGAAATTCCCGAAGAAATGGTGGTGTTTATAAAACCGAATTCAGCAATTACAGAACAGCTTCAAGCGAGTCATCAAAATACCGATTTACATTATGAAAGCGAACTTTGTTTTATGTATCAAGCAGGGCAGTTTAGCGCCGTTGCTTTAGGATTAGACCTAACTAAACGCAGTTTACAAACACAATTAAAATCAAAAGGATTACCTTGGGAGCGAGCAAAAGCGTTTGACGGTTCTGCTGTTTTTAGTGATTTTGTTCCGTTATCTGATGATATGGTTGAAAACCTTGCATCTTTAGTACTTAGCTTAAAAATTAATGATACCTTAATACAACAAGGTGGCGTTGAGCTTATGATGTATAAACCTGCCGAAATACTGAATGAGCTTAGTCGTTTCATCAAACTAGAAGATGGCGATATTGTAATGACAGGCACACCAAAAGGTGTTGGTAAAATTAATCAAGGCGACCTTTTTCAAGGGCAGGTAACACATAATAATCAGGTAATTATTAACCACTTTTTGGCAAGTAACTGGTTAAAAACAACCAAATTGATGAAAACTTGCGCGAACCCACAAAAATATTAAATTAATGCTTTACAAATAGTTGAAGTGTTATTAATATTCGCCCCGCTTTAAAGATTAAAGCGTTTGGTGAGATGGCTGAGTGGTCGAAAGCACCGGTCTTGAAAACCGGCATGGGTTTGTAGCCCATCTAGGTTCAAATCCCTATCTCACCGCCATATATAGAAAACCGCAACTTTAACGAGTCGCGGTTTTTTTTCGCCTGCGATATATGAATGTTCTTTTTTTTGTAAAAAATAAATTTTAAATTTATTAAAAATAGTGCCCAATTGATAAGGAATTACTGTTTATCGAGAACTTTAAAAGCACTGAGGTTCTACGCAAACAACTGCTAGTAAAAATTACAAAATGATCTCGTGAAAACGATTCGAAGTTAAAACTTTGATAGGGGTATTTAATAAGGTCTTAATCTGTCTGTTCTGAACAATGAACGGGAAAGGATTAAGACCTTGGCTTTGTTGTTAAACAAATTGTAAAATAAGATAAGAAACTAATATTGCTACCAGCGTATAAAAAATAACTGCTTCAGCTGATTTATCAAGTTTAGGTTTACTACTTTTATGTGATGGATGCCAATGTAACATAACCACCTCCGGAATATTATTAAACAAAAATACGTTATGTAACCATAACAACTGTTTAAAATCCTTTTAGTACTTATCACCAACGAAGATTTTGTCATCAATGACTAAATGTATTCAACGCCGATGTTCTTAGCTTACTAGAACTCCTCTGACCAATGCAAATAAAAAATTAAACTAGGTAACGGTAATAGTATAGTAAAGAGAATAGCTTCGCTCCACTCAACTAGGTTATATAATTGATACCAAAAGGTTTCTTTCGCTTTTTTTGAAGGTAAATTTTGAAAGAAAAAAATAAAAGCGCTTAACACTAAAGCTTGTAAAGCGGCAAAAACAATAAACATGGTTAGCCAAATTAATGCGTTTGGCGTGTTAAAGTTAATTTGCGTTGTTAATAAAAAATATAAAGTTAACCCCAAAGCGCTCCATATTAATAGCCGCCAGCGGTAGCCTGACATCAGTTGTGCCACTGAATGGAATACCGTTGGGGTGAATAAATACTTCATATTATTCCATGCTTTAATGCTGTTCGTTAATTTTATCTTAGCAGTCTTTATGCTGTTGTAAAACCAAGTAAAAAATAAAAGCATGAAAATAGTAGAGCGGTGACTTCACTAAAAAATTTCATCATTTTTACGACAATGTCTTGTGATAAATTTGTGATAACTCTGTGAAAGTATTGCAACTTTTTCTTTTCATAATAAATCCGAATCCATTATTTATTAGAAAGGAAAACTCATGAAACTTAAGTCTATATTTGCTGTATCTACCTTAGCGGCTAGTTTATTTTCAACCAGTGCTTTAGCACAAGATTTAGAAATTACCGTTCAAAATTTAACTCACGGTATATATTACACGCCATTAATTATTGCGGCACACGATAGTTCAACGTCTATGTATACTTTAGGTGAAATGGCGTCACCAGAATTACAAGCTATGGCTGAAGGCGGTGATATTTCTGGGTTATCTAGCATTCTTAATAATGCCAATGCTGATGTTGTTGAAAACCCAGCCAGTGGTTTATTAGCTCCAACTATGTCAACAACGGCTATGTTATCAACCAGCACAAATAACATGTATTTGTCGTTAGCAGGAATGATGTTACCAACCAATGATGGTTTTGTGGGTTTAAATAGTTGGAAAATTCCTCAAGAAGCCGGCACTTATATGTTCTATTTAAATGCCTATGATGCCGGTACTGAAGCGAACGATGAATTACTTTCAGCAACAGGTGGTGCGCCAAACAATGCAGGTATGCCTAATCCACCATCATTAATGAATAATAATACTGGCGGTACAGGTGTAACAACAGAAGCAAATGCTTATGTTCATGTTCACCGTGGTAATTTAGGTGACGATAACCCAACGGGTGGTAAAAGTGATTTAGATAATACCGTTCATCGTTGGTTAAACCCTGTTGCTAAAGTGACTGTTGTTGTTAAATAGGAGTAACGTATGAAAACCAAAAATATTTTATATTCGGTTACCGCTATTTCAGCATTATGTTTTTTATCGGCTTGTGATAGCGACAATGACGACAACACCGAGATGATGCCAACAACTTATAGCTACCAAGTAGCTGTTAAAAACCTTACTTATGCACAGCCAATATCTCCGGTAGCGGTGGTTTTACATAATGAAGGTTATTTATGGCAAATAGGCGAGTCTGCATCTGTTGCTTTAGAAACTATGGCCGAAAGTGGTGATAATTCAGGCTTATTAGTTGGTACAAATGTAATGGCGAGTGCTTCAGGTGCTGGCGTGGTTATGCCAAGCATGAGTGAAACCATTATGGTAAGTGTTGAAGATACTATGCCGATGTATTTATCAGTAGCTACTATGTTAGTAAATACCAATGATGCCTTTACTGGTTTAAATGCTATTGATATTTCAAGCTTAGCTGTTGATGAATCAGTAACCTTTACTGCTGGCGTTTATGATGCTGGTACTGAGAAAAACAGTGAAATGATGGGTACTATTCCAGGCCCTGCAGACAGTGGTGAAGGTTTTAATGCCGCCCGTGATGATGTTGATGTGGTAAGCATGCATCCAGGGGTAGTAAGCGCTGATGATGGCTTATCAACTTCGGTGTTAACTCAGGCACATAAGTTTGATAACCCAAGCGTTTCTTTCACTATTACTCGAATGGAATAAGCAGTTTATTAAAAAATATTGAATAAACTAGGCAATATTCACGGTCACCTCATTTAGCTTAATATAATAATTAAAGGTAAGTGAGATGACCGATCGGGTATTAGTTGTTGAAGATCAACCAGATATAGCAGAACTAATTAAAATTAGTTTAACCGAATTACATTTAACGGTAGAGGTTGCCAACACAGGGGAAGAAGCTATGAGCTTATTGGCAAGTCAGCAATATAGTTTGGTAATGTTAGATGTAATGTTGCCGGGTATGTCGGGTTTAGATGTTTGTCGTAAATTACGGGATTTGAAACCGGAACAAGCTATTTTAATGTTAACTTCGCGTGATTCAGAAACCGATCGTGTTGTTGGCTTAGAGCTTGGTGCTGATGATTACATGACCAAACCTTTTAGTGTTCGTGAGTTACAAGCTCGGGTGCGTGGTTTAATTCGTCGCGTACATTTGTTAACTAAATTATGCCAAGAGCAACAACACAAACAGCAACCAGATAACCATATTATTGTGGGTAAGTTATTTATCGACAATGTTAGTCATAAAGTGAGTGTTGAAGGCAAGGCACTTGATTTAACAGCAACAGAATATGATTTATTACGTTATCTTGCCTCTCATCCTGATCAAGTATTTTCTCGTTCACAATTATTAAGCTCTGTTTGGGGCTATCATCACAGCGGTTATGAGCATACGGTAAATTCTCATATTAATCGGCTACGCAATAAAATTGAACAAGACGCCACTCAACCTGAAATTGTACAAACCGTTTGGGGAGTTGGTTATAAATTTAATCCGAGTGGTGTTTGTGCGTAGGTTGTCGCTTTATCAGCGTTTATCGTTTACGCTTTTTATTGTGTTTATCGCGATAACCTTAGTGTTTATTTTATGGTGGCAACAGGTTGAACAACAAACAAGGCAAGAGTCTGAGCAGCGTTTACATTTATCATTAGCGGCTAATTTAGCCCGTGACAATCCGTTATTGCAGCAAGGGATTTATGATCATGAAGCGCTTGAAAACCTTTTTCATACCTTGATGGTATTAGGGCCGGCTTTTGAATTTTATTTTGTTGACCCTGACGGAAAAATTCTTACCTATTCGGCTGAATCGTCATTAGTTAAACGGCAAAAAATCAGCTTAGAGCCAATTCATTTATTAATTCAAAATAAGGCGCTGTTACCTATTTATGGTGATGATCCTAAGCATTTAAGCCGACAAAAGGTGTTTTCAGCCGCGCCTGTGTTTAATGGCACAAGCTTGCAAGGATATTTGTATGTGATTGTTGCTGGCGAACGTTATCAACATGCCTTTGAAAATGTTCAGCAAGCTCAGCAAATGAAGGTGTCAATTTTACTAATTATTGTCAGCTTAGTGTTTTTGTTTTTTGTGATGTTATGGCTGTTTCGTGGCATTACTATGCCTATTCGCCAGTTAACGAAGCAAATGGCTTTATTTCAATCGTCTGGTTTTAGTTTAGTTTCAATACAACAACCCGCATTGTTAGTAAAAAATGAGTTAGCAAAAAATGACAATGAGGTTGCACAACTTAGCCAAGTATTTAACGACATGGCGAAAAAAATTGACCAGCAACTTGCCCAATTAAGCCAAGCAGATAAAAAAAGACAAGCTTTGTTAACCGAAATATCACACGATTTAAGAACTCCGCTAGCTTCTCTGACCGGTTATATTGAAGTAATTGCCATACAAGGTGAAAAACTCAGTAGTGATAAAAGACAAGAATATATTGAAACTGCGTTAAAAAATGCCTGTCAGTTGAATCATTTAATCGACCAGATATTTGAATTAGCGCATATTGAAAGTGGCCAAACGGCAGTGCATTTTGAGCCGTTTAATTTGATTGAATGGCTTTATGATGTTGTTGCTAAATTTAAGATAAAAGCAGAGCACTCAGGCGTAACATTACTAATAAATACTACTGCGGATAATATTTTTGTTTGTAGTGATATTGGTAAATTAGAACGCGTGCTCAGTAATTTAATTGACAATGCTATTCGCCATACTCAAGCTGGCGGTGAAGTTTGTTGTTTTGTTGAAAAGCTTAATTCGCAACAAATAAGTTTAAAAGTCAGTGATAACGGTAGCGGTATTAAAAAAGAAGAACTCGCTTATATTTTTGATGCTAGATATCGAGCAAGTAACGCTACCACGGGTAAACATAGCGGCTTAGGTTTAGCTATTAGTAAAAAACTTTGCCAATTATTAAAAGCCGATTTAAGTGTAACAAGTGTGATAGGTAAGGGCAGTGAGTTCAGCTTAATATTGCCTAAAGGGGGAAGTGAGGAAAAATAAATTGATAATAAATCAGTGCATTCGTTGATTAGCTTGTTAAAATATTGTCAGTATTTTTATTATAGTGAAAGGAATTGCCGTGAAATTCAAATTGTTATCGCTGGCGTTATTATCATCTCTAACCTTATTAACTGCATGTTCTACTTCGTCAACGGGGCGCAGTAAAATTGCTTTTATTTCACCAGATAAACTAAATCAAATGGGAGCCAGCTCATTTGAAGAAATGAAAACCAAACAAAAAATTAGTACCGATGCCAAGTTAAATGCTTATGTGCAATGTGTTGCCGACGCTATTATTAAATATGTGCCTAAAAGCGCACATCAAGGTGACTGGGAATTAGTTGTTTTTGACTCTGAACAAGTAAATGCCTTTGCTTTACCGGGCGGTAAAATTGGTGTGTACACAGAAATTTTAAAGGTGGCTAAAGATCAAAATCAGTTAGCGGCGATTATTGGCCATGAAATAGGGCATGTTATTGAAGGACACTCGAATGAGCGTTTATCGTCAGGGCAATTATCACAAGCAAGTTTAGCCATTGCTGGCGCGGTATTGCAAAGCCAACAAGTTGAATACAGTAATGAGATCATGGCGGGGCTTGGTTTAGGTGTTCAGTATGGCATTATTATGCCATATGGCCGTTCTCATGAAAAAGAAGCCGATATTATTGGCCAAGATTTAATGGCAACAGCAGGGTTTGACCCAAAAGCCAGCGTTGCTTTATGGCAAAATATGGCAAAACTCGGCGGCCAGCAGCCACCTGAATTTATGTCTACACATCCAGCACACGACACTCGTATTCGTCAGTTAACGGAACATTTAAAAGTGTCTACACCACTTTATCAAGCTCAAAAAATACGCCCTAATTGTGTTAACCCACAAAGTAATAAATAAAACGGATTTAAACAATGAATAAAACAGTAGTGATCACAGGAGCCAATCGCGGTATTGGTTTAGCGTTATGCCAAGCGTTTGTTGAAAAAATTATCAAGTTTATGCTTTATGTCGTCAAACTTCAGCCCAACTTACTAGCTTAAATGTGAATGTAGTTGAAGGTGTTGATTTATCAACAGAGCAAGGCTTTACCGTGATGGCCGCAGCGTTAAGCGATATAAATATTGATTTATTAATTTGTAACGCTGGCATTTTACGTGATGAAAGTTTACATGCGTTAAATGTTGATACTATTCGTCAACAATTTGAAGTAAATGCGTTAGCACCTTTGCGTGTTGTTGAGCTACTTCAAAACAATTTATCATCAGGCAGTAAGGTTGCTATGATCACCTCGCGAATGGGATCAATTGCCGATAATGGCTCAGGTGGCCGCTATGGTTACCGCATGAGTAAAGCCGCACTTAATGCAGCTTCAATGTCATTGTCAAAAGATTTAGCGCCGCGCAATATTGCTGTAGGTATTTATCACCCAGGTTATGTACAAACCGATATGGTTAATCATGGCGGCGATATTTCAGCCAATGTTGCCGCTGGCCGTTTAGTAAATTTAATGGAAAATTTAACCATGGCTGAAACGGGTGTATTTAAACATTCTAATGGCGAAGTTTTACCTTGGTAGACATTTTGAACTAGAATAAAACTGGTTAGCTTGTTTTTTGTTCGTTTAGACTGTTATATGCTTGATGCTTGGAGAGGTGGGTTATGTCTTTATCAATAGGTAGTAATAATACCAGTGTGCAAAACAATGTTGAAACCGCACATGGTTTAAAAACGGCAAAAATCGCGCAAACGCAACAAGAGCTAGAAGCACAAATGGCATTACAATTAATTGAGTCGGCAAATTTAACAACGAGTACTGTTTCAGCGCCAACTGATACTCGCGGACAAACGATTAATATTAAAGTGTAATATTAATCGTTTTGTTGGTTTTAAATTGTTTAAATACAACGAGCAGGCTTAGGCAAACCGGCATATTTTGTGGCTTGTTTTGCTGGGCCTTCAGGAAATAAGCGGTATAAATAACGACTACTGGCTTTTTCTTCGCCAAATTCAGCTTTCATCGCTTTTGTTAATGCTCTGATGGCTGGCGAGGTGTTGTAGGTTAAATAAAAATTTCTAACAAAATGTATTACTTCCCAATGCGCCTCAGTTAATGTGACATCATCTTGCTCTGCCAATACTGGCGCTAAAGCTTCATTCCAATCTTGATAATTAATTAAATAACCTTGTTGATCGGTTTCAATGGCTTGTTGCTGAAAATTGATTATTGCCATGTCAGTACCTTGTTGTGTTCAATAGTGAGTTCAACCAGTTGCGACATTGAAATCATTTTTATCTGTTTGTTGTTGGTAATTGCGCGCGCTTGGCAATGTTCATCAATGGCATAAAAATTAAGAGGTAGCACAGACTTAGAATCATCAGTTAAATGATGATTTAGGTTATAACAACCGTCATCTATAAGCACAATGGCATCATTAGCTAAGGCTGTTTGTAGGGCGCTACTAAGTTCATTTGAGTGATAAGCGCAAGTGCGAATTAAATGTAATGTGCTCATATCAGCCTTGTTTAAAAACGATAAATAACATCGTGCTGAGCTAATGCTTGATTAAACTCAACTTGTGATAAAACATCAACGTTATCAATGTGAAAGTTATTGCTTAAGCCCCGCTCAGTTAACGACGCCTGACAAACATAAACGTTTTCGATATCGTATAACTCAAATGCAGCAAAGGTTTTTAAATAATCTTTTTGCTTGAGCAATGCTAGCTGAGTATTTTCTATTAATTGAAAAACACCATCTTGATGAAAAAACAAACTTACTGCTTGTTCATAAGAGCCTAAAATTAAAGCTAAATCTAATGCGTCTTTCCCTTGGTTTTCAGCAAAAGGAGCGCGGCTGTTGATAATAGCTATTTTTTTCATAATTGCACCATACGATCGCTTTCGCGGTAAGCTCAACTAACTCACCTAAACCAGAGACAATAAAATGTGATGAAATATTACTGTGTGTCCCTTGAGCTAAGGTTATTTCATCACTCAAACCACGTTTTTCACCGGCGGTAATACATAAATGAAGCGGAACTTGGTATGTTTCATGTAGCTTTTGCCAGCCCTTAAGCGCTTGAAATTCATCATTAGGCATAGCTAAAACATTGCTCGCGTTTAAAACACCGTTTTGATAAAAAAATACCCCTAGTACTTCAACGGAAGGATTGAGCAGGGCGGCTTCAATAAAACAAAGTGCTGTAGCTGTATTATTACTATGTGGTGGCGATGTCACCATAAATGCCATGGTGTGTTTTGTCATTTATTTCTTATTTCAGTTGGTGCTATTAATAAAGTAGTAAACATAAAAAAAGCCTCGACTTAGCGAGGCTTTCTATTATACCTAATATCAAGTATTAGTCATCAGAGTTAAATGCGCCTAATAAATGTAATAAGCTAGTAAAAATATTATAAACATTTAAGTATAACGATACGGTTGCGCGAATGTAGTTACGCTCACCACCGTTGATAATACGGCTAGTATCAAACAAAATTAAACCAGACATAATTAAAATAATCGCTGAACTTAATGCTAATGATACGGCTGGTACTTGGAAAAACATATTCGCAATACCTGCAATGATCACCACAATTAAGCCAACCATTAAAAAGCCACCCATAAATGAGAAGTCTTTTTTACTGGTTAAAGCATAAGCCGATAACGAGAAAAATATTAACGCTGTTCCGCCTAATGCTTGCATGATAAGTGAACCACCATTTGGCATGGCCGCATACATGTTTAACATTGGCCCTAAAGAAGCACCCATTAAACCCGTAAATGCGAATATCCAAATAAGCCCGCTTGCTTTGTCTGCTTGCTTATGAACAACAAATAATAAACCAAAAGCAACAAGTGTCATCACTAATGCGGCAATATGAGATAGATTCATTGCCATTGAAATACCAGCGGTAACGGCACTGAACGCTAACGTCATACCAAGTAGCATATAAGTGTTACGAAGTACTTTATTTATTTCAATTGCTGAACTTTGCGTTGCAGTTTGAAAACCCATATTTGATTGCATAAAATTTCCTCTATGAACTTTTAAATAAACCATTAGTTAAGATAAGGACTTTATATAAAAGTTCAAGTCTTAAAACTAAATTCTGACATATTATGACATGGCGATTTTTAAAATACTACGGATTAAATGTTTAATATAAATGAATTATTATCATTAATTGTAAATAAAGATGACTGATGTGTTGGTTAACCTGATGTTATTTTTATTCGCTTGATTTGTTTTTGCTGGAATATCCGACAAATTGTTTAAATAAATAGCAGTTAGAAAAATTGCGCATTTTAGGCTTTACAAGTGAAGTATGACCCTTTAATATTCGCCTCGTTCTTGGCAATGCCTAGAATCATAATGGTGAGATGGCTGAGTGGTCGAAAGCACCGGTCTTGAAAACCGGCATGGGTTTGTAGCCCATCTAGAGTTCAAATCTCTATCTCACCGCCATATTTAGAAAAACCCGTTAATCGAAAGGTTAACGGGTTTTTTGCTTTTTGTTATTTGATAAAGTTCTTTTGGGTTTGTAGGTAACACCTTATTTAGAGTTCAAATTTTTATCTCACCGCCATATTCTAAGAAAACCGCAACTTTAACGAGTCGCGGTTTTTTTTCGTCTGCGATATGTGAATATGCTTTGGGTTTGTAGGTAACACCTTAACGTAGAGTTTAAATTTCTATCTCACTGCCATATTTAGAAAAACCCGTTAATCGAAAGGTTAACGGGTTTTTTGCTTTTAGTTGCTTGAGAAAGTTCTAGGGTTTGTAGGTAACACCTTAACGTAGAGTTCAAATTTCTATCTCACCGCCATATTCTAATAAACCGCAACAATAAAAAATCTTGTCATTTTATTCTTATTTATATGCGACAAATTCGGCGTGGATGTGATATTTTTATCAATATGTTTGCATAATACTAAATAAAGGATGCTCTATTTATATGACTAAATTGAATGCGGCATACGCTAGTGAGTTGATTGAACAATTTGGCGCGCAACAAATTATTGCTATGTTTGATTTAATGCCTGATGTGTTATTTTGGCTTAAAAATGAACAAGGCCAGTTTGTTTATGCAAACTCAAATTTTATTGAGCATCTAGGCGTTTCTTCAATCAACCAAGTTATTGGTTTAACCGATTATGATTTTTCTCCAGAGCACCTTGCTAAACAATTTGTTGTTGATGATCAAAAGGTATTAAAAGGTGAAGCGGTGTCAAACCGGTTTGAGCTTAACCATACTACGAATGGTGAAAATGCATGGTTTATTACCTCAAAACGCGCTTTATATAATGAACAAGGAGAAGCAATAGGCTCTTATGGTGTTTCAAGGCATATTGAAAAAACCTCGATTGCTTTATCGGGGATGGAAGCAATTAAAGTTCCGGTAAATTATATTCGTGAAAATTACATGAATGATATTACTTTACATCAGCTAGCTGAGATCACGCATTTGTCTATTTCCGCATTAGAGCGACGTTTTAAAAAACATTTATTTAAAACGCCTAAGCAGTTCATTAATGAATTTCGTTTAGAAATGGCAAGAAAGCTATTATTAGAAACTAATTTATCGGTTGCTGTTGTGGCAAGTGAAGTGGGCTTTCCTGATCATAGCTATTTTAGTAAGCAATTTAAGCGTTTATTTGGTCAATTACCCACTGAATTTAGGCAAGCTTATTTAACGGCATCATAGCAGCTGAGTATCACTAGTCGCTTTGAAATTAAATGGCTATGTGAGGTGTGAATATTATTCCTGCGATGTTTGTTTCTAACATGCGCAAGCCACTTCTTTTATACAATCTACATAATAATGTACGGTTACAAGATATCAGTTGTATATATCTGTTTACACTTTTTAATTTGCGTTATTTAACATTCACTTTATCTTAAAGCGCTAAAATAATATTTATTCTATATGCCTTGCGCTATGCTTTTAAAAACACGTTTAAAGTAAATTATTAAGACAAACCTAACCACAGTGATCCCCAATTATGACGAAAAAACTCATTATTAATAATGTTAGCTATGAAATTGACGTAGATGACAACATGCCATTATTGTGGTTTTTGCGAGACCAACTTGAAATAACCGGTACTAAATTTGGTTGTGGCAGTGGTTTATGTGGTGCTTGTACCGTATTGATTGATGGTGTTGCGATGCGCTCATGTATTATGCCGATGTCGACGTTAGTTGATAAGGAAGTGGTAACAATAGAAGGGTTATCTGAAAACGGTGATCATCCGCTGCAAAGAGCTTGGATTGAAAATAAAGTGCCACAATGTGGTTATTGCCAAGCAGGGCAGATCATGAATGCGGCTGGTTTGTTAGCAAGCAATAAAAACCCCAGTGATGAAGAAATTGTTACAGCCATGTCGGGCAACATTTGTCGCTGTGGTACTTATCAACGAATAAAAGCGGCGATTAAGTCAGCTTCTTATGAATTAGCCAAGGAGATAAAATAAGATGAACAACGATGTTTACGATGCTTTATCTCTGTCTCCTGACAACGAAAAACCAGTGATTGAAACTCAAGGCCTTAGTCGTCGTGGTTTTCTTAAGGTTTTAGCTGTTACTTCTGGCGGCTTTGCGCTGGGGATTTCATTACCGGGCTTTACGGCGAATACAAAAACAGTTGAATTTAATCCAAATGCTTTTATTCATTTATTTGAGAATGGTGACTTAGTACTTTATTGTGGCCGTTGTGAAATGGGGCAAGGCATAAGTACCGCGTTACCGTCAGCCGTGGCTGATGAAATGGAAGCAGACTGGTCAAAAGTTACCCTTAAGCAAGCTGATGGCGACGCTGAAAAATATGGCCCTCAAGATACTGGTGGCTCACAAAGTGCGCGTAAAATGTTAACGCCAATGCGTGAAGCAGGTGCAGCAGCGAAAGCTATGTTACTAGCGGCGGCAGCCTCTATTTGGCAAGTGTCTGAGTCAAGTTGTTATGCTGAAAATCATGCGGTTTATCATAAGCCGTCAGGTAAAAAATTAAGTTATGGTGAATTGGCTAATACAGCAGCCAATATGCCTATTCCTGAAAAACCTCCGTTAAAAACTAAAGATCAGTATCGTTATATTGGCACTGAATTACCACGCCATGATTTAGCTATGGAGGTAAAAGGTGAACGTAAATATGGGGTTGATACCAAAGTTCCAGGTATGAAATACGCGGCGATTATTCATTGTCCAGTGTATGGCGGCAAGCTAAAAACCTTAGATAAAAGTGCTGCTTTAGCGATGAAAGGGGTAATTGATGTTGTTGAAATAGCCTCTATAAACTTACCATATAGTTCATTGGGTGGTGTTGCTGTAGTGGCTGATAATAGTTGGACAGCGCAGCAAGCGGTTAAATTATTAAAAGTAACATGGGATAAAGGTAAACATGGTGAGTACGATACTCAACAGTATCGTAAAATGTTAGTTGAAAATGTTGAAAAACCGGCGCAATTAGCACATCAACGCGGGAATTTAGAACAAGCTTTTGCACAAGCAAATGATAAACTTTCTGCTACCTATACCGGTGGGCATTTATGTCATTCACCAATGGAACCGAATGCGAGTGTGGTTTCAGTTACCGATGATAGTTGTGAAGTTTGGGCATCTACCCAAAGTCCTGCTGATATTCAAAAAGTATTAGCGACATTCTTAGGGCGTGAGCCAAAAGATATCTTGGTTCATGTGATGATCTCTGGTGGAGCCTTTGGTCGTAAGTTTAAGTGTGACTATGTTCATGAAGCTGCGGCCATATCAAAAGCAGTAAAAGCGCCAATACAGCTTATTTGGTCACGAGAAGAAGACATGCGAACCGGTTATTATCATTCTATTAGTGCTCAGCATATTGAAGCCTCAATTGATAAACAAGGTAATGTCACTGGTTGGTTGCATCGAGCAGCATTTCCAGCTATTAACTCACTTTTTGATCCGAGCTTAGATCGGGCGCCTAAAAATGCTTTAGGGGCGATTAGTGATCATCCATATTATATAAAAAACTTTAGAACCGAAACCGGTGAAGCTCCCGCGCATACTCGTATTGGTTGGTATCGAGCGGTATATGCCATATTTTTAGCTTTTTCTCATGGTGTTTTTGCTGATGAGCTAGCGCATAAATTAGGTAAGTCACCTTTTGATATGCTGAACCAGTTGTATGATGCGAATAATAACCCTAAGCACCAAAAAATCTGTCAACGTTCAAAAGCTGTGCTGGCGTTAGCGGCTGAAAAGTCAGGCTATGGTAAAACGCTTTCAAAAGGTGAGGGGATTGGTTTAGCCGTGCATTATAGTTTTGAATCATTCGTTGCTATGGCAGTGCATGTGCGTGTAGATGGTGATGATATTAAGGTATTAAATGTTGATACGGCCATTGATTGTGGCCAGAAGTACTAAACCTTGATGGTGCAAAAGCACAAATGGAAGGTGCGGTGGTTATGGGTATGAGTTTAGCGCTTTATACCGAAATCACCTTTAGAGAAGGTGCGGTTGTAAACTCTAACTTCCATGATTACCCGGTATTAAGAATTAATGAAATGCCCAATGTTCGTGTGCATGCCATTGATTCTGACGAACCATCAACCGGTTTGGGTGAACCAGGTGTTGGGCCATTTGCGCCAGCACTTAGTAATGCGATTTTTGCCGCGTCAGGTCAACGTTTTCGTGATATGCCATTTAAACCTTTATCGGTATAAATAGTTTTAGTTTTGAGGTTTATGTGTCAAATCGATTTCAACATATTGTACAACGCTGGTCGCTTGAAAAAGATGACTGTGAATGGGTACTAGCCACTATTATCGAAACTAAAGGCTCTGCTTATCGTAAAGCTGGCGCTCGCATGATGATCAATAGCTTTGGGCAAAGTTATGGCCTGTTAAGTGGTGGCTGTTTAGAGTCAGATCTTATGCGCCAAGCACGCAAGTGCTGGGATACTCATCAAAACCATATTGTTTGTTACGACATGCAAGATGAAAGTGATATTGCATGGCAGTTAGGCATTGGCTGTGGTGGTATGGTTAAAGTACTACTCCAGCCCATTAATAAAGCCAATAACTACCTAGATTTACTCAAAGTTAATTCCTTATTAACCGAGCGAAAATCCCTATATTACTATCAATATTTTTTTTCGGATCAAATTGTAAACCGTGTTTTAGCTGATGATGAAGTTAAAGAAGTATTGGCTAAGCAGAGTGAAGAGAAAGTTGAGCCATCAGCATTTGTTAATCAAATAAAGCCACGACCAACAATTACGATTTTTGGTGGTGGCAGCGATGCAGTGCCTTTAGTAAATATGGCGAAAGAACTTGGCTGGTATGTCACCTTAATTGATAGTCGTACCAACTATGCTCGCCAAGCGTATTTTAAAAATGCGGATACTATTATTAAACAAGCTTATGATACGTTAACTAACCACCAAGCAATTGAGCTGGCTGATGTTATTGTTATTATGAATCATAACCTTGAATTAGACGCTAAAGCGCTAAAATTAAGTGAACAGGGCAGTTGCCAATACATTGGCTTGTTGGGGCCTTCGCATCGCACCGAGCGGGTATTATCATTCGGTGATATCAGCCAAAAGCGTTTAGCTACGCGTTTATTTAATCCGGTTGGCTTACACTTAGGTGGCGAATTACCTGAATCTATTGCTTTAGCGATTTTAGCGGAAGCCCACGCCTATGTAGAAAAAGGTAGTATGTTACCGATGAAAGAGCACGTTAAAAGCAAAGGTTAAGTTAACTTTTGGCTATTCACTTTCTTAAATGAATAGCCAATATATTTATTGATAATTTTTTACCTACCTTAATTTTCTTTATTCCTTTTCTGATTAATTCATTTGTACTTATTTATTACATTAACTTACTGAATTAGTTTGTTTTTATGAAAGGCTTATTTCTTTTTAAAGCCTTGTTATTGTTTTTTATTTTAGCGTTATATTTTATATTATTTTGTTGTATGATGTTTGATGTTAGCGTTAACTTTATTTGTTTTTTATCTATTGGGTAGTTAATTTCACTGATTAGTTTATCGTTAATACCTACATAATTTATATCGGGGATATTATGATTAAAGGGCATAAAATTAAAAAAATAATCATTAATCAAAGCAAGATACTGACTTGCTTATTAGGGATTACATATCAAGCAAACGCACTATCTGCTGATTTAGAACAAGGTAAATCATTATTTGAAGTGACTTGTGCTGGCTGCCATGCAAAAGATCTATCAGGCGGGGCGGGCTTTAATTTAAAAGATGAAGAATGGGTGCATGGCGCTCAGCCTAGCGATATTTTAGAGAATATTAAACGCGGCTTTAATGATAAAGGTATGCCAGCTTTTGCCAATATATATAATGACGAACAATTAACGAATATTGTCGATTATATTTTATCAAAGCGACAAGGTTTCTCAGATTTAACCTATAAGATTTACCATATTCCAGAAGATGCTCCACAATCCTTTGATTTACTCAACACTTTAACCGTTAAAAAAGCAGGTAAAGTAAAAAGTAATTTAATTGATATTAGTTTGCCAGAAGTTAAAAAGTTTTATGATGGAATTTGACGGTGATTTATATACACCGACAGATCAAAAAACCTTTATTTTTGCCATGATCCATTTAGATTTTTTGAACTTGAAATTGATGGTGAAATTGTTAAACCAACACATAGTGAATGGATGAAATATGTTTGGCCGGTAAAGGCCGGTAAGCAGCATGTTAAAATACGTTACTCAACGGTTGGCAAACCAGAATGGCGCGATGATAAATTTCCTTTCTTTATTACAGATGAAGAATTCACTGAAAAATTATTTGCTATTTCAACAGATGGTAAGGTCTTTTTAAATAAAGCTACCGTGAATGTTAAAGCTGAAACTGAAGTACTTGTTCAACGTAAAAAAATAGTTAAGTTACCAACGAATTCCGTTGCGGTTGGCTTTCCGGAAAAAATCAATTATGCCTTTAATACAAAAAGTTGTACCATTAGCGGCGTTTGGTCAGGAGATTTATTAAATGTTGGTCCTAATATTGAAGGTCGAGGTAAAGATGGAAGTTTGATCTTAGGCAAATGGGCATTTCATGCTCCAGAGCAAATTCAGCCCGTTGTTAGTGACACTGCGAAGTGCCAATTTATTAAATATAACCGTCAAGGCCATACTAGCTTCCATTACAAATTAGGTCAGCAAACATATTCAGTGCAAGCTTTACCTATTAATTCAACTACGTTAGCAATTAATTACCAATTAATTTCAGGGCAGAGTGAACCATTAACATTGAAATTACCCGCATCTGAAAACGTTAATTTTTCAAGCACACAAGGTCATATTTCTGATAATAAATATATTGTTAATGCGCAAGTAGGCCAAACTTATCAATTAACTTTGTCAATGACGGAGGATGAATAATGACGTTAAAAAAATCAATACTTTCGTGCACATTGATCTTAAGTGCTCTCATACAGACTAATGGTGTACAGGCGGCATCAACTTATCTCCCTAAAGGGTATGCGATTGAAACGATTCCAACTCCTGATAACGTTCGTTTTCATGCAACAGGTTTAGATGTTGACAAACAAGGTGCGGTTTACGTTGCTACACGTTTTGGTGATGTTTGGAAGTATACAGATAAGCAATGGTCAAAATTTGCTGATGGTTTACATGAGCCTACAGGGCTGATGTGTGATACTGATGGTTCAATTGTTGTTGGTCAAAAACCAGAGTTAACCCGTTTAGTTGATGTAAACAAAGACGGTATTGCCGACGATTATATTCGTGTTGCGGATGGATGGAGTTTTCACGACAATTATCATGAATTTAACTTTGGCCCAGTGAAAGATGCCGAGGGCAATTATTATGGCACCTTAAATTTAGGGCATGGTGTACCTGATGCCTTAGCTTTAGGAGCAATGGACAGTGGTGGTGGTTACCGTGGTTGGGCATATAAAGTTAATACTAAAGGTGAATTTATTCCTTTTGCTTCGGGGTTACGTTCACCGGCAGGTTTAGGAATTAGTCCAAATAATGAATTGTTTTATACTGACAACCAAGGTGATTGGGTTGAAACTTCAACATTACATTTATTACAAGAAGGTAAGTTCTATGGTCACCCAGTTCCTTTAAGAGACCATCCTGACTTTACCATTGATAAAATTAGAAATAATAAAACTAATTTTAAAATGTTTGATGATATGCGAGAGAAACCGGTAGTTTGGATCCCTTATGTTGAAGTAGCTAACTCACCCGGCAACCCTGAATGGGATGTTACTGAAGGTAAATTTGGCCCGTTTAAAGGGCAAATATTTATTGGTGATCAAACGCAATCTAATATTTTTCGTGTCATCATAGATAAAGTCAATGGTAAGTACCAAGGCGCGGTTATTAATTTTATTGATGGCTTTCAAAGTGGGAATATTCGCCTGAAATTCGATCAGCTAGGCCAGCTTTGGGTCGGCCAAACCGCACGTGGTTGGGGCGCTAAAGGCAGTAAACCTTTTGGTTTAGAAAAAGTGGTATGGAACGGTGATATGCCGTTTGAACTACTTAGTATGAATTTAACTAAAACCGGCTTTAAATTAACCTTTACCGAGCCATTACAAGAAGAAGTTGTGTTAGCAAAAGACTTTAAGGTTTATGAGTATAACTATTTATATTCAAGTAACTATGGCTCTGACAAACACAATAAAAAAGATTTGCCTATCAGCAAAGTGACTGTTTCGGCGGATAAAATGTCCGTTGACATCGACTTACCGCTAACAAAAGGTAAAATTGTCGTAGTTGATTTTGCGAAGCTATTAAACTTTTAAAGGGAAAAAACATCAGTAAGTACAGCTTTTTATACCCTAAATGAGTTGTTATAACTTAAATGCCATTATTTAATAATTAAGGCGCCACGGCGCCTTTTTTGTTAGTTTTATATAACTAACCTATTCAAGGTAATATATAAAAAGAGTGTTCTATATGATGATTACTGTTGAACAAGTTGATTACAACAATACCCAGCAATGCGCCGATCTTATTTACTTGTTAGATAATTATGCTAAAGATCCGATGGGGGGGAGCCGAGCCATTATCTGATTTTGTTAAGCAAAATTTGACTTGTGAGTTACAAAAAATTACCCACCGCTTTTTCATTGATTGCTTATGTTAATGAACAACCAGCAGGGTTAATTAATGCGATCATGGGCTTTTCAACTTTTAAGTGTCAGCCGCTGATTAATATTCATGATCTAGCTGTTATTAAAACATATAGAGGCCAAGGTATTAGCCAAGCATTATTAAGTAAACTAGAGGAGTTAGCGGTTAACAAAGGTTGTTGTAAAATTACCCTAGAAGGGTTTTGCAAGGCAATATCGTTGCACAAAGTGCCTATCAAAATTTGGCTTTGCCGGTTATCAGCTCGATCCAAATATGGGAAAAGCCATGTTATGGCAGAAGTTCATTTGACCGTAGCGGTGAGTTTAGCTTGTTATTTAGCTAGAACCCTATAATCTTAATATTCCTACGTTTGGTCATTTATCTTAGATAACGGGCTTAGCTTCTCCATTTTTGGGAAAATAATGATAAATCCTGTACGTATTAGTTACCAAACGGTTGAGTTTGGTGAGCTAGATATTCACCTTTGTACCTTACGTGACAAGCAACAATTTAGTGATCCAGATGATACTGCGAAAAATTTGGGAATATCGTCTGCGTTATGGCCTACATTTTCGGGGGGTAATTTGGCCGTCAAGCTTAGTGCTTGCTCATTACATGGATGAGTATGAAACTCACAAAAAACGAATATTAGAAATCGGTTGTGGCATGGCACTATCAAGTTTGTTACTCAACAAAAAGCACGTTGATATCACAGCCACCGACTATCACCCAGAAGTAGCTACATTTTAACCCGTAATACCTTATTAAATAACGACCAAAAAATTGACTTTGAACGCGTTGATTGGGCTGATAAAAATGATCAACTTGGTTTATTTGATGTCATCATTGGCAGCGATCTTTTGTACGAAGATCAACACATAGTATTATTAGCCAACTTTATCGAAAAACATGCCAATACCCACTGTGAAGTCATTTTTGGTCGATCCCGGTCGTAGAAAAAAATAAAATTACCAAAGCCATGACTGAGTTTGGTTTTGAGCATACACATACCAAACCAATAGACACTGATTACCTTATTGATGATTTTAAAGGTCATATTCTAAAATTCTGGCGTTAGCTTTTGCGGTTTTTTAGCTTTTTACATTAAGCGTTCATTTATCGTGGGCTGTTATATTTTAAGTAATGACGTACTTTTTAATGATAATGTTGATTCTTTATTGACTTTAGCAGAACAATAAAACATCATATAGACGTCTAAACGTCTAGTGTGTTAATTAAGTTATTTCTTATTAGCATGATGTCAACCTTATCTAATTAAGAAGCTATTATTTTGAATAACGAATCAGAACTAAGAGTCCGCTATAACGATATTACTCGCGGTGTTTATTTTATAGGTACAACACCACCTAAAAGCGATACGCCTATTGAGCAAGTTGAAGGTATTGCTGAGAAGCTATTAGAACGTGTTAGCGATATCGACTTTGATGGCTTAATTGTTTATGACATTCAAGATGAAAACTCTCGTACGCAAAAGCCACGTCCATTTCCGTTTAAAACAACACATGATGCTCGCATGTATTCGTCGTTGTTAAATAAAAAGTCTAATCGTCCGGTGATCACTTATAAAAGTGTTGTTCAATCTGATGCTGAAGCTTTTTATCTATGGGCAGATGAAGCTTGGCAAGATTTTGGTGTCAAAGATGTTGTGTTAGTAGGCAGTCCGTCAAAAAATAATGAAATATCGTTACCACTTGAAGAAGCCTATCAAACCTTAGTAAACAATCAGCATAACTTTTTCATTGGTGGTGTCACAATCGCTGAACGCCATGCAAGTAAAGGTAATGAACACGCTCGCTTAATTGAAAAAACCAAACAAGGTTGTAACTTTTTTATCTCGCAAGCGATTTATGATCCGCAAGCAACTATTGATAAATTAACGCGTTATGCCATTGAATGCCAAAAGTTAGGTTTAAAACCACAACGTATCATTTTAACGTTTTCACCTTGTGGCAGTGAAAAAACGTTAGAGTTTATTGATTGGTTAGGGGTGAGCGTACCAGAAGCGACGAGTTTACGTATTTTAAATGCCGAAAAACCATTATATGAATCTATTCGTATTTGTTTAAATAGCTTACAACAAATTTTAGATGCGGTAATTCCTTATAATTTACCACTGGGTTTAAACATTGAAAGTTTAACCAATCGTAAAGAAGAAATTGATGGTTCAATTTTGTTATATAAACTTTTACGTTCAACCATGGATAATTATTTAGCTAAACAAGAGTTATCAAATTTAGTTAAAAAATAAGTATTGTCGCTAAGTTATCGTAATAACAACAAAAGTAATGTAATTTTAAGAAGATGAAAATGTAACTTGGTTTATGTTTTCATCTTTTTTTTATGTTTTTTGGGTAGGTAAAATAGCAGACAAAAAACAGCCCGAAACATAGGCATTTCGGGCTTAGGGAAGTGGCTCAAACATCGAGCCTTGCGCTAATTAGCTAGGAGAGAGCGAGCATGTTTAACTAATTGGTAAAGTAATTGTAGTGTAAAATTCCAGTTTTACTAATTAATTTGGATAATAATTTTAACTGTCTGAAATTAAAGGTTTTATAATTATTGTTTTTGGTTTTTTACACAGCTTTGTCAGTGGTTTGTTACAGTAACCTAACAGCTTATCCACAGGTTTGTTCAGGGCTTAGCTTTGTCGGCTAACTAGTTATATTGATCGTAACAATAATACAAGATTAGCAACCCCTAGGTTGGTGTATAAATAACCTGACCTTAAGTTAAATTGTCAGATTAATTGTGCGTTGCTTAAAGTGTGTTTATATTGGTTGTTTTTATTCTCCTTATTATTGAGCGGTTGTTTTGTTAAATATTCTTTGGGTCTTTTTCTTTGTTGTTTCATTTGTTGCTGCGTTAGCACAGTGGTTGCTGCTCGATAATCATCAAATTTTTGCTGAACTGATTAATAGTCTTTTTTCCATGTCTAAAACTACGGTTGAAATCGCCATAGGTTTGATTGGCGTAATGTGCTTTTGGTTGGGGATGATGAAAATAGCGGAGCGCGCTGGCCTTATCAATAAAATGGCAATGGCTATATCACCTTTATTTAGCCGTTTAATGCCGGAAGTGCCAAAAGGGCATCCTGCTATGGGGTCGATGACGATGAATTTGTCGGCGAATTTTTTAGGTTTAGATAATGCCGCCACCCCGTTAGGTTTAAAAGCTATGAGTGACTTTACAGTCACTTAACCCCAAAAAAGATACCGCCAGTAATGCGCAAATTTTATTCTTGGTTTTAAACACCTCGTCGGTGACATTATTCCCAATTGCAGTTTTTATGTATCGTGCGCAACAAGGAGCCGCGGTTGCCACCGATGTGTTTTTCCCGATTTTATTAGCAACTTTTGCATCATCAATTGCAGGGCTGTTAGCTGTTGCTTATGTGCAAAAAATTAATTTATTAAACAAAGTGGTTTTATTGTACTTTTCTGCGGCTATCTCGCTGATTTTTAGTTTAGTTTTATATTTTTCACAATTAAGTGCTGAGCTACTGGCCGAGCAGTCGGCTATTGCAGGTAATTTATTGTTATTGTCGGTACTGATCCTTTTTATCTTGTCAGCGGTATACAAAAAAGTAGATGTTTATGAGTCTTTCATTGAAGGGGCAAAACAAGGCTTTGACGTATGTATTAAAATAATCCCTTATTTATTAGCGATGTTATGTGCTATTGGTGTTTTTCGTGCGAGTGGCGCATTAGATTTTATTGTTGATGCGATACGCCATCTTGTGATGTTTTTGGGTTTTGATACACGTTTTGTTGATGCTTTGCCAACGGCATTAATGAAGCCATTAAGTGGTTCTGGCTCGAGAGCTATGATGATTGAAACCATGAATACCTTTGGTGCTGATTCGTTCGCAGGAAGACTTGCCTCAATTATGCAAGGTTCAACCGAAACCACGTTTTATGTGTTAGCGGTATATTTTGGCTCGGTTGGCATAAAATACACTCGCCATGCGGTGAGCTGTGGCCTGATCGCCGACTTGGCGGGCTTAACGGCTGCTATTTTTGTTTGTTATTGGTTTTTTGGTTAACCTTACGAGTTTTTAACTATTTTGCTTTTAGTGACAGAGCCGTCTATACAAAGCTAATACTTTAGAATTTAAAGCCTTGGCAGTCAGTGAGTGAATAATATGAACACTTATGAAGCAAATTTTGATGGTTTAGTTGGCCCCACTCATAATTATGCGGGGTTATCGGGTGGTAACCTTGCTTCAATTGCAAATGCTAATGCGGTTTCTGATCCCAAAGCGGCAGCGCTTCAAGGCCTTAAAAAAATGAAAGCGCTGGCTGATCTTGGATTAGTTCAAGGGGTATTAGCACCACAAGCAAGACCTGATATTAAAATCCTTCGCCAATTAGGGTTTAGTGGCTCTGAAACTCAAATACTTACTAAGGCATATAAAACAGCACCAGCATTACTTGCTTCTTGCTTTTCTGCTTCGAGTATGTGGGCAGCAAATGCAGCGACAGTATCACCCTCTAGCGATAGCGCGGATCATAAAATTCATTTTACTCCCGCTAATTTAACCAGTAAATTTCATCGCTCAATAGAGCCTTATAGTACGGGCAAAATATTACAGGCAGTATTTACTGATAAGGACTATTTTGTTCATCATAGTGCTTTGCCAAATAATGCTAGTTTTGGTGATGAAGGCGCAGCAAACCACACACGATTATGCCAAGGCTATGGTGATACAGGCCTTGAAATTTTTACTTACGGCAAAGCCGCTTTTGATAGCACACAACCAGCCCCTATGACATATCCAGCAAGACAAACTTTAGAAGCGAGCCAAGCTGTTGCGTGTTTACACGCCTTAAACGAGCAGCAAGTTATTTATGTGCAACAAAATCCTGATGTGATTGACCAAGGCGTTTTTCATAATGATGTTATAGCTGTTGGTAATCAAAATGTACTTTTATATCATCAACATGCCTTTTTAAATAAGGCCGATTTTATTACCGAACTTACGGCTAAATTCCAATCTTGTTGTCCTGAAACTCGGCTTCATTTAATAGAAGTAAAACAAGCTGAAGTCCCTGTGCTAGATGCCATCAGTAGTTATCTGTTTAATACTCAATTAGTGACTTTAGATAATGGGACTATGGCGATTATTGCTCCTCAGCATTGTGCTGAAAATATTCAGGTGAAAACGTATTTAGAGCAATTGCTGGCGTGTGAAAACCCTATTGCGTCGGTACATTATTTTGATGTTAATGAAAGCATGAAAAATGGTGGTGGCCCGGCTTGTTTACGTTTGCGAGTGGTATTAAATGAGCAAGAAAGGTTAGCCATCAATCAAGCTTGTTGGTTAACCGATGATACCTATATGCGTTTAGTTGCTTGGGTTGAAAAACATTATCGTGATCGGCTAAGCAGTGCTGATTTTTGTGATCCTGCTTTATTAGATGAATGCCGAACAGCGTTAGACGAGTTAAGCCAAATTTTGGCGTTAGGTTCAGTTTACGACTTTCAACAGGTGTAATGGGGATTGGTCGTTATTAAAATTTAGCTAATTTAGCTTATTTAGTTTTTATTAATGTTCGCTTTTTTAAATAGCCGGTACTCATAGCAACGCCTAATAAAACAATAAAAACCCCAATCATCATCAATATACTAATGTGTTCATCTAGCCAGAGATATCCCCAAAACATACCAAAAATAGGAATAAGGTAAGTGACTGAAATTGTTTTATTTGGGCCAACGGTAGTTAATAAGCGAAAAATAAGATATAAGCAATACCTGTGCAAACCACACTAATAATATGACGGCAACAAATGATTGTGTTGAAATTGGTGTAGCGGGTAAATGCAATAAATTAAAGGGTAATAAAATGACTGTAGCGCACAGCAGGCTACCTGTTGCTTGCACAAGCGGTTTCACGCCGGTTAAATATTTTTTAGTGTAATTTGCCGCTAAAGCATAACAAAAAGTTGCTATAACAATTGCTAAGGTCGGCAATAATACTTGGCTTTGTGGTTGAATTTGTATTTTTTCGTACATTAATAAATAGATACCGAATACCCCAAGGATTAAGCCAAATAACATTGTTGAAGTGATTTTTCTTTAAACCAGAACAGGCCGATCAAAACACCAAACATCGGAGTCATAGTGTTTAATACTGAAGTAACACCGGCTGTTAACGATAATGTGGCGTAGCCAAATAAGCTAAAGGGTAAAGCGGTACTGAGCAAGCCAACCACAAACAGGTGGTTCCAATAGCCTTTTAATTCATTCACTTGTTGGTAATAAATTAATAGCGGCATTAAACAAAGGCTGGCGATAGCTACTCGTAATGTCATTAATAAAATAGGGCCGAATTCTGGCGCTGCTATTCGCATAAATAGAAAGGAAGCACCCCAAATGGCCGCTAAAATAAAAAGTTCAATTACCTGGCTTTGTTTCATCGGGCCTATTTCATTTTAGGTTTAAGGCTTAATACTTGAATATGCGATAAATCGCGGAGCTGCCACTGAATATTAATGTCGTATAATTGCATGCCATAAATTTTTTCGTCAAGCGTTTGCTTTTATAAGCAGGGCGTGGATCTTGCGCTAAAACTTCAGTGATTAATGCTTCAAGTTCAGGATATTCGTGATTAAATGCTGTTAAGTCTTGTTTGGCTTGTTGGCTAAATTCAACGGACATGACAATTTCAGGAGCGTTATCAGCATAACTGCCATTTACTTGTGTAATCGCATCCGAATAAGGAATGTAAGGTTTTATATCAAGAATAGGGGTGCCGTGTAATAAATCTAGCGCTGAAATGGTTAAACTTACTTCTTGTTTATTGCACGTTATATTCTCTAACTTCACCACTGACATGCCAATCGGGTTGGGTCTAAAGGTTGAACGTGTTGCCAGTACGCCTATTTTTTTATTGCCGCCAAGGCGAGGTGGACGCACTAAAGATTTCCAGCCTTGTGCTTGGGTAGCATGAAAATTAAAAATTAACCAGATATGACTAAATTTCTCTAAGCCTTTTACCATATCAGGTTGATTAAAAGGCGCTTGTAAGATCACTTTACCTTTGGCTGACGGTACTAAACCCGGTTGACGTGGTATGGCAAACTTTTCACGGTAGGGTGACTCAATGAAAGCGATAGGAGATAAACTAATGGAAGAATCGGGCATGCTAAAATTTCTTACTTATCGGTGCTTTCAAGTATTTGATATGCTTTGCCGCCGTAACAAAGTAACATCGCATGGCAGCTCTTATCTTCGATCAGGGCGCATTCTGAAAATATAATACCGTTAGCATTAAGGGCATTTGCTTTTCTGCGTGCATCGGTTCTTGCGTTAATTTCATCTGGTTGGGCGTGGTGTGCTTTTATTTGGCAATCTTGTCCTTCAACTAAGCCAATTAAGCGATGTTGAGCTGGTAGCGCTTGTTCGTTCGGGTAAATTTTTACTTTACTTGGTGCAAAATAATTAACAAAGTTTTCTGAATCTAAATTGGTGGTTGTGCTTAAGTTACTACAGCTAAATAGGAATAAGCTAAATCCAAAAGTATACTGTTTTTTTATTTGAAGGTAATTCGATAAAAAGGTCATTATTAGCATTTTTATGAAAGTTAAAGCGTCTTCTTTGTACCTTTCAAAGGTATAAAAGGAGGTAAATTATCAATGATATGTTAAGTGTATAGTAATTATTAAAGTTATTTGAGCTTTATTTTTATGAAATTGCTCATGAATTATACACTGTAGCTTAAAAAACTTTTGAGAATAAACATACTGTTAGTGTGGGGGCGCTTTTTCGATAAGCATTTAAACGTTTAAAATTTACGTCAGTTAACAAGTTATTTTCGTCACTTATTGTCGATGAGCTAAATTTTTGTTCTTGAGTCAGATTTCTAAACGACAGAGCTTGATAAAAAATAGCAAGCTCTGGCTTTGTAAAACAAACAATGGTGCTGTGTTTTTCGGGGTAATTATGACAGTGTTGTTGTTTGATGATATTAATTAACTCGGTTGCTATTCCTTGCTTTTGATATGGTTTTGCAACAACAAGCGCATGTAACAGTGCTTGATTATTGTCACTTGTGCTGTACGAAACAATTGCTGAGGCAATTATTTGCTCGTTATCAAGGACAATATATGTGCTGTCAAAACCGATAAAACTCGCGGAATAGTGCTGACTTTTATAAAAGCGCTTAACGGATTTTTTATCGGATTTAGCCGCTAACTTTACGAGGTACTTTGCTTTTATTTGTGTGAACATTGTTTTTCACTTACACATATTAAACGGAATGGTATTACAAAACATTAAAATTTTTTGAATAGATAACTGATATAAAAAAAAGCCAAGCAGATGCTTGGCTTTGATCATTGTTTTAATGTAATAGCTTATATTTTTAAGGCAGTTTCACCACGAGCGATACCTACGGCACCAGAGCGAACAGACTCAACAATTTCAGTCTCATTTTTTATGGTCGCAATAAAAGCATCAACTTTTTCAGCATTACCTGTTAATTGAATGGTATAAACTTGTTTACCAACATCAATAATTGAACCGCGGAAGATATCTGTAATACGTTTCACTTCGGTACGTACTTTATCGTTCATCGCAACAACTTTAATTAATAAAATTTCACGTTCAACATGCGAGCGTTCAGTTAGGTCTGAAACCTTAATAACATCAACTAACTTATTTACTTGTTTAACGATTTGCTCAATAACACGTTCATCACCTAAGGTCGCAATGGTAATGCGAGATAAGCTTGGATCGTCAGTTGGCGCAACAGTTAAGGTTTCAATGTTAAAAGCACGTTGCGAAAATAATCCAACAATGCGTGATAACGAACCGGGTTCATTTTCTAATAAAATGGCTAAGATACGACGCATTATGCTTTCTCTCCTTTTTTGATCCACATGTCATCAACGGCACCTAAACGGATTTGCATCGGATAAACATGTTCTTTTTCATCAATTAAAACATCAATAAAAACTAATCTGTCTTTCATCGCGAAAGCTTCTGCCATTTTTTCATCTAGTTCTTCAAGTTTATTAATTTGAATACCAACATGACCATACGCTTCAGCTAATTTAACAAAATCAGGTAATGACTCCATATATGATGATGAGTGGCGGCCACCGTAGATCATATCTTGCCATTGACGAACCATACCAAGAGAGCGGTTATTTAATGAAACAATTTTAACAGGTAAGTTATATTGTAAACAGGTTGATAATTCTTGAATATTCATTTGAATAGAACCATCACCGGTAACACAAATTACATGTTCATCAGGGAACGCAACTTTAGCGCCCATAGCGGCTGGTAAGCCAAAGCCCATAGTGCCTAAGCCACCTGAGTTTATCCAGCGACGTGGTTTTTCAAATGGGTAATATTGAGCGGCGAACATTTGATGCTGGCCAACATCAGAGCAGACATAAGCCGTACCATTGGTGGCTTTGTACATGGCTTCAATGACACGTTGAGGCTTAATTAAAGCACCTGGCTCTTCTGGTTTATAGCTAACACTTTTAACTGCACGCCAAGCGTTAATTTCTTCCCACCATTCAGCTAAAGCTTCTTGGTCGAGTTCCACTTTTTGTGCGTCTAATTCTTCTAAAATTTGTTCGATAACTAAATCAACTAAACCAACAACTGGGACGTGGGCATTAATTGTTTTAGAAATAGAAGTTGGGTCAACATCAACATGAATAATGGTAGCGTTTGGACAGAACTTTTTAACGTTATTGGTAACGCGGTCATCAAAACGAGCGCCTAAAGCTAAAATAACATCGGCATTTGCCATGGCTTTGTTAGCTTCTAGGCTACCGTGCATACCTAACATACCAATAAAGTTTTTATGTAGCCCTGAAATACCACCTAAACCCATTAAGGTATTGGTAATTGGTACATTTAACTTTTCAACTAAGGTTTTTAATTGTTTATCGGCGTCAGCTAAAACAATACCACCACCAGAATAAATTACTAACTTCTTCGCTTTAGCGATGGTTTCAACCGCTTTACGAATTTGTTTTGGATGACCTTTAGTGGTTGGATTGTATGAACGTATAGTAATCTCAGTATCAATATGAAACTCAGACTTTTGCTGTTGTAAATCTTTGGGTAATTCAATAACAACAGGGCCAGTGGCGACCACTTGCTGCGATATGAAATGCCTTAGCAAAGGTGTTTGGTAACTCAGCTAAGTTGCGACAGCTAAAACTATGCTTAACAATTGGGCGAGAACAACCAACAATATCGGTTTCTTGGAAAGCGTCATCACCAATTAAGTTAGTTGGTACTTGGCCGGCTAACACCACCATAGGAATTGAATCCATATAAGCGGTTGCAATACCTGTAATACAGTTAGTAGCACCAGGGCCAGAGGTTGCTAACACCACACCCACTTCACCGGTTGCACGTGTGTAACCGTCAGCCATATGTGTTGCTGCTTGTTCATGCCTTACAAGAATGTGCTCAACTTCTTTTTGTTGGAAAATTGCATCATAGATATCTAATACAGAGCCACCTGGATATCCAAAGATGTATTTAACCTTAAGTGCCGCTAATGATTTTACAACCATTTGCGCACCGGTAAATAATTCTGTCGCCATTATTTAATCCACCCCAGTTTGTGAAATAAAAAAGCCTCCAATCATATGAGAGGAGGCTTACATTGTTTTGAATTACATTCTTATTTACAGCAAGCATCCCATCGTGATTGTAAGACCACGACGTTGACATAAATTAGCTTAAGAAATAAAGAAAATAACATAAAAAAAAATTCGCTTGTTAATTGGCTCTATTTTTATCGTTTTTAGGTTAAATAGTCAATCAAAATATCCTATTTTCCTGAGTTTTGTTGATAATTAGGTCAATATAATCGTTAACGTTTTTTCTTATTTAATTATTTGAAGTAAAAATTACTGGTTAAAATGTCTTTAATTGAATTAATTTAGCAATATCCATGTTGTTGTGGTTATATTATTAGCTATATCAATAAATTAAAGAAAAATTGTGCAATAAAAACACATTGAGTTAAACTCAGTTCAAGGATGTAAAAAATAAAAGACTGCATATGAGTGAATTTCTATTCCAGGATGAACCTGAAAATACAGAGAGCGATACTAAAAAGTTGTCAGAAAAGTATTGGCGGATTTTAGTGATAGATGATGACGAAGCTGTTCATCAGGTCACTAAATTAGTTTTAGCAGATGCGGAAATTGAACATAGGAAACTAGAGATCGTTAGTGTTTTTTCATCACAAGAGGCTAAAGAGTTATTATTAAAAGATAGTGACTTTTGCATGGCCTTTGTTGATGTAGTGATGGAAACCGATCATGCAGGATTAGAGTTGGTTGATTGATCAGAAATGATATGAAGAACCAAGCTATTCGTTTGGTGTTAAGAACAGGTCAAGCAGGTAATGCGCCGGAAGCTGCTGTGATACGTGATTTTGATATCAATGATTATAAAGAAAAAACAGATTTTACCTCTAATAAAATGATCACCACCGTTTATGCTGGTATTCGCGCTTATCGCGATATTATGACGATTCAGCGTAGTTTAGATGCTTTTAAACAATTGATCAGTTCGACGCATGATTTACTCAAAATTCATAACGTAAAAGCATTTGGCTCGGCAGCGCTTAATCATTTATTAACATTAATGAATGTGGAAAGCTCAGCGCTATATATCGCGCGCTCTAAAATCGATTTTGATCAAGCTAATAATAATTTAATTCTGGCGTGTACTGGAAAGTATATTTGTGAATCGGATAGTTTAGACAGCTCTAAGATTGATATTTCGGTACAAAAATAAAATTAAACAAGCTTTTATTGATAAAAGCCATTATTCAGACGAACATTGTTTTGTTGGTTTTTATCAAACAGCACATGATTCATCATCGGTTCTTTATATCGAATTTGATGGTGATTCTGAGCATTTTCGCTCTAACTTAGCGGAATTATATGCTACTAATGTGGCGTTAATTTTAGAAAGTATTACTCGACAATATGAGATAGAACTTACTCAAAAAGAGTTGCTTTACATTGTTGGTGAGGCCATTGAAAACCATAGCCAAGAAACCGGCAGCCATGTTCATCGTGTTGCTTTGATTTGTGCCATGATCGCCGATAAACTTAATTTGGATGAACAATATGTGCAAGCCTTAAGATTGGCTGCGCCCCTGCATGATATTGGTAAAATATCTATCCCTGACGAAATCCTGCATAAACCGGGTAAACTTGATGATGAAGAATGGCAAGTGATGCAAACTCATGCTGAAGTTGGTGCCCAAATGTTAGCTAAATCGTCATCAAGCATTTCTAAGCTCGGAGCCAGTTTAGCTAAATATCACCATGAAAATTGGGACGGCTCAGGTTACCCGAAAGGCTTAAAAGGGGAGGAGATCCCGTTAGAAGCACGTATTATGGCAATAGCGGATGTTTTTGATGCGTTAGGTTCAAAACGTTGTTATAAAAAAGCGTGGTCTAATGAACAAATTCATGCTTTTTTAAGTGTTCAAAAAGGTATTAAATTTGAGCCCAAATTGGTTGATTTAGTATTAGCTGATTTTGATGAGTTTATTGCGGTAAGAGAAACGTTTCCGGACGAAAACTAAGTAGTTTTTCTGCATTATAAATAAGAAGAAATAAAAAAACCGAGATAACTCGGTTTTTTTATTGATAAAGTTTTTAACGATTAGCCAATTTAGTCGGCTAATTCCGCTAAACACATTTCGTCGTAAATTTGGTTTACCCATTTATCAACACGTTCTTCGGTTAATTCTGGTTGTCTGTCTTCATCAACACATAAACCAATAAAGGTGTTGTCATCAATTAATGCTTTTGATGCTTCAAATTCATAACCATCTGTTGGCCATTGACCAACTAAAATAGCACCTTTACTTTCGGCAATATCTTTTAATGGCTGCATGGCATCACAAAAGTATTCTGAATAATCTTCTTGATCACCTAAACCAAAAATAGCGACTAATTTATCGGTAAAATCAATTTCTTCAAAATCAGGTAAAAAATCATCCCAATCACACTGGTTTTCACCATAATACCAAGTAGGAATACCTAAAATAAGTAAGTCGAATTCAGCAATTTCTTCTTTTGTGCTTTTAGCGATATCTTTTACTTCGACCAGCTTTTTACCCAATTTTTTTGGATCATCTTACTTACTGCTTCAGTATTACCGGTATCACTACCAAAAATAAACCTACAATTGCCATTTGTTGCTAACCTTTTACTTTAATCTAACTGTTTTTGTTCACTACTAACGCTGCGTTTAATAGCTTTTCAATTAATTGCCCACGCGTTAAATTTTCATCTAAGGCGCGCTGCTCAAGTTGTTCAAATAAATCTTGGTGAATTTTTTAAATTCCACCCGTTTTAAACCTTTATTTTTATCACGTTTAACCTGATTGCGTTTATTAATACGAACCTGAACTTCACGAGCGTGAGGGTTGGTGCGTGGACGACCAGGTCTTTTTTCTTCACTAAATAAGTCGATTGTTGTTAAATCTGAAGCTTCTTTTGCCATTTTGTTACCCTACACCTTGGCTTTCCCAGATGAATTGAATAACACCTTTAACAATAAAGCCTAAACAACCAAGCGATAAAACAAAATAAACCACCATTTGTCCCATTTTAGGAACATCGTTTTTTTTCATGATATCGTGAATGGATAACCCGATGAAAATAAAAATAAAGGCGAAGAATAGATTCAGGCCAACGACCTCTATTAATTCATAATATTCAGCTAACATCTACTACCCCAAAAAATTCAGGCGCAATATAACATAACACGGTGAAAATCACAGTATATTTGCAGTGAAAAGGCGGTAATTTATTACCACGAAGTTATTGGCTGATTAAAAAGTCGTTATTATTTTGTTAAAAGCTGTTGGTTTTTCAGCATGGAGCCAATGGCCGGTATTTTGAATGATTTTAGCGCTACTGTTGGGGAACAAAGTTTGAATAACATGGCGATGCTCTGCTTGAATGTAATCAGAGTTACCACCTTTTATAAATAAGGTTTTACCTTCAAAACAGTGCTCCAGTGACATAGCCGACATGATTTGAGGATAACAATGAGCGATATTAGCTAAGTGGCATTTAAAATAAAACTTACCATCAGTTTGGCCAATATTACGTAACAGGAACTGCCTTACACCTTGGTCTTCAACATATTGTGCTAATTGTTGGTCAGCGTCTTTACGAGTGGTGATTTGGTCTAGGTTAATAGCCAATAAACCATCAATAATGGTTTGGTGGTGAGGTGGATAAGCAACCGGTGCTATATCGGCAACCATCAGTTTATCAACACGCTCTGGATGATTTACTGCTAATTGCATAGCAATTTTTCCGCCCATGGAATGACCTAAAATATGCGCAGACTTAATCGACAGTTTGTCCATCACATTAATAACATCTTGCGCTAATTCATCATAACTCATAGTGTTTTGGTGGAATGATTGACCATGGTTGCGGACATCAACACTGGTGACACGGTAATTATCTTTTAAGCCTTTTGCTACCATGCCTAAATTATCTAAACTACCAAAAAGTCCATGAATAAGAATAATATCTGAGCCTTGTCCTGTTTGTTGGTAGTGTAGGTATTGCATGATTGTCCGTTTGAGTCATTGAAAATTACTAGAATTGTCTGTGTTTTTAACCATTGATGCAAATACTTATCGTATTATTGTTTTTTTTTGTGCGGTTAATAAAAAAAACGAAACTAAAGCAGGTAAAGCTATAGCAGGTTATCTTTAAGCTAAGTATAATATTAGTAATTATTCTATTTTCTAGGTTATCCATGAAAAACATCGAAATAGACGAAGCGCTATATCAACATATCGCGAGTAACACTCAATATATTGGTGAAAGTGCCTCTTCAATTTTACGCCGTTTATTATCTTTTGATGAAACCAGCCAAGCAACTAACCCAGCGGATGAGCTATCAACAGTTAGTGCTCCAACACCAAGTATCGCAGCTCAACCTGCAACTGAAAATGTCACACCAGATGAAATACCTACTGAGGTAGTTGCCCAAACAACGATACAAGATAAATCGTCAGTGTTTGATTATATCAATAAAGAAGAACTGGCAATGCAGCGTGGTGCAGTAGGGCGGTTTTTACTTATTTTGGCGGCGTTATACCGCGTTCACCAACAGTTATTTGCTAATGTTTGTGATATTCGTGGTCGTGACAGATTATATTTTGCTAATAACGAAGAAGCGTTAGCCGAAAGTGGTAGCAGTACCAAACCAAGACAAATTCCAGAATCACCTTATTGGGTGATCACTAATTCAAATACGACACGTAAAAAAATGATGCTAACGGAAGTAGCTATATCACTAGGTTATAGTGCTGAAGAAGCTGAGAATATTCGAGATTTACTTTAAATATTAATTAGGAAGAATTATGGCTATTCATGAACATGCGGGTAAAACGGCTCGACCTCAAGATCGAACTAATATTGCTAAATTAGTTAGCGACTATTTTGTTTTAAGTCCGGATATGTCAAAAGTAGAACAACGTGTTGCTTTTGGTACTTCTGGTCATCGTGGTAGTGCCACTAAAATCAGTTTTAATGAATGCCATATTTTTAGCAATCTGCCAAGCGGTTGCTGAGCACCGTAAAGAGATGGGCTATAAAGGCCCATTATTTATTGGTAAAGATACTCATGGTTTATCAGAGCCCGCTTTTGCCAATGCGATTTCAGTGCTTATTGGTAATGATGTTCCTGTTGTTATTCAAGCCGATGGTGGTTTTACCCCAACACCGGTTATTTCACGTTTGATCATTGAACATAACCGTAACCATAGTGAATTAGCTGACGGCTTGATTATTACACCTTCACATAATCCACCTACTGATGGTGGTATTAAATATAACCCACCTCATGGTGGTCCGGCAGAAGGTGACGTTACTAAAAAAATTGAAAACCGTGCCAATGAAATCATTGAAAACGAGTTAGAAGATATCTGTGATGTCGCTTATGAAAGTGCTTTGCAATCGCCTTTATTAAGTAAACAAGATTTTATTAAGTTTTATGTTGAGCAGCTTTCTCAAGTTGTAGACATGGAAGCAATTGCTAAATCAGGCGTTAATATTGGTGTTGATCCATTAGGTGGTTCAGGTATTGATTATTGGCCAGAAATTGCTAAACAATACGGTATTAATTTAACTATTGTTAATCCGGTTGTAGATGCTAGTTTTGCGTTTATGGCATTAGATAAAGATGGCAAAATTCGCATGGATTGTTCATCGCCTTACGCCATGGCTGGCTTGATCGCGATGAAAGACGATTTTGATATTGCCGTTGGTAATGATCCTGATTTTGACCGCCATGGTATTGTTACGCGCACGGGTGGTTTGATGAATCCTAACCATTATCTTGCCGTTGCTATTCATTATTTAATGACACATCGAGATTGGGCTGATAGCTGTAAAATAGGTAAAACCTTAGTTTCAAGTTCATTAATTGATCGTGTGGCTAAACAAATTAAGCGTCCATTAGCAGAAGTACCTGTTGGTTTTAAATGGTTTGTTGACGGTTTAAATGACGGTTCATATGCTTTTGGTGGTGAAGAAAGTGCTGGCGCTTCGTTTTTAGCGAAAGATGGTAGCTGTTGGACAACCGATAAAGACGGTTTTGTTATGACCTTGTTAGCGGCTGAAATTTTTGCAGTTACGGGTAAAGACCCATACAAATATTATTTAGAACTAGCAGCAGAGCTTGGTGAACCATGTTATGGCCGTGTAGAAGCGGTAGCAAACTTAGCACAAAAAGAAGTGTTAACCGCGCTTTCACCAGATGATGTTAAAGCTGATAGCTTAGCGGGTGAGCCAATTTTACAAAAATTGAGCCATGCGCCAGTAATAATGCGGCGATTGGTGGCTTAAAAGTTGTCACTGAAAATGGTTGGTTTGCCGCTCGTCCTTCTGGTACCGAAGAAATTTATAAAATTTATGCGGAAAGTTTTATTGATACTAAGCATTTAGAGCTAATTATCAGTGAAGCGCAAGAGATTGTATCAGCGGTATTTAAAAACGCTGGTTTATAGTTACAAGCGACAAGTTATAAGCCACAAGTTACAAGTTACAATCCTCAAACTACAAGTATGAAATACAGCTAGTAGATTGAAATTTAACATAAAAAGCCAGTCATGCGACTGGCTTTTATGTTGGTGAGATATTATCTTCGCTGAATTTAAGGCATTGTTACTTTAGTTAAGTATTTAATTTAGCTAAGTTATTCGCTATTTGTGTCATCATTTTCAGCGGGTAAGGCCAGCCTCCAAGCGTTTGCCACTTGTTAACGATATAACAAAATAACTCGGCGGTTTTTTCGGTATCGTATAACGCGCTATGTGCTTCTTGATTATCAAAGCCAATGTTAGCGGCTAGGCAAGCTTTGGCTAATACCGTTTGCCCTAAAGCTAAGCCTGAAAGTGTTGCCGTATCAAAACTAACAAAAAGGGTGGAATGGGCTTCTTTTTATATGACAACGTTCAGTAGCAGCATTAACAAAACCTAAATCAAAAGAAGCATTATGCGCTACCATGATAGCGCGTTGACAACCTGCGGCTTTCATTTTTTACGGATAAATTTAAAGGTTTCTTTTAATACTTCATCTTCATTAACAGCACCACGTAAAGGATTGCTAGGGTCGATACCAGTAAAAGCGAGGGCAGAAGGCTCTAAGTTAGCTCCTTCAAAAGGTTCAACATTAAAATGTATGGTTTCGTCTAATGAAAATTGTCCGGTGTTTTCATCTAAGCTTAATGTAGTTGCGGCAATTTCTAATAAAGCGTCGGTTGTGGCATTAAAGCCTGCGGTTTCTACGTCAACTACCACAGGAAAATAACCACGAAAGCGTTGTGCAAAAAGGGTTTTATCTGTTGATTTATCTTTAGTTTGTGGAGTTGATGGAGATATTACGTCAGTCATTAAATTATTTCATTAGCGTTTGATAGGGTAATTATCTCAGAAAATGACACTTTTCTTAAACACTCTTTCGCATAAATCGTTAAAAAGTGTTATTTTTATAAAAAAGCGATAAAGTTATTTAGCAATTTGTCGATATTACTTAAGACATCAATTAATACTTTCGATTTTATGAAACATTATATTTTATTAGTAACCGCATTAACGTCGTTTTTAGCTTTGCCTACGCATGCTAATATTCGTCAGTATCAGGCGGATTTAGAAGAATCGAAATGGCAAGTTTCAGAGTCATCTCGTTTGTCTTGCACTTTATCCCATCAAATACCTAACTATGGTGAAGCGCGCTTTTCTAGTAGCGCCAGTCGTCAAATGAACATGAACTTTGAATTAGACATGCTACGACTACCTGATTCTTATTCGCTTGCCGAAGTTCGCTCGGTTAATCCTAGTTGGAAGCCCGGTAAAATCGATCGCACATTGGCTGATATGAAATTGCATAAACAATATTCACCAAGTTTGCCGAAAAAAATTGCTTGGACTATGTTAAGTGAATTAGAGCAAGGCATGAATCCGCAATTTTATTATGATGATTGGTATGATGATGACGATAAAATTTCTGTTGGTTTGTCGCCAGCCCGATTTTCAAAAGCGTATAAAGAATTTGTTAGCTGTGTAGGTAATTTATTAAATTATAACTTTGAAGATATTGCTTACACTGTTCTTAATTACCAATCTAACAGTGATCAATTAACTAAAGCGTCTAAAAAACGAATTGCGATGATCACTGAATATTTAAGTTTAGACCCAGAATTAGAATTGGTATTGGTTGATGCCTACACTGACAGTTATGGTGGGCGTTGGCCAAACTATGAATTATCGGTTAAACGCGCTAATAAAATTAAAGAACATTTATTAGCTAGCGGTATTGATCCTTCACGTATTGAAGCCAAAGGTTATGGTGAAAAACGCCATATTGCATCGAATGATACTGTTTTAGGCCGTGGCCAAAACAGACGTGTTGTTATTCGCATGGATAAACCGTAAATTTCAAAGACAAAAATATTTATATAAAGGCCTGTTTTTACAGGCCTTTATTGTTTTTGTTTAGTGGTTTTTTTAGATATAACTTTGAACATTTTGTTAGAATGGTTATGCTTAATTTTTGTTGTATTTTAACCAAGTAGGGAATTTATGTTTGCTCACATCCTTGTATCCGTCATTCGTCAATTTAGCCTAGTATGTTTGTTAGCGATTGGTTTTAACACTAGCGTAATAGCGCAACCAGTTGATGTGCTAGTTGATGAATATACTTATGCTAATTATCAGCAAGTGAGTGTTCATCACCTTTATTTAGATTTAGCGGTTGATTTTAACAGACAGCAATTTTCGGGTTTTGCTGATTTATCTTTAACATGGCGCGATCGTGATAACAAAAAAACAGCTACTTTGATATTAGATACCCGTGATCTAGATATTAAAGCTGTGATGAGTCAATCGCCAAAAGGAAGCTGGCAAAGTAGCACTTTTCATTTAGCTGAGCGCGATGACGTTTTAGGTTCAAAGTTAACCATTAAGTTAAGTGAACAAGCAGAGAAAGTGAGAGTATATTATCAAACCAAGCCACAGGCTTCTGGTTTACAATGGTTAACGTCAAAACAAACAGCGGGTAAGCAGTATCCTTTTGTTTATAGCCAAAATCAGCCAATCCATGCCCGCTCTTGGATACCAATTCAAGATACTCCCAGTGTTAGGATGACTTATCAAGCAAGGATCACAACAGATAAAAATTTACTTGCAGTAATGAGTGCTAATAATGAACCTGACACGCCTAAAGATGGTGATTATTATTTTTCAATGCCACAAGCTATTCCCGCTTATTTAATTGCACTCGCGGTTGGTGACTTAGAAGTTAAAGCCATGAGTGAGCAAACAGCCGTTTATGCCGAAGCTAAATATTTAGATGCTGCTGTCAATGAATTTAATGATACTCAAGCGATGATCGATGTTACAGAGAAACTTTTTGGTGAGTATCGCTGGGGTCGTTACGATTTACTTATTTTACCACCGAGTTTCCCTTATGGTGGTATGGAAAATCCTCGACTTTCTTTTATTACACCAACTGTTATTGCTGGCGATAAAAGTTTAGTTAATTTAATTGCTCATGAATTAGCCCATTCATGGTCAGGTAATTTAGTAACTAACCAAACTTGGCGTGATTTATGGCTTAATGAAGGTTTTACCTCGTATGTGGAAAATCGCATTATGGAAGCGGTGTTTGGTACTGAGCGAGCATTAATGGAGCAAGCGCTAAGCGCACAAAGTTTAAGTTATCAATTAGCTGAACTACCCGCCAACGATACTCAGCTATATATTGATTTAAAAGGGCGAGATCCCGATGAAGCTTTTACTTCCGTACCTTATATTAAAGGTCAGTTATTTTTATTATATTTAGAGCAAAAATTTGGTCGAGAGGTGTTTGATCGATTTTTAACAAAATACTTTAATGAACATGCCTTTGAAAGTTTAAATACACCAGCGTTTGAACAATATCTTTACCAGCATTTGCTTACGGCTTCCCCAAATACGGTGAGTAAAGCTAAAGTTAAAGAGTGGCTATATGAAGAAGGCTTACCTGCGGATTGGCCGAAAGTCACCCTTGATGTGTTTAAACAAATCGACCTTGATATTGTTGCTTTAATATCAGAACATGCCGCGATAGATAGCCATATCAAGGCATTAAATACCACAAGTTGGACCGTACACCATTGGTTATATTTTCTTAATAACCTTCCTCGTGATATTTCTTTAAGTACAATGGCACAGTTAGATAAACGTTTTAATTTAACAAACAGCACCAATACTGAAGTTGCACATGCTTGGTATGTGTTAGCTTTAAACGTTGATTACCAACCGATTATGCCTGCACTAGAACAATATTTAATGAATATTGGTCGACGTAAATTAATTGTCCCCTTATACAAGCAGCTGTTTAACTCTGAGCAAAACAGGGCTTGGGCGAAAGCGATATATTTTCGAGCAAAACCGAGTTATCACCAATTAGCGCAAGGTACGATAGAAGCCTTATTAGATACAGATAAAACAACAGTAGAGTAGCTCAGATGAAAAAATCAATTCCTTCTTTAAGCGCTTAATCCCTGTTTTATTTGTTGTTAATGTTAGCCAAGCTAATGAAATTAAAGAGCCTGTAACTGAAGTTAAATCAATTCAAACATTATCTGAAAAATCAGGCGAACAAGAAAATCTCGGAAAGCGAGAGGTATTATTAGATAACTCAAAAGTGCTCATGGTGCGGTTAACTTATACACCGGGTAGTGAATCAGGCTTTCATGAACATATCTATGCTTATCGAACGATATATGTTGTTCAAGGCGGCCAATTATTGCTTATTAACGATAATGAGCAACAAACTAGTAAAGCGATCACCGTTCATGATGGCCAAGCCTTATATATGCCAGCATCGCGCCATAATATTAAAAATATCGGTACAACTGAAATTGTCTTAATTGAAACCGAACTGAAATAACATTATTGATGGAATATTTATCCCAAAGCTCGCGTTTAGTGATGAAACTTGTGTGAGTTTTGGGAGCTTGACCGTTACAAAATTCTGTTAATTTAAATAAGCTACAATTTAACAATAAAGTTGTAGACGATTTTATTTTGAATTAAGAGACTTGAACCAGTGATTGGTGCGGGTTGTAAAGAGCAGAAGGCACTTGATCTTTAAAATAGTCTGTTAATTTTAACAGTAATTTAAGGTTTAATAAGAAAGTGGTGGACGATTTGATTTTGAATTAAGAATGCTTGAACCAGTGATTGGTTCGGGTTGTAAAGAGTAGAAGGTGCTTGACCGTTAATATAATCGGTTGGTTTTAAAAATAAGATGTAATTTAATAAGAAAGTGGTGGACGATACTGGGCTTGAACCAGTGACCCCCGCCTTGTAAGGGCGGTGCTCTCCCAACTGAGCTAATCGTCCATATATATCAGATATGATATGAATCTAGGATAATAAATAAAGTGGTGGACGATACTGGGCTTGAACCAGTGACCCCCGCCTTGTAAGGGCGGTGCTCTCCCAACTGAGCTAATCGTCCAATTTATTTATTCCAGAGGTTTTAAAAACAACCAAATCACATTTTCATGCAGAAGTGGTGGACGATACTGGGCTTGAACCAGTGACCCCCGCCTTGTAAGGGCGGTGCTCTCCCAACTGAGCTAATCGTCCGTCTCTGTGGTGGCGTATTATAGGAGAAGTAAAAACCTGTCAACACCATAATGTAAATAAATCTCATTTTTTTATTAAAATGTGTTTGTTCGCTCTATTTTTGTACATCCTGACTAATTAATAAACGTACTTATATTATTGGTAGTAGCAAATATTATTCGTTCGCCATTTCTTATAATGGAAAATTTATTGATAAAGCGGCAATAAAGCCAAATTGAACAGGTGTATTCATAGCATTACCCTGATAAAATAGCGCGCAATTTTATACCGTTATTAGCGTTAGTTGATTTAACTAGCGCAACAGAGAATTGAGAGAGCTTCATGACATTAACAACTCGTTTTGCGCCAAGTCCTACAGGTTATTTACACGTAGGTGGTGCTCGTACCGCATTATATAGTTGGTTATACGCTAAAAAGAATGGCGGCGACTTTATCCTTCGTATTGAAGATACTGATTTAGAACGTTCTACTCAAGCGTCTGTAGATGCCATTATGGATGGCATGACATGGTTAAATCTTGAATGGAATAAGGGCCCTTATTTTCAAACTCAGCGTTTTGATCGTTATAAAGAAGTGATACAACAGCTATTAGACTCAGGTAATGCATACCGTTGTTATTCAACGCCTGAAGAAGTTGAAGCGATGCGTGAAGAAGCTCGTGCTAAAGGTGAAAAAGAAAAAATATAACGGTTTATGGCGTGATCGCACTGATTATCCAGAAGACAAGCCATTTGTTATTCGCTTTAAAAACCCACTTGAAGGTGATGTTGTTATCAAAGATTTGGTGAAAGGTGATATCACTATTTCAAACCAAGAATTAGATGATTTAATTATTGCTCGTTCAGACGGTACACCAACATATAACTTAACGGTAGTGGTTGATGATTGGGATATGAAAGTATCACATGTTGTCCGTGGTGATGATCATGTTAATAACACACCGCGCCAAATTAATATTTTAAAAGCATTAGGTGCACCGTTACCTGAATATGCGCATATTCCAATGATTTTAGGTGATGACGGTAAGCGTTTATCTAAACGTCATGGTGCTGTTAGTGTTATGCAATATCGTGATGACGGTTATTTGCCGGAAGCGTTATTAAATTATTTAGTACGTTTAGGTTGGTCACGGCGATCAAGAAATCTTCTCTCGTGAAGAGATGATCGAACTATTTGACTTAACCGGCTGTAATCGTGCGCCATCTGCTTTTAACACGGATAAGTTGATTTGGGTAAATCAGCATTACATGAAAACATTAGCACCAAGCTATGTGGCTGAGCATTTAGCTTGGCATATGGCGGATAAAGGCATTGAGACGTCAAATGGTCCAGCATTAGAAGATATTGTCAAAGTACAAGCGGATCGCGTTAAAACGTTAAAAGAAATGGCGGAAATTTCAGCGTATTTTTATCAAGACTTTACTGAATTTGATGCGACAGCACTAAAAAAACATTTACGCCCTGTAGCACAGCAGCCACTTGAAGTTGTTAAAGAAAATTAGCGGCGTTAGCTGATTGGACACCAGAGGCAATTCACGCGCAAATTAATGCAACGGCTGAAGAGTTAGAGCTTGGTATGGGCAAAGTAGGTATGCCATTGCGTGTTGCTGCCACAGGCGCAGGTAATTCACCATCGTTAGATTTAACGTTAGCACTATTACCGAAAGAAAAAGTATTAGCACGAATTGATATGGCGTTAGCTGCTATTGCTGAGCGTATTGCTAATAGTTAACCTGATAACACATGATCACTTAAAATAAGTGATGGGTAAATTTAAGCCGTTCAATTTTTACTATAGATTTAAAAAATAGAACGGCTATTGGAGATTTCTTTGCAATTTATTGATTTTGGTTTAGACAGAAAGTTACAAGCAACTATTGAACATTTAGGCTTCAACGAGCCGACAGATATTCAACATCAAGCCATTCCTGCTGCTATGGCAGGGCATGACTTAATTGCCTCGTCTAAAACTGGCTCAGGTAAAACGTTGGCGTTTTTATTGCCAGCGCTACAGCGATTAATAAAAAATAGAGCTTTATCTAAGCGTGATCCGCGTGTGGTTATTTTAACGCCAACTCGCGAATTAGCTAAGCAAGTTTTTTTCTCAATTACGCCTTTTTACTGCTAATACACAATTTAAAGCAGTATTAGTGTTAGGTGGTGAAAACTTTAACGATCAAGTTAAAACCTTAGAAAAAGATCCGCATTTTATTGTTGCAACCCCAGGTCGGTTAACTGACCACCTTGAACAAGGGCACTTTTATTTACATGGCCTTGAATTGCTTATTTTAGATGAAGCCGATCGCATGCTCGATTTAGGCTTTGCAGAGCAATTAACTAAAATCAATCAAGCGGCGGATCACCGTAAACGTCAAACCCTTATGTTTTCGGCAACCTTAGATCACGCACAAGTGAATGAGTTTGCCATGGCATTGTTAAAAAATCCGAAGCGCATCGCGATTGGTCATGCTCATACTGAACATAAAGATATAACTAAACGTTTTTATTTGGCGGATAACTTAGATCATAAAGAAGCATTACTTGATTCGTTATTAACAACGGAAACATACCAACAAGTGATTATTTTCACTGCTACCCGTAGCGACACTGAACGTTTAGCACAAAAATTAACACAACAAGGTATTAGCACCTTAGCGCTAAGTGGTGAGTTAAACCAAAGTCAGCGTAATAAAATTATGGAGTCTTTTAGTAAAGGGCAACATAAAATTTTAGTAACAACAGATTTAGCATCACGTGGTTTAGATTTGGTTAATGTGTCTCATGTTATCAACTTTGATCTTCCTAAACATACTGAAGAGTTTGTTCATCGTATTGGCCGAACAGGGCGTGCTGGTAGTACTGGTGATGCGATATCGTTTGTTGGTCCTAAAGACTGGTTAAGTTTTTAAAAATATTGAAGGTTTTTTACAAGCAACCTTTAATTTTGACGTTCTTGATGGTTTAAAAGCTAAGTTTAAAGGTTTAAAACCTAAAACAGCTATTAAGAAAAAAGATCAACAAGCCAAAACCAAAGTGAAAAAGTCAGCAAAAGAGCGACCAATTAATAAAGTGAAAAAGAAAATTTCATTTAATCTTGAAGATGCTGGCGCTATGCCAATTCGGAAAAAAAAGTTGGCGGTGGTTTACAAGAATCAGACGAAGATTAAATAAAACTATCGAATAAATTATCGGTAAACGTTTTATAGATCTTTAGCTAGAACAACAGCTTGGTTATATAAAAAAGGGTCGGCAGCTTTGAGCTGTTCGACCCTTTTTATTGCCTGTGGTAAACCTAAATCGGCGGCATTTATTAACCAAGCTAAGCCTAATGTTTGATTTTCTTCTACGCCTTCTGCTAAAAAATAGGCACGGCCTAAAGCGCCCATGGCTTTAGCATTTAATTGTTTTGCAGCTTGTTCAAACAAAACAAAAGCTTGGGTAAAGGCTTTATTATCACGATGGCTTATGGCTTGTTGAAATAATTCACAGGCACCTGAAAGTTTTTCATTGCTTGTTAATTTTTCATTGATAGCCGTTTTACTTTCTTCCACATCTACAGTGGTTACTTCATCATCATTAAAAATATCTCTAACTTTTAGCTCATCACGTTTATCGTTTAATAAGCAGCCGATAATTGCATCATATCTAGCATTAAGCTGGGCATGAGTTTCTTGCTGCTTTTCTACTTGCTGTTTAAAAAAGTTTAATTCATCGTCAAGTTTGGCGATTAATTCATCTTTGTGGGCTAGCTGTTGTTGGTGTGATGCCATCAATTGTTCTATATGCGCTTTATTTGCTGAATCAAGCCTATGTTGTTGTTTTTCGGTAAATAGCTCAAACCGTTGTAAAACAGTATTAACACTGTTTTCATAATTACTTTTCATTTTTTCAAACCAGCGAAAAATTTGGCTAGGTACTTTCGGGCTAGATCCTTTTAGAGCGTCATTCGGCATTTTGTTTTTTATTTTTAACAATAGATAAAATAAAGATAAATAGAGAATTCAATTAAATCAATTTTTCGTCGTTAATTAGATTTATTTTTAATTAATCCGAAAAAATATACAGGGTTCTAAGCTTGAATGACCTAGTTAATGTTAATTAAATGTAACAAAAACTCCTTTTTTATTTATTTCATTGATTTTCTTGATTTAATCAAATTTTGAAATATATTTTATTACACAGACAGGAACTTTGGCTTATTGATTAATGGAACTAATATCACTTGAACTCCCCGATGACTTATCTATTGCTTGTGTTGAGGAATATAAACACCAAGTTATTTCTCAATTTGGCAATGCCACTAAAGTTACTATTAATGATGAAAAATTAATCAAGATTGACACCGTTGGTGTGCAGTTATTATTAGCAATGATTCATCATCTGTTAGCTAAAGGCATTGAGGTCGAGTGGCAGATTCGTTCTTCAATCTTAGTTGAAAGTATCAAGCAACTGGGCTTAGCTAGTTCTGAACTCAGTCGCTACCTTAATCAATGAGTTATCTAAATAATAACATTTATAAGGAAACCTAATGACAAAAGTATTGGTTGTTGATGATTCAAACTCTATCCGCGATATGGTGAGTTTTACGCTTAAAAGTGCCGGCTATGAAACGGTAGAAGCTAAAGATGGACTGGATGGTTTAACTAAAGCAAAAACGGGTACTTTTGATTTAGTGATCTCAGATGTCAATATGCCAAACATGGATGGCATCACTTTGTGTCAAGAGTTACGAACCTTACCGACATTTAAATTTACCCCTATTTTAATGTTAACAACAGAAAGCTCAGGGGATATGAAAATGAAAGGAAAGTCGGCTGGAGCTACTGGTTGGCTAGTCAAACCGTTTAATCCAGAGAAGTTATTGGCAACTATCAAACGTGTTGTAAGGTAAGATTATGACCATAGATCTTGCGCAATTCTTACCTTCTTTTCTGGAAGAAAGTTATGAAGGTATAGAGGTGATGGAATCTGGCTTATTAAATTTACAGCCAGGTGATCTTGATGCTATTAATGCTATTTTTCGTGCCGCCCATTCTATTAAAGGTGGGGCAGGAACCTTTGGTTTTGATCAAGTTACTAAATTCACGCATTTAGTGGAAACACTACTAGATGAAATGCGTGACGGCCGTCGAGACATTAGCCAGTCAGATATTGAAATATTGTTGGAATCTGTTGATTGTATTCGCTTATTAATCGATGCCGATAAAGAACAAGTCCCTTGTACCGATCCTAAAATAACAGAAACCTCACAGCTTCTCACTGATACCTTAAATGAAACTAGTCCGGCTCCTATTAATGAGGAACCAGAGGCAATAACGGATGACGAAGTCAGCTGGCAAATAGAATTTATTCCTGAGCATCATTTAGTTAAAACGGGCAATGACCCTATTTTTCTTTTTAATGCGTTAAATGAGTTAGGTAAAACAACGATTGTTTGTCATAACGATCATATTCCAGATTTACACGACATTGATGCGGAAGAACTTTATTTATACTGGTCAATAACACTAGTGACAAGCGCAAGTGAAGCAGATATACGTGAAGTTTTTGAATGGGTAGAAGATGAATGCCAGCTTACGATCAGCAAGTTGACGCCAGAAAGTAAAGAGCAAGCTCCTGCTGCGGAACAAGCACCCGCTGAAGTGGCAGAGCCTTTTCAACCCCCTGTCATACAAGCAAGTTCAGATGATGCCTTAACTACAGCAACGGTGACTACGGTTAATGAAACAAAAGTTGAAAAAACCGCTAAAACTAAACCAGTTGCAGGTTCTATTAGAGTAGGGGTTGATAAAGTTGATAGCCTGATCAATTTAGTTGGTGAATTAGTGATAACACAATCTATGTTATCTGAGCTTGGTAATGACTTTGAACTGGCAAAAATTGAACGATTAACCTCGGGTTTAGAGCAGTTATTACAAAATACGAAAGAGTTGCAAGAAAGTGTTATGCGTATTCGTATGTTGCCAATAAGTTTTGCTTTTAATCGTTTTCCTCGTTTAATTCATGATTTATCGAAAAAAACAGGTAAAGACATTGAGTTAATTATTAAAGGTGAGCAAACCGAATTAGATAAAACGGTGATGGAACAAATTGGTGATCCTCTCGTGCACTTGGTTCGCAATGCCGTTGATCATGGTATTGAACCGGCCGAGCAACGGATCGCCAATGGTAAAGATGCCAAAGGCACTATTTATCTCGATGCTTATCATCAAGGTGGCAATATTGTTATTGAAATTCGTGATGATGGCGGTGGTATTGACCGACAAGCGGTTTTTGATAAAGCACTAGAAAAAGGGTTAGTGGATGAAAATTCTTCGCTGACTGATAGCCAAGTATTTGATTTGATTTTTGAACCTGGCTTTTCTACGGCTAAAACGCTGAGTGATATTTCTGGTCGTGGTGTTGGAATGGATGTTGTTAAACGTAACATTCAATCACTTGGTGGTCGTATTCAAGTGCAATCAGAGCCAAATAAAGGCAGTACTTTTAAAGTGCACTTACCCTTAACCTTGGCTATTTTAGATGGTCAATTAGTGAAAGTAGGTAGCGAAACTTACATTATTCCTTTGATCTCTATTGTTGAATCGTTACAAGCTAAATCTAAGCTCATTAATCGTGTTTCTGGCGACATGGTGTTGTATCGCTTAAGGAAGACAATGTCCCCGTTTTACCTATTTATCAATTATTTAATTTAACCGCTGAAAATACTGAAGTTGATAATTCATTATTAGTTGTGGTTGAGTCTGATGGTCAAAAAGTTGGATTGATGGTTGATGATTTATTAGCTCAGCAACAAGTGGTGATTAAAAGTTTGGTTGACAATTATCAGCAAGTTGAAGGTATTTCAGGCGCCACTATTTTAGGTGATGGCTCTGTTGCGATGATTTTAGACATTCCTGGAATGATCGCCATGGCAATGAAAAAATCGCAGCATTCTCAACGAGCTGACAATTTAGTATCGGAGACTGTGTAATGGACATTCAAGCACTCGCTCAAGATATTCCACCAGAAGGAGAGCATTCTCTCGAAGGGATTGATTTTATAACTAGTGGTGAACAGTATTTAACCTTTAATTTGGGAGAAGAACAATACGCCATTGATATTTTATGTGTTGAAGAAATCCGTAGTTGGGAGCAGCCTACTATTATTCCTAATTCGCCAGAATATGTAAAGGGGTTATCAACATGCGTGGTGTGATTGTTCCTATTATCGATTTACGGATGAAGTTTGCTATCGGTGAGGTTACCTATTCTGAAGTGACTGTGGTTATTGTGCTTACAGTCGAAAATGATACAGGTACGCGAACTATTGGTTTTGTTGTTGATGCGGTATCTGATGTCTTAAATGCGGATGAAAGCGACATTCAAAATTCCCCTCATTTGGTGGCTCTATTGCCCATCATTATATTCAAGGCATAGTTAACGTAGGTGAAAAAGTGGTTACTTTATTAAATGTTGTTGCCTTACAGGAAATCGAAAAACATAAAATAAATCATCAAGGCCTTAAACATGATTGATCTAGAAGAAGAATACTTAACGTTTATGTTAGACGGTGAAGAATATGGCATTGATATCTTATGTGTACAAGAAATTCGCGTGCTCAGCTCTGTCACCGAATTGCCAAACAAACCTGAATATATCAAAGGTGTCATTAATTTACGCGGCATAATTATTCCGATAATTGATCTTAGATTACGCTTTGGTAAGCCAGCTTTAGCCTATAACGAACAAACCGTTACTCTTATTTTAAAAAGTCAAAACCCAGAGAAGCCTATGGTGGTAGGCATTATTGTTGATGCGGTTTCAGACGTTTTTAAAGTTTAGTCGCCAAGCTATCCGTAAAGCGCCAACTTTTGGTAATGCTATCGATAATTGTTTTTTACATGGTTTAGCTAATTATGAAGACAAGCTGGTTATTTTATTAGCCATGAATTCATTACTCGATGAAAACGAATTATATCAAACCACTCCTTTAAAAAAAGAGCTGAAGCAACCTCTTAACAACTATAGTTATTAAGGAAAATAACAGATGACTCCAAAGCAAATTAGTTTAGTTCAAACCAGTTGGAAAAAGGTTAAACCCATTTCAGAACAAGCAGCCGAAATTTTCTATAGCACCTTGTTTGAGTTAGATCCAAGCTTAAAAAAGCTGTTTAAGTCTGATCTGAAAGTACAAGGCAAAAAATTAATGACCATGCTTGATACGGCGGTTAAGTTGCTTTCTCAACCAGAAAAATTAATACCAGCGGTTGAACAACTTGGTGAGCGGCATGTTGGCTATGGTGTTACTTCTGAACATTACGATACGGTTGGTACTGCATTAATTAAAACCTTAGAAGCAGGTTTGGGGGATGATTTTAACATCACCACTAAACGTGCTTGGTTATTGTTTACAAGGTACTTTCGTCGACAATGATAAAAGCGGCAGAGGACTATCAATTAACATTAGATAATTCTGAAGAAAACATAACGGATGATGCGATGAATAAAGAGCAAGATTTAGCAGTAAGGTTACAAGGTGCGTTAGATCAGTCAGCGACACCTATTATGATGATAGATAGAGATTTTATTATTAATTATGCAAATAACGCTACTTTGTCTCTGTTGAAAAAGCATGAAGCGGTATTTCGTTTAAAATGGCCTGAATTTAGTGCCAGTGAAGAAAATGTCATCGGTGCTTGTATTGATATATTTCATGAAAATCCAGCGCATCAACGGAAATTATTAGACGATCCTACTAATTTACCGTGGAAAGCGGATATTAACATTGAAACTTTAATTTTCGAACTTAACGTTTCGGCAATTAATGACGCCGCCGGTAATTATATTGGTAATTCGTTAGAGTGGCAGGATGTTACCGAAGCCAGAGCACAAGAAAACAAAGCCGTACAATTGCAAGGGGCTATCGAGCAATCAGGTACACAATGATGATAGACCGAGATTTTATTATTACTTATGCTAATACCGCGACCTGACGTTATTAAAAGAACATGAAGTGACATTTGCTAAAAAATGGCAAGGCTTTAGTGCTCAACCCGATAAAATTATCGGAATGTGCATTGATGGTTTTCATGCTAATCCTGCCCATCAGCGAAAGTTATTAGATGACCCAACAAATTTACCATGGAAAACGGATATTAAAATTGAACATTTGATTTTTGAATTAAATGTAACGGCGATCAATGATGTTAATGGTAATTATATTGGTAACTCATTGGAGTGGCAGGATGTCACTGATGCGCGCAACAAAGCGATGAAGTGGGTCGTTTATCTTCTGCAGTTGAAGGCATGACAACTAATCTAATGATGGCAGATCCCACCGGTCAAATTGTTTATGCCAATCCTTCGGTTTTGTCGATGTTACGAAGACGTGAGCAAGCATTAAAATCAGCTTTACCTTCTTTTAGTGTTGATCGGGTTGTAGGCACTAATTTTGATAGTTTCCATAAAAACCCAGCTCACCAGCAAAATTTATTGGGTAACCCAGATAATTTACCTTATAAAACTGAAATCAGTGTTGCAGGCCTAGTATTTGAGTTGATCGCTATCGCCTTAAGAGATGATAAAGGTAATCATGTTGGCTGCTGTGCAATGGTTAGACCTAACAGAACAAAAAGATGCTCAAAACCAAGTTGACGGTTTGATCAATGCCGCCATAAGTGGTCGTTTAGATAGCCGAATTGATACCAGTCAATATGAAGGCTTTATGAAAGGCTTAGGCGATAATATCAATAGTTTAATGGATTCTATTATTGCGCCAATTAATGATGCTATTTCAACGGCACAAATGTTAGCAGAAGGTAACCTAACTCAAACAATGGATGGTGAATATGGTGAATTTTTAGCTTTAGCCCAAATGAATGGCTCAATTGAAAACAAGTTCAATGGTTGAAGAAATACGAAAAACTTAAGCTTCAACTAGCGTTTTTGATGCCGCCAGAAATTGCCGCAGGTAACGATGAATTAAGCCATCGTACTGAATCACAAGCATCAAGTTTAGAAGAAACCGCTTCTGCCATGGAAGAGCTAACCAGTACAGTACAACAGAATGCTGAAAATGCCGGTGAAGCAAGTAAATTATCGACTTCTGTTATGGATAAAGCCAGTAATGGTGGTGAAGTGGTTAAAAATGCGATCACCGCCATGAGCGATATTAATAAGTCGAGTAAAAAAATTGCCGATATTATTAGTGTGATTGACGAAATAGCATTCCAAACTAACTTGTTAGCGTTAAATGCGGCTGTTGAGGCAGCTAGAGCCGGAGAGCAGGGGCGAGGTTTTGCTGTTGTTGCAGCAGAAGTTCGTAATCTGGCACAACGTTCTGCCGGCGCAGCAAAAGAAATAAAAGGCCTTATTAATGATAGTGTTGAAGCGGTAGGACAAGGTACTAAGCTGGTTGATGAAACCGGACAAACCTTTACTGAACTGGTTCAAGCGATTGAAGAAGTCCAGTAAAATGATCAGTGATATCGACAGTGCTGGAAAAGAGCAGTCTACCGGCATAGGTAGTAAGAGTTACTGCTATCAGTCAAATGGACGAAATGACACAACAAATCTGCGTAGTGGAAGAAGCAAAGTGCTTCGGTAAAGCAATGGAAGAGCAAGCGCAGTTATTAGAGCAAGTGGCTTTTTTCAATAATGGTAGCGAAGAAATAAAATCTCCTGTTAAAACAAACAGTAGAACTCATGTTAGAGCGGTAACACCTCAACAAGCACCAAAACGTACTCGTCCGATAACTCCGAGCGATCAAGAATGGGAAGAGTTTTAAATAAGTATGACAATTACTCGTAATAGTGATGCGGTACTAACTGGCAAAGATTTTAATTTTATTTGTCAATTTGTCTATCAAGCGTCGGGTATTGTGTTAAACGACAGTAAACGGAAATGGTTTATCGTCGTTTAACTCGATTATTATCCGAGATCGTAAGCTCGATTCTTTTCACAATATTGCCAGTTATTAAAAAATAATCCGGAGCAAGAAAAAAACTATTTTATTAATGCGATCACCACTAATTTAACGAGTTTTTTAGAGAGCATCATCACTTTGATTATTTGGCGACAACTGAATTACCTAGGCTGATAAAGCGTGGAACAAAAAAAATCAGAATATGGTCTTCTGCTTGCTCAACAGGAGAAGAACCATACAGCATCGCGATGACCGTGATGCAAACCATGAAACCCCATCTAGCTTCATGGGATGTAAAAATACTTGCTACCGATATTGATAGTAATGTCTTAGCTAAGGCTAAAAATGGTATTTATCCAGATAAAGACGATATTTTACCGCTAAATATTAAAAAAACTTTTAAACAGGGGTAAAGACGCTAACCGTAATAAAATTAAAGTGAATACTGAGCTGCAATCATTAATTACCTTCAAGCAACTAAATTTGTTACACGAGTGGCCAATGAAAGGCCCATTTGATGTGATTTTTTGTCGAAATGTGGTGATTTATTTTGATAAAGAAACACAACAAGAGTTGTTTGCGCGCTATTATGATTTATTAGCGCCAGGAGGGCTTTTAATGCTGAGGCATAGTGAAAATTTAGGTAGTTATCAAAAAGCATTTTTATCAATGTTGGCCGAACTATTTTTAGAAAGCCTGATCAGGTAATAACATGATCTTAAATCAGTTAAGTAAAAAAAATGAAGAGTTAGCAAACTGTTTAGACGAGTTTAAACATGTTAATCATTATTGGGATAAACAACGAAACAGTATTGTTGCTAAAATTCTACCGGGCGAATTCTATATGAGTAAAGAGCCAATCACCATTGCCACTACTCTGGGTTCATGTATTTCGGCTTGTCTTTGGGATGAGCGAGCAAAACTTGGTGGGATGAATCATTTTATGTTGCCAATAACCGATAAAGAGGCACATGAAGTGAACTGGGGAAGCCGAGGTTTAGTTACGGATTCAACCCGTTATGGTAACTTTGCGATGGAGCATTTAATTAACACACCATTTTAAAATATGGTGGCAGAAAGGTTAATTTAAAAGCAAAAAAGTGTTTGTGGCGGTGGTAAAGTATTAAAAAAATGTCAGATGTTGGCGAGCGAAACATTGCTTTTGTTTTAAGCTATTTAAAGCAAGAAAACATTGAAATTGTTAGTTCCGATCTGTGGTTGTCTTACCCAAGAAAAGTGTTATTTTGAACCGCAAACAGGGCGTGCCTTTGTTAAGCGGTTAGACAATTACATAATGATACCATCGCCCGTAGAGAAACAGACTATCGTAAACGTATTGATCATCATGAGGTTGATGGCGACGTTGAGTTGTTTTAACGAGAGGTTTTATGGATAAAATTAAAGTATTAATCGTTGATGACTCTTCGGTAATTAGAGCAATTGTTAGAGGACTACTATCACAAGATGAGAGCATTGTGGTTGTTGGTGAAGCCGAAAACCCGTTAGTTGCTCGTGAGTTAATTAAAAAACTGAACCCTGACGTGTTAACTCTTGATGTTGAAATGCCCAAAATGGATGGTATTACTTTTGAAAGTAATTTGATGCAGTTAAGGCGATGCACCAGTGGTTATGTTGTCGACATTAACCACTAAAGGTCGATATTACACTCAAAGCTTGAAATTGGTGCTGTCGATTTTATCGCGGAAACCGAGTGTTGAGTCGTTAATTGCCAATAAAGCGAAAAAAGGTTTTAAAGACCTACTTATTGATAAAATTAAACATGCAATTACTGTTAATCATAAAAATTATCAATTAAATCAGCAGTTATCTAAACCCAGTTCCGAGCTTGAATTAACCTTTGAAGGCGCTGATAAAAAATCATCTTATAGCTATAGGCGCCTCAACCGGAGGAACAGAAGCAATTAAGTCGGTTTTAATTCAATTTGCCTAAAACTCCCCATTGTGATAGCGCAACATATACCACCAACCTTTAAGTGCCCGTTTTTTGCTAGTCGGTTAAACTCCCTTTGTGCGATGCAAGTGCATGAGGCCAAGCATGGTCAGAAAATTCTACCCGGTCATATTTTATGTCGCTCCAGGTGATCGACATTTAAAAGTTGAAAGCAAGGTGATGCTTTGTTTTGTGTGCTTGATGATTCAGCAGAAGTTAATCGGCATAAACCTGCTGTTGATGTATTGTTTAATTCATTGGTTGCTATAGCTAAAAATGTTCAAGCGATTGTTCTAACTGGCATGGGGAGTGATGGTGCAAAGGGTTATTAAATTTACAACAGGCAGGCGCAAGAACTATTATTCAAGATGAGCAAAGCAGTTTGATTTGGGGATGCCGGGGAGTGCAGCTAAATTAAATGCTTTTACCGATGAATTTTCACTAAAAAGATATTGCGAAAAATATTTTAGCTTTTGCTGAATTACCTCAACATAAAAGGGCAAAGGCTTTATATGTTGATTAAACAAGATCAATCTTCATTAATTATCATTGGCTTGGTTCTCGCTATAATTAATGAGGCTCTAGTCAATATACCTTATTTAACGCTTATATTATTACTTGCTTGTTTATCTATGCAATTAATTAAATATGTTTTTAAAATTAGACAAAACGAGCAACAAGAAATACAGTTAGAACAGGTAGATAAAAGAATTAGTTGCGACGTCGTTATTAAGTATTCAACAATTCCTTGAGCATGAAATTAAGGTTTTTGAAAATGAAATCAATAGAACGACAGGTTTTATTCAAAATGCGGCAATGGGCTTATCAGATACATTTAAGTCATTACAAGCATTAAGTTATCAGCAGCATGACATGTTAAATCAGTTAGTTTCACAAAACGCGAATATTGGCGATGAAGATGAAACCTCGTTAGCAACCTTTGTTGATAACTCAAGTAAAACCTTAGATGAATTTGTTAAAGTTATTATAAATACCAGTAAACAATCATTAGAAACAATGAACTATACCGATGAAATGATATCGCAATTTGAGCGAATTTTTTCATTGCTTGAACAGGTTGAAAATTTAGCCAGCCAAACAAATTTACTGGCGTTAAATGCAGCGATTGAAGCGGCAAGAGCAGGAGATGCTGGGCGAGGCTTTGCGGTTGTTGCTAATGAGGTAAGAGCCTTGTCATTAAGCTCAACCGATTTAAATCAAGATATTAGGCAAGAAATTAGTAGCGCAAAAGTAACTATTGAAAATTTAAGAGCATCTGTTGAAGTTATTGCATCGGCTGATATGACACAAACGATAGCCGAAAAATAAAATGGGTGTCATGATGGGGCTCGTTAATGATATTAAAGGTCGAACCGATACTCAGCTAACCGAACTGTTAGCAATTTCACCTCAAATTGAAGATGCCGTTGCTTTGGGAGTTAGAAGTCTTCAATTTGAAGATTTGGACTTATCAAGCGCTTAACTCTTTTAAGAGATAATCTTGAGCATTTAACTGAATTTAAAGGGGTAATTGATAGTTTAGCGCAAGCAGGTAAATTACAAAATAGTGATACATTAGACACAATTACACAGCAATGTATTAAACTTAGCCAAGCGTCACAAGATAAAGAGTCGAAACGAAGTGTTAGCCAAACATCTTTAGACGAAGGCGATATAGAATTATTTTAAAAAATAATGAGCAAATATTTATGGGAATTACAAAAGAAGTTTCCGAGGATGGTAAAGACGTTAATATTCAAATTGAAGACAGGTTTGATTTTTCGCTTCATCAAGGTTTTCGCGAGTCGTATTCAAAACATGATATAAAACCGGCAAAGTTTACGTTAGATTTAAGTAAAACAACCTATATGGATAGCTCAGCGCTCGGCATGATTTTATTATTAAAAGATTATGCGGAAAATATTTCAGCGGACGTGGTTATTAGTAAACCAAGTGAAACCGTGTATAAAATTTTACAAATAGCGCAATTTCATCGCTTATTAACCATTGAATCATAACTTATGTTGAATGTTAAACATGGAAAGTTAGCCTTAGTTGTTGATGATTCTGCTATGCAATGTAAGTTGCTAAGTGTTTTATTGATTGAAGAGGGCTATCAAGTTGTTACTGCCAATGACGGCGCAGAAGGAGTAGCAAAATATATCGAACATCAGCCTGATCTTGTGCTGATGGATATTAACATGCCGATAATGAATGGTTATCAAGCGACTCGAAAGATAAAAGAAATATCAAAAGGTTCGCTAGCTCCGCTAATTTTCATTACCAGTTTAGATACCGACAAGGCCTATATTGAAAGTATTGATGCCGGTGGTGATGGTATTTTAGTTCGACCATTTTCACCTGAAGTATTTAAAGCAAAAATTAAATCCATTCAACGAATTAGTGACCTATATAGCCAAGTAAAAAGCTTACAACAAGCGCAACAACAAGATGCTGAATTAGCTGAAAAATTAATGTCCGGTGTTATTGAGTCACGGAATTTTTCGGTTGATAGAATTAAAATTATTAAACAAGCGGCAACCTTGTTTAGTGGCGATATTCAATTATCCGCACTTTGTCCTAACGGTGATGTTAATGTGCTATTAGGTGATTTTACCGGCCATGGATTGAGGTCATCAATTGGCGCAATACCTCTGGCTGAAACCTTTAGAGCGATGACAAAAAAGGTTTCTCAATTTATGAAATTATTTCGCAAGTTAATTTACAGCTGTATAACTTATTACCACAAGACTTATTTTTAGCTGCCGCTTTTGTCAGTATTTCAGCACATGATAAATCAGCCTATATTTTCAACGCAGGTTTACCCGACGTTTATTTAATTAATAACCAAGGTCAGATAAATGATGTGATTTCATCATGTCATCCCCCTTTAGGAGTAATGGCTAAGCTGCTCCCTGATGTTGGTGTTTCGGTGAAGTCAGTAGTTGATGATGACAATATCGTTATGATCAGTGATGGCATTATTGAGGCGAGAAATAGTTTGGGGGAAATGTTTGAACAACATCGCTTTGAAAGTGCCATTATTGAAGGCGCGAAACAAGGCGGTATCGCTAACTATTTAATGGCACAAGTGAGTGAGTTTTTCCAACAAGTACCACAAGAAGATGACTTGTCAATTATCGAGCTACCTTGTGGTGGTTGGGGAAAGCGAGAACGTTCCCGTTGCATTTAATAATATAAGTCATTTAGATGCAGTTTCGTTTATTGACCAGCCTAATTGGTTTTGTAGCTTAACCTTAACCGGTGAAAAGTTAGCTAATGTTAACCCGATCCTATTATTATGAATCAAATTCAAGATATAGAAGGCAGAGGGGAACACTGGCAGGTTGTTTATACTATTTTTACCGAACTTTTACAAATGCTTTAGATCATGGTGTGCTAGGTTTGAGCTCAGACTTAAAAGACTCTCCAGAAGGCTTTGCTCAATATTTTTCTGAACGTCAAACACGATTAAACCAATTAGTTGATGGCGATATTGATATTTATGTTGAGTTATACCAGTTAAAAAATGTTGGTAAAATTGTGATAAAAATTAAGGATAGTGGCAAAGGTTTTAATATTAGTAAATTTATAAACAAAACGTCAGAGCAAAGTGTCAATAAAAAGTTAAGTGGTCGTGGTATAGAATTAGTAAAACAATTATCCAACTCGGTTAATTATTATGAAAACGGTACTTTAGTTGAAGCGTCTTTTTTATGGGAAAAACCTTAAGCTTAAAGCTTATTATAATTTTTAATAAAAATGCCTAATTGCTTCGCTATGACATGCTAAAACGGTGTTTATTTCATTTGAGTTTTTTTATCCCTTTCTATAAATGTATAGTTCTAACTAGCTTTTTATCGCTAAATTCTCTTAATAAAAAATATCATATCCAGCCCCTATTTATCGATTGGGGTTGTCTTTTTTTGCACCGAATTACGAAATAATTATGAGTAAAACTTATTTTATTTAAAGATAAATAGACTTCGATTTGTGTCTTAAAAAAATTGCACTAATATTAAGTTAAGTATTGGTTTATAAATAAAAACTATCGATAATTTTGGTATATAGGGAAGTAGTTAAATGACACAATCACGGATATTAATTATTGATGATGACGAAGTATATCTAGCGTTATTAAAAGAAGCTTTAGAAGATCATTATTTTGTCCAAACGGCAACTAGTTTAGTTGAAGCTGATGCAATCGTGCACGAATGTGAAAATTTTGATATTGCTTTAGTAGACGAATTTATTGGTCAAGAGCATGGTTCTACTTGGATATCTAAGAATAAAACAAATCAAACAGCGGCAAAATCTTTTGTTTTATATTCGGGATTAGCAACAGAAGAGGCGATTCTTAATGGTTTGTCTTGTGGTGCCGATGATTTCTTGTCGAAACCCATTTCATTATTTACGCTGGCGAATAAACTATCAAAACTTATTGATTACCAGTGCCGCATTAAAACATTTGAAAGCGAGCTAAAATCAAAAGATAACGTGATTAACATATCGATGGCACAGGCCTCTAAATATGGCAGCTGTATGCAGTTACCGTCGCGTCTTAATCAATGTTTTAGTCTTGAAAAAATAAGAGATGAAGTTTTTTCTTTTTTATACAGCATGAATTTAAAAGGTTGTATTTCATTTTATCCGCTTGATTGCCAACCCACATTTTACAGTTCAACCAATGGCTATTGCTCCCCGGTAGAAATAGATGTCATGAAATTACTTCATGAAAAACCTCGTCTGTTCCGATTTGGGCCACGTACTATTTTTAATCACACTTTAGTGTCGATTCTTATCTTAAATTTAGAAGAAGATAGTGTTGATACGGATATTTATATCGACGCACTAGCGTCGGTAATCGAATGTATTGGCGCTCGAATAGAGTTTTTAATTTACAAAGATGCTTTGATTGGTGTGCAAGAACAAATAGCGCAAGCCGTTCACAAAACGAAAAAAATGGTAGAAATTTCAAAGCATCATCAACAAGAAATTATGAATGAAATTGTCCAGAACATTTGTACCAGCTTTCATGTCCTTGATATGAATGAAGAGCAAGAAGAATACTTAATGAATCTTGTGCATAGCGCGTTAAAAAAACATTCTCAAGATGATATTAATTTTATGGAAGTCACGGGCTTTTTAGATCAAGCTTTATTAAGTGTCGAGCAGCTTAAAACACTTAACACCGAAGTTTCAGAAGTGTTAATTGAAGAAGAGGATGAGTTGTTTTGAGTCAGTCTATTTCGTTAAACATCAATGATATTCCTTTGCCTGCCATTGTTGTTGATGACAAAGGAATTGTTCTCGCTATAAATAATACTTTTATTGAGTACTCTCATTATCAAAAAAAATCATTAATTAATAAGCCATGTTCGCTATTTTTACCTGGATTAATTAGCGATAATTTTGCTCAAGCGTTAAGTAAAACAACAGAAAATGATCTGTTGGATTTTGTCCAAAATGATGATGATTTATTAGGTAAAGTCACTATAAATAAATCTAAGTTGGCTGATGATTATTTATTATTATTTGATTTTATCGAATCAACAACGTATTTAACCCCTAATCGCTTAAGTACAACTAAAAGTCAATTCTTAAAAGTATCGCCAGACAAATCATATAAATTGTTGCAAGAACAAAATCATTATCTTTCCTTGTATGAAAAAATGAATGATTCAGGTTTTGGCGTATTGATTTTAACGATAATTCACTTTTTTGGTCTGAAGGTATTTTTAGAATACATGGTGTTGATGAAGAAACGTATACTCCATCAACCCTAAATTATTTAGATTATTATTTACCTGAAGACAAAAAAATCATTCAACAATGCATTGAAAAAGCAATTAAAGATAAAACAGGCTTTGTTTGCAAAGGTACTATTGTTCGCAGTGATAATACGCGGGTAAAAGTTGAATCAATTGGTGAAATTGAAGTTGATACGAATGGTAATGTTGTTGGTATTATCGGTGTCTTTCGTAACATCACTAAACAAGTTCAAAATATTGAAAAGTTAAAGTTATTAGCCATTGTTAATTATACTATCAGTGTGCCTATCTTTTTTATTGATGAAAAAGATAACGTTATTTATCAAGACCTAACCCCGTTATGTATCAATGTACCCTCAGGTTTATTTAGTTATCTTAATTTCAGTATTGAAGAGTATATTGATTATAAAAAGAAAGCGAGAGAGCAAGGACAAGTTAAAGAAAGTAACATCAGTTTTGATCAATACAATACCGTTTATGATTTTTCAGTGACTTATGAGCCCGATGAAAAAATTTATATTTGGATTGTTGAAAACGTCACCGAAAAATTCCGTAAAGAACAACAGCAAATGATCAGCAACCGCTTAACATTATTAGGTAATACGTTTGGTAATGTTTCTCATGATATCAACAATGTGCTTGGTGTTGCACTAGGCTCTGTTGAAATGCTAGAGCTAAAATTATTAAAGGGCGAAAAAGATATTGCCAGTTATGTTGACCGAGTTAAAAATGCGATAGATAAAGGAAAATCAATCACTGAACGTTTATTAGCTTTTACCCGAAAAACAAACCGTTAAAATTGTTCAATTTGATCCTGATAAAGATATCATGGATAACCAATATTTATTCAAACAATTGTTATTAACGACAATTAATCTCAAATTTAAGCTGTCTAAAGAAGCATGTATTATTAAATTTCCACAAGGCGAGTTTATTAATATTTTACTTAATATTGTGCTTAATGCTCAAGATGCTATTCAAGAACAAGGCACTAGCGGAGAAATAATTATATCAAGTGAGTTTGTTGGCGGTAACCGTTACGTTGTTCATGTAAAAGATTCAGGTGTAGGTATTGAATCTCATCTATTAAGTAAGATATTCGACCCTTTTTATAGCAGTAAGTCCGTTAATAAAGGCAATGGTATTGGTTTAGCTAATGTTTACAATACTATGTATAAACATAACGGTGAAATTAAAGTACAAGGTCGTAGTGATATTGGTGGCGCGCAATTTTCACTTGTTTTAAAGCGGAATTATTAAAAAAAACTAGAGTCCCAAAAAAGTCATTAAAGAATTGAATCTATTAAATAAAAATGTCTTAGTGCTAGATGATGAAGAGAGTATTGCTGACTTTGTTGCCATGTACATAGAAAACCAGGGGGCGAATGTTAATTGCGTTAACTCAAAAGAAGAGTTAATGCGTTATTTAGCATTATCACAACCGGTTGATATTTTTATTACCGATATGATCATGCCTGATTTTACTGGAAAAGAAGCCGTTGATCTTGTGTTAGCGCATAATAACAATGCCACAATATACTCAATGAGCGGCTATATTGGCCAAAAAGAACAAGAGTGGCAATACCAGTATTACGAAAACCGTTTAACTCATCTGAATTATTAGAATTCATAAGTTAGTATGTTTTTCTGTCCAACCAATAGCTAACTTTGAAGATAGCAGCATATTAAGCTGTTGTTTTAGCTTAACACTATACCTAGATGACTTGGGTGTGAAAGAATTTTTAGGTTATTGTACTATTTTCTCAACCATTAAACGTATTTTAATGCTTAAACTTATGTTTTAATGAAAGCATTTCTGAATTAATTGGTTCAATACTAAAGCGTGAGCGTGAAAGCGTGCTTTTTGATAATTGAGAGGATATACCATTGCCGTTGCCTAAAAATATAAATATTTTATTAGTGGAAGATAGCCGTATTAATCAAGCGGTGATGATGGGCATTTTATCGTCTTGGGGGTATGTCGGCTGATATTGCCAACAATGGTCAGGAAGCGATAGATATTCTAACAAAACAAGAAGATTTGTTTTATCACATAGTGTTAATGGATTGCCAAATGCCGATCATGGATGGCTATGAAGCTAGCCAAGTGATCCGTTCTGGTCAGATACAAACACTTCCACATGATATACCTATTATTGCCATGACCGGCAATGCGATGGAAGGCGACAAAGAAAAGTGTTTAGCCGTAGGTATGAATGATTATTTATCAAAGCCTGTTGATGCGACTATGTTGTTGGAAAAAATACAGCACTGGTTAAATATAGCGAAGACAAATTCAATAACAGAAACAAACGTTGACCAAGCCGCAAGTGTTGTTTTAACTGACAGCGACACTTGGCAATATAATCAATTATTAGTACGCATGAGAAATAATCAAGCTATGATTAAAAAACTGATTGAATTGTTTATTGAAGAGATAATGGACAAGTAAAAGCACAGTTAAAACATGCTCTTGAGCAAAATAACTTAGCGGAAGTAAAAAAAGCATTGCACGCAAAATAAAAAGGCTCTGCGAGAAACTTAAGTTTTATTAATTTAGGTGATACGTTAAATGCGATTGAATTATCAGCAAAAGAACAAAAAGTTGATAATTTATCTGAACTTTATCGACAATTTATTAGAGAATATGACAATTTAATGCCATTATTAACCAAGTATATAACTAATTGATAAATCATGATAATGATAGGATGTGTTAAGCATGGCAAATGACCCCATGTATACAATTTTAGCTGTTGATGATGCTCGCGATACGTTAATGTTAATTGACTTTGACTTGACTGAGCATGGTTATAAAGTTGTTACCGCAGACTCAGGCGAGAATGCATTTATTCAATTAAGTGAGCATGATGTTGACTTAATATTGCTTGATATTTATATGCCAGGTTTATCGGGCCTTGCAACCCTCGCTAGGATCCGTGAACATGATAAATATGACAACATACCGGTTATTATGTTATCGGCATCTAACGACGAGGATGAAATTGTTCATGCCTTAGATCTAGGTGCAAGTGATTATGTTACTAAACCCTATATTACCAAAGTGCTTTTAGCTCGTATCCGTAACGCAATCCGCTTAAAAGAAAAAAATATGGAGCTAGAGCTAATTGCTAAAACTGATTTTTTAACCGGTTTGAGCAATCGTAAAAACTTTGATGAATACGCCAATAAAATGATCACACAGAGTAATCGAACACATGATTATCCTGTTGTGATTGCTATGTTTGATATTGACTTTTTTAAGAAGGTCAATGATACCTACGGGCATGAAGCAGGTGATATTGTTTTACGAAGTTTTGCTAAAATTTTAACTACCAATTTTAGAGATTATGATTTAGTTGCTCGCATTGGTGGCGAAGAGTTTGCAGTTTGTTTACCTAATACTGATCTGCATGAAGCTATCGCGGCATGCGAGCGCTTTAGAGTACAAGTTGAGAACTTTCAATTTCCGATCACACCAGATCAAAGCAAAGTTATTCAAATAACCACGAGTGTTGGACTTGCTTCGAATCAAAGTAATATTCAAACATTAGAAGAGTTAATGAAATTAGCCAATGAAGGCTTGTATCAAGCAAAATCAGAAGGTAGAAATAAAGTGGTGAATAATTCAGATATTGCTGAAGAGTTAAACTCACAAGGTAACAATCAAGAAAAATATCCAGGCATTGAGCTTTCTGTTGGTTTAAAAAATGTGTTGGATGACGAAAGTTTATTTAACGAAATTTTGATCATGTTTTACCAGGATCATGGTGAAGATGTTGATAAATTAAGAAAAGCACTTTCAAGCCAAGATGTGTTAACAGCTAAACACTTAGCACATACCCTTAAAGGTGTTGCTAGTTCTATAGGTGCTATTACCTTGTTTGAAAAACCAAAATACTTGATGAAGCGATCAATGCTAATGAAGACTTTGATATTTTAATGAGTCACTTTGACATGGTGGCGATACAACTAAATATTGTGCTTAATGGCATTAAAGCTCAATTAAGTGATAGGCTTTAGTCCTGTATACTATATATTCTTTATTGTTAAACGTGGTTTATAAACCATAACCATACGGAAATAATGGCTGATAATCGGCATCACCAACATTAAGCGTTGGGTGTGATTTTTTAGGCCAAGTAAAAAGATAACTTTCCTTGAAAAGGGTGATCACCAAATAATACATCAGCGACACCATCACCTTCAGATCCGGGTAACCATGCGGCGATAAAAGCCGATGACGCAGCTAATTCTTGATTAATTAATAAGGTTCGACCTGAAAGTAAAATCACAACCACTGTAATACCTTTATTTTTAATATTATTAATGGTTTTTAGATCTTCAGGATGAAGCTGAGCTAATGCTAAAGTACTGCCATAAGGTGACAAAACATTAAGTTTCCCTTGTACTAATGAACCGGTTTCAATAATCGTATCATTACCTTCTCTGATATCACCTAAACCTTCGGCATAAGGGGTTTCACCAATAACTACCACGGCAATATCGTGAAAGTTTGGATCAGCATCTTGAGCGTAAGGCTGCTTGCTTAAAGTTGCATTTTTGGCTTGTTTTTTAATGGCTTGCCAAATACTAGTAGCACCTAATAGCTGTTTATTATGGTTAAAACCTTGCCAATTTATGGTGAAGCCACCACATTGGTTTGCCAAACTATTTGCGCTTTTTCCTGCAACTAATATTTTTTGATTTTTATTAAGTGGCAATGTGTTTGTTTCATTTTTTAATAAAACGCATGATTTTCTTACGGCTTCGGGCAATATCTCGGTGCTTTTGGCAACCGATAATATTTTCTTGGCTAATAGACGATTTTTCGGGCTAGGGGAGTCAAATAAGCCATAAGCAAATTTTACCGTCAGTATTCGTCTGACAGCGTTGTTAATACGATTAATAGAAACTGAGCCTAACTCAACATGGTGTGTTAAGTGTTCAATGAATAATTGCCAATTCTCCGGCATCATAAACATATCAATGCCAGCATTTACGCCTTGTTCGACCGCTTGATAAAAATCATCGGATAAATAATCAATGCCTTCCATATCAGAAATGATAAAGCCATTGAAGCCCATTTTTTCTTTTAAGGTATTAATTAACAACATTTTATTGGCATGGCATTTTTTACCATTCCAGCTGCTAAATGACGCCATAATGGTCAAAACACCAGCTTTAATCGCATGGTAGTATGGAGCAATATGAAGCTTATCTAATAACTCAAAGCTTAACTGGGTATTGCCTTGATCAATACCATGACTTGTCCCGCCATCACCGATAAAATGTTTGGCACAGGCAATTACGCCTTGCTCGGAAAGATCGCCCTGTAAGCCGGCAACTAATTTTTCAGCATATTGGCAGACAATAGCAGGATCTTCTGAAAAGCTTTCGTAAGTTCTGCCCCAATGGTTATCACGGGCGACTGCTAAATTTGGAGCGAAAGTCCATTCGACGCCAGTTGCTAATACTTCGTTTGCGGTTACTCGAGCTATTTTTTCAATTAACTCAGGATCTCTCGCTGCTCCTAAACCAATATTATGTGGAAAAATGGTCGCATGTTTAAGGTTATTATGGCCATGAATGGCGTCAACCCCATAAAGTGTTGGGATCGCGAGATGTTTATCATCATGCATCATTGAAGCTTGCCAGTAAGCTTCATTCATTGTTAGCCAGTCATTAACATCGTTATTGTCAGGAGCTGAACCTGCGCCACTTAATACAGAGCCAATATGGTGTTTTTTAACTTGCTCAGGTGTGCAGCTTTGGCGTTCTACCTGAGTCATTTGACCGATTTTTTGAGCTAAAGACATTTGGGCTAAAAGTTTCTCAACTTTTATTTTTATCGACTTACCTAGCAGTTTTGATGACATAGTATTTTCCTACTGAACGCGATGTTTTATCTGTTTTCTCTCGGTAAAACCAAATTGGCTTTTAGCATGTTATTGTTGAGACATAATTAAAAATTCGGTTGATAATTGAGTGGTTGAATCACCACCAACGTAAATAATAAACTTGCCAGGCTCAACAACCGACACCATTTTATTATTATAAAACGCTAATTCGTTATGGCTTAATTGAAATGTTAACGTTTTGGTTTGTTGTTTTTCTAACATAACACGTTGAAAGCCCTTTAGCTCTTTTACTGGGCGGGTGACACTAGCAACGGGATCTCTGATATAGAGTTGCACTATTTCTTCGGCGGCATAATTACCAATATTAGTTACAGCAACAGAAACGTGAATGATTTCATCAAGTTGATATTCGGTTTTATCAATGTGCAAGTTGTGATAGCTAAATCGGCTATAAGAAAGACCAAAACCAAAAGGAAATTGTGGCGAAAAATGCGTGTCTAAATGGGTTGCTGTCATGCCCAATGAGGTTTGCTCTGCGCGGACATCAATATCATTCATATGAATAAAAGTGGCATCGCTAGGGGGCTTTCCTGAATTTTTATGGCTGTAATAAATGGGGATTTGGCCAACACAACGTGGAAAAGTAACGGGTAATTTACCTGATGGAATTTGCGAACCAAATAATAAATCGGTGATCGCAGGTCCTGCCATTGAGCCTAAATGCCAAGTAAATAAGATGGCATCCACTTTATCAATAACTTGGGTTAACGTAATAGGGCGTCCTGCCATGATCACGAGTACGATAGGTGTGCCTGTTTTTGCTATTTCGTCAATTAATTGCTCTTGTTTACCTGGTAAGTTAATCTCAGCACGGCAATGTGCTTCACCGGAAAGAATTGATTCTTCTCCCATAAACATTAATGCAACATCGGCTTTAGCGGCTTTATTGACGGCATCAGCAAAGCCTTCAGTTTTAGTAGACCTAGAGGTTGATAATCCTTGAGAAAATTCTATTTTAGCATGGCTACCAACCAAGCTTGTTAGTGCCGATAAACAACTAATACTGTGTTTTTCTTCACCGTCAAATATCCAAGTGCCTAATTGTTCATAACCATCATCGGCTAATGGGCCAATAACGGCAATATTGTTAAGCTTAGATATAGAAAGTGGTAGGGTGTTGTTTTGGTTTGTTAATAAGACACAACTTTTGGTTGCAACTTCTTTACTAACAATAAATGCTCATGGTTAGCTAATGGCGGAAATTGCTCTGTTTTTGTGTAAGGCTGGTCAAATAAGCCTAATTGCTCTTTTAAAGATAAAATATGGCCTACCATTTGATCTATTTGTGCAACGGTAATTTTACCTTCGTCAATTAGTTCGTTTATATTTTGCTGATAAGTATGACTAACCATTTCCATATCAATACCAGCGTTGATCGCTTCATAAGCCGCATGTTTATCATTTTCAGTTAAACCATGAATACTTAACTGCGAGATAGATTCCCAGTCACTGACAACCATGCCATTAAATTGCCATTCAGTACGGAGAATATCTTTCATTAACCACGCATTACCTGAGGCGGGAACACCATTTAAATCGCTAAATGCTGACATAAAACTGGCAACACCGGCATTAATTGCTGATTTAAATGGGGGAAAATACACATTTCGTAATTCATGCTCAGAAATATTGGTGGTATTGTAATCACGACCACTTTCAGCCGCACCATAACCGGCAAAATGTTTGGCACAAGCGGCAATGGCTCCTGTTTGACTTAAATCGTCTTGTTGAAAGCCTTTGATCATAGCATTACCTAATTGTGAACAAAGGTAAGGATCTTCACCTAAACTTTCGGCAATTCGCCCCCAACGTGGATCGCGTGTTATATCTATCATTGGCGCAAGGTCCAATTAACACCAATACTTGCCGCTTCAAGCGCAGCTATTTCAGCACTCGCTGCAACAAGCTCAGGCGACCAAGTTGCCGCTTGTGCTAATGGAATTGGGAAATGGTTTTAAAGCCATGAATAACATCTCGGCCAATTAATAATGGGATCCCTAAACGGCTTTCTTCAACAGCAATACGCTGTAATTCATTAATTGTATTTGGCTCAACTTCATTAATTACAGAGCCCACAAGACCTAAACGAATATTGTTTGCTAAATCTTCAGATATTTGGCCATGACAGCCAGAAACTTGGCTCATTTGTCCTGCTTTTTCAGCAAGTGTCATTTGGCTAATTAAGTGTTTAAGTTTTATGCTTAGCGTGTTTTTTATCATTGCATTTCTTTAAGGATTATTGAGTATTATCACTACGCTGTTGTCAGCGGATAGTTTAATCACTACTAACTATTATTGTTACAGCATGATTATTCAAATTAAATAAGACCAGATGGACTAAATTTAAGTTAGGGCGGATTTTTTAAGGGATTTGCGAATATGCTTGGCTTTTTAGCTATTAGATAACCGCTTTGTCGTTGTATTTGTCCAACTCATCGTTTTTATCTGTATACACCGAGAAAAAAAGTTATGGTAAAGATGAATAATAAGAATGGTTAGTGAAAACAAGTTAACAAAACAGTTTGCAATAACAAGCATATAACAGCAACATTAAATTGGGTTTATCCATGAGTCAGATAGAACAACAGCCAACAAAATCCACCGATAAAATTTCTGTTATGCAAAAATTTTATCTATGGTTTAGGAGCGTTAACCAATAATTTATTAGGTGCTGCTATTGGCGGTATGGCCATTGTTTTAAACCTAGGTTTAGGAATGAATCCTGCTTTGGTGGGATTACTCGGGCTTTACCTCGGCTCACCGACGCATTAACCGATCCTTTAATGGGGTATATTTCAGATCATACCAAATCGAAATGGGGACGCCGACGTCCTTATATTTTTTGTGGTGCAATATTAGCAGGTATTATTTTCGCTTTGTTATGGCAATTCCCACAAGGTCAAAGTGAACAGTTTTATTTTTGGTTTTTTCTTATCGGTTCCATTTTTATTTTTATCTAGCTTATACCGTATTTGCCACGCCTTGGGTGGCGTTAGGTTATGAGTTAACGCCTGATTATCATGAACGTACTCGGATCATGGCGGTGCAAAACTTTATGGGACAATTTGCTTGGATTGTTGCCCCTTGGTTTTTATGGTTTATGCAATCGGATTTGTTTTTTGACAATATGATCCAAGGTGCAAGTTGGTTAGCCATTATCATCGGTATTTTTACTGTTTGTGTTGGCATTTTACCCGCTATTTTCTTAAAAGAGCGCAGTAAGCAAAATCCCACTGCTGAGCAATCTCCTGTAGTAGCTGTGGTTAATGCCGCTAAACAGGCAGCTAAAACAACAGAAGATACCGGTAGCTTTAAAGGTTTTTTAAAGGCTTTTTAATCACCATAAAATTTAAACCTTTTTTAAGTTTATGCGCCGCGACATTTCTCGTTTTTAATGGCTTTATGTTGGTTTCATCATTTCAAACTTATGTCATCATTTATTATGTTTTTTGGTGGCGATCAATCGCTAGGCGCTGAGTATGCAGGTTGGTCTGGTACCGTTTCTGCAATTGCGACATTTTGTGTGATCTTTTTAATCACGAAAATTTCAACAATTATTGGTAAACGCCAAGCTTTCTTTCTAGCAACCGGTATTTCCATTATTGGTTATGCATTAAAGTGGGTATGTTATACCCGGAAAACCCAATGTTATTATTAATTCCTCCTATTTTTATTGCCTTTGGTTTAGGTGGATTATTTACTTTAATGGGCTCAATGGTTGCCGATGTCTGTGATCTTGATGAACTTAATACCGAACAACGCCGTGAAGGTATGTTTGGCTCTATTTTTTGGTGGGTGGTAAAACTCGGTATGGCGTTAGCTTTACTTGCCGGTGGATTTTTATTAAATGCTACTGGTTTTGATGTTGCTTTAGCGCATCAACAATCGTCAGAAACTTTATTTTTAATGCGAATTTTCGATGTGATTATTCCTATTATCACTTCATCTATTGCCATTTGGATGGTTGCAACTTATCCAATTACCGAGCAGAAAGCGCGGGAAGTCAGAGAAGCGCTTGAGCAACGCCGTGGAAAATTAGCTTAGCGTTGGTTTAACTGGTCAGTATATTTTCTAACAGTTTGTATGGTGTTAGTACAAGCGTTAGTCAGCCCGATTCATTTTAAATGAACCGGGCTTGAGCACGTATTGAGCTGATAACTTATGTACCGATAATTAATAACTTGCGTGTTATTCTTCAATAAACCGAAAACGTTTTAACTGTTTGCCGTCACGCTCTATTGTTTCATCAAACATGCTTAAGGGTCTGACCCAAATGTCTTGTTCACCATATTGTGGTTGATATACAACCATTACTTCTTCTGTTTCGCTATGGGTAGCCAAGTGCAACACACGATAAAAATTACCTTTAAAGTGTTGGTACATGCCTAAAGGGATTTTGTTCATATTATTTTTCTATGGTTATTTGTTACGGTTATTGGCTAGGGTTAACTTGTCGGTAGTTAGAGTATCATTTTTGGTGATAACTTTGTATTTTACCGTACAAATAACAATAAACACTGTTTGCAAGCTGCTAGTTTTATAAGCTTAAAATAGCCACTGGTAGCGTTAACTTTTTATTGGTATTTTCTACCTTGTTTATATTATTTGTTTGTTAATAACTTATAGCTAGCTTTTGTTTTACATAGCTTAACTAGATATTTTTTATTCTTTATTTAATATGTTAGTCTTTAACAATATGTAAGTTGTAACAATCGAATTTCATCGATAAGCAGAAAGGTCTACATGGTAAAAGCAAAACGAGCACGTATTCAGGATGTTGCTGAAAAAGCTGGCGTGTCAATGATGACAGTTTCACGGGTGTTAAATCAAGATGCCAAAGTTAGTGATAAAACCCGTCAAAAGGTCATGCAATTTGTTAAAGAATTAAATTATCGTCCTAATGTATCAGCCCGCCGTTTAGCCAGTACCAAGTCATTTTTTATTGGTTTATTATACGACAACCCAAGTGCCTCATATGTTAGCCAGTTTTTATTAGGTTCTTTAAAACGTTGCCGTGCCAGTGGTTATCACTTAGTTGTTGATGAAGCTGATCCTGATCTTGAGGTTACTTTAGCGTCAGTGAAAGATCTTATTGATGTCACTCAAGTTGACGGTATGATTTTATTACCGCCTGTTTGCAATATGCCGGAAGTTGTTGCTATGTTGCAAGAGTCGAAAGTGCCTTTTGTTCGCATTTCTCCTGATAGCAACTTAACGTCATCACCTTATGTTTGTTTAGATGATTATCAAGCAGCCTTTGAGGTTACTGAAAACCTGATCCGACAAGGGCATACCAAAATAGGCCATATTATTGGTCATCCTAATCAAGGCTCAAGCCGTTTACGTTATCAAGGCTATCTTGATGCCTTACGATCAAATGAAATAACAGTACCGCCTGAATATATTGAACAGGGCTTCTTTACTTACAAATCGGGTTTGAGTGCAGCAACCAACATGCTGGCCTTACCTGATAAACCCACCGCTATTTTTGCAGGAAATGATGATATGGCGGCGGCTGCAATTGCCGCAGCTCATATGAAAAACATTACCGTACCTGATGAATTATCTATTGTTGGTTTCGATGATACTCAACTTGCTACAACTGTTTGGCCTTGTATTTCGACAGTACGTCAGCCTATTCAAGAAATGGCTGAATTAGCGATAGAGCTATTAACGTCTGGCCGTTATGACGATCTATCACAAGTTAATCCGCGTGAATTTCGTCATGTCCTTGATTTTAAAATTATTGAGCGCGAATCAAGCCAAGCAATTTAATTCGAATAGTTTGATTTAGCTCTACTTTTTTTTTGATTATTTCAGCTATATTTATATCAATTATTTTTTGTTGATATAAATATATGACTGATTTTGTTCTTGTTTTAAACTCTGGCAGTTCTTCGGTAAAATTTGCCGTTATTAATGTACAAACCACCGAGCAAGTTTTGCATGGTATTGCCGAATGTTTAGGCGCTGTAAATGCGCAAATTAGCTGGCAACACAGCGGCTTGCCTCACTCTACTGCACAATCATCAGCCAATCAAAAGCATACACTTGCCTTGGCTGAAAATAGTTATCATCTGGCTGCGATTCAAGCCTTGGTTGAAATTATTAACCAACATCAATTAACTAGCTCTATTAACGTGATCGGTCATCGTGTTGTTCATGGTGGTGAGAAATTTTTTAACTCGGTGGTAATAACTGACGAGGTTGAGGCTGAAATAAAAGCCAATAATAAACTTGCCCCTTTGCATAATCCCGCCAACTTATTAGGTATTCAAGCAACCAAAAAACTGTTTCCTAATTTAAAGCAAGTAGCGGTATTTGATACTGCGTTTCATCAAACCTTAGCTAAAAAAGCTTTTTTATATGCAATTCCTTATTCGCTTTATCAATTAGAAGGGATCCGTAAATATGGTTTCCATGGTACCAGTCATCTCTATGTGGCGGAGCAAGCGAGCCAATTGTTAGATAAAAAGTTTAGCGAGTCTCACTTGATCACCGCACATTTAGGCAATGGCTGCTCAATTTGTGCGATTAAAAATGGTGAAAGTGTTGATACCAGTATGGGGTTTACGCCACTAGGAGGTATCTGCATGGGGACACGCAGTGGTGACGTTGACCCTGGCTTATTAAGTTTTTTAGTCAATGAATTAGCTTATTCAATGGAGCAGGTTGATCAGGTATTAAATAAACAAAGTGGTCTATTAGGTATTTCACAATTAAGTAATGATTGTAGAGAGTTACAAGAAGCGGCACAAGCGGGCAATAAACAAGCGGAATTAGCGCTTGATGTTTTTAGTTATCAAATTGCTAAAACGATTGCTGCTTATACAGTCCCATTAGGGAAGCTTGATGCCATTGTTTTTACCGGAGGTATTGGTGAAAATTCGGCTTATGTGCGAGCAAAAGTGGTGTCATTATTAACTATTTTTGGCTTGGTATTATCAGAACAAGAAAACTTGAATAAACGGTTTGGTGAGCAAGGTTGTATTACCAGTAATGATGGGATCAAAGCGTTAGTTATTCCAACTAATGAAGAATTAGTTATTGCGCTTGATGCCATTACATTATTGCAAGACACCAGTAATGAAAAGGAGATTTGTTAATGACTAAACGCATTATGTTAATTCCGGTTGGTTCAGCGGTTGGGCTAACTTCTGTTAGCTTAGGGCTGTTAAGAGCATTTGAACAAAAAAATATTGATGTTGGTTTTTTAAACCAATTTCACAACCTAAGCCAGGCGAAAATGGACCGGAAAAATCAACCGAAATTATTAGAAAAACCAGCCATATTGAGCCGCCTGAGCCATTTGATTTAACTTATGCTGAAAAACGGTATAGCCAAGGGCAACAAGATGTTTTATTGGAAGATATTGTTGGCCGTTTTGAAACCTACGCCAAACAAGATCAAACCATCATTATTGAAGGCTTAGTACAAACTCAAGAACAAAACTATACCGTTAGACTTAATCGTATGGTAGCCAATGCATTGGGAGCCGATGTTGTTTTTGTTGCCACTATTCATGATCAAGATGAATCCATTGATGAGCTATTAGATATCGCTGCCAATCATTATGGAGGGGGGAGTAGTGAACATGTTTTAGGTTGTATCTTTAATAAAATTGGTGCGCCGGATGATCCTTTGGCTATTGAGCAGAACGAATTTAGTAATGATTTACCGGCTTTTTTGTTTGAGAATTTAACTAATAAAATTCATCAATTACCAATATTTAATGAAAAGTCATTTAAATTATTAGGGGTAGTGCCTTGGAATTTTGATCTGGTTGCGCCACGAGTTAAAGATTTAGCCAATTATATTGATGCCCAAATATTGAACACTGGCGATATGGAGCATAGACGTTTACGCTCTATTAGTTTTTGTGCGCGTACGGTTGCGAACATGATCGGTCATTTTACCCCGAATACCTTGTTAGTTACGCCCGGTGATCGCTCAGATGTTATTATTGCTGCTTGCTTGTTTAGCGGTAATGAATGGAACAAAACTGGGGGCTTTATTACTCACCGGTAATATTCGACCAGATCATAAAATTATGAAATTGTGCCAGCAAGCCTTTAATGCTGGTTTGCCATTATTGCTTACTAAGCATGATACTTGGCAAACAGCTTTAAAACTTCAACGTTTTAATTTTGAAGTACCGATAGATGATTTACAACGAATAGAAAAGGTAAAGAATCATACGGCACAATTTATCAATAGTGATTGGGTTAATAGTATCGGGCAAGTAAAACCATTAGAAAAATCTCATGAATTTCGGCCAATGTCTCCACCCGCATTTCGTTATTTACTGACCGAGCGCGCTAAAAGAGCTAATAAAACCATCATACTTCCTGAAGGAAATGAAGTGCGAACAATTAAAGCAGCGGCACTTTGTGGAGAGCGAAAAATAGCGCGTACTGTGTTATTGGGAAATCGTGATGAAATTTTAACAACAGCACAACATCAAGGGGTTCAATTAAATGACTACGTTACCATTATTGAACCAGAAAGTATTATTGATCAATACGTAGAAGACTTAGTTGCTTTAAGAAAACATAAAGGTTTAACGCCGGTTGTTGCCAAAGAGCAGTTAGCTGATCCGGTTGTGTTGGCTACCATGATGTTAGCCAATAACAAGGTGGATGGCTTAGTTTCGGGAGCTGTTAATACAACGGCAAATACCATAAGACCTGCGCTACAACTTATTAAAACGGCGCCTGAGGCCAGTTTAGTTTCATCGGTATTTTTTATGTTATTACCTGAGCAAGTACTTGTTTATGGTGATTGTGCAATTAATCCTGATCCTAATGCTGAACAATTAGCGGATATAGCAATTCAATCGGCAGACTCAGCTAAAGCTTTTGGTATTGAACCGCGTGTTGCCATGATAAGTTATAGTACTGGAACGTCAGGTCATGGTAGTGACGTTGAAAAAGTGCGACAAGCAACTGAAATAGCACAAGCGAAACGACCTGAGTTATTAATTGATGGGCCAGTACAATACGATGCTGCTGTCATGGCTAATGTTGCCAAGAAAAAAGCCCCAGAAAGTAAAGTGGCTGGCCGTGCCACCGTGTTTATTTTCCCTGATTTAAATACAGGCAATACGACTTATAAAGCCGTTCAACGTAGTGCTGATTTAGTAAGTATTGGCCCTATGTTACAAGGCATGAATAAACCTGTGAATGATTTATCAAGAGGTGCTTTAGTCGAAGATATTGTTTACACCATCGCCTTAACGGCAATACAAGCGGCGCAATAATATAATTCTTTGTTGTTTATAATATCCCAAGCAGCGAGTGTTACTTGGGATATCATATCTATAGAATGTTCGAAATTTGATAAAAACCGACTAAAATTAATAACAGAAAAAATTAATTATACCAACTCCATTAAGTTTGTGATCTTGTTGTCCGTAGGCAAAATTAATCATGGCAAGGCGCTTGATTGAGCAATAGCTGAATATTGAGAGCAACGCAGCCATGTAATGAAAGTGGTATTAGTTAGGTAAAGCTATGCAAGATTTAGAACGAGTTAAACGCGATTTTTATCAGCAAATGGGTGACTGGCTGCGGGTAAATGAACGTATTAGTTTATCGAGTGTTACCTTTATGAGTTTATTTATCGCGACAGTAGCAGTGCTTTGTGCGAGTTATTTTGCCTTTTCAAATAATAACTTAAGTCGCCAAAATGTTGCTTTGTTAGCAAATAACAGCCAGTTGCAACAGCAAGTAGATAGTCAAACTTATCAACAAGATAGTGCGTTAACTGAGCTAAAGTTTAAATTAAAATCAGCTATTAATAGGGAAGATGAGCTTAAAAAAGCGCAGCGAAAACTAAATACTGAAATAAACCAAACAAAAAGCAAAATAACCACACTTAATACGTTAACCACTAAACTTACAGCAGATAAATTAGCCCTTGAGCAGAAATTACAGCTTAGCCAAGCTCAAGTTATTCAACAGAAAAAATTATCTGATAAAAACAGCCTAGATTACGCACGTTTAAATAGTGATTATATTAAATTAAATACCGAACTAACGGAGCGCATCAAAACGGAATCTAGCTTAGCTAAATCGTTATTAATAAAAACCATAACACCAATATGGTTTGAACCCTCAGCTTATTTTAATCATCAAGCGGTGATAGCACTTTATACCAATCAACAGCCAGAAAAACTCACTTTATTTGAGCAAGAGATTGACTATGTTTATTACAAAATATCAGGTGTAGAAACAGCGTCAGGTAGTGACGTGTTCCGTCCAATTGCGGTTAATGATAAACAACGAGGTTTATATTTTATGGTTTATAACAATAGTGCTAAAAATTGGGCGGGTAAGGAGAAATTTGCTTTTATTAAATTTAAAGGCCAAAGCAAAGAACATGTTATTTCTTTCTACTAACAACAAACAACATGCGCTTTAATGTGATTAAGAATTATTCGTCTAACGCTAACTTTACTCGAATTTTATTATTAGCCACTTTCATATGATGTAAGCTGGCAAGGGCGGCATGTGCTTCTTTTTCATTAGGCATAACAACAAAGCCAAAACCTTTCGACAAACCGGTTGCTTGATCCAATACTAAATTACACTCATTTACTGTGCCGTGATTGGAAAATAAAATTCTAATTTCTTGTTCCGTGGTTGAGCGAGAAAGGTTACGAACTAAAAGTTTCATAATGAACCATAGTGTTTTTATAAGTTAAAGTCATTGTCTCAGGTGCTAAGCGCTAGACCAAGCTATTTATGATTTATTGGCAAAAAAGGCTTAAATTTTCATTTAAGCCTTTTGGTAATCATTTCAATGCTTGTCGTGTTATTTGTTCTTAAACACTAGGGTCTGTTATGCGTAAATTATGCTTTAAAAAGCATTAATCTCTCGCGATAAAAGAAGCAACCGTGTTAACTTCCATGCGGTTAGTTTTGCCTTTAGGGGCGCCAGGAGACACTTTTTAGCAATAACCACTAAACTGTCGTTGTTAACAATGTTCTTTTCAACTAATGGCATAATTGAGTTTTTGATCACATCTTTACGCTCAGGCACATCAACTAAATAAGCGTCAACACCGTAGCTTAACGATAATAAACGTAAAGACTCAGGTGTATAACATGCAGCATAAATAGGGGCAGCAGGGCGATGTGAAGCAATTTGACGAGCAGTTGAACCTGTAGCTGTTGGTACAACAATCGCATCAACGTCTAAGTCGCGTGCTGATTTAGCAACTTGCTTACAAATGTAGGCTTGTAAGTTATCTTTGTCAGCTTGGGTTGCATCTAAGTTAATGCCATGAGCAATTTTTTCTTCAACGTGTTTTGCAATTTGTGACATAGTGTCAACTGCTTCAAATGGGTAATCACCGTAAGCTGATTCACCTGAAAGCATTAATGCATCAGTACCATCTAATACCGCATTGGCAACGTCAGAAATTTCTGCACGTGTAGCACGAGGGTTTTGGATCATACTTTCTAACATTTGTGTTGCCGTAATTACAGGTACTTGTGCAGCAATACATTTTTGGATCATTTCTTTTTGTACTAATGGTACTTCGTAACCTGGAATTTCAATACCTAAATCACCACGCGCTACCATAACACCGTAAACAACTTCTAAAATTTCATCTAGGTTGTCAACGCCTTCACGGTTTTCAATTTTAGCGATAATTTTAATTGATGAATTTTTAGCGTCTAAAATGTCTTGTACGTCTAATACATCTTGTTTGTTACGAACAAACGAATGGGCAATAAAATCAACACCCGCGTCAATCGCCATTTCGATAAAGGTTTTATCGCGGTCCGTTACTGAAGGTAAGTTAATTTCTACACCTGGAACGTTAACACTCTTTTTCTTTTTAATTTTTCCGTTGTTTAATGCTGTCGTATAAAGGTTGCTATCATCTTTACTATCAACAACTAATTCTAATAAACCATCATCAATTAAAATGCGAGCGCCTACTGGTACATCGTTAACAAAGCCTAAATAGTTTACTTGTACTGCTTCTTTCGTGGTCGGAACATCTAAACCGTCAGCACGGAAAGTTACTTTGTCGCCAGTTTTAATGGTCAAATCTTCTTCAATTTTAAGATTTGTACGCATTTCTGGGCCTTTGGTATCAACAAGAACCGCTAACTTTTCACTAACAGCACGAACGTTTTCAATAACTTTACGTGTGTCTTCAGGTGTTTGGTGAGCCGTGTTTAAACGAATTACGTTTACACCGCGTTTGAATAATTCACCGATAAATTCTACGTCACCTTTAAGGTCCGATACTGTTGCTACAATTTTAGTTTGTTTTGTCATTTTCCATTCACAAATTTCAGAAGAATATTTCGGCCGCTATTGTAATGAATTTCTATAATTAATGCTGCCTTTATAGCGATTAATTTTGGACTTTTGAGCTGTTTTTTTAGAAATGGCTAAAATGGGGATATCTTGCCTAAAAATATGGTCAATTAGAGGCTGAAATTAATCGCCTCTAATAAATAAAAAGTGATAGAGATAAAAAACGCTAAGTACGAGAGAGGCTAAATAACTTTCATAATCAGGGATATTTTCTCATAACTGCTGGCAAATAAGCTTGAATTAACTAACATATCAGCGGTTGATTCATTACAAGCTACGGAATATTCCAGACGGCTGCTAAACGAAGTGAGGCTTTTACGTCCAGGGATCATGAGGTTGTGCGGCTAACGGATCCCAAAGAAAATCATCATATCTAATTTTTGTTCCGTGATCAGAGCACCAATTTGCTGATCGCCACCCAGTGGACCGCTGATCAAAGGGGTGAGATATCAGGATCCGGTGGCTTTTATAAACAAAGGTACCGGTTGTACCTGTGCCATAAAGGGTATGTTGCGATAGTGGTTGTTGATATTTTTGACACCAAGCTAACAATCTATTTTCATGTTATCGTGGGCAATCTAAAGCAATAGTTTTTTTGAAGCGGAAGAAGTTACAGTTTTTAAAAGCATAAATGAGTTTATTTTCAATTAACATACAACACACTAACGTGTTTTGTCGGTGCTGTAAAATGGAGAATATCCGCTGAATAATATTTAAGCAAAATTACCCCGTTTGCTTTAATAAACTTAAAAATTGCTGTTACTTATTATCAATATATGTAGAATTGACCTTTGTTTTTCACTCGTTTGAATTTGTTTTATTATGCGATTATACACCTCTGACTGGCATTTAGGTCAGCATTTTTTGGCAAAAGTCGCGCAGTTGAACATAAACAATTTTTACATTGGTTAATTGAACAAGTGTTAGTATCGATGTTGCGCCATTATTGTTTACCGGTGATAGCTTGATACCGGCAATCCGCCAAGTGCCTGTGAATTTACATTTTGATTTTACATTTGGTGACTTACATAAACAAGCACCATTTTGCCAGTTGGTAATTTTAGTGCGCTGGTAATCGATTCAAATCGGCGATGATTGGTGAATCAAAACAGTTGCTTAGCAAGTTTTCTACT
>JAYQHI010000004.1:0-22751 GCA_038141035.1 Alteromonadaceae bacterium
ATGTAAATGGCTGTTTTCAGCAATTTTTTCCGCGTAATGAGCGACGATATTAGTTTGCGCGCGTCGTAACCATAGTACGATAAGGTTTTTCCCAATCAGCAAAACACCTAAACGCTTAAAGTCTTCACGTTGACCATTGACTTGTTTAGCCGCATATTATTCACGACATTTTTCACGAAAACACTAGCCGATACTTTATGACCTGGCTTGCCGACTTTTTTTCTCTACCATTAATTCAACTTCGGAAAGTGTAAACCGGCAATCCCAACCAGGCACATTACATAAGGTGCACAGTCGATGCTTTTCGTTTTTGACTAACAATAATATCTTTTAAGAATTTTATTAACGGCATGACCAATATGAATATCACCATTTGCGTTGCCGGAGGGCCGTCATGCAAAATGAACGGGCGATTTTTTACCTTTTTAGTTTTGGCTCCACTTGCTGTAAAGATCTTTTTCCGCCCACGTTTTTACAACATTTGTGGTCTCACGATTCGCTAGCGTTGCCTTTCATCGCAAAATGTCGTATCTATAACGTGCTAACGTATGTTTGTAATCACTCATTTCAATCATTGTCCGTTAAGGTTATTCATTGGTGGCTTAATTATTTATGGCAAACGCCTAGCGTTTATTAATAAATAATCGAGCTTGCTCACTATCTTTTTGTATCTGGCTTATTAATGCATCAATTGATTCAAACTTCTTTTCAGCTCGGATCTTTTTCAACATAGTCACTTCAATCTGTTGACCATAGAGGTTTTGATTAAAGTCAAAAATATGTACTTCTAATTGCTGCCTAATACCATTTAAGGTCGGTCGACAGCCAATATTAGCAACACCATAATGCTGCTCTTGGTTAATCATAACACTAACCGCATATACACCGGCAACTGGTGACACCAAACGTTTTAATAAAACATTGGCGGTTGGAAAACCAAACTTGCGACCATTTTTTTCACCGTGGATGACCCGACCGGTTATTGCATAAGGGCGACCTAACATAGCTTCGGCGGTGGTTAAGTCATCTTCTTCAAAAGCTTTACTGATATCAGTGCTACAGATGCGGCATTCCGCCATTTTATAGCTTTGGGTGTCGGTAACCGCAAAGTTAAAGCGCTGACCATAGTCATTTAACATGGTAAAATCACCAGTGCGATATTGTCCAAAACGAAAATCATCACCAATGATCAAATGTTTAATACCCAGTTTTTTCACTAACAGCTGCTCAATAAATGTTTCCGCCGATAAACTGGCAAATTCTTCATTAAAATTTACGCAAATTAACCGCTGTACACTCCAACTTTTTTAATAAATTATATTTATCACGTAAACGCGTTAAACAATGCTGGCGAATTTTCTTTTGCGAACATTTCTTGCGGCTGAGGCTCAAACACCATAACGGCAGCAACTGTATCCAACTGTTTAGCTTGTGCAACTAACGCTTCTAACACTCGTTTATGGCCTAAATGCACGCCATCGAAGTTACCAATTGTTAATACACAACCGTGATCGGCTGGTTGTATATTTTGGATACCTCTAATAAGCTGCATGAACAAACTAACCCTGCATTATAAAAAACGATAAAAAATTAACATATTCATCACCGAAGTAATGAATAATGTCGGATAAAAAACCGACGGATTATATATTACTCACAAAGAAGAATCAGCAACGATAAACAATTTAGCGAAAATTTCTAGCTAATTGCTGATAAATTGAACTTTAACGGTAAAATTAACAATAAAATAAACCTGATTGAGTTACTAAATTTATGGCTTAATCACCGTTTTAACTTTTAAGTCATTTGGCCGCATACCACTTAAAAATGCAAAAGCAAAAATGAAATCACACCCGCACAGATATACCAAGTTAATCGCCAAACACTTTCAAAAACTAAAACTTAACCATTGTTCAAAACTTGGTGACATGGTCCAAACAACGCCAGCCATTACCATTGCCGAAATAACCAATTTAACAATCGCCGCTTTAGCTTCAGGTGACATGGTGTAAACCCAATTGCTTTAAGCCTCGATATAACATAAAGGCATTTAATGTCGCCGACATTGTTGTTGCGATAGCTAAACCAACATAGCCAAAAAATGGCGCTAACATTAAATTAAATGCCATATTTGAAACCATCGCAATAATCCCGATTTTTACCGGTGTTTTGGTGTCTTGACGAGAATAATAGCCCGGTGCCAACGTGAATAAACATAAAGCTCATTAAACCTGACAAATAAGCAAACAGCGCGTATGACACTTGGGTAACTTCACTAGCATCAAATTCACCACGCATAAACAACACCATGATAATCGGTTGTGCTAACACCATTAAGCCAGCTAAAGCTGGTAAACCAAAAAGCAGACAATTTTAATCGCCCAATCTAAGGTATTATCAAATGCTTGACTACTTTTTTGACTATGCAGTTTTGATAAGCTCGGTAAAATAACCGTGGCAATGCCAATACCAAAAATACCTAGAGGAAATTCCAGCAAACGATCGGCGTAATACAACCATCTGATCGATCCTGTTACTAAAAAGCTGGCAATTAAGGTATCAAGTAACAAATTAATTTGAGTCACCGACACCCCAAATAAAGCAGGCACAATCAGGGTGCGAATTTTGGTCACTCCCGGCGCATGCCATGCCCATTTAGGTTTAACCAAAACATTGGCTTTAATTAAAAAAGGTATTTGAAAAAGAAACTGCGCTAAACCACCTAAAAAAACGCCCCAAGCTAAAGCATAGGCGGGGTTTTCAAAACTATCCGCGCCATAAATAGCCATTAAAATAATACAAACATTAAGTAATACTGGTGTAAATGACGAAGCGCCAAATTTACCTAAGGTGTTTTAAGGCCGCGCCAGCAAGTGCCGTTAACGAAACAAACCATAAATAAGGAAAGGTGATTTTTAATAGGCTCGCTGCCAAATCAAATTTTTCAGCCGCTGGGCCATCATTTAACCAATCAACAAACCAGCCAAAACCAAAGAGCATGACAAATATAGGCGAAGCAATCATGCCAATTAAGGTCATTAAAGTAACTAATACCCCCAAAGTGCCAGCAACTTGCGCAATCAACAAACGGGTTTGATCTAACCCCGTACCATCAATTTCATCTTGATGTTTATATTCACTTAATACCGGAACAAACGCTTGGGCAAACGCCCCTTCTGCAAATAAACGTCGTAAAAAATTAGGGATTTTATTCGCAAAGAAAAAACATCTGAAGCTGCCCTGCCCCCATAATATTAGCAATAACCACATCCCGTACTAAACCAAGCACACGAGAAATAAAGGTCATAAGGGTAACAATTAAACCTGATTTAATTAATTTTTTACTCAAGAGAGGTCCAGTAATTGATTAGATAGAATAATAGAGTGGAATATCATGTTATTATGCCGCGAAAGGTAAGACGTGCTCAACCTTTATGTCGGCAGACAATCGATTAATTCATCAATTTATCTCAATAATTTCATTTTTATTAGAAAATAATAGGTAAATGATTTGACAAACAGTCGTAAAACAGGCATATTTCGTCGCCTTAAATTTAAGCTTATTTTTACCACTTTTAGGGAGTTAACCTTGGCTAATTCAAAGCAAGCTAAGAAACGCGCAGTTCAATCAGAAAAGCGTCGTCAACACAATGCAAGCCGTCGTTCAATGATGCGTACTTTAGTTAAAAAAGTTATCGCTGCAATCGAAGCCGGTGATAAAGCGACAGCTATTACTGAATTAGCTGCGGCAACACCAATTTTAGATCGTTACGCAGCTAAAGGCATTATTCACAAGAATAAAGCTGCTCGTAGCAAAGTCGTTTAAACGCTGCGATCAAAGCGCTTTAATCTTTAAAAGATTTTATATCTAATTAAAAACCGGCTTTTGCCGGTTTTTTTATAACTACCGAATTCCCATCAAATTCAAGAGATAATAACAATTCCATTAAGTTTGTGATCTTGTTGTGCATAGGAAAAATAAATCATGGCAAGGCGCTTGATTGAGCAATAGCTATCTATTGGGATTGAAAGCAACGCAGCCGGAATATTTTAACCCGCACAAGTGGGCAAAAATTTAATTAAATTGGTATAACCATTGCCTTTAGTGACAATTTTCCCTAAGCTTTTCTGCATCAAAATTTAGGGGATAATATGAATATTAAATGCTTCACTATTACAGCACTCATTTCACTATTAACATTAACTGCATGTAATAAACAATTAACCACACAAAGCCCTCTCCAGAGTTGATCCCAACAGCAGAGCATCGTTTAGACATTTATCAAGAAGTCATCCTGACGGCAGATTTAAGCCAGTTATCTAACAATCAAAAAGTTAATTGCCCGCTTAATTGAAGCCGCTAAAAAATTATGGATGATCTTTTTGGCAACAAGCATTTCATCAAGACAAAAAAATCTTCCTCGATAGTATTAAATCACCACAAGCTAAAGCCTTTGCACAAATTAATTATGGTCCTTGGGATCGCTTAAATGGTAATAAGCCCTTTTTAACTAATTTTGATGAAAAACCTTTAGGCGCTCAATTTTATCCAGCTGATCTTAATAAACAAGCATTTGAACAAGCTGAATTAACCGACAAACAAGGCTTATATTCACTGATCAAGCGCGATGATAACGGCCAACTCTACAGTATTGATTATTCAGAAATATATAGCGATGAATTACACCGAGCTGCGGCCATATTAGAAGAAGCGGCCATACTTGCTGATGATAGCGAATTTGCTGATTATTTATCATTACGGGCAAAAGCCTTAACCAGCGATGATTATTTTGCCTCAGATATGGCCTGATGAGCATGAAAAATAACCTGATTGATGTCGTGATTGGTCCAATAGAAACCTACGAAGACCAGTTACTTGGCTATCGCGCTGGATTTGAAGCTACGTATTGCTAAAAGATAAGCGCTGGAGTGAAAAATTAGCTAAATATGTGCAATATTTACCCAGCCTACAAAAAAATCATTACCTGTAAATAAAAAATACAAACAAGAAGTACCTAAGTTAAATGCCGATTTAAACGCCTACGATGCACTTTATTACGCTGGCCATGCTTCAATGCTGGTAGTAAAACCATTGCAATAAATTTACCCAATGATGAAAAAGTACAATTAGCCAAAGGTACCCGCCGCTTACAATTAAAAAATGCCATGCAAGCAAAATTTGACCATATATTAATGCAGATCGCAGAGCAATTAATTGTGCCAGAGCAACGAAAGTTTATTAACTTTAACGCCTTTTTTGCTAATACCATGTTTCATGAAATTGCTCATGGCTTAGGCATCAAACATACGATCAACAACAAGGGTACGGTTAGAGAAGCATTAAAAGAGCAAGCATCCGCCTTAGAAGAAGGTAAAGCTGATGTTTTAGGGCTTTATATGATCTCACAACTTATCAAGCAAGGTGTGTTAACTGAAGGCAGTATTGAAGAATATTACACGACCTTTCTCGCAGGTATTTTTCGCTCCGTAAGATTTGGCGCAAGTTCGGCACATGGTCAAGCTAATATGGTGCGGTTTAATTATTTTCAAGAACTAGGCGCTTTTACCCGCAATGAACAAGGTTTATATCAAGTTAATATAGCAAAAATGCAATCAGCCATAGAGTCATTGTCAAAACTCATTTTAACCCTACAAGGTGATGGTGATTACGAACAAGTCACAAAATTAGTTAAAGATAAAGGTATTATTAGTGAGGTATTAACAGCTGATCTTGAACGTTTAACAGCGGCAAAAATCCCTGTTGATATCACCTTTAAACAAGGTAAAAACTATTTAAATTTATAAGGTCAACCAGTGTTTAATATTTTTACACTTTAATATTCCATAAAGCATATGGATATTTTAAATATGTATAAACTACTGTTTTTAAATGATTTTAAAAACACATTTTACATGGCATGATTAATGCTTGATCATACACATTAATACAAATGCTGATTTATGTTGTAGCAAGAGGTTTATGTGAAGTTATCTATTCAAAAGTTATTCATGGTTACTTTAACACTGTTAAGTGTTAGTAATATCTCATACGCGGGTACTGTTAAAAGTTGTGAAACAGCTCGTACTAACTGGGCTAATAAAAGCTACGATTATGGCGATGCCACGGGCTATGGCGAAGCTTGTCATGATACTAATGCTTGGCAACAATTAGGTAGAGCAACTACCAAAGATGACAATAATGTTGTAAATCGTATTGATTTACAAGGCGACTCTGGAGTAACTGATGATGCCATTAGTAAAAACAGAGGCTGGAATGCTGAACTAAGCCAAAAGAAAAAGACCAAGGTGACAATGGCGTACGCTGGCGTATAAAAAATGAAGATGGCACTTGGTCAAGTTGGGGAAGAGATGAATTAACTCAAGGCCAAACCGTAGAGTTTAAATTTGTCGTACAACGTTCAGATGAAGGTAACCATAAATATGACGAATTGAAAGTATGGGTTGACTGGAACGGTAACAAATCATTTGAAGAAAACTCATCAGAAATATTATTCAATGATAAATGGTATAAAAACCATGATAAAAATGATGTTCTTAATGCAAATACTACGAACTCTAATAGTGATTTAGGTACTACTAATAACAGTGATACATTAAGAGTTTACCGAACTGTTGTAGATATTCCATTAGATGCTGTGCTTGGTGATACATGGATGCGTGCTCGAGTAGTTTGTGAAAACTCTCTGCAGTACCATTCAGAAAATATGAATTTAATTGCGACTGGTTACCAACATCAAGGTGAAGTAGAAGATTATAAGTTAGCCATTAATCATGTACCTGAACCAACTACATTATTAGTGTTTGCTTCTGCCCTATTTGGTTTAATGTTAAATAGAAAAAAAAATCAGTTTAATTACCTAATTAGTTAATATTTAACTAAATAAAAAAACCGCTTAATTGCGGTTTTTTTATGCTTAAAATAATGCCTATAATTTAGCGCATACTGCGGAGTACAAGTTACAAGTTACAAGTTACAAGTTACAAGTTACAAGTTACAAGTTACAAGGATAGTTTAAATCACTGTAATTTCTGGTCTACAAGCATTTTACGTTAATCTGTGCTTTTATTTTTATAGATAGCCATAGCTAAATAATCAGCTAGCGAATTCACCTTATTTTTTATTTGGGCTTATTAATATTATTAACATGAATTTTAGGGTAAATAGCCAGCTAAAAACTTTGATACTGCTACTGAGTTTTGCTTTACGATAGAAAGAGAAAGATACAAAAAAGGTGTTTACCGCCCTTTTGGGAAATAAACACCTTTCATTTATTTGTAGAAATAACGCGTAAGTTAACTTAGTGATTTTATATCGGTTAACGGTGCACGTTTATGTTTAGTTGGTTAATTGTGCTAACAATTGTTTAGCGAGTTCAACTTCAACAATTTTCGCAGGTGAGATAACAATGAATTCCAAATATTCAAGGGCTTCTTCGGTACGACCTAATTTCGCTAAAGCGTAAACTAAGTGGTATTGCACTTCAATACTTGATGAAGCCATGGTGTATGCTTGTCGTAAATAAGATAAACCTTCATTAAGCTCGCCAGAGAGCGTTAATGCCCAACCTAGCGTATCAATCAAGCCTGGAATAGTATTAGTCACTGAAACCGCTTGTTTGGCAAAAGATACCGCTAATGGATATTCTTTTTGCTCAATATAAATTACCGCCATGTTATTAAGTGCTATCGCTCGTTGATCCGTCGGTAAAGGCTTAGTTAATAACACTTGATATTGAAATAGTGCTTGTTCCCAATGTTTATGAGTTAATAAATGCTCAGCTAATGTTTTTCTTATTAATCCCGCATCTGGGTTGTTATTAACAACAGAGGTTAAAAACGGAATAAATTGTTGTGATAATTGTTCCGTATGACTAACCTGCGCTAGTTTAAATAAAGCGATGACATTGTTTTCGTCTTTTTTAAGCGCTTTTGCATAAAGGCTGTAGGCTAAACCGAAATTATTCTTTGCTCGTGCAACATCGCCTTTTAAAATCGTGATGAAAATATCATTTTTAAAGCCTGCTCGTTCAGCATCTCGGATCAGACTTTCCGCTTCGGCTAGTTTTTCCTGTCTTAATTTCAACTTTATCGTATCAATGAAAATAGGCAGTGTTTTCGGCTTTAACTTAAGTGCTAATGCCAGTGACTTTTCAGCACCTTCATAATCATTTACTTGCAGCTGTAAACGGCTTAAATCTAGAAGTTTGTCGGCATCTTCAAGCCAAAAACCAAAAAGCTGAGATAACTGTAGTTTTGCGGCCTCGTTACGTTCTAAAGCAATCAAGTTTTTCGCTTTAATTTCACCAGCATGGGTATCTAAACGATTACTTAATAAATAACTACTGATCAACGACAGGCTGTTATCAAATTGTTTTTCTCGATAATACAACTCGGCTAACTGGTAAGTCGCTGAGGTTTTATTGTTACTGATTTTTTTCTGCTGTTCTAAAATATGAATTGCCGCTGCAGTATCACCTAACTGATACTCAAGTGCTGCTAATTTTAGCCAAGCTTCACTATGTTCAGGATGATCGGTAACAAGCGCTCGGAGCACCTTTCTAGCTTCATTATCTTTCCCTAATATTTGTTGTAACACCCCATAATTAAATTGTACTTCAGCATTATCAAGTTGCGCGTTATAAAGCTTGGTAATCAGCTCATTCGCTTTAGTTACATTACCTTGCTGTAATAAAATTTGAGCATGTAATAATTGATATCTGACATTTTCAGGTGCCATTGTAATAATTTCGGCAACATACTCCTGACTTTCAGCAAGCATACCTAGTTTTAAAGTAATTGCTGCCAGTGTTTCAAGATATAAGGCATTGCGCTGTACTTTAGCATTTTTTAATAATTCAAGTGCTTCAACATCTAGGTATCTTTCCGATAAAATCTGTGCCCTTAAAATAAGGATACTGGTGTCGTTAGGTATTTTTGGTTAAGGGCTTTTAAATAAGGCTCGGCTTTAAAGCTCTTATTAAACTGAATATACAAACCCGCAAGAATAATGGCGTATTCTTTATTAAACATCAGCTGATTTTCATAATTGCTTAACAATTTTAACGCATCACGGCCTTGCTCTTGGCGCATATAAACATCCGCTAATAAAACGGCTGCGCTAATATCATCAGGCTCATTATCAAGGTAACTTTTTAGCTTATTTCTGGCTTGTTCCCAATTTTCTTGGGCATAACTAGTCATGGCATCAATCAGCTGTAATTGTGGTTGGCTAACCATAAATTGGCTGTCAATTGCTGCTAATTGTGTACTTAACTGCATTAATACTTGTTCTGATAAAGCCACCTTATCAAGATCTCGTAAAATTGAACTTTTTAAAAATTGCGCATGAGGGTCTTTAGGCGCTAAGGTTAATATGGTATCAATTAATCTTTCGGCTTTATTAAATTCTTTTAAGGCAATATATGTATTAACAATATATTTTAACGTTTTAATATTATTAGGATCAGCTAAATTGGCTTGTTCAAATAAGGTTAATGCGGATGATAATTCCCCTAACATTAACAATAAACGCCCTTTAACTTGTAAAAATTCAATATTGTTTTTAGCAACACTTTCGATGTTATTGATAGTAACTTCGGCTTTATCATAAGCACTAATGTCGATATATAAGCTCGCTAAACCTAAGTGTGCTTTTATATGCTTAGGCATCAATTGAATAATCGCTTGATAGATCTCTTGCGCTTTTTCACTATCATCCGTAGCAAGGTAAGCTTTTGCTTTCACTAAATCAAAGGTTAGTTGACTACGCTGATTAAGCGTTTGATCAGCATCTAACATAATGATTTGTTCATATTTCCCTTGAAATAATAAACTCCGCGCTAATGGCTCAACCACTAAGTTAAAATCAGCTCCTTGCAATAATGCATTGTTTAACTCTTGCTCTGCTAAATGTGGAGATTTTTTATCAATATACACTTCGGCCAGTAATAACTTAGCAGGTAAATTTTTAGTGTTTTCTTTTAAGGCATTTTTTAAATGGATTTCGGCGGTATTAACATCTTTTTGCTGATAGGCTTTTAAGGCTAATTCATAATGGTTTTCATCGGCATAACTCTGCACGCTTAATAAGCCGGAAAACAACAGCGTAATCAGTGATTTTTTATTTAAACCAGAAAGCACAATAACAACCTTTTTAATAACTTACGACTCACAGATAAACCTAATTATAGATGATTAACATAACTTGAATATTTTTTATCTACACTCACTTTATTGTTTTTCACTACCATCTTTAAATAAGCATCCCTATAGCACTCAAGCTGTATTTATAGCAACTTAAGCGATATAAGCAGATAATGTTAAACCAACGGATTATTCAGAATACGGGCTTGATTTTTCTGAGTCATCAGACGATTTAAAGCGTTGCCCTTCAAAATAAGCAAAAGCTGTACTAAAGGCTGTTTCTTGAAAGTTTTTCAAGCCAGTATCACGAAAGTCAATATTAACTAAGCTTTTTGCTAATGCTGATTTAATAAAACTTGCCGAGAGTATTTCCACCTCTAAATCGCTAATTAACTGAATCGCCGCTTCTAATTTAAAACCGACAGGTCCACCAGCAAATTTACCTTTTAATGCGCGGCCTTTAATTACCACTTTTTCGATTTTGTAATCAGACATTAATTTAGCAAAATCAAACTGAAACTTACGTATCTCTTCAGCATTACTGGCATTTACTAAGGTTAATTTAGGTACCCTAATTTTAGGTAAGTCATACAAACCATTTTCTAATGACATGACACAAACAATAGCATCATTACCTTTTAATTCAATCCCACAAATTCTCATAGTAATACCTCAAAACAAATTGTGCTAATTATAAAAAACTTTTCAACTAATTGCTTGTTATCTCTTAATTAAAATCAATAAAGTTATTTAATGAAACCATCTACATATCTCGGTATGATTAAAACACTTCGTGCCTAGTTCTCTTAATTTGAAAATCTTATGAAAAAACATGTATTGTCACCGGCGGTAGCTCAGGTATTGGTTTAAGTATTGTTAAAACGTTTATAGCTGACGGTTATCATGTCTTTAATTTAGATATACAGCCAAGTGATATTGGTGAATTTATTTTTTGTGATGTCAGCAAAGTACAAGAAGTAACCAAAGTAATTACTCAACTCAGTCAAAATACGGCTATTGATGTGTTAATTTCAAACGCAGGTATGCATTTTTCAGCAACCATTGAAAACACCTCTGAAGCTGAATTTGATAAGGTGTTTGATCTCAATGTTAAAGGCGCTTATGCTGCAATTAAAGCGGTATTACCTTCAATGAAAGCCAATAACCAAGGGGTTATTTTACTAATTTCATCGGAACAAGCACTGGTTGCTAAACAAAACTCTTTTGCTTATAACTTAAGTAAAGCTGCATTAGCTTCTATGGCTAAAACGACAGCCCTTGATTACGCTAAATTTAATATTCGTGCAAATGCTATTTGCCCTGGTACGATAGAAACTCCACTTTATCACAAAGCAATTGATAACTACTGTGAAAAATCAGGAGCTGATAAACAAACTGTACATCAAGAAGAAGCTCAACTACAACCGTTAGGCCGTTTAGGGCAACCTCAAGAAGTGGCTGATTTTGCACTATTTTTAGTAAGCGACAAAGCGTCGTTTATTACTGGTAGTTTACAAGTAATGGACGGCGGCTACACTGCACAGTAGCGGAAACCAGGATAAAATCAAACATGGCGGCAGATATTCAATCAACAAAACTAAACATTATCGACCCGCATATCCATTTGTTTGATTTAAACCAAGGCGATTATCATTGGTTAAAATCAGCTAATCCCCCTTTTTGGCCCGATAAACACCTTATTCAGCAGAATTTTTCAGAAGCAGATTTATCACTTTCCAACAACTTACAATTAGCGGGTTTTGTTCATATTGAAGCGGGTTTTGATAACAAACAACCTTGGCGAGAGTTACACTGGTTAGAGCAAACCTGCAAATTACCTTTTCGAAGTATTGCTTTTATTGATATCAACCAAAGCCCAATTAACTTTACACTTGAGTTAACAAAACTAAGCCAGTTTTCATCTTTTGTCGGTGTTCGTTATATTTTTGAAGATGACAACACCTTAACTACCCTAAGCAAGGAGCAAGTACTAACTAACCTAAAACTACTTGCTGAACGCGCGCTTATTTTTGAATTACAAATGCCATTCGATAACATTGATGCGATAAAACTTATAAGCCAGTTATTAACTCAACTACCAAAGCTCAAGGTAATTATTAATCATGCCGGTTTTCCAGAGCCTGATTCTGAAAGCCAATTTAAACAATGGCAAACGGTTATTCAGCAATTCAGTCAGTACAGTTGCTGCGCCATTAAATGTTCTGGCTGGGAAATGCAAAATCGTCATTACACAGTAAGCTGGCAACAAAAGGTGATTAACCATTGCTTAGCTTGTTTTGGTGAAGACAGAGTCATGTTAGCCAGTAATTTCCCGTTAACCTTGTTTAGCCAACCTTATCCCGCGTATTGGCAAGCTTATGTGGAACATCTAACATTAGCCCCAAAATTATTGGAAAAACTTTTCTTTACAAATAGTTATCACTGGTATCATTTTGACAGCTAATTTCAAAATCCAAATAACCGTAAATAACCATAACTAAAAAGGCTGATTTATAACTTACGATAAATACTTATAATAAATCAGCCTTATTCTTTAACCGTTCCTGTTTCTGCTCGATGCTGTCCTAGCTGGTTATATAGCTAAATTGAAGCAACTTACTCGATTATTTCACGGTAATATGTGGTGAACGTTTAACAACATCATCATTCAACTCAATGCCAATACCTGGAGTTTCTGATACTTTAAAAATACCATTTTTAGGTTGTGGATCTTGAATACATAACTCGCGGTTCCATGCTTTAATCGCATAAGTATGGTGTTCATGTATTAAAAAGTTTGGAATGGCGGTTTCTAAATGTAATGAGGCTGCTGTTGCCACTGGGCCACCACACACATGCGCTTGCACACGAATATCGTAAACATCAGCATAATCACAAACTTTTTTCGCTTCTGTAAAGCCGCCACATAGCCCAACATCCGGTTGTAATACATCAATACTTTGATCTTCAAAATACTGGCGCACATCCCAGCGATGATATAAACGTTCACCGCCGGCAATCGGTACATTCACGTTATCAGCCACTTTTTTATGAACTTTCGAGTTTAAATAATTAACTGGCTCTTCGTACATCATACAGCCAACTTCTTCAATTATAGCTCCCATTTGAATAGCGGAAGCTGCGCCCATTAATGAATGCGACTCAAAAATAATATCAACATCTTCACCAACAGCATCACGAATAGCGCGTAGTCTGTCACCAAATAAACGCATTTGCGGTTTAGTAAATAATTTAGTGCGATCAAACGATGAATCACCGTTAGCATCATAAACAATCGGGTCAACTTTTACCGCGTCATAGCCTTCAGCAACCGCTTTTAATGCTGCTTGTGCATACTCTTCTGGTAATAGTAATTTTTTACACTCTTTATCCCAGTCAAACTGTAATTGGCTAGCATAAGTACGTAGTTCGTCATTTACTTTACCACCTAATAATTGATAAACCGGTACCCCTAACGCTTTACCTTTAATATCCCAAAGCGCAGTATCAATAGCACTCATCGCGGCATATAACACAGGTCCACCACCTAAGCCCCAAAAACTTTCGCGCAACATACGTGACCATAATTTTTCTGTTTGGAATGGGTCGTAACCAATAAGTACCGCTTCAACAATCTCTTTGATCATCGCCGCAGCAGCACTGTGCCCCCAATCGTAAGCAAGGCCGGCTTCACCAACACCGGTGATCCCTTCATCAGTATGAACACGAATAAAGACCGGATTCCATGGTGGGCGCTCCGGACAATGAATATCAAAAATTTCTACATGGGTAATTTTCATTTTATTCTCTTAATGTGGTTTTCTCCCATTTGGAGAATGAATGTCTATATTTGTTTGAATTATCTGTTTGTTATTCGGCAAATGATGGATCGGCGTTATACACTTTACGTAACATGGCGGGCCACGATTTTTGTCCACCGGTTAAACCCGTATGAACAACCGCAGCTTGCGCTTTAATACCATCAACAATACTTTGATCAACCATGACAGGTTTCATACCGGTTGCCATAATTTGCAATTGCACTTGGCAAGCGCGTGTTAAATCGTACATGTGCATAAAGGCATCACCAACGGTTTTCCCTACGGTTAAACCACCATGATTTCGTAACAACATAAAGTTTTTATCGCCTAAGTCTTTTTGTAGCCGTAAGCGTTCACTATGATCAACCGCTAAACCTTCGTAATCATGATAACTCATCGACGCTAAGGCAAACATGGCGTATTGGCTTAAGGGCAACAAACCTTCTTCTAAACTGGCAACCGCTATCGTTTCGTTGGTATGCAAGTGTAAAACACACATAGCATCATGGCGTACTTGATGGACAGCACTATGAATAGTAAAGCCTGCGGGGTTAATTTCAAACGGGCTGTTTTTATCTAAAACATTACCTTCAATATCAATCTTCACTAAATTTGAAGCGGTTATTTCATCAAAGGTTAAGCCAAATGCGTTAATTAAATACTCGTCGGTGTCAGGAATACGTACCGATATATGGGTATAAATCATATCGTCCCAGCCATACATAGCCACTAAACGATAACAAGCGGCTAAATCAACTCTTGCTTGCCATTCAACTTCGGAGACTGTTGATTTAACCTCGTATTTAGGTAATTTTAATTGTGCTTCTAACCTTGATGACATGCTGTATCAATTCCAAAATATAAGTTTTGTTGAATAAATTTATTCGCTAATTATAAATGATTTAAGTTAATGGCTAAACTTTTAGACAAGCTTTACATTAATTCTCTAATGATCGCGATAATAATCAAAGCAAAAACAGCATAACGAGCAATTTTGCTCAGTTTAGCTTGTTGTTCTGGTTCCATAGGTTTGGCATGCTTTTCACCAAAAAACACCATCAAAGCAACACCTAATAATACCATGGCTAATATCGTTAGTAGTACCAATGTCTCATACTCCGACTTAACAAAAATCTCATCCTACCATCAACCCAACTAAAAAAGCAGTGATTGACTCAAGATTCTGATGATATAACATGATGTTATCTAGCTACCCCGTTATTTATCAGGGTTTAGCTTCATTTATTTTCTATCACAACGGAACGGAACCCATGCTAAAATCCATATTAACCACGGCTATTTGTTCTTCTTTTTACTACTTACTGGCTGTCAAAATAGCCAAACCAATCAAGCTACGGTAGCAGCAACACAAACAGACTTAGTCTCTGGTATTAATTTATCCTATATCGACAAAACGGTACGCCCACAAGATAACTTTTATCTTTATGTTAATGGCGGCTGGCTAAAAGACGCCCAAATTCCCGCAGATAAAACCGCCATTGGCGCTTTTTATGATTTACGTGATAACGCTGATGATGATGTAAAAGCCATAATTGAAGACCTTGCTAGCAGACAACACTTAATACCTGGCTCCGACGAACAAAAAGTAGGTGATTTGTTTCGCTCTTACATGGACCAAGAAACACGTGAACGCCTTGGTTTAAGTCCAATTCAACCACTATTAGATGAAGTAAATCAGTTAACCAACAAAACCCAGTTAATTGAATTTTTGGTAAAACCAAGCCAAAGGCATCACCAGCCCCATGTATGTTTATATTAGTGTGGATGCTAAAGATTCTAGCAATTATGCCACTCATATTTGGCAAGGTGGCTTAGCGTTGCCTGATAGGGACTATTATTTTAACCAAGGAGAGCGCTTTAAAGCTTTACGTGCTGGCTATTTAAAACATATTGAAAATGTCTATCAATTAGTTGGTTTAAATAACGGCGCACAAGCCGCCCAAACCATTTTAGATCTTGAAACCAAGCTCGCGAGTTACCACTGGACCAAAGTTCAATCTCGCGATAGTGTCAAACGTTATAATAAATTTGCCACCGATAAACTAAACCAGGTTGCTGCTGAAATAGATTGGCCTGCTTACTTAACAGCACAAGGTGTGGCTTCACAAGCAAACATTATTATTAACCAACCTGATTTTATTCAAGGATTTGGCAAAGTATTAACTGAAACACCATTAGCCGATTGGCAAACGTACCTAACCTTCCATACCATTAGCTCTTACGCGAGTTATTTAACCCAAGCGTTAGATGATGAAAACTTTGACTTTTTCTCAAAACAATTAGGCGGTTTAGAACAACAAAAACCACAATGGAAACGTGGCGTGAAACTGGTTAACAGTACGCTCGGTGAAGTGATCGGTAAAGTTTATGTTAGCCGACATTTTAAACCTGAAGCTAAAACTCGCATGATCGAATTAGTAGAAAATTTAAGAACCGCTTATGGTAAAAGTATTGATACCTTAGATTGGATGTCTGAAGACACCAAAAAACAAGCGCATATCAAGCTTGCTGCTTTTACACCCAAAATTGGTTACCCTGATCGCTGGGAAGATTATTCAGCGTTAACCATAAAAGCTGACCGTTTAGTTGACAATATTATTCACGCCTCTGAAATCGCTCATCAAAAAGAAGTCGCTAAACTTGGTGGACCTATTCATACTTGGGAATGGGGCATGACACCACAAACCGTCAATGCTTATTACAACCCTACGGTTAATGAAATTGTTTTCCCTGCCGCTATTTTACAACCACCTTTCTTTAATATTGCTGCCGATGATGCGGTAAATTATGGCGGCATTGGCGCTGTTATTGGCCATGAAATGGGGCATGGTTTTGACGACCAAGGCAGCCGCTATGATGATAAAGGCAACTTACGAGATTGGTGGACCGAGCAAGATTTAGCTGAATTTACCCGCCGTGGTAAAAATTTAATTGAGCAATACAATAACTACCAAGTACTCGATGATTTACACATTAATGGTAATTTAACCTTAGGTGAAAACATTGGCGACTTATCTGGTTTAACCATTGCTTATAAGGCTTATAAAGCGTCTTTAAATGGTAAAGAAGCACCGATTATTGATGGTTTAACCGGTGACCAGCGTTTCTTTTTAGGTTTTACCCAAATTTGGCGCTCGAAAAAAGTTGAAAAATCGATTCGAAATGCTATTGCTACCGATCCACATTCACCGGGCGAATTCCGCGCTATTGGCTCATTATCGAACATGGATGAATTTTATCAGGCTTACGATGTTAAACCCGGCGATGCTATGTATATCGCCCCTGAACAGCGGGTGAAAATTTGGTAATCGACAAAAGTTAGCGTTTACAACTAAAGCGGCTTAAACAAGCCGCTTTTTATATAAAAAAATTATTCTTTAATCTAAATAAGCAATACCCGCAAATTCGAAGACGATATTCGCCAAAAATCTGCTACTTTTAATAAATGGGTACTTATTATTGTGATCGATGACCGCTGCATATAAACTCATCATTAGCTGTTTATTCATGCTAACTTCACTAGCAGGTATAACTGCACCTCAAATAGTCAAATATCATCAACACTCTCAAGATATTAACAACCCCGTTCGCCAGTATTACGCTAAGTTACTGGAAATAGCATTAACAGAAACAGTCGAAGAATATGGTGACTTTCAACTGATCCCGCGGATGTTTACCTCTTCACAACAGCGTTCATTACAATTATTACAAGATACCAACTTTATTGATGTCCATTGGACCATGACAACGCCAAAACGTGAAGCACAATTAACCGCGATATATATTCCTTTACTTAAAGGTTTAATGGGTTATCGAGTATTATTAATCAGAAAAGAAACCACTGAAAAAGTACAAAAAATAACAACATTGGAAGAGCTCAAATCGCTTAGTTTAGGCCAAGGTATTGGCTGGCCTGATTCGAGATTTTAAAAGCCAACAATTTAAACGTTAGTTTAGCGAATACAGAACAATTGCATGAAATGTTGGTTAAAATCGTTTTGAAGCTTTTCCTCGAGCTGTTACCGAAGCCTGGCGAGAGTTAAGTTATGATGAAAGTTTAACGGTTGATTGCTGTTTACTGCTGCAATATATTTCACCTGTTTATTTTTTTGTCAAAAACAACAATCCACTGTTGGCCGAACGTTTAACCATCGGCCTACAACGAGCACTTAAAAATGGAAAATTTGACGAGTTATTTTTAAATACCGCGCTCCCCAAAGCGATGTTTGAGTTAGTTAATTTTGAACAAAGAAAACGAATACACCTAAAAAATCCAGCGCTTAGCCGTAAAACAAAAAATTATTAAAGCAAGAAGAATTTATGGTTTTTTGCTCAAGATATCAAAAAGTTAACACAACTAAATGTCTAACCCACTTTAAACTGATAACTTACACATCGAGTAATCGAATTGAAATGGCAGCCGCTGACGTACGATTATCAACCCCTAACTTTTTATAAATCTGCTCTAAGTGTTTATTTACCGTGCGTGGGCTCATGGTTAATATTTGAGATATTTCCCAACTGGTTTTACCGTATGAAAGCCAGTATAAAACTTCTGACTCTCGTTTAGTAATAGGTAAATTTTCTTGTAAATGTTGCGCTGTTTTCCACTTTCGCTTCAACGATACTTAATAAATGCGTTTGGTCTTGTTGGCGCTCATAAAACACTTTTAAAGGCTGAGCAAAACAAGTTACCGTTAATTCAGTTTTATCACCGTAACGGCTAAAGGCAGCCAAGGTTGTAAAACCAAAGCTAATGATGCCCAAGGGCTCTTATCTTCAGCTGATATTTGTTCTATTAATTCATGAACATGAGGCGTTGCCACGATAACCGCCCTCGTCACTAACACTAAAAACATTATTACCGGCATGATCTAAAGCATCTTGCGCGCTTAAAGCTAATTTAGCGGTTTGCACATGCGTTTTGATCCGAGCAATCACCTCATCAGGTGAAATCGGTTTAGTGACATAATCTACCCCGCCCGCTTCAAAACCTTTCACCAACATCTTCAACATCGGTTAAACCTGTCATAAAAATAATTGGCGTATTGGGCAATAATTGTTTAAGTTTTACAGGTTTCAAAACCATCCATTTCGGGCATTACGGCATCTAACAAGCACTACATCTGGTTGCACTTTTTCGACAATAGCTAAAGCTTGCAGCCCGTTAAGCGCTACTAACGCGGTATAGCCTTGGGTATTTAGCGCAACATTTAACATACCTAATGATTCAGGTGAGTCATCAACCACTAAGACCACATCACTCATCTTATTTTCATTATTTAGCTCTCGTAAATATTGAATAATTTGCGGAAAATTACACTGTTCAATATATTCTTTAATTTGTGATTGTACATCTGGTGGAAAATAAGCATGCTCGGCGATTTCAGCAAATTTATCATTAAAACCTGATAAATAGCCAATTTCAGCTAAGGCCATTAACTCCTGATATTGTTCAATATTTACCGGAGATTTAGCAATCACATCGTCTTCAGTGCTTTCTTTTGGTTGTTTGAAAGTTTTTTATACTGCCATTGTAAATTTAATAATTGCCCTATTTTTCCTAATAAGGCATCTAAATTAAAGGCTTAGCAATATAACCATCATGATAACCTTTAGCCGCCAAATTAAACTCTGTATCACGGGCATTCGCCGACACCATCAGTACCGGCATAAAGTGTTTTTGCTCGCGTAATAATTTCACCATTTGCCAACCGTCCATATTCGGCATGCGAACATCAAGGATGATAAGAGCAATCGCTTGCTCATTTATTTTAGCAAAACCTTGTTCAGCATCTGCCGCTAATTCAACATTAAAACCCAGCGGTATCAATAAATCACTCATTAATCGATGCTGATTAATGTCGTCATCTACCACCAAAATAGTTTTACGATCACCGAGATAAGCAATGGCTTGCTGATTTTCTTGCTCTGGCGATTTATGGCTTTGATGAACTTTAGGTAACATTAAGCGTAAATTGAAGGTTGAACCTTGCCCTAAGGCACTGGTTAATTTAATTTCACCGCCCATTAATTCAGTTAACGAACGTGAAATTGTTAATCCTAAACCAGTCCCTCCCAATGCTTGGGTATGTGAATTACGAATTTGTTCAAACGGTTGAAAAATCAATTCTTGATTACTTTCTGAAATACCAACCCCGGTATCTTTAACACTAAAATTTGCCACTTCACTACGATAACCAACTGAAAAAGTCACAGAGCCTTTTTCAGTATATTTTATAGCATTGGAAATAAGGTTAATGAGAATTTGTCGAAAACGCTGTTTATCGGTAACAACAAAATCAGGTAAATTATCATCAAAATGATGATAAAATTTAATACCTTTTTGGCTCGCCTGCATTTGGAACATATCAACCAATTGCTGCAAAATCGCTTTTAAATTAAATTCATCACGATGCAAGGTTAAACGCCCGGCTTCTATTTTTGAAATTTCTAACAAACCTTCAATTAAATCGGCTAAATGCTCGCCATTGCGCCTAACAATAGCTAAGGTTTCTCGTTGGCGAACCGGTAATGATTCATCTTGGCTGAGCAGCTGCGCATAACCTAACAATACGTTTAAGCGGCGTTCTTAATTCATGGCTCAAACCAGCTAAATATCGACTTTTTGCTTGGTTAGCTGATTCGGCTATTTCTTTGGCGTCTTGTAATGCTTGCGAGGTTTTTTCATGGGCATTAATTTCTTTTGCCAAGGCATTGGTTTGTGAGCGTAGCTCTTTTAATGCTAAACGGTTGCCACTGCGCGCCAAAATAAATAACCAACTCACAACGCCAATAATAATTAATAATAAGAAAAAATTTTAATCAAGGTGCTGGCAAACACTTGTTTTACCGCGCCTTCAACCGGAACTTGTAAATAAATTAAAAACAAAATGCCGGCGCCAATAAAACTCAAACCTAAGGTTATAGCAACAAATTGCGCCATCGGTGTGGTCATAATGCGTAATAATTCAGTGGTTAAAAAACGTTAAAAAAGTGATGTGATTGTTTTGATAAAGTGCTTCTGGTCGACATTTATCTCCGCACCTAACATCTAAAGAGCAACATAATGAACAAATTGGGTTTTTATAAGCGGGACAAAATGTCATGTCTTCATGTTCAAATTCATTTTCACAGATATGGCATTTAACAATTGCCGGTAATATAACATGAGGTTTAGGTACTAAATAAAATTTTCCTTTGGTTAATACACCAATTAACGGCACGGTAATAAAAGGTAAAAAGCAGGCAACAAACGACGCTAATGCTTCGACTGTTGCGCCATACCAACCAAAATGAGCCGTAAATCCAGCAAATGAAGCGATAAACATTGAACCAACCCCCACCGGATTGATGTCGTATAAATGTGAGCGTTTAAATTCAATATGTTTAGGACTTATTCCTAGTGGTTTATTAATGATTAAATCGGCAACTACCGAGCTTAACCAAGCTAACACTAATACCGAGTACACCGACAACATACTTTCAATGGTTTGATAAATACCTAATTCCATTAACAATAAAGCAATAGCCACATTAAACACCATCCACACCACTCGACCAGGATGACTATGAGTAACACGAGAGAAAAAATTAGACCACGCCAGTGAACCGGCATAAGCGTTGGCAACATTAATTTTTATTTGATAAATACCCACAAAGGTACAACCAACCACGACACTAATGGCTGGGTTTTCAAAAACATAACTAAACGCTAAGTTATACATGTGGGCAGGATCATCGGCTAACTCAATGCTTACGCCCTGCTGCAAAGCAAAATAAGCCAGAAAATGAACCTAAAAATAATTTTAACGCGCCAAAAATAATCCAGCCTGGACCAGCGGCAACTAATGCCAGCCACCAACGCCATTGTCTTGTTTTAGGCTTCTCAGGTAAAAAGCGCAGAAAATCAACTTGTTCACCTATTTGTGCCACTAACGATAACAAAACCGCAGATGCACCGCCAAATAATATAATATTAAAAGACCCACCACTTTCACCGGCAGTACCGGTAAAACTTACCCATGCTAGAAAATTACTATCAGGATGACTAAAAACATAAAACAAGGGTAAAAGTTGTAGTACTATCCAAAGTGGCTGAGTCCACACCTGAAAACGGCTAATATAAGAAATACCATGGGTGACCAGAGGTAAAACCAACAGGGCACTGACGTCATAACATTTCGATAATGGCAAACCAAACAATATTTGCAATGCCATCGACATGATGGCTGCTTCTAAAGCAAAAAAGATAAAGGTAAATGATGCATAGACTAATGATGCAATCGTCGAACCAATATAACCAAAGCCAGCGCCCCGGCTTAATAAGTCAATATCAACACCATATTTAGCGGCGTAAAAACTGATCGGCAAGCCAGTTAAAAAAACTACAAAAATAATGGCCAGAATTGCCCATGCGGAATTTTCAAAACCAAAATTAAGGGTTATTGCTCCACCAATCGCTTCTAACACCTAAAAAGAGACAATACCTAACGCCGTGCCTGCAATACGATTTAATGACCACTGCCGAGAACGTTTAGCGGTAAAACGTAAAGCAAAATCTTCCATCATTTCATTGGCGACTAGTTTGTTATAGGTTCTACGTCTGGGAAGTATTTTTTGGTTTGATTGCATTAGGTTTCGTACGTTAAGAGCTTTAAAAGGAATAGAGATACCTACTGAGATATCAGCTCGTGATAGGGTCTTGTCGTGTTTTCATTTCAGTCTCTACTATAGGCTGATTTT
>JAYQHI010000005.1:0-99588 GCA_038141035.1 Alteromonadaceae bacterium
CATTGCGATAAATACAATGATAAAAAAGCCTAAAGTCAGTAAAAATATGGTCATGGTATTTCCTAAAGCATTGGCTTAATCATAAATTAGCTGATTAAGCATAAATATTTGTTTGAATAAAGTCAGACACGCCTACGTGAATGTTTATTTCAAATAAGGCATGAATTTTACCGTATTAATCTCTTCAAAGCCATCAGCGGTTTTAGCAATTAACATAGCGGCAATATCATGCTCTTTAGCAAACGCTAAACCTTTTTCAACACCCATCACCATAATTGCCGTTGATAAACCATCGGCTGTCATTGATGAAGGATGAATAACCGTAACCGACACTAACTTGTGCGCAATAGGTCTCGCGGTATCAGGGTCAATAATATGTGAATATCGCTGACCATCTACTTCAATATAATTTCGATAATCACCTGACGTTGCCACGGCATTATCTTTAGGCACTATAATTTGATGAACGGAGCGTTCTGCTGTTACCGGTTTTTCTACCGCGACATGCCATAGCCGTACCATCAGCTTTAAACCCTTTTAATCGCATCTCACCGCCAATTTCAACTAAATAGCCATCAATACCATCACTTTCTAATAAATCCGCGATAACATCAACGCCATAACCTTTCGCAATAGTAGACAAATCAATATACAAGTCAGGAATAGTTTTACTTAGTTGACCATTAATTAATTGTATATGCTGTAAACCAATGCGCGCTTTGGCTAATGCTTCTTCTTCGGCTGTCGGCATTTTTTCAATACGAAATTCAGGACCAAAGCCCCATAAGTTAACCAAAGGGCCAACGGTAACATCAAGTTTACCTTGAGAAATTTTCCCTAAACGTAACGCTTCTGTAAGTACCTTGTTTAAGCCAGCTGATATTTTAATCGGGTTGATACCCCTCACTTTTATTAAACAGTGACAATTCAGAGTCAGGGATATAAGTTGACATGGATTGATTCACCGCCACAGCAATGCTTGATCAATTGCTTGATGAAGCTCCGCTGTTTCAAAACCTTTATCAACTACCACTTTAATATTATAAGTTGTACCATAGTACGGCCTTGAAGAAGTACTTCTTCTTTTACCGCATCATGGTTATTAGGAAAACAGCCAACTAATAACAATGAAAACAACGAAACAAACACACAAACTAAAACTTTTAATTGACGCATTACACCCTTCACTTAAAACATTAACGCTTTTACTTATAATGAAAATAAAAAAAGACGACCTAGGTCGTCTTTTTTAATAACTATTCAAACTTCAAAGAGTTTAATTCTAAATTTTAGCGCTGGATGATGTTATCGGTTCAAGCAAAAGAGCGCGTATCTTACACTAGTAATTAAGCACTTTTAACGATGAAATAACATCATCAGACAAGCTAAAACTTAAAATAATTATTGAAATTGTTGTTGACATTGGCTTTATATCTAGGCGGTAGCGCGGAGCTTACTTTAGTAAGTGAGCACTACCAACAACAAATAAAGTTATGAAGCAAGCTTAAAAGAATAATTAGCCGCCGAAGTCATCCAACATAATGTTCTCATCTTCTAGCGCCTAATCTTACATGATCGCGCAGCATTCATCATTGGTGTCGACACATGTATATTCTACACCCTCTGGTGCTTCATGATCTTTAAGTATTGCTCATAAAATACGTTGCAATAAAAACCAGTTAAATCGTCCTGTGCCATTCTATTGATCCGATAAAGCAACATACTCAGTTGTCATTGTCAGTTGCTAAGCTGTTATAATCATCTTTATAGAACATTTCACGTAATGAACGCACTTCTCTTCAAAAATGGAAACTCATCTACGCTTTGATTTTTTAAGACGCGCTTGTTGGTCAAAATGTAGAAATGCATTGGCGCCATACCAGCACTAATTAATTTGATAAATACCATTTCGTTGTCAGTTTCTTTCAGCGGAAGAACTCACCAAATGGACCAGAAATAGTCACTTTATCACCTGGCTTTAAGGCCGAAGATGAAGATGACATTTTACCAGCTGGTAAATGCGTAATCTGGAGGAGGCGTAGCGATACGCACATTCAGCATGATATACGTAATGCCTTCTTCTTCTGGGTAGTTAGCCATTGAGTAAGCACGTAAAGTTGGCTCATCTACTTTTGACTCTACGTCGAAGAAACCAAAATGTTCCCAGTCACCACGGTATTGTTCATCAATATCAAAATCGCTGTACTTAACATGGTAAGCTGGCGCTTCAATTTGAATATAACCACCAGCACGGAAAGGTACTGATTCACCATTTGGTATTTTAAGCTTAAGTTCTTTAATGAAAGTTGCTTTGTTATCGTTAGAGATAACTTCACATTCCCATTGTTGAACACCAAAGATTTCGTCTTCTACTTCAATTTCCATGTCTTGCTTAACAGCAACTTGACATGAAAGACGACAACCTTCTTTTGCTTCACGTTTAGTAATATGACCTTGCTCTGTTGGTAGAATATCGCCACCACCAGAATGCACGTCTACACGACACTGACCACAAGTACCACCGCCACCACAAGCTGAAGGAATAAAAATACCTTTGATCAGCTAGTGCGCCTAGTAACTTGCCACCAGCACTGGTAGTCACAGCTTTGTCAGGGTCACCATTAATTGAAATTGTCACGTCACCTTCAGCAACCAACTTTTTGATTTAGCAAATAAGATTACTAGTACCAAAGCGATAACGATTGCAGTGAACATGCCTACGCCGAGAATAATTTCCATCGACTTTTCCTTATATTTTCTCTAGGAGCAGACAAGTAATTACTTGCCTTGCTCATTAATCTTATTATAACGAAATACCACCGAAAGAAAGAAAGCCAAATGCCATCAATCCTGCAGTAATAAACGTAATACCTAAACCTTTAAGGCCATCTGGCACGTCAGAATATTTCATTTTCTCACGTAAGCCGGCAAGCAATACAATTGCTAATGCCCAACCAATACCAGAACCGATACCATAAACAACCGACTCACCAAATGTTAAGTTTTTAGAAACCATGAAAGACACAGCACCAAAAATTGCACAGTTAACGGTAATTAACGGTAAAAAGATACCAAGTGCTTGATATAACGCTGGGAAGTATTTATCTAGTGTCATTTCTAGAATTTGTACTAACGCTGCAATTACACCAATAAAGGTAATAAATGATAAGAAGCTCAAATCAACTGATTCAGCAGGATCGGTAATACCTAAGATGCTATCTAATGCACCAGGCGCTAAGATTGCTTGATAGATCACTTGGTTAGCAGGAACCGCTAAACCAAGTACAACTATAACGGCAACACCTAAGCCCATAGCAGTACTTACTTTCTTAGACACCGCTAAGAAAGTACACATACCTAGGAAAAATGATAAGGCGATATTCTCAATGAAAATCGTTTTAACAAGTAAGCTAATATAATGTTCCATCGATTAATCCTTCTCAACTTGCGCTGGTTTCCACTGGCGAATACCCCAGATGATTAAACCGATAATGAAGAATGAGCTAAATGGTAAAACTAATAAACCATTCGCTTGATACCAACCACCATTTTGAATAAGTGGTAAAATTTCAATGCCGAATAATGTACCAAAGCCCAATAATTCACGGAAAAACGCAACTGTAACTAAGATAGCACCGTAACCTAAACCGTTACCAATACCATCTAAAAAGCTTACACCTGGCTTTTCTTTCATTGCGAATGCTTCTGCTCGGCCCATAACAATACAGTTAGTTATGATCAAACCAACAAATACTGATAGCTCTTTTGATAACTGATATGAGAAAGCTTTTAACACTTGGTCAACCACAATTACCAATGAAGCAATAATCGCCATTTGCACGATAATACGTACACTTGAAGGGATCATGTTACGGATAATCGAGATAAACAAGTTCGAAAATGCAGTAACCATAACAACCGCCATGGTCATTACCAATGCGTTTGCTAACGAGCTTGTTACCGCTAATGCTGAACAAATACCCAATACTTGTAATGCAATTGGGTTATTGTCAACGATAGGACTCGTTAATACTTTTTAGCATCTGAAGACATTATTTCAATCCTCCACGATTTTTAGCAATGAAAGGACCATAGCCTTCTTCACCAAACCAAAATTGTAACGTGTTTGTTACGCCATTACTGGTTAACGTTGCCCCTGATAATGCATCAACACCGTTGATATCATCAGCTTTAGCGCCACCTTTAACTAATTTAATCGCTGGCTGACCTGATTGATCAAAAATCTTTTTACCTGGCCATAATGCTTTCCACTTAGGATTCATTACTTCCGCACCTAAGCCCGGAGTTTCTTTATGATCAGAATAAATAACACTTTTAACCGTATTTAAATCAGCTTCAAGACCAACGTAACCAAACATTAAATCCCAAAGACCTGAACCAACAATTGGTAAAACTACTGTTTCAACTTCACCAGCACCACAGACGAACGATATACACAACACTGTTATGAGCACGGCGGTTAATACCGGCAATATCGTTTTCTGGCTTATCTGATTTTTCTACATCACGGGCATCACGACGTTCGTCGAACATTAAAGGGTCACCTTCAATGAATTCACCTGAATCTAGATCAATCATTTTTGCTTCAACAAATTTATTGTACGCCGCAACAATGCTTTTTGCATCTTTGCCTGAGCTTTCTAATAAATTGGCTGCTTCTAAAATTTTAGTTTGTTGGTCAAGTAACTTGTTTGCTGTTTGTAAAGGTTTCAACGTTACCGCTGAAAACGATACTAAGGCAGCACAAACAATACATACTACAAAAACGAAACCAACCGTTCTGCCAAATGATTCTTTATTACTAGACATTGCGAGCAAGCCTCCGTTTGATATTCGCTTGTACGACAAAGTAGTCGAATAATGGTGCGAATAAGTTAGCAAATAAGATGGCTAGCATCATACCTTCTGGGAAAGCTGGGTTTACCACACGAACCAATACCACCATAACGCCAACTAAAGCACCAAACCAGTATTTACCTGTGTTAGTAAATGACATAGTGACAGGGTCTGTCGCCATAAACATCATACCAAACGCAAAACCACCAACTACTAAGTGCCAGTACCAAGGCATTGCAAACATCGCATTAGTATCACTACCAATAGCGTTGAATAACGTAGCTGTTGCCGCCATACCTAAGAAAACACTTAAGACAATACGCCATGAAGCTATGCCTTTATAAAGAATATAAGCACCACCAAGGAAAATTGCCGCCGTTGATACTTCACCAACAGAACCAGGGATAAAGCCCCAGAATGCATTCCACCAATCAGCATTTAAGCTGTAATCAATAGTACCAGGTACCGCTAAAGCGCCTGCTGCTAATTGTGTTGCACCAGAGAAACCATCAACAGCAACCCATACAGCATCACCTGAAATTTCACCTGGGTAAGCAAAGAATAAAAACGCACGACCCGCTAATGCAGGGTTTAAGAAGTTTTTACCTGTACCACCAAAAATTTCTTTTGCGATAACAACACCAAAAGTAATACCGATAGCGGCTTGCCATAATGGAATTGTTGCCGGAAGAATTAAGGCAAATAAAATTGAGGTAACAAAGAAACCTTCGTTAACTTCATGCTTACGCACAGCAGCAAATAATACTTCCCAAAAACCACCAACAATAAATACTGTTGCATAGATAGGTAAGAAAAAACATGCGCCGTAAAGCATTTGCGTAAACCAGCCAGAGCTTGCTGATAATTCACCGCCTAAAAAGCTAAAAATAGCTACTTGCCATGAATCAGGTAAAGCGTAACCGGCAGCTAAAGCTTCAGTTGCTTGGAAACCAATGTTAAACATACCAAAAACATGGCAGGAAAAACAGCTAACCATACAGTGATCATAATACGCTTTAAGATCGATACTATCACGAATATGCGTATTGCCTTTGGTTACATAACCCGGTGTAAATAAACCGGTTGCGATTGCTTCATATAAAGCGAACCACTTTTTCATGTTTACCGCCTTTTTCAAAGAGCGGCTCAATATCTTCAATAAACTTTTTCAAGCCCATGTCTAACCTTCCTTCTCAATTATGGTTAGGCAATCACGAAGTAAAACGCCGTAATCTGTTTTGCCTGGGCAAACAAATGTACATAAGGCTAAATCTTCTTCGTCAAGCTCTAAGGCACCTAACTGCTGAGCGCTGTCGGTATCGCCAGCACATAAGTCACGTAATAATAAGGTTGGCAATACATCTAATGGCATTACACGTTCATAGTTACCAATTGGCACCATAGCACGTGAACTACCGTTAGTTGTTGTTGTCATTTTAAATAATTTGCTTGGTGATAAATGCGATAAGTAAGCACGAGTTACTGAAAACTTATTCGCGCCTGGCATCATATAACCAATAAATTCTTTTTCACGGCCTTCAAGTAATAAAGACACTTGTACGTGATAACGACCTAAATAAGCATGTACGCCATACGCTTTATTACCTTGTAATAAAGAGCCAGAAACAACACGTACTTCACCGTCAATTGTTTCATTCGCAACTAAGTCATTAGTATTTGCACCTAAAACCGTACGTACTAAACGTGGGTTTTTAGCTGCAGGACCAGCAAGCGAAACAACACGATTATTATCAAGTTGACCAGTAGTAAATAACGTACCAATGGCAATAACATCTTGATAACCCACATGCCATACAAAGTTGTCGGCATTTACTGGCTTAAGAAAATGGATATGGGTACCAACTAAACCTGCCGGATGTTTACCCGCAAATTCGTTAACCGAAACACCAGTATCAACAGGAATGTTAGCTCCTGGAGCTTTAGAAACAAACACTTCACCTTCGGTTAAGCGTGTTAACACGGTTAAACCTTGTTTAAAGGCTTCAGCTTGTTCATTAATCACTACTTCAGGATCAGCGGCTAATGGATTGGTATCCATCGCACTAACAAAAATAGCTTTAGCTGTTGCATCGATTGCTGGGATTTTACTATATGGACGAGTACGAAGCGCAGTCCATAAACCAGAATTAACTAAGTTATCAACAACGTCTTGACGCGCTAACGAACTTAATTGTGAAGCTGGGTAACTCGCAAACGTTTCTTGTTCATCGCCATCGACGTTGATAACGACAGATTGTAAAACGCGCTTTTCACCACGATTAATTTCAGTAACAACACCGGCAACTTGAGCTGTGAATTTAACGCCAGGGTTCTTTTTATCTTCAAAAGATCCTGACCTTTTTTAACACGATCACCTACTTTGACAAACATAGTAGGGCGCATGCCCACAAACTCTTCACCTAGTGTTGCAACAGTTTTGATGGTTGAACCATCATGGATTACCTGCTGGGGGCTCCATTAACAGGGACGTCCAGACCTTTCTTTATTGTAATCATAAACACTTGCACTACTTTGACGGGAGTATCAAAATCAACTAATCCTTTATATTTCAAAAGGTTAGAATGATTTCAGTGTATTTCAGTAAAAACATAATCTTACGATTAAGGTTTCACCAAGCTTAGTTAAAATATTCAGCCGCGGATTTTAGCACACAAACTATAATTGATGCTATCCACCCAGCTAAAATTTACTTAGAAATTAGCTAAATACTAGACCAGTTCATAAATTTTGCTGAAAATAAAAAAAACCAGCAATAAAAATGCTGGCTTTTTAAACAAATCAAAGTGGTTGATCATGAGAACAACACAAATAAATTTTTACTTCTTCTGTTAAGTCATCACTTCAGTGAGCTTAAGAACAGCTTTAAGGTAGCTTGCATACCATTTTGATGGATAGCAGTTAAATAGCCGGTAATAGCTTCAATAAAGCTGTCATTAGCCAATAAAGCAGCGCTACAAATACCTGACTCTTTTAAAATCGCTAATACTTGCTGCTGTTCGTCTGTTTTATGAGTAACCGCAAGTTTGGTTAACGTTTCAGCTAACGGGTCAATCACCGTGAAATTTTCACCTTGATGATCTCGCCCTTCTAAAAAGCGACACCAACTGGCAATCACTAATGCCACAGGATCTGATATTTGCCCTGACGTTAGCATAATATCAGCCGGCTTTAATAAGCGTTGCGCTAACTTTTGTGAACCATCACAAGCCACCTGTGTTGTTTTATAAGGTACTCGCTGATTAGCAAAACGATCTAAAATCGATTGTGCATAAACAGGTAAATTAACACCGGCAACATCATCTAACGTGGTTAACATTTGCTTTTGTAACAATTGAACAAATTGATTACAATCGGGATCAGTTACCGCTTGATGAATATAATCATAGCCCATCAAGAAACCTATATAAGCTAATGTTGAATGACTACCGTTTAATAAACGAAGTTTCATGTCTTCATAAACACACACTTCTTTTACAAACAAAGCACCTACTTTATCCCAAGCTGGTTTGTCATTAACAAAGTTATCTTCTATTACCCACTGTTTAAATGGTTCAGTGATCACCACACTATTATCTTGAACACCTAATAATGAAGAAGCGAGTGTAATGTCATCTTCCGTGGTTGCTGGCACGATACGGTCAACCATAGAATTACAGAAAGAAACATTTTCTTTGATCCAGGCCGCTATGTCAGGATTTACTTGCTCAGCAAACTCCAAAACAATAGCTTGAGTAACACGGCCATTCGACGGTAAGTTATCACAGCTGACAATGGTTAATTTACTGTTGGTAGTACGGCGCTTTTGACAGGCAGCAACAATAAAGCCTGGCACAGATTGCGGCGCACTAAGGTTATTTAAATCATTCACCACTGCAGGATTAGTTAAATCAAGATGAACACCTGACTTATCACGACAATAGCCTTTTTCGGTAACCGTTAACGTTACTACTTTTGTGCTCGTATCAGCAAGCACATCAATAACACGCTGTGGGTTTTCTGGTGCTACTAATACTTGCTCAATAGCCCCTACTAAGGAAATTTTGTCTTCATTATTAGAACGTTCTAATACCGAATAAACGTAGTCTTGTGGCTGCATCTGATTTCGAATATTAGCTGAACGTAAACTAACGGCGGTAATTTTCCATTGGTTTTCACCCAAGGCTAATAAATCATTAGTGTAAACCGCTTGATGTGCCCGATGAAAAGCACCAATGCCAATATGTACAATGCCTGAAGTTGCCTTAGCCGGATCATATGCTAATTTTTCAACAGACTCAGCAAGGTTAGTTACCGTATTTTTCGTTAATAATTCATTGCTCATAACAAGTACGCCTGTTTTGCTAAGTTATACGTTAAGTCATAAGCAATTTTTTCTGCTTGCTGCTCAGTTAAACGGTGATCTGAAACCAGTTCCGCTAAAAGACACAATCCATACGGCGGGCAACATCATGACGCGCAGGGATAGATAAAAACGCTCGGGTGTCATCATTAAAACCAACCGTATTATAAAAGCCTGCCGTTTCGGTAACTTGCTGACGATAGCGACGCATTCCTTCAGCACTATCATGGAACCACCAAGCAGGGCCTAATTTCATGGCCGGATAATGCCCCGCTAATGGCGCTAATTCACGGGCGTAGGTTGTTTCATCTAAAGTAAAAACAATTAATTTAAAATCTGTACTATTACCGTACTTATTTAATAGTGGTCTTAAATTTTCAACATAGCTAGTTTGTACGGGAATATCTGCGCCTTTATCACGTCCAAAGCCCTTAAATAAGTCAATGTTATGATTACGGTAAACACCAGGATGAATTTGCATTACTAAGCCATCTTCAATACTCATATTAGCCATTTCAGTTAACATTTGTGCTCTAAAACAATCGGCATCTTCAGCAGTAAAGTTTTGGCTTCTAATTTTTTGATAAAGTGCTTCTTTATCTTCATCTGATAAATCAAGGGTTCTAGCGGTAGCATGACCATGATCGGTAGATGTAGCACCATACTTTTTAAAATACTGACGACGATCTCGCAAGCTTGCTAAATAACCGGCAAAAGTACCATGATCACAGCCGGTAATTTCAGCAAGTTGCGCTAGGTTATCTTCAAAACCTTCAAATTCTGGATCAACCACATTATCAGGTCTAAAAGCGGTGATCACTTTCCCCTGCCAACCACTTTCTTGAATTTTTTTATGGTGTTTAAGATCATCAAGCGCAGATTCAGTTGTTGCGATCACTTCAATGTTAAAACGTTCAAAAAGCGCCCGTGGTTTAAATTCATCTAACTGCAAATCCGCGGTAATTTTATCGTAATACGCTTGCGCATTTTCTGATGTTAACGCTTCAGTAAAGCCAAACACATTGGCAAAAACATAATCCAACCAAATACTGGTAGGCGTACCTTGAAATAAAAAGTAGTTATCAGCAAAAATTTGCCATACCTTTTTTAGGATCAACGGATTTATCAATACCGGTTTTACTAATGCCCAACGATGCCATCGAAATACCTTGGCTATAAAGCATGCGAAGTAAATAATGATCCGGCTGTAATAATAATTCGGTTGCATTAGAGAAACATTCGTTGTCGGCAAACCAGCTTGGATCAGTATGTCCGTGTGGACTAACAATTGGTAAATTTTTAACACTGTTATATAAACGTCGCGCAATATCACGTTGAACAGGGTCAGAACTAAATAGTCTATCTGGATGTAAATTTATAAGCTGTGCCACGATGAAACCTCTTTGGCTATTTATTTTGTTAATACAAACTTAGTTACTATCATCTGCTATATCAAATAAGTAACTCGTTAGCGGCTATCATCAATAGCCATAATTTATCATGATGAGCGAACTGTTCTTAAAGCTCCATTAATATAGGGTCTTAAAAAACTTCGATTATTTTACCCTGAAAATATTGGTAAGGCCACCTTTCCATTTAAACAAAAAACAACCTTATGATCAAGATAATTATCACCGGTTAGCGATAAGAAGGTAATTTAACCTGAGCTCAGGATAATTTAATAATAAAAAAACGCCCTTAACCAATACCTAAGTATCCATCAAGGGCGCGGGGAGCTAAAAAGGCTAAGGTTAAATAACCATTAATCTCCTTTTAACTTAAGCAGGGTTATTTACCGTTGTCGTAGCGGTTTCTGCTTCGGCTTGTTTGTCTTGTGCTATATAAGCATATGTTGCTGATACAAAATAAATTAACGTTGGTACAATTAACCAAGTGGTAACAGTATCAATGTCGTTATTTATATAAGAATCAAGTCCTAAATAGGCACAAGCTACTAATGCAGACCAAGCAATAATTTTCGCTACTTTAACATTAGCTGGTAAACTGACTTTTTGTGTTGTTTTTCCGCTGTTGCTAAGTAATTAACTTCGGCAACTTTACGTTCTGATTCAGCTTGCTCTGCTGCTACCGCTTCAGGATATGTCGCTTTCGCCCCCATAGCTGATGCAAGCACTATATATAACACAGTTGAAAACGCCCATAACGGCACAAGAATAAAGAATAAGTGCAACAAGCCTGCTTGCTCAACAGCAATACCAGCAACCATAGACACTATCCAAGTGATAAATGCGGCCATATTGGTAGTATTACCTTTATAAGAAGACCAATAACGGGTTAAACCAATTTTCGGGAATAACCAATGCTCAGCAACAATAATCGCGCCAACCGGTGCTAATAAAAGCCCCATATAACCAACAAAACCAAGTAAACCAGAGAAAACAAATGGAGAACATGCAATGATGGTGGTGATAATACCAACCACAATCGTTACGTTAGTACGGCCCCAAGTATGGTTTAATGAACTGAACGCTAAACCAGCACGATAAATTGTTGGGTTTGACGTTGTCCAACCAGCAATAATAACCGCTAAAATACCTGACGCACCAAGTGCGGTATAAGCAACAGAGCCTGGGTCAATCGCGGTAATACTCGTTTTTAATAAAATCGCAGCACCTGCGCCCATAATACCTGCACAAATCCATGCCATATAATGACCAATGAACATACCTAATGCTGAGAAATAGCCATATTTAGCACTTTTAGCAAAACGTAATAAAGTCATATCACCTAAGCTACCATGCATTGCAAGGTTTGCTACCCAAGCAAAAGCAACTACATGCCAAATACCAATTTCGCCTTCGGTATCTTTCCAAATAGATTCACTAGCCACCGTTAAGAAGTCACTGAAGCTATTAATGCTATCAACACCGGCAGTAGCACCAACGGTTGTCGGCATCATTACTAACGCACCAACAATAAACATTAAGATCATCCAAGGAGCACATACTTCAGCAAACGCAGCTAGCTTTTTAAAGCCTTTTACCGCCATGTAAACCACAACAGCACCAACACCTAGTACTACTAGGACAAATCGGAAATCACTTGGAAAGTAGCCTACTTGGTCTTCAATACCAAAAAGAATACGTACCGCAGAGGCTGATACGGTGATCATGGCTCCGGCCAGTACACAGAATAAAATACCATTAACCACACTGTAGAGTTTTATCGTACCAGGGCCGGCAATTTTTTCTAAATAAGCGTATAAGGTTAATCGCGTGTCGGTAGCAATAGGCGCTGTAATTAAGCCCCATGTTAATACCGCCAATAAATTACCAAATAGTAAACCAATTAATACATCGACAGCGCCGACGCCCCATGATACGAATAACGCACCAATAACAAACTCAGTGCCCGCTACATGCTCACCAGCATAACTCGCCGCAAAGGTTTTTGGCCCTTGCAACTTTTCCGGGGTTACCGGTTGAGTTTCAAATTCTTCTGGAGTTGACATTTCTCGCCTCCGATTGAGTGAATAACACGCATTTTTCTGCTGCTCTCACTTTTATTAACTATTGTTATTTTTATATAGGCTATAAGCCTTAAGCTAACCGCCATGAGCTTTTAGCTTTTTATTGTTTCTTAATTTCTAGCCCTGTGAGCTTTTTATACCAATCCGTATAAGAAAGTGCTCGCTTAGCGAGAATTTAAAGGCTTAGAGGCAAGGCATTGATTGAAGAGAATGGTTATTCTCGGTAACTGCTCCTGCGTTACCTAATATCCCACATCCATGTGGAAACCATGTCAAAATCAATAACGCTGCATATAAGCCTTTAAAACTCGCCCTTTGGAACGTATGGGCACCATAATAACTGCACAAAATTTATTTGATGTAGAATAACTATATCTTCACAAATTTTGTTTGTTCTAATGCCGCCCATACCGTTCTAAGTAAGCACTTCTTTATACGGAATGGTATGATTCCAAAAACACGTGAAGATGCCTAAGCACCTTCACGTTTATTCTTAAAGCTTGTCGCTTAGGTGTGACCTAACAACAAAACCGACTTTAAACGATGCCTGAACCGTTGCCGCCACTGTTTGGACGTTCAACACCGGCTTGCGCACGGTAACCTGACTTACGGTAAGTCGCGATTGGGTCAATTGCACCACCTTTACGGAAACGTGCCATCGCTAAAATTGGCGATACGTCAGCTGTAAACGCATGCTTTAATGTATTGCTACACATTAATGCGTCATTATTGAATTGATATTCAGATAATTTAGGACGATCAACAATTAATGCAGAAACATAAGAGCGTTGTACGCTTGCTGCTGAGTTCATTAAACTTTCAATTGGGTCTGTCACGTTGTGTGATTGGTCTAACATGTAGTTTGGACCAAAACCTTCTTGGTTACGGTATTCAGCATCAACTAATTCATTGAAAATTAAGAATTGTTGGTACGGGTGTAAGCTACCGCTGTCTAAATCATCATCACCGTATTTAGAATCGTTAAAGTGGAAACCACCTAACTTCTTAAATTGGATTAAACGAGAAACAATCATTTCAATGTTTACGTTTGGCGCATGGTGACCTAAATCAACTAATGACTTAGCTTGTGGACCTAATTCCATTGCCGCTAAGATATTGCTACCCCAATCTTGAATAATTGTTGAGTAGAATGCAGGCTCGAACATTTTGTGTTCGATGTGTAATTCCCAATCAGATGGTAAACCAGCATAGATGGTTTTCATGCTTTCTAAGTAACGTTCAAACGCACTTTGGAAATGTTGTTGACCTGGGTGGTTAGAACCATCACCAACCCAAACTGTTAACGTTTTAGAACCTAATTCTTTACCCCATTCAATACAATCAAGGTTGTGTTGAATAGCAAGGTCACGTGATTCTTTACTTGTGTTGCTTAAAGAACCGTATTTAAAGCTATGCTCTTGACCAGGTTGATCTTGGAAAGTGTTCGAGTTAATCGAATCCCACTTAAGACCTAAAGCATCAGATGTTTGCTTTAATTCTTTAAAATCATCAACTTTATCCCATGGAAAATGTGGAGAAACACGCTCAGTACACTGTGATAAATCGTTAATAACAGCGCTATCGTCTAATTTTTCCCAGATGTTACGTGGCTCGCCGTCACCAGGAAAACGTGCGAAACGTGTACCACCAGTACCTGTACCCCATGAAGGAACAGCAATTTGAAATTCTTCTGCTTTAGCTGTGATCTCATCAATGTTAATGTTTTCACGTGCAAGCTTAGCACCTAGTGCTTCATAATCTTCTTTTAAAAAGCCTTCTAATTTTGCATTTTCTTCAGCAATTAGCGCTTTGTCGATACGTTGTGTCATTATATTTTTCCTAATACCATTTTAATAATGAGCCCCTAAAAAGGGGCTTCAAATAAGGTTAGCTTAGCGTAAGAACGCTTCGTGTAAACCACCGTCTACACTAATTACTTGACCTGTTGTTTTACTTAACTGACCTGAAACCATTAAATAAGCAGCTTCTGCTTGATCAGCTGGCGTAATTGGAGACTTAGTTAATGTACGTTGTGCATAGAACATCGCTAATCTATCACGTAATTCATCATCTGAATCTGCTTCAGAAAACTCAACGTTGTACTTAGTTAATGAAGCAATGACACGATCACGTGGGAACATGGTGCTGCCCTTAACAACCGTCGCTGGTGCTAAACCATTAACGTTAACTAATGGCGCTAGTTCAACCGCTAATTCACGTACTAAGTGGTTAGCTGCTGCTTTCGATGTGTCGTAAGCTAATGAACCTGCTTTAGCAACTGCAGCGTTAACACTGGTTGTTAATACTAATGCACCTTTTAAGCCTTGTGCTTTCCAGATTTCGTTTGCTTCAGTACCAACGATATAACCACCTTTAACGTTAACAGCAAAGCTAACATCAAATTGTTGGTCGTTGCTCATACCTGCTTGACCTGGGGCTAAGAAAACACCCGCAGTTACGATAACTTTATCAATACCGCCGTAAGCTAATGTAACTTGCTCAAACATTTTTTGAACGCTTGCACGGTCAGTAATGTTAACTTCTTGAGCGATTGCTGGACCACAACCTGAAATACCAGTACCTGCAACACCAATGCCTTGACCGTAGATAGCCGTTAATTCATCAGCCGTTTTTTGTGCCGCTTCAAAACGTAAATCAGCACAAACAACGTGAGCGCCTTCTTTAGCTACACGGAACGCTGTTTCTTTACCAATACCGTCACCAGCACCAACAACTACAACGATGTCACGCGCTAATGGCGCTTCTTTAGGCATACGTTGTAACTTAGCTTCTTCTAATGCCCAGTATTCAATGTCGAATGCTTCTTGTTGTGGTAATGCTGTGTACTCACTGATAGCTTCAGCACCACGCATAACTTCAATGGCACAGTTGTAGAATTCAGTAGTAACACGTGATTCAGATTTGTTTTTACCCCAACCAATAATACCAACACCAGGAATTAAGATAACTGTTGGGCTTGGATCACGCATCGCTGGTGAATCATCACGCTTACACGCGTCATAATAAGCTTTATAATCAATACGGTATTGCTCAATACCGGCATTTAATTTTTCAACTAATACGTCAAAATCATCAGTAGCAGGGTTAAAGTCAACATATAAAGGTTGAATTTTAGTACGTAAGAAGTGGTCAGGACATGAAGTACCTAATTTAGCTAAACGAGGAGCATCAACACTGTTTACGAAACGTAATGCGGTTTCATCTGATTGAACTGTTGCAATAAATTTAACTTTATTTGATAAGATACCACGAGCAACAGGTAAGAATTTAGCAAGTAATTCAGTACGTGCTTCTTCTGATAAGCTTTCTACTTTAGCACCGCCAAAAGTCATTTCTCCTTTGTCGTGCTCTTCAATATAACGTGCTGCAGTTTCGATAACCCATAAAGAAGTTTCGTAACAGCTTTTACTTTCGCTTTCCCAGTTAGTGTGGCCATGCTGACCTAATAAAATACCGATACTGTCTGGTTTTGCTGCATAAGCTTCTTCACATACTTTAGCTGCTTCCCAACCTGGACGCATCCAAGGTACGTAGGCCATTTTACCGCCCCATACTTTTTCAGTTAATGCTTCTTGATCTTTACAAGAGGCAATAGCGATAACCGCGTTCGGGTGTAAATGGTCAACATGCTTATCAGCAATCATTGAGTGTAAAGTTGTATCAATTGATGATGCGCGAGGGTTCAAGCAAAAGTTACAGTGCTTGTACATACCAATCATGGCATCTTCACCGGCTTGCTTATAACCTTTGTCATCACGTGCTTGATAAGTTGCATCTAACGCGTTTAATTTACCTTTGTATAAAGAAGAAAAGTTTTCAACTTTTGCCGTACGTAAATCGCCACCTGAGCCTTTAACCCAAAGAACTTCAACTTGCTCACCCGTTAATGGGTCAGTTTCCATTAATTTTGCCGAGGTATTACCACCACCGGTGTTAGTAATACGTTGGTCTGCGCCGAGGATGTTTGAGCGGTAAACGAGGCTTTCAATTGGTGACAACATATCCGCAACGGCGTCATCCCAATTATAAACAACATGCTTAAATACACTTTTTATGCTTGGCATCTCTGTTCAACTCCAACTAGTAACAGTCTAATAAAATTTATAGATAAATAATTTCACTAATACTACAGATAAAGAAAACAGAGTCAAGCATAACCAATCATATTCACTCACAAAAAGTATGATTTTCTTATAATGTACAAAATTAAAACAAATAATTTGAATAAGATAGCTAAAATCAAAAATAAAAAAATATTTTTATATATAACAATATTAATTAATCAAATAAATGAACTCCACAAAAAACAGGCTCTTATAATGCAATCCAGACCTTCCCTCAGATACAAAAGCTAAATTTTTAAATTTACAATTAACAGCCAACTACAAAATAAAAAACAAATAACCCATTGAAAAATAATAAAAAAAATAAAAACGATTAAGTTCAACCACTATTTGTTTATTTATATACAAAATATGATTCATATTGAATAATAAAAGCAAGACAAAGAAACGACGTAAACTCAGCCTAATTATTAGCTGTTTTTGTTTTTTAAGTCTTTAGCCTTGAGGAAATATGTAGAATTCAGATAGCTAACGGTAAAACAAAAAAAGGCGATCCAAGATCACCTTTATTATTTTAAAAGTTTATATATATTAGCTAGCTAACCGCTTAAGCCAAGCTTGTTTATAAACAGCTAAACCTGCAACTTGGCTAGCATTAACTGCAACCGTGTTAACTTGGCAATCAGCGCCATACCAATTAGTTAAACAAGCCGCACCTTGCACCGTACCCGTTGTATCAGTTGAAAGGTTTACTTTTTGTGCTGTTCTTAATTGTGCAAGCAGTGAACATAATTGTGGGTTTTTAAGTAACACACCTTCAATATAAATGTCACCTTGAGCAGCTAATTGCTCTAGTTGATAATCAATCATTAATGCACAATACAATGAAGCTAACGCAACGCCTTTGATTTTTGATACATCACCAATGATTTCACCTTCGCGTGTACCAAATGGCCCACTACCACCGCTAAAATCAGGTAAAATATAAACGTCTTGTTCAATAATGCTTTCAATATCAGATAAGTCATAAGGATCGGAAACTTGAGCTCCCGTTAATTGACAAATGGTATCAAACTCTCGACCGCCCATAAAACGACCACAAGCAATCGGTTTACCTGTTGCATCAATATTCGCTAACATATCTTGATTTGGCATTAACGTATTTAACGCCACATTGGCCGCCATAGAGATCGTCCAAGTACCGGTAGAAATAACCGTGAATGGTGCGTCATTCTGACTTAAACGATAACGTAAAAAACTAGCATTACTATCATGAATACCCGCATGGATTTGACAATCTTCTGGCAAGCCTAATTCTTTTGCTAAATCTGGCAACACACAACCAACCGGCTCCCATGCCGGTACAACGGTTGGAAATAAATTTTGCCAGCCTTTTAGCTTAACTAATGACGAATAACCCCAATCATCCATTGACCATAAATCGGTATGACAGCCTAATGACGTGATTTCTGAGACTTTTTTCCCAGTTAGACGCCACGCCCAATATTGCGGATACATTAAAATATCCGTTGTTTTAGCAAAGGCTTCAGGATACCTCTTTTGTAGCCAAAATATCTGTTTTCCTAAATTAAGGCCGGCTGGTAAATCAGGTGAATAGGTTTCATTAAAGTCAGGCTTAACAATTTGGTATTCATCGTTTAGTTCATCAATACCGGTATATTCATAGTCTAAAATTGGCAACACTAAGTTTTGCGCTTCACTATTAATAAGAGCAGCAGTAGCGCCGTGGGTAGTTACCGTCATGGCCGAAATAACAAATTTAGCTGTCGCTTCTTTAATACCTGATGTGACCCACTGCCAAAGGAAGTCAACATCAACCATAGGATAGTTACCTGATGTATCAACAACATTGTCGGCTTCTTTTGAAAAAACGGCTTTATAATCCGCATTTAAAACATAAAGTTTGATATGGGTTTTACCAATATCAATAATGAGAATATTTTTAGATATTGAAGAGTGGGTCATACTATATAACTAGCCTAGTAAAATTATTGCGCTAGATTAAGCAAAATAACAAAATTAATCAATATCAATCACAAATATTAATAATAAATTTATTTTTCAATTTAATTCAGCAATATTACACCTACATTCATTGATAAAGTACTAGTAAGATGATTTAACCAACCTTTATTTTTAGACGTCTTAGAACCACAAAACCACTATTTAAAGTCAAAATTTGTCTTTTTAAAAATCAATATGTGCTAACGTATTATGTAATTGTATATACTGAAATAAATAGATAAAATATGAACAATCTGCTAGAAAACACCTCGGTTCAGGGAAATAGTTTACCAATGTTAGAAAAACATAGACAGCAATTGATTAAAGATATTTTAGATCAACAGCAATTTGCCAGCGTTCGTAGTTTAACGGAAAAGTTAAGCGCTTCAGAAGCAACTATACGTCGTGATATTACTAAAATGTCTGCTCGTGGAGAAATTAAAAAAATCCGTGGTGGTGCTGAATCTGTTAATGGTTCTCCAAAGAAAAAGCATATTTCTAGCTCAGCATTTATTGTTGATAAAAACAAACGTCCTACCACTAAGCGATTGATCGCTAAAAGAGCGGTTGAGCTTTGTCAAAACGGTGATTCCATTATCATCAATGGTGGTAGCTCGACTTATATGATGGGTGAGTATTTATGTGCATTACAATTGAACATATTAACCAACTCTTTTGTATTAGCTAACTATATTACTGAAAACAGTGATAATCAGGTGACCTTACCTGGTGGTGAAATTTACCGTGAACAGGGAATTATTTTAAGCTCATACGAAAAAGACAGTACAGAGTACTATCATGGCACTATGATGTTCATGGGCTCTCCAGGTATTGGTGAGTTTGGCGTAATGGAGTCAGATCCGCTATTAATACGCTCAGAGCAAAAGTTAAAAAAACAAACAGAAAAACTGGTTATTTTAGCTGATAGCACTAAATTAGGTAAACGTAGTAATTTTATTTTTTGCCCTTTATCTGAAGTTGATATTTTGATTACTGACTCGAATGCAGATCCAGAGTTAATTAAATATTTTGAAAGTCATGATATTGAAGTGATTGTTGTTGAAGCGGTTGATGAAGATTAAACCTACGGCTTAACAATTAATATTATATAACCCATTGATAAAAAAGTATTTATAAAATGAGTACTTTTTTATATAAAAAATCAGTCAGTGTAAAATTTATTACAATTGAGGCTGTTGCTGTAGTTTCTTAGGTAATCGGATTATTTCTCTAATTTTATTCTGGTGCTAATATAATCTCCCTGCTGATTGAATTTGACTTGAATCAGTTTTTCATTACACTATCGCTAGATAATTTAACATGTTTACTTCTTAACCTAGCTTGTATATACTCGGCCTGTTATTTATTCTTATCTTGTTTATTTAGCCGATGTGTCAATCATATTCTTATTAATTGTCATTATCGTGTTTTGCCTTTCCCTTTCACAGTTAGTCATCACTCAAAAAATATTAAGCTTAAATTATTGTCTGAGTTTCGAGCAAGTCTCGTTAAAATTGATGTAGTTATATATCAAAAGTTTTTCCGTACAATAATATAGCTTTTCTAGTTCATGCGCTTAAGCGCACTAAAAAGAGTTTTATTATGTCTTATACATACCATGGTCAGGTGTATTCAATACAGTCGCCGATCAGTTCCATTTCAGTAAATAAACGCAATGTGGTTATTACTGATCAAAGTGGTAGCAAATTAATCAAGTTTACCAATGTAAACGATTCAAAGTGTTTTTTAGCTTGGCTCTACCAAGCTTAATTTAATAACGTTACCTCACATGAGGTAACGTTTATTCGTGGTCATTATTCCTCTTACTCCCTTCATTTTTATTTTTCTTTGTTATCCGCTCTTGCCCCTGAATTAATATGATATATTCACGCTTACTAAGATTTTATTAATAAAAAAAAGTAACAAACAATAACATGAGAAAAACCGATAAAAAAATTGAACAACAGCTCATCGCTGCGCTAACTCGGGTTTGTGAAAACGCCCTCAAAGAGCTGACTGGATTTCAGTGGTTAACTCACTTAGTTCAATACCCTAAGGTAGAAAATACATTAAAAATTATTTGTGTGTTTGATACCAAAGCGAACCTTGAGCTCTTTAACGCCGATAACAAAAAACAACAACAACTGAACTCGCATATTCAAACTGAACTTGCCAACATCAATATCACCTTGAAAAATATCAATCGTCATATTTTTTATGATAGTGAAGAAGCATGTTCTTTTGAACATAATGGCAATTGGGCTAACCGGTTAAACAACAACTAAGGTCATTCAATCAACTGTACATGTTGACATTTAGCATTTAGAAAAATAACCTCAGTAAATGTTTTTCGAAAAATAGAGAATAGCAAGCAGTTGTCACTCTTCACTCCGTATGAAAAATTCGTTAGAAAGCATAAAAAATTAGAGGCTTACTCGCGTTTGCACCGATGTAGTTACCTAAGTGAACTGATTAAATTATGTTAAAAACGTCAGCACATTTTGTTTTATCAGAGTAAAAAACGATTACAGCAGAAATGAATGATAATTTACATTTGTAATTTTGATATAAAATCAATCGTATAGGTCAGCCTGATAATATTTTTTAATATAGAATTTAGCCTCAATTTAAAGTCAGAAATAAAATTAACATACTATAATTAAGCAACATTATTTAATTTATGACTACTTTAACTGTTGAGCATTAAATGAGAATAAGCTTAAACATGAATAAATTTCGGGAAATATTTTTAGTTATTACCGCTTTCCTAATCTATAGCAATATGAGTTACGCATGTGATAAGAATGATAATGAGCTAGTACCTACTATTCATTTCCCTCCTCGGTTTGGTTCAGTAGATCCTCGAAATGATTATACCTTTCAATTAATCGAATTGATTTTAGCTAAATCCACTAATAAATATGGTCCATGTAAAGTTACTATATATAATTACCGGTTACCATTAAAACGCATAGAAATGTATTTAGAAAAAAATGAAAATATTGATATTGCCTCTTTTACCGTTAATCAACAAAGGGACGCTAAATTCTTACCGATAAAAATACCTATTTCTAAAGGATTAATGGGGTATAGATTATTTTTAATTCGTAACGGTGATGAAACACGATTTAAAGACGTTAACAACTTAGCTGATTTATCAAGATTTACTGCCGGTCAAGGCTACAATTGGCTTGATGCTAAAATATTAGCGGATAACGGCTTACCTGTGATCATTGGCAGTAGTATCAATAGTCTAATTGATATGCTAGTTTTTAAACGATTTGACTATTTTCCAAGAGGGGCATTACAAATTATCGCAGAATTAAAAACTTATCAAAATAAATCTGTGTCAATCGAACCCAGCTTAGTATTAAACTACCCTAGCATTTCAGCCTTGTATGTCAGTAAAAGCAACACAGCATTAGCAGAAAGGTTAGAGTACGGTTTCAAAGAAGCATTTAAGGATGGTAGTTTTGATAAATTTTTTACTCGCACCCTCTTCTGTGCAGGCTTTAACAAGCTTAGATTTACCCAATCGAAAAATCATCAAAATCTGCAATCCAACTTTGCCAGCTTGGGTGCCAATAGAGGTTGATGAATATTGGCTACATAGCTGGCCGGCTAACTTTCGTTTCAAAGACTGTAAATTACCAAAATGATATAACTAAAAAGATTAATAATTAACTTTTAATACAGTGTTAATAAGCCTCATATATAAGAGGTAAAAATTTCATAAGTAAGCAGTTAAACAAAGCAATGAGCAAGTTTGGATACGGTTATAACGGCTCAAACATATTTCAGGACAATATCGCCACGATCAAAAAAGCCTGAACAACTTTCATTGTCCAGGCTTTTTTCTAAGCTAAATAAAGTAAGGTTTAATTTACTTTTTACCCAACTTCTCTTTAATACGTGCTTTCTTACCAGAAAGGTCACGAAGATAGTAAAGTTTAGCTTGACGTACGTCACCGCGACGTTTAACTGCAATTGAGTCAACTAATGGGCTATGTGTCTGGAATACACGCTCAACACCAACACCGTTCGAAATTTTACGAACAGTGAATGCAGAATGTAAGCCACGGTTTTTAATAGCGATAACAACACCTTCAAACGCTTGAAGACGTTCTTTATCACCTTCTTTAACTTTTACTTGTACCACAACCGTATCCGATGGTGCGAATGCTGGTACGTCAGTTTTCATTTGCTCTTTTTCGAGCTGATCAATAATATTGCTCATAATACCTTCTTCCTAGAGTTCACAGTCTGGTGAAACAAATTAGTTACTGTTTTTAATTTTCAGTAACATCTGCTCTTGCTCAGCTGTCAGAGCTAGGTCAGTTAAAAGTTCTGGTCTTCTGGTCCATGTTCTTTCTAATGACTTAAATAGCCGCCATTGTCGAATTTTTTCATGATCACCACTTAATAAAACCTTAGGTACTGATTGTGCTTCTGGAGAAGCGTCTTCAAGTACTTCTGGCCTAGTGTAATGTGGACAATCTAATAAGCCGTCAGAAAATGAATCCTGCTCAGCTGATTGTTGATGTCCTAATACACCAGGAATAAACCGTGCTACTGCGTCGATTAAGGTCATTGCCGGTAATTCACCGCCACTTAACACATAATCGCCGATTGACCATTCTTCATCTATTTCAGATTGAATGATGCGCTCGTCTATTCCTTCGTATCGTCCAGCAATTAATATCAGACGATCCGACTGTGATAATTCACAAACACCCGCTTGGCTTAACTTACGTCCCTGCGGTGACATATAAATAACCTTCGCTTTTTTACCATCCACTTCAGCCGCTTGTCGCGCTGCATGAATAGCATCTCGCAATGGTTGAACCATCATTAACATCCCTGGTCCGCCGCCGTAAGGTCGGTCGTCCACAGTACGATGCTTATCATGGGTAAAGTCTCTTGGATTCCACGTGTGAAATTCAATTAACCCATTACGAATCGCTCGGCCAGTCACCCCATACTCGGTTATTGCGTCAAACATTTCTGGAAAAAGGCTGATCACCCCAATCCATAATTTATTGTCACTCACAAGTTAGAAACCTGGGTCCCAGTCAACTTCAATTTGTTTATTTTCTTGGCTAACATTAAGAACAACTTGGTCTAAAAGATACGGAATTAAACGCTCTTTTTTACCAAAACCGTCATTAAAATTTGCCTTCACAACCAATACGTCATTAGCACCGGTTTCCATCATGTCGGAAACCACACCCAAGTCATAACCATTAGAGGTGATAACTTGCATACCCATTAAGTCTTTCCAGTAAAACTCACCTTCCGGCAATTCTGGTAATTCTTCTGGGCGTACTGATATTTCAAAACCAGCAAGCTTTGTGCTTGATCTCGATCGTCAATGCCAGCAACTTTAGCAATTAAGCCGTTATTATGTCTGCGCCAATCAGTAACATTTGCTGATTGTGATTTTTCACCTAAATTTAACGACCAAGGTGCATAGTCAAATATAGCTTCAGGATCATCAGTAAATGAATGAATCTTTAACCAACCTTTAATGCCGTAAACTGCGCCTACTTTACCAAGGGTTAATTTTTGCACACCACTCACTTTTGGCTCCTAAGTACAAAATTGTACAATTAATTAAGCAGCCGCTTGCGCGTCTTTAACTAACTTAGCTACACGGTCAGATAAACCAGCGCCTTGACCAACCCAGTGGTTGATACGATCTCAAGTCTAAACGTAAACGTTCAGCTTGACCTTGAGCTGTAGGATTAAAAAAACCAATTTTCTCGATGAAACGACCGTCACGAGAATTACGACTATCAGCTACTACTACCTGATAGAATGGACGCTTTTTAGCGCCACCACGAGCTAAACGAATGGTAACCATATCGTCCTCTATTTGTTTAAATGTTAATACGAATTTTCCAGACACTTCCATCGCCTAGGCGACAGAAAAGCCCGCGTATTCTACGCTTTTTAATAAATAAAGCAAGTATAATATAGGGTAGTTAAACCAAGTACTTTACTTGATTCAACCGCTGGTTGATAAAACACAATTGGTGGGGAATTTAACTAACCTGAGCTTGGGGGTAAGAAATTAGCTAACAATATAAAACTCAAATACTTTTGATACTACACCTATTCTAGCTTGATGTTTTTTCTTAGTACAGGGCAAAAGTACAAGACAAAATTGAGCGTCAACAGCGAGCCTAGGCTTTAGTTCAAACATCGTTCTACCTTCCACATCCATGGGGGCGTTTTGCAATCAAATTTAACGCAGTAATAAGGAAAAACAGCTGCTAGAAAGCAAGTTGTTACTCCTAGTTCGGGTTAACTACTTTCTTTTTTAGCTTAATAATTAAATCAATATGAGGGATAAGTTCTTCTATTTCCTGAATATGGCTACGTAACGCCTGCCATTGGCTTAACTCTAACTTGCCTGAATTTAGAATGGCTTGTTTAAGCTCACTCACTAATGAATCATTTTGTTGCTGTTCAATAAACTCATTAATATGCAGTAAGTTATCAATATCTGCTTGGCTAATAATATCTTTTGTTTGTGCCATAAAATACTCAATTTTTAAAACGTCTAATAAAAAAGGTAGCTTATTTATTACTAAATAACAGCTACCTTTTTATTTTATTATTTTTTAATTTGTTTGAATAACAAATTTCTTGTATTAACGGCCAAACATACCGCCGCCACCGCCCATGCCTGGAGGCATCATGCCTTTCATGCTACGCATCATTTTTTGCATGCCACCTTTACCTGACATTTTTTTCATCATTTTTTGCATTTGCATAAATTGTTTTAATAATTTATTTACGTCTTGTATCTGGGTACCTGAACCATTAGCAATACGACGCTTACGAGAACCTTTAATAATATCAGGGCGTTGACGTTCTGCAGGTGTCATAGAATTAATAATGGCTTCCATACGACCGGTCATTTTATCATCCATTTGACCTTTAACTTGCTCAGACATATTACCCATACCCGGTAATTTATCCATTAAGCCCATCATGCCACCCATGTTTTTCATTTGTACCAACTGATCACGAAAATCTTCTAAATCAAACCCTTTTCCTGATTTAACTTTTTTCGCTAATTTTTCAGCTTGTTTACGATCAACTTTTTGCTCAACTTCTTCGATCAGAGATAAAACATCGCCCATGCCCAAAATACGAGATGCAATACGATCAGGGATGAAAAGCTTCTAACGCATCTGTTTTTTCACCTACACCCATAAATTTAATAGGTTTACCGGTAATATGACGAATAGATAAGGCTGCACCACCACGGGCGTCACCATCCGTTTTAGTTAAGATAACACCAGTCAACGGTAAAGCATCGTTAAATGCTTTTGCTGTGTTAGCTGCATCTTGCCCTGTCATTGCATCAACAGTAAATAAGGTTTCTACTGGGTTAATTGCGCTATGAAGATCTTTGATTTCGCTCATCATGTCATCATCAACATGTAAACGACCAGCGGTATCAACAATTACCACATCGTGAAATTGCTTTTTTGCATGGGCAATGGCAGCGTTAGCAATATCAATCGGTTTTTTGGCTAATATCACTTGGGAAAAAATCAACCTCAACTTCACTTGCTAAGGTTTCAAGTTGCTTAATGGCTGCTGGACGATAAACATCAGCACTTACTACAAGCACTTTTTTCTTTTCACGAGTTTTTAAGAATTTAGCGAGCTTAGCCACCGAGGTGGTTTTACCCGCACCTTGTAAACCTGCCATTAACACAATTGCCGGTGGCACAGCTTTCAAGTCTAATGCTTCGTTAACCTCACCCATGGCAGTTTCTAGTTCACTTTGAACTATTTTTACAAACACTTGCCCTGGCGTTAAACTTTTTGAAACATCTTGCCCAACGGCCCGCTCTTTCACATTTTTAATAAAATCACGAACAACAGGTAAAGCTACATCAGCTTCTAATAAAGCCATACGTACTTCACGTAAAGTATCTTTAATATTGTCTTCGGTTAAGCGACCTCGACCGCTAATGTTTTTTAGCGACTTGGTTAAGCGATCAGAAAGATTTTCAAACATGAATAACTCAGTAAATTAAATTAATGGATGCAATATATTATTGATAACGAGCTGCAATTTAAAATTGCAATATGCCGCTATTATAACCTTAGGTAAAATAAGCGAAAGCATAAATTAGTAAGATAAGGCGAAATATCATTATTTCAAGGGATGAATTCTTTATAAGTTATTTACCAAGCAGAAAAACAGCTGTTACTATAGAGCAATGCTTAATTAAAAAGCGATGATTTATAGAGTGATGATTTAATGACAGACTCGATGGACAATTTTACAGCAACAATACTTTTACTTATCAATAACTTTATTGACTTAACTATGGAAGCAAGTCCGTGGTTATTATTGGGTTTATTCATTGCCGGTTTAATGAAGTATTGGTTACCCGCTAAAATTTTAAGTCATCACCTTGGTCATGGTAAATTAGCTATTATTAAAGCCGCTTTTATTGGCACTCCACTGCCATTATGTTCATGTGGTGTTATTCCTGTTGCTGCGGAATTAAGACGCAGTGGCGCATCAAAGTCAGCAACCGCTTCATTTTTAGTTGCGACACCTGAAACTGGCGTAGACTCAATTACCGTTTCATATGCCATGTTAGGCCCTGTTTTTGCCATATTTAGGCCGGTTTGCCGCTATCTCATCCGCCATCATTACAGGGATTTTGGTCAGCTTTGATAAGACCGAAGAACTTGCTGAACAACAAACGAACAACAATAGCAGCAGTTCATGTTGCGCAAGCCAAAAAAGTAAAGTAAACGAAGTAAAAACCAGTTGTTGTGGTACAACCAGCGCAGCAAAGCCGCTTTCAGCGTTAACTAAATCATTAAAAGGTATGCAGTATGCGGCAACACGTTTAATTGATGATTTAATTATCTGGTTAGTTATAGGTTTAGTGTTTGCCACCTTAGTGAAAACCTTTGTGCCATTAGCTTGGTTAACCTATTACGGTAGCGGTTTAGCGGCCATGTTAGTGATGATTGTTATTTCCATTCCTATGTACATTTGTGCCACCGCTTCAACACCTATTGCTGCCGGCCTTTTATTAGCGGGAATTTCACCAGGTACTGCGCTTGTCTTTATGTTAGCTGGCCCAGCAACGAATATTTCAACGCTTGGCGTGATAAAAAAAGAAATGGGTGCAAGTACGCTTTATCGTTATTTATCCGGTGTTATTCTTTCGGCATTATTTTTTGGTTATTTATTGGATTACCTTGTCAATTTTTGGGCGATTGATGTAAATCAACACATGCAACATAGTCATGAAATAGTGCCTGATTTTATTGCTATTGCTTCGAGTTTATTACTATTATTTTTAGCAATTTCACCAATACGCAACTTATTCATTAAACCTTTGCATTAATTCATTACAAAACATGGCGTTAATAATCGAATCTGATAGAATCGAATGCTCAGATAAAACTAAGCCGTTTTAAGCCTTAGTTTTATCGTTAAATTTATATCTTGGAGATTTTCGTGGACTTGTTTATCGCAAGCACAACATTTGCGTTTGTCGCTTACGCTATTGCAACTTTCGCAATTTTATCGCGTTTGTTGTCGCGCTTGGACCTAATATCAAGTTAGTTATCGGCTTTGGTTGTTTAGCAATTATTGCTCATAGCTTTTCATTAAGCCAACAGTTGTTTTCTGCTGCGCAAATTAACTTTAATCTGCCAAATGTTATTGCTTTGGTAAGTTTAGTGATCACCAGCACAGTAACCTTAGTTGCATTAAAATTTAAAATTAATTTATTACTTCCTGTTACCTATGGCTTTCGCCGCTTTGTGGCAATTATTACTGGTATTTATTCCACCGGTGAATCAAATTGTTTTATCAGCCAATAGCTTTATTATGGTTACCCATATTACCTTAGCGTTAGTAGCTTACTGTATTTTGGTGATCGCGACCTTGTATGCTTTTCAAGTAAAATACATTAATAGTAAATTAAAGGGCAAAGACTTATCCGCCGTTAATCACTTACCACCACTAATGCAGGTGGAAAATCAGCTCTTTATCATCTTAACTTTGGGTACCATCAGTTTATTTGCTAGTGAAACTATCGGTTTGATTTTTCTCGATAATTTTTTTGCTAAAGCACAACTACACAAAACAGTATTATCCCTAGTGGCCCTATTCATTTATGTCATTACATTATGGGGACATTACCAACAAGGTTGGCGCGGTCATCGCGTATTAACTTTAACTACCACAGCAACGGCTATATTAACGTTAGCTTATTTTGGTAGCCGATTTGTGAAAGAATTTCTCATCGCTTGATAATTAATGTATAAATAACCCCTGCTGTTTACTCAGCCATAATTTAAGAAAACAGGATCATTTTTTTGGACGACATATCAACCAACATGCTATTTATCGCCTTAGGCGTTTTAGTAGTTATTTCTGCTTATTTTTCTAGCTCTGAAACCGGTATGATGTCGCTTAACCGCTATAAGCTGCGTCATCTTGAAAAACAAAACCATAAAGGTGCCAAACGGGTTACTAAACTATTAAACCACCCAGATAAACTGATTGGTTTAATATTAATTGGTAACAACTTAGTGAATATTGCCGCTTCTGCTATCGCAACCATTATTGGTATGCGTTTATTTGGCGATGTTGGTGTATTTTATGCGACCTTAATTTTAACCTTAGTGATCTTAATTTTTGCTGAGGTAACACCAAAAACCTTAGCGGCTTTGTATCCTGAAAAATCGCTTTTCCAAGTTCAATTTTATTAACCTTGTTATTAAAGGTGTTATACCCGTTAGTATTTTTAACTAACGCAATCACCAATGGAATATTACGATTATTACGGATTAACCAAGATCAAACAGAGCACCATAGCTTAAGCACTGAAGAATTAAGAACCGTAGTTTTTGAATCAAGCGCGCTAATTCATGAACGTGATCAAAGCATGTTAATGAGTATTCTTGATCTAGAAAAAGTCACCGTTGAAGACATTATGATCCCACGTAATGAGCTCTCAGGTATTGATATTAATGCCGATTGGCGTTTGATCCAAAAACAACTAACCCATTCTACCCATACCCGCGTATTACTTTATCGTGACAATATTGATGATGTAGTCGGTTATGTTCACGTTCGTGACGCTTTAAAATTATTATCTAAAAATCAGTTTACCAAAGCGAGTTTGTTACGCGCGGTACGAAAGCTGTATTTTATTCCTGAAGGGACATCACTGAACGTGCAATTATTAAAATTCCAAGATGCCAAAGAGCGCTTAGGATTAGTAGTTGATGAATACGGTGATATTCAAGGCTTAGTAACACTTGAAGATATCTTAGAAGAAATTGTTGGTGACTTTACTACTACCATGACACCAGCCCCTTCTGATGAAATTCAGCCTCAACCTGATGGTAGTGTACTGGTTGATGGTGGTGTAAGTATTCGCGAAATGAACAAAGAAATGGCATGGCACTTCCCAACGGATGGCCCTAAAACCTTAAATGGTTTAATTGTAGAAATATTAGAAGATATACCACAAGCAAAATTAAGTTTACGTATTGCAGGTTACCCTGTTGAAATAATTGAAGTTAGCGACAACATGATCCAAACCGTACGCGTGATGCCTGATTATTACGTTAAAACTAAACATTTGGTTGAATAAAGTCTATTGAGCAATAATGAATAAATGACCATTAATTCTTAAACTGCTCAGGCAAAAAATAGACCACTAGATCACATCAACCTAACATTGCACTAACATATCTTTAACCCAAATTGGTAAGAGCAGCTACAGACCTTGTACACTATGGTTCGCATGGTATACAAGGTCTTTTTTGTGGATAATATATAAGTAGACCAACTTTATACACAGGTTTACACACAAACCAATAAGTAAAAGTTTATTTTCCACAATATCTGTGGATAACAAATCCGAGACCAATAAAGAATAGCCCTTCAGATTTGCAACGATTTTTATCAATTATTTTACATTTTTTTTCGCACTATTTTGGCACAAAAAATACATCCTCAAAGTGCTTTAAATTTCACGCTTACTTGTTCAAAAAATATTTATTTTAGTAAAAAATACAATCAATTCAGAGCATGACTGACTGACTGAAACTCAACTGTCAGCGAAAGCGCTTCTATTTGGAATAAATAACCTTGCTAAAACTGCGTATACGATAAACTAGCTAAAACTGGAAAATGCTAAAGCGACAGCTAAATGCCAGCTAAAAACGGCATGCCACAAGAGCAACTGACAAATATCGCCATACGGTATCGACTGCAATTCTATATAACCTGAATTCGGTTTAAGCCATTTTGCTCAATAACGCTATTTAAGCGCCTATCTACGTTATTTTTCCTTCTAATAGATAATTGGACTCCCCCACATCCGAAAATGTGGGTAATATAAAAGTTCTCACACAAATATATTAAAAGAGTCCTTAACATGTATCGTACTAGAATTGGTGTTGATTTAGCAAAAGAAGTTATTCAAGTTTGTACTTATCGAAACAAAAAAGTGCAATCAAATATTGAAATGTCACCTGATGAGTTTCTTTGTTGGCTTATCAACAATAAACCCGCAACAATAATATTTGAAGCTTGTAGCACCTCTAATTACTGGAAACAAAGAGCAATAGAAGCGGGTCATGATGCGCGTTTAATTTCGGCGAAGTTAGTGTCTACGGTAAGACAAAATCAAAAAACAGATAAAAATGATGCCTTAGCTATCGTCCAAGCGGCCTCATTGCCTGATGTAACCTTTATTGGTGGCAAAACTGTTGAGCAACAACAATTACAATCAATTAAGCGGTTAAGAGACTTAGCTGTAAAACAACAAGCAGCGTCACAAAAACAGCTCGTCTCTTTATTGTTGGAGTTGAACATTCGTATATCTAATCGCAAAAGCGGAATAATAAGCGCCATAGAGGGCGTATTAGAAGATGCAGAAAATGGTTTGTCGGCAGAATGTAGAGCAGCTATCCATACGGCGAAAGAGCAGTTAAGGGCATTAATTAAATCGGCTCATCGTTATGATGATTGTTTAGAAAAATCAGTTTCCACACACCCTGATTGCAAAAAGCTATTGAAATTAGAAGGCGTTGGTACGACGAATGCTATTAATCTTTATCTTGCGCTAGGTTGTGCAGAGATAGGAACGTTTAATAGAGGGAGAGATGCATCGGCTTGTATCGGTGTCACCCCGATACAGTATTCATCGGGGGGAAAAGTCAAATTAGGCTCGATAGGGAAATATACAAAGAATGGTTTATTAAGGAGTCAGCTTATTTGTGGTGCGATGGCAAAAATACGCCACGTAGTAAAGCGAGAAGCCAAAACCCAAAAAGATGTTTGGCTTAAGGCGTTAGTCGAGCGTCGAGGTAAAAAATGTGCAGCAGTCGCGTTAGCTAATAAAACGATAAGAACAGCTTATGCCATGTTAACGCAAGGTACAGAATACAAAGCAGAATTACTCACTGTTTAAAAAGAGTTCAATCAACAAAATGCAATAAACGAAGATAAAAATCAACTTGTTTAGTCAGTAGCTGGCAGAGAGCCTTTGAGCTCGCTTAATAGATTTGACAATGGGTTCGCGTAAATATCATAGAGCCAGAGATCGCTTCTCAAATAGAGCTCGTACATAAGCACGCATTAACTTCTTTGAATAAAGTTTTTTGTTGTTGACAAGGGGAGTCCACATAAGCCAGCTATTAGTGCGAAAAAACGCCTTGATATCCACTTAAATTTCATCATTGAGTCTAAGATAAAATAGGTGTAACAAAACAAGTACGTGAATTTTTAAATTATTTATTATAAATCAGACTATTACAAAACCCATTCAACCGAGTTCAGGTTATATATAAAGAAAAAATAAAAAAGTGCTCACTTACAAAAAACGGAGCCGAAGCTCCGTTACTTTTAACCAAAAAATAAGCGCCATAACCAGCTGCGGTTAAGATCATCTTCACAACTCTTTAATTGACTGCTATATATCCGCGCTCTTTGATCAACCTTACGAGCCACTTTAACCAGCCAAGCTTTTTTCTTATAAGTTTTGCGCTTAAAACCACCCCAACCCTCATGGTAATTTAAATATTGGTTATAACCGTCCCATTTAGAAACACCATTAACTTTTTGCGTTTTATAAATAAACCAAGCCATAAAATCGATAGCATCTTCAAAATCATCACGATCAGCCCCTGAATTACCTGTTTCACGAATATAGTCTGACCAAGTCATACTCTTAGCTTGGGAATAACCATAAGCCGTGCTAACACGTCCCCACGGAATAAACCTAATAAGTAATCTCGTGGCGGTAAAGCATCTGAGCGAAAAGAGCTTTCTTGATACATCATCGCCATAGGAATATGTATGGGTACTCCCCAGCGTTCTCTGGCCGCTTTAGCATCAAAGTACCAATCTCGGTTTTCACGAAAGATAGCACAAAGGTTTTCAGGGTTCTTTGGTGGCGGTGTCGCACAACCAATTAAGGTAATTAGAATGAAAAAAAATAAAAAATAAATACGAATCATAAAAAATTAAAGATAAATAAAGTCGCCATATCATGCCAGAAAATCTTAAAATGTCACCCGAATATCAATAAATACTACGATCAATGCACTTTAGCCTTAGTATTAGCGAACAACTGTATCAGCAAAGTAAATAACCATAACTGTTCCAATAAATTAAAAATGTTTATCAATTGAACAATTATTTGAACTAATATCAAAAGCCATGTTCTTACCTTGTGAAAGACTTTAATTTCCCTAAGTATTTCATGTTTTTAAAGCGCATTTAAAATGCGCTTTTTTACCTGTTTTTTAGGGTCTGTTGCTCTTTGTTTATATTTTCAGCAATAGGCTATTTTAAGTGATAGCAAAGCAGAATGAAGGTTGTTTGCTTATTCCAAATGCGTGAATTCCAAATGAGTGAAATTCTAATGCAGCTAGCGCACAAAATAGCCATTGCACTATGCACTGAGGGCTGAGGGCTGAGGCTAAAATCGCTTTACTGGGCGTTAAAATTATTGGTTTAGTTGACTAAACGACATAATTTCAGCCTTGATTAAAACGATTTTATCTCTCAGCTGAATTATTAAACAAAGATAAACAGACCCTAGCTAAGTTAATGAAAACAAGTGAAGAAAATAAAATTTTAAAAAAGTTAAAATATTTTTGAACTAATTTGTATTACACCACTCATACCTTATGAAAGTTTTAATCTCCCTTAGTATTTTCATGTTTTTAAACGCATTTTATAATGCGTTTTTTTTGCCTGTTTTTTAGCTGAAAAAATAAAACCTTCATAAAAGGCACCTACATTTAACCGCCTTTCTATCGGCACATTTTTATCAGCATAATTAATCACTTGATATAATAGAATTTTATCAGTAAGTTTCAGGCTCTTAATTTATAAACATTCGGGTAATGGCTTGTTTAAAAAAGCTTTTGCACGTCTAAAAACAGTTAGTTTTGCAGCCCACAATTCTAGCGTTATTTATTTTTTGGGCATGGAGTTTAAAATGAAAAAATTAGTATTAGCATCAGCTTTATTGTTATCAATGGGAACAATTCAGGCCGCAGAGTCTGTTCGTTGGGATAGTGCGTCTTTATCTTATCAATCAGTAGATTTAGACGGCGATAAACTAACAGGTTTTGGTATCTCAGGTACAAAATTAGTTAGTGATAATGTATTTATAGCTGGTAGCTACGCGTCAGTGTCTGATGATATTGATGTTTTTGGCTCTAAAGTGGATGTGGATTTTAATACATTATCTATTGGGCTAGGTTATCGTCATGCGATTTCTACCACTACTGATTTCTTTGGTATTGTCTCGTATCAAGATATGGAGGTTGAAGCATCTTTCCAAGGAAACTCAGAAGATGATAGTGAAAACGGGTATGGTCTTCAAGCAGGTCTTCGTTCATTAGTTACAGCTCAGTTAGAGCTAAGTGGATCACTTAGTTATGTCGATATCGCCGATGAATCGGAAACTGGTTTTAATGTTTCAGCAATGTATCATTTTACAGATCAATTTTCAGCTGGTGTTGGTTACAGTAAATCAGATGACGTAGATTCTCTAAGTTTATCGGCAACTATCTTTTTCTAAATTAATGCAAAACTAACAAGTTGCTAACAGGACAAACTACAGTTTGCTCACTCGTACCTGTAAAATTTTAGTAAACCGTATTTTGCCCGTTAGCACTAAAGGAAAGTCATGCGCGAGTTTCTTAAAATCGTTCAGATTATTTTTCACATTCGAACCTACTTGATGAGATCGAAAATGGTGATGAACTATTCGATAAACTTGAAGAAATAACTCGCTATATTGGTAGTGTTATTATTGAATTCAATGCTCTTGAATCAACAATTGAATACTTAATTGCAGAACAAATGATGAGGTCGGGCGATCAAGATGACCGTATTTATGTCTTTCTATCCGAAATGATGTATCAGGGAAAATCGAAAGCTTTAATTAACCTCTACGGTCAAATTATCGAGCATTGTGATGTTAAAATTACACATGAAGATTTAACTAAAATAGAAAAAAGGCTGCAAGTGCATATTCCGGAGCATCGTGAACAATGATTCCGGCCCATCGTGAACACCCATACTGGTTTTAGCGTGAACGCTTATTCCGGTTTTATCGTGAACACTTTTTACTGATTTTCCGGAATCGGTGTTCACACCAAACCAGTACAATTTCAACGCATTGATTATTACTTACTTTGTTAAGCTATTCCCTTTTCGATTGAGGAAGGGATATGGCGACCAAGAGGATCACAATGCGTAAAATTCGAGAAGTGTTGAGGCTACATTTTGCTGCCCAACTCAGCGTTAGAAAAATAAGTGCCAGTACAAAAATCAGTGTTGGCGCTATTCAAAAACTATTAACAAAGGCCAAAGCGTTATCGTTAACCTGGCCACTACCTGATGAAATGGATGATACCGTCCTAGCAAGCCAGTTTTATCCCCGCGCCGATACACGGCCATCTCAGCGTTTTGAAATACCTGACTGGCCACAAATCAGAAAAGAATTAACCGGTAAAGGCGTCACTAAAAACTTACTTTGGCAAGAATATACCCAGCAATATCCAAACCGTTGTTATAGCTTACTCTCAGTTTTGTGATCGTTATATGCAGTGGCTAAAAAAGCAAAAGCGTTCGATGCGGCAAGTGCATAAAGCCGGTGAAAAGTTGTTTGTAGATTACGCTGGCCAAACCATGCCTATTGTCTGTAACACCACAGGTGAGGTGAAGTTTGCCCAGATATTTGTGGCTGTAATGGGGGCATCCAACTACACTTTTTGCGAAGCGACTTGGAGTCAAAGTTTACCTGATTGGCTTGGGAGTCATGTACGATGCTTTGAGTTTCTTGGTGGTATACCAGAAATGATCATCCTGATAATTTACGCAGTGGAGTCAGTAAAGCATGTCGCTATGATCCCGACGTGAATCCAAGCTATCAGCAACTGGCCGCGCATTATGGCACCGTGATCGTTCCGGCTCGTCCTAGAAAACCACAAGATAAAGCCAAAGCTGAAGTGGGCGTACAAATCATTGAACGTTGGATATTAGCTAAATTGCGTCACCAAACCTTCTTCTCTTTAGCAGAACTAAATCATTGCATTAAAGCTTTATTACTCGAAGTAAATAACAAGCCTTTTAAACAACTGAGCGGTACACGTCAATCGTGGTTCGCGTCAATTGACAGTCCAGCTTTAGCCCCCATGCCTAATAAAGCTTATCAATTCACCGATATTAAACACGTTAAAGTGAATATTGATTATCATGTTCAATATGACAATCACCTTTATTCCGTCCCCCATCACTTGGTTGGCGAAAAGCTTGAGTTGCATGCTAAAGACAATTTGATTGAAGCTTATTTTAAGCATAAACGTATCGCCAGTCATCCAAGAAAATACCACCCTGGCATGAGCACCACACCGGAGCATATGCCGGTTAAACATGAAAAGCACCACCGGTGGTCGCCTGGGCGGTTAATGAACTGGGCAAAGGACATTGGTGATGAAGTCTTGCTCTGGGTGAAAGCACAATTAGCACAAAAAACACCATGAAGAGCAGGCATATCGTGTTTGTTTAGGGTTACTGAACTTATCTAGAAGTTATCCTGCTGAGCGGCTAAATAACGCATGTGCCATCGCCAATCATTATCGTTTATATCGGCTAAAAACATCAAAGACATCCTCAGTAGCAATCAAGATAAATTGCCTGCACCGTCAGAAGAGCAAACAACGAGATTGCCCCAAGCCCATGAAAATATCCGTGGCCCTAAAAGCTTCCATTAATTAAAGGAAATTCTATGTTAGAACAAACAATCACACTGCTTCGCCAACTTAAACTTAGCGGCATGGCTAATGCGTTAGTCAATCAATTAGAGCAACCTAGCACCTACGAGGGGTTATCTTTCGCAGAGCGATTACAATTACTGGCAGATAGCGAAAACCAAGACCGAGAGCATCGTAAACTACAGCGATTACTTAAAGCGGCAAAATTTAAATTAGCCGCCAATGCCAGAGACATCGATTATCACCATCCCAGAGGGCTTAACCAATCGATGGTGGCATCACTACTACAATGCGATTGGTTAAATAAATCACAAAACTTACTCGTCACCGGTCCTTGCGGTAGTGGTAAAACATATATCACTTGTGCGCTTGCGCATACTGGTTGCATGAAAGGTTACAGCGTCAAATATTACCGACTATCGAGGCTGTTACTTGCGCTGACACAAGCTAAAGCAGACGGCACTTATAGTCGGGTGTTACAGTCACTGGCTAAAATTGATTTACTGATATTAGATGATTGGGGGCTTGAACCACTAAAAGCGGCACAACGAAATGACCTGATGGAGATAATGGATGATCGACATGGCAGTTCATCGACAGCAATAATCAGTCAACTACCAACGGATGAATGGCATCAATCGATTGGTGATAATACCTTGGCGGATGCAATCTTAGATAGGCTAATGCACAATGCACATCGGATAAAATTGAAAGGTGAATCGATGAGAAAAACACAATCTAAAATTGACCATAGTGAACACTTAGGTTAAAAATGTCATGAACCCAATGCGTGAAATTTAAGTGTTCACGATAAAACCGGAATCGGTGTTCACCATCACCGGAATATGCAGCAAGAAGCAGCGCGCATCAGAAACGAATACGCACATGCTCATTGGCAAGATATCTCTTCTAATAGTTTTGTTCGGGTTAAAACCCGGCCCAACAAAAAAGGTGTATTTCAAAAATACAGACTATTTGATATAGAGCAACTTGAAAAGGATATGTTCTTCATTTTGGAGACTCCCTCTATATTATGTGAATTCGATGAAAATTTGATGTATCAACTGCACGGTGGTGTTTAGTGCTAGCAAGTTACTTAAACGAACAAAAACAGTTAGCTTTTACTCGTTCCTCGCTAATTTTATTAACGCTTAGCAATACATTGGTATGACTATGAAAAATTTGTATAAACTTCTTGCTGTGCTTATATGTTTTATCGCTTTAATTCAGTGGTATGGTATTGGTGAAAGAATTATTCATGGCTTATGGCAGTGGTTTAAATTCTATGGGTACAGTAATAACGGACATACAACTGTAAATGAAACTTCGTTATTAATTACTTCTATTGCTACATTTACCACTCTTATATTTTATGTAATTTTGTATAAGTTTAGTGAAGATAAATTTACTCAATTAACTGTTAGGTTTTCTTCTTATTCTTTAGCACTTGGTTATTCATCATTAATTGCCTTACTTATAAGTCCTATAGGTTTCTTAGTACAGAGATAAATGCACTTAATATCAAATTTGAAGTGCAAAAAAACGTAATTATTCATAAAAACACCCCAGTGTTTTTTTAAATAACCAAATAAAATTAAAAAAATTAAAATATTTTTGAACTAATTGATATTCCACTACTCATACCTTATGAAAGTTTTAATCTCCTTAGTATTTTCATGTTTTTAAACGCATTTTATAATGCGTTTTTTTTGCCTGTTTTTTAGCTAAGTTAACCTGAGCTGCGCATAAGAAATTGAACTAAATGCCCTTGCGGTGATCAGATCTTTCGACCAAGAAACATAAGATTACCAAGGACAAGGGCATGAACAACTTAGACTCAATTTATGTAGATGTCGATGATTTTTGTTTGTTATTTGAACCTCAGTGGCAAGCTCACCTGATTGAAACAGGCGAAAAGCAGCGGATTGGCCGTCTCGCCTGACATCTAGCGAAGTCATGACCATCTTAATTGCCTTTCATCAATCAGGCTATCGAGATTTCAAAACCTACTACACCAAATTTGTTTGCCAATACTGGCAACGCTACTTTCCTGACTTGGTTAGCTACACACGGATGTTGAAATTGCTTCAAACCGTTTTGCCTGCCCTTTGCAGCTATCTTAAGCAACGATTTGCTAAGCCTACAGGTATCGCATTTATTGACTCGACCTCACTAAAAGTTTGCCACAATATGCGAATTCCTCGCCACCAAGTATTTGCTGATGAGGCCAAACGAGGAAGAGGCACGATGGGTTGGTTTTATGGTTTCAAGCTTCACCTGATTATGAATGATGAAGGAGGCTTACTGGCAGTTAAAGTCACCCAAGGTAATATTGATGATAGAAAGCCTGTTCTGGATATGGTCAATAATGTTACTGGTAGCTTATATGCCGATAAAGGCTATATTTCAGCAAACTTGAAGGAAGAATTGGCCGAGCAAGGTATCAATTTTATTACGGGTCAGCGAAGCAATATGAAGGGCCAATCAATTTCAGCGTGGGACAGAGCCATGTTATCGAAACGCTTCATTATCGAAACAGTATTCGACCAACTTAAGAATATTGCTCAAATTGACCATACAAGGCACCGTAGTTGTATTTCGTTCATGGTGAACTTAATGGCTGGGCTTATTGCATATACATTTAAAGCGAAAAAGCCGAGTATTAAAATGACTCGGCTTTAATTCTTATGCAGATCTGAGGTTAAGTTAATGAAAACAAGTAAAGTTAAATAAAATTAAAAAAGTTAAAATATTTTTGAACTAATTTATATTCCACTACTCTTACCTTGTGAAAGCTTAATTCCCCTTAATATTTCATGTTTTTAAACGCATCTTTAGATGCGTTTTTTTTTATCTCTTTTTTGACGCATGAAGTTTAAATAAAAAAATGGCGCTGATGTAAAACATAAGCGCCATTGGTAAAAACAAACTTGTTTATTCACACATAAATTTAATGGGTAAAATAATCAGCTAAAAACTCATCAAAAGTTAAGGTGTCACTCTTTTCTATTTCAGCTTGAGCTAAATGTGATTGTTTCGCGGTTTCAATAAAGTAATTTTCATCAAAAAATTGATAAGGTTGGTTTAATAAATTGCTTTTATACGTTTGGGCTTGTGTTAAAGCGTAACCCGTTAAACTCACATTTTGTTCAACAATTAAATCAACAATTTTAGCGGATGGTGTTAATTTAGCATCGTTAATTTTACTTAACTCACTTTCAAGTGCCGCCAAATATTTATTCGATTGGTTCGCTTGATCTAATAATTGAGCAATCACTTTCATTTCAGCAAAAATTTCATTACCCCAGTGTGGTATTGATTTTTCAACACCAAAATCAGACAACAACAAGGCAGGATCTCGCCCTTGATTAACAACGGCATCCATATTGTTGTCAAACTCTTGTTGTTGCTCACAGGCCAGTTCAGGGCTTGGTAATAAAGCACAATAAGTTAAGAACACATCAAGAAATAACACTTGCTCGGTAGTTATACCGGTTTGTGAAAATGGGTTAACGTCTAAAGCACGTACTTCGATATATTCAACACCACGGCGTTTTAACGCTTGAGAAGGTTTTTCACCTGATTCAGCAACCCGTTTAGGCCTTATAGGTGCATAAAGTTCATTTTCAATTTGTAATACATTGCTATTTAATTGCTGATATTGGCCATCAACTTTAATACCGATTTTAGAAAACTCTTCCGATGATAAACTAATCGCTTTTTCTACTTGCGCAATATAACTTTCAATATTGTTATAACAAATATACAAAGCTGATTGTTCACTATTGGTATAACCTAAGTCACTCATTCGCAATGAGGTTGCATACGGTAAATACATATAACCGTTAGCAGAAGTTTTAAACGGTAAGGCTGTTTTTTTACCTTGTAAAAATGACGGACAAATAGCCGGTGAACTTCCGTATAAATAAGGGATCAACCAACAAAAGCGCTTATAATTTCTAATTAAGGCAAAATAGCGCTGAGAGATAAAGTCATTTAAAGGAGCTTGATTACCTTCAACTTCTTGGATCACTTGCCAAAACGACTTGGGTAATGAAAAGTTGAAATGAATACCGGCAATTACCTGCATCATAGAGCCGTAACGGTTTTTTAAACCTTGGCGATAAACCCGCTTCATTTTACCAATATTTGAACTACCGTAATTGGCCAATTCAATTTTGTTCGCGTCTTTAACAAAGCACGGCATACTCATTGGCCATAAAAGTTCATCATCAATTTGTGATAAAACAAATTTATGAACATCTTCTAATTGAGTGATCGCTAGCTCAGGCGTATAACTGACTGGCGTTATAAACTCCATTAGGGTTTCGGAATAATCTGTCGTGATTTGTGGGTGAGTCAGTGCTGACCCTAAACTATTGTAATGAGAATGTGTTGATAACCGCCCTTCAGATAAAACTCGAAGTGATTCTCTTTCAATACCTCGACCAATTTCTGTTAATGTAGAAAGATTATTAGGAAGGCTTAATGCCGAAATAAAATCATGAATTGATTTAGTCAATGTGACTCCCGAACATTAAGTATTGCTAATCTCAAAGCTATTTGAGTGTAAAGTATTTATTTTCAATGGCTCGGCCTAAAAATAACGATAAAAATACAGTTGCCTTTATACCACAGCTATTGACCGGAGAATAAAGTAAATTGTTTCAATATTTTATTAGCCCAGTTAAAATCTGTTCCATATACTAGCTGCAGTTATTAAACCTTTGAGCATAGCCATTTAAATGACCCATTCTGCCTTTCATCTTGTTGCTCAAACGAATGACTTTATTGTGATCAATAAAAGTGCTGATATTAATTTTCACGATGAAGGTGAAGTAAACCAAGGTTTATTTAACCAAATAAAACAGCAACTCGCATTGACTGAATTATACCCTGTGCATCGGCTCGATAAAATGACATCAGGATTATTATTACTCGCAAAAAATAAAACCGCGGCCAGCCATTTTCAGCATCTATTTAGTCAGCACCTTATTCAAAAGTATTATCTCGCCATTTCAGATCAAAAACCTAAAAAAAAGCAGGGTTAATTAAAGGTGATATGGCAAAAAGCCGACGTGGTGCCTGGAAACTATTAAGAACCATGGAAAACCCAGCCATTAGCCAGTTTTTTTCTTATGGTTTAGGCAACGGCTTACGCTTGTTTTTAGTAAAGCCACATAGTGGTAAAACCCATCAAATACGCGTTGCCCTTGCAAGTATTGGCGCGCAAATATTGGGTGATCCTTTATATGCAAAAGGAGAAAGTAAAAATCAGGCTGATAGAGGTTATTTGCATGCCTATGCGCTTAACTTTCATTGGCACGGCCAAGCCTACCACTATGTGTTAGCCCCAACACAAGGCCAGCATTTTGAGAACCTCGAGTTACCAACAGAAACATTATTACCTTGGAACTTAAGCTGGCCAAAAATCAAATAGCTTACGCTGATATTCAAGCAACCATATTGAGGCTGGCGACGAACAAACTTAAACCATAGCGTTATATCAAACTATGCACAAATACGGCAGCAATTGCGACCGGACAAATAAATTTGGTATATACCGGCCATATCTTCCAAAATACTGACGCTTCTACTTGTTCATTACCTTGTTTAATTTCATTAATTAATGAGTTACGTTGCCAGATCCAACCAACAAAAATACAACACAGCATAGCAACAATAGGTTGACCATATTTTGTAGACACAGTGATCACTAAACCAAATAGGCTCGAAAAGTTAGTCATGATCAATAAGCTTAGTAAAAAGATCAAAACGCCAATAATTAACGACGCTTTTTTACGAGCATAACCATGGCGTTCAACTGCATAAGAAACAGGCCCTTCTAACATCGAAATTGATGACGTTAACGCGGCAATCGACATTAAAGCAAAAAAGCCAATCGCAATAAATAAACCCGCTACTCCCATGTGATTAAATAAGCTCGGTAAAACCGTAAATACTAGCGTATCTTCTGATAATAAACTGCCATCAGCTGCAAATATTTCAACCCCTTGTGCTTGTGCAACGTACATAGCAGGAATAATTAATAAGCCCGCTAAAAAGGCAATTGAAACATCAATTAGGGTAACTTGTGCCCCTAAGGTCACCATATTTTCTGTTTTCGCGATATACGAGCCATAAATAACCATGACACTGGTGCCTAGCGATAAAGAGAAAAAAGCTTGCCCTAAAGCACTTAACAATAATTTAGCTTCAAAAACACGAGAGAAATCAGGATTTAAGTAAGCCGCTAACCCTTCACTAGCGCCTTCTAATGTCATCACATAAATAATTAAGGCTGATAACAAGGCTAACATTACCGGCATTAAACGTTTTGACCATTTTTCAATACCTTGCTCAACACCACGGCGAATAATTAAAATAGTTAAACCAATAAATAAGCCGGTAAAAATAACATTTCGGCTGAATGAAAAAGACGTTAACCAGCTGGCAGCATTGTTATTACCAATAAGTTTAGCTACAGGTTCGGCAGTATGTGCCATCATCCAACCGGCAACGATGCCATAAAAGCTTAAAATTAATGCCGCACAAATAATGCCAGCAAAACCGACAATAAAGGCAAAGTTTTTTTGAAAGCGATTACCTGACATTTTTTGTAACGAGGTTACCGCATTTGCTTGGCCATAACGGCCGATTAAAATTTCTGCCATAAAGGCCGGATACGCCAAACAAAAAGCCAGCACTAAATACATTAATACAAAAGCCGCACCACCATTACTTGCGGTTTGAGTTGGAAACCCCCAAATATTTCCTAAGCCAACAGCTGAACCTGCTGCGGCCATAATAAAGCCAATGCGTGAACTAAATACGCCTCTTGCTACTGTCATGATGTAATGGTTTCTCTCACTGCTTGTTAATTTATTGATTTAAAGCGTAATCGCTCTATGGCACTGTATCTTAATTTTTTTAGCTTAACTTTCTATGCACCGTTAAAATAAAAAAGGAGCTAAAAAGCTCCTCATTCAGTTAACCTATGGCAATAACCCATTAATCTTTAAAGTTATTAAATTGAAAAGATTGTTCTAAATCTGCTTCACGAACAAGCTTCATTACCGCTTGTAAGTCATCACGTTTTTTACCGGTAACTCTCAGTTGCTCACCTTGAATTGCTGCTTGTACTTTTAACTTACTATCTTTAATAAGTTTAACTAATTTTTTAGCAACCGGCTGTTCAATACCTTCTTTAAAGCTCACTTGTTGAGAAAAAGTGCGCCCTGAATGATTAGTTGAACCTAATGTGAGTGCTTTCGCATCAATATTTCTCTTAGCTAATTGACCACGAAGTAGATCAATCATTTGATTAATTTGAAAATCAGCTTCTGCCTTTAACGTAACATTGGGCGATTTCCATTCAAAACTTGCTTCAACACCGCGAAAGTCGATACGGGTAGCTAATTGTCGGGTTGCATTTTCTGTGGCGTTGCGCACATCTTCTAAATTAATTTCAGAAACAATATCTAATGAAGGCATAATTATATCTGCTCAAGTCTAGTTTAAAACCCGCAAATAATAACAAAATATTCGCTTAAAGTAATCGCTATCTATTAATATTAATTAAAGCCATGTTATTATTACTTATCACTTTTTATAACCATCCTCACGTGAAAAAAAATCACCACCTGTTATTGTTATTTTGTATTATTTTTATTGCGATTATTTTTTCATTTATCCCTGGCTTTAATGAACAGCTAGTTGAAAATACAAAAATTGATACTATCGGCCATTTTATCGGCTTTTTCCTATTAACTTGGCTGATCCATGCCTTAGTTAAACTGCCGATTAGCGTTATTGCCGTAACCTTAATTTTTTATGCTGCCGCCTCTGAGTTAGGTCAGGCATATTTAGGTTTTAGAAATGGCGAATTCACCGATTTTGTTGCCGATATCATGGGTGTTGGCAGTTTTATCTTTATTCATTGGTGTACCCTAATTGTAAAAGCTAAGTAATGAATATTGTAATTGTAGGCGCTGGTGCTATTGGCTTATTATTTTATCAACAACTGTATACTCAGAATAAAAAGCAAGCCCAAAGGCAATTAACATTAAAAGCGCGAAAACAAGGCCCCGCTCATTTTAGCTTTACTCATTTTCAAGGCCTTAGTTATCAAATTCCTATTAACTATACCGATCAGCAGTCAATTGCGAATGCAGATGTGATCTTAATTTGTGTGAAATCATACCAAATTGATCAAGCACTAAATCAACTTATGCCCTATTTGCCAAAGAATGTAAAAATCATACTTTGTCATAACGGTATGGGAGTATTAACAAAACAAACTTTGCTTGATTTATCAGCACAACAACCCCCTGTTAACCCTATTAACGACTCATGGCAGTAAAAAAACATCAGCTTGTCATATCATTCATACGGGGTTGGGGTTTTGTGATCTGGGGTTATTACAAGGCAAGTTAAGTTCGGAAGATAAAAACCAGTTAATCGCAGAGTTTGCTAACAGCCAATTAAATGTTCACTGGCAAAATAATATTAGTGAAAAACAATGGCTAAAATTAGCAATTAACTGTGTTATCAATCCGTTAACGGCAATTAATAACATCAATAATGGCGAACTTTACTCGGTGAAATATCAGCAAACGATAAAAACGCTAATACAGGAGTTTATTAGTGTCGCGGCCAGCCAAGGACAAAATATGGTTTTTGAAGACGTTTATGCGTTGGTTATGGCAGTAGCAGAAAAAACAGCGTTAAATTGTTCTTCAATGCGCAGTGATGTTATCAAACAACAGCCCACCGAAATTAACTACATTAATGGCTATTTAGTCACGCTTGCTGACAAGGCGAATATTAATGTGCCAGAAAATAAAAAGCTTTGTCAGCAAATTAATCAGCTAACAAAGCTTTATTGATATAGGTATTAATTTTGATTAAGGACGATAAACCTTAACGTTTTTATAGCCATTGTCATGTAATAGTAACGCTTGTAATTGACTCATAACACCACGGTCACAATACAATAAATATTCTTTCGATTGGTCTAAATCACCAAATTTGCTGCTGATTTTGTAAAAAGGAATATGAATAACGTCAACATTATCTATTTCTACTGGTTTTTCTTCTTCTTCTTCAGGGCTTCTTACGTCAATTACAATAGCGCCTTCAGCGATGCTTTCCACCGTTGCTACAGAAGATACTTCGGCTTCAGTTTCTTCAGCAATTTTACGAATATCAAACACACGACATTCTTCAACAACTTTGTCTAAAATTGCAAAATCAAAGTTTTCTTCTTCTGCTTCAACCTTTGACAATACCGCTTTAACCGTTGGTTTTTTCGAAATTACGCCACAATACTCAGGAATGGTTTTAGCAAAGTCTTCTGTACCTATAACCCGCGCAATATCAATAATTTCTTGTTTGTCGTACGCAACCAGCGGACGTAATATTAAGGTTTCAGTGACACGATCAATCACATTTAAGTTGGTTAATGTTTGACTAGACACTTGCCCTAAACTTTCACCAGTAACTAAGGCTTGAATTCCCATTTTTCAGCTACTTTAGCGGCCGCACGCATCATCATGCGTTTAAGTACAACCCCCATTTGACCATTTTCAATGTTTTCTAAAATTTCACCAACTACAGGTTCAAAATCAATAGCAAAAAATTTCACCTTATGTGAAGCGCCGTATTTGTTCCACAAATAATAACTTACTTGTTTAACACCAACTTCGTGAGCAGAGCCACCTAAATTGAAAAAACAAAAGTGAGTACGAGCGCCTTTTTTGATCATTTGATAACTGGCAACACCGGAATCAAAGCCACCTGACATTAATGATAAAACGTCTTCTTGTGTGGCTATTGGAAAGCCACTTAAACCAATATGGCGCTCTGTTACGATAAACAGCTTATCTTGATTTATTTCAAGGCGAATAGTAACTTCTGGCTTGGTTAGTTTTACTTTAGCGCTAGCAACATTTTGGTTTAAACCTCCACCCACATATTGCTCAACTTCGAGCGAGCTAAATTCATGTTTACCAACACGCTTAACACGAACACAGAAAGTTTTGTTTTCGATGGTTTTGGCATGAATGGCGAGTGTTTTTTCAAAAATGCTATGAACATCAGTAAAGTCAGTTTGCTGAACTTCAATAAAAGCAGGAATACCAGGAATACATTTTAAGGTTTCAATTAACTTTAAACGATTTTCAGGAGTGTTGTTTTTGGTATTAACTTCAATACTGTCCCAATTCAAGCGGGTGGTTATTTGGTCATCAACCCGACGAAGTACGTTTTTTATATTAGACTCTAATATTTTAGTGAAACGTTTGCGTACCGGACGCGACTTAATTGTAATTTCCGCTTGTAATTTGACAATAAATATCATCAATGTAACCACCTTAAAAAGAATGGCGCGAATTATACACGATCAAAAAGAGCTACCATAGTAGCTCTGTAAGTTTATTCTTCAATAAATGAAATCGGGTCGGTTTCTTTCGCTTTACCTTGATTGATAGAAATTTCAACTCGGCGGTTTCGTCGTCGATTTAAGGCATTGGTATTTGGCACCAAAGGTTTAGTGTCGGCATTACCCACCACCAATAAACGACTTTGGTCAAAGCCTGGAACTTTAATCATTTCATGAGCGATAGCCACTGCACGCTTAGAAGACAAATCCCAATTAGAGGTAAATAATTCAGAGCTGATCCCTTGGTTATCGGTATTACCTGAAATCATAATTTCACCAGGGATCGTGTTTAACAACTTACCTATGTCTTGAATAATCGGTTTAAACTTAGGCTGTAAAAACGCCGATCCTGACGGAAATGAGCCATTTTCACGAATGCGAATAATAATTTGCTGGCCTAAAGCTTCAAGCTCAATGGCACCGTCTTGAATTTGTTCTTCCATTTGCTCAGCAATTTTTTTCACCAACTCATTCATGTTTTCTTGTTGGGCTTGCTGCATTTGCTCTTGCGCTTGCTGTATTTGTTGAGCTGATAACTCTTCCGCTGTACTTTGAGATTGGCCACCTCGTTGAGTACCACATTGCTCTTGACGACCACCAGCTGAGGTTTCATCACCCGCTTGGAACTCCAACATTTGCTGGGTCATTTCCATGGTTTGCTGTTGGATCACTTCAATAGGGGTCGGCTCAGGTTTACCTGGGCGGAACTCTTGCGCAATAACACTGGTGCCTTTAGGAATGTCTTTTACTTCAATTTTATTTTGCACACCAAAGGCAAACTTCATTGAACCGGCTATTTGTTTGAACTTTAATACGTCCATTTCAGAAAACGACAACAACAGTACAAAGAAGCACATTAATAGCGACATTAAATCAGCAAAGGTTCCCATCCATGCGGGCAATCCCGGTGGTGGGCACTTACACTCAGGAGGATTCGACATAATCGATTACTCTTCCACAGTTGATATTGCGCGTTTACTTTCAGCTAAATAGTTTTTCAGCAAGTTTTCAATAACACGTGGGTTTTGACCATCTTGAATACCTAATACGGCATCAAGAATTAGCTCTTGATTGAGTTTTTCTTCTGCTAAACGCAGTTTTAATTTATTAGCAATTGGAATAGCAATTACGTTTGCTAAAAAGGCACCATAAAGTGTTGTTAACAAGGCTACCGCCATCGCCGGACCAATCGCTTTTGGATCATCCATGTTTGATAACATTGCCACCAAACCAATCAAGGTACCAATCATTCCCATAGCTGGGGCAACATCGGCTAAAGCGGATAACATACCAATGCCAGTTTCATGACGCTCGGTAGTTAAAGTAATATCTTTTTGTAAGGTCGCACGCACAACATCCGCATCATGACCATCTACCAACATATCAACACCTTTTTGCATAAAGGCATTGGTGATTTCGGCTTTTTCTAGTGCTAAAAACCCCCCTTTACGGGCAGCATCAGCCATTTCTACTGATTTTTCAATTAACTCATCTGGCGCTTCAAGTTTAAACATAAACGATTTGCCGATGATTTTGCCGATACCAAAAAACTGCCCCATGTTATAGTTCGACAACACAACAAAAATAGAACCACAAAATACAATCAAAATAGACTGGGTATCAACAAACATGCTGATATCGCCACCTAAGATCATTGCCATAACAATAAAGCCGATTGCGCCTAGCATGCCAATTATCGTTGCTAAATCCACAAAACTCTCCTAAAACTCAAAACGAATGCTATTATTTTTTCTTTATTATATACATGATGACATAAATATTCGCGAATACTTATTAAATTTATTATCGGCAAACTTCTCAATAACTTAACGAATATATTTAAAAATTATTTCTAACTTATTTTCAGAAATAATTGACCCTCAAAGCTAGCTGAGGTAACGTTGCGCCTTATTTTGTTTTCCGCAGATAAAAGTGTTTTATGGCTAAGAAAAAACTTGAAAATGTTTCCTTCTAAGAATCGCTACAATAACTCGAAAATATTGTACATTACTTAGTGCTAGGCGTCTTAAACCTTGAAGAGTCAATGACTTTGTTTGAGCGTGGTCTGCAGCTTAGTCAGCATAGCCAAAACAAATTACAAGATGCAGAACAAAAAATTAATATTTTGTTGCATAAAGACGGTGAAGCCAAACTAACCTCATTCGACACTTCTGAGAGCTAATTTTTTCGTGACTTCCTTGCCAAATCTAGACAGTTATCAAACCCGTATAAATACTTTTCTTAATGAAAAAATAGACCAATTACCGGTTAACGACCCCAGATTATTAGAAGCCATGCGTTATGGTTTATTAATTGGCGGAAAACGCATGCGTCCTTATTTAGCTTATATCACGGGTGAAGCGTTAGGTTTAGCACTAAGTGACGTTGATGGCATTGCCGCCTCTTTAGAATGTATTCATGCTTATTCATTATTACATGACGACTTACCTGCCATGGATGATGATGATTTACGCCGCGGCCAACCTACGTGTCACAAAGCCTTTGATGAGGCCACTGCGATTTTAGCGGGTGATAGTTTACAAACCTTAGCTTTTGATATTTTAGCGAACCACCCTTTTTCTGAAAAAATTCAACACAAACAAATAAAACTTATTCAGCGTTTGGTACAAGCGAGTGGCTATCAAGGCATGTGTGGTGGCCAAGCGTTAGATTTAGCAGCCACCAATCAACAAATATCCTTAGCGGCATTAGAACAATTACATTCGCTAAAAACCGGTGCTTTATTACAAGCCAGTGTTTTAATGGTTGCAGATTGTGCCGACGATATTACCGTTGAACAGCAAAATAGTTTAGCTGATTTTGCCAAATTTGTTGGTTTAGCTTACCAAGTAAGAGATGACATTATTGATATCACTTCAACAGAAGCAGAGCTAGGTAAACCAAGCGGTTCTGATGTGGCCGCGAACAAATCAACATACCCTGCTTTATTAGGTTTAGCCGGAGCGCAAAAAAAGCTGACGAGTTATTTGCACAATCACTTCAAGCTTTAGCAACTTTGCCTTACAATACCCACAACTTAGAAAAATTCGCGACCTTTATTGTCAACCGCACCCATTAATCTGTTTTAATATTATGACCATAAATTTAACTGACTACCCTTTACTGTCGAATATTAACTCGCCTGACGATCTTCGTATGTTAGATAAAGATCAATTACCTCAGGCCAGTAAAGAATTACGTCGTTTTTTATTAAACTCGGTCAGTAAAAGCAGCGGTCATTTTGCTTCTGGTTTAGGCACAATAGAACTCACTGTTGCGTTACATTATGTTTATAAAACCCCTTTTGACCATGTTATTTGGGATGTAGGTCATCAGGCCTACCCACATAAAATATTAACAGGTCGACGTGACCAACTTCATACGATTCGACAAAAAGATGGTTTGCATCCTTTTCCATGGCGTGAAGAAAGCCCTTATGATGTATTAAGTGTTGGTCATTCAAGTACCTCTATTTCTGCGGCATTAGGTTTAGCGGTTGCAGCGGATAAAGAAGGTCAAGGTAGAAAAACAGTTGCTGTTATTGGTGATGGTGCAATGACCGCAGGTATGGCATTTGAAGCTTTAAACCATGCTGGTGATATTCGTAAAGATATGTTGGTTATTTTAAATGATAACGATATGTCCATTTCTGAAAATGTTGGGGCGTTAAACAATCATTTAGCTAAAATGTTATCTGGCAGTATTTATTCTGGTATTCGCGAAAGCAGCAAAAAAATTCTCGGTAATATTCCCCCGATCAAAGAATTAGCCAGCCGTGCTGAAGAACACTTAAAAGGCATGGTTGTACCGAGCACTTTTTTTGAAGAATTAGGGTTTAATTATATTGGCCCAATTGACGGTCATGATGTCAAAGGTTTAGTTGATACCATTAAAAACATGCGCAATTTAAAAGGCCCACAACTACTCCATATTGCAACTAAAAAAGGTAAAGGCTACGAAGCGGCGGAACAAGATCCAATTAAATATCATGCCGTACCCAAATTTGATCCAAGAGAAACCACTTTACCTAAAGCTAAGTCAGGCTTACCTACCTACTCAAAAATATTTGGTGATTGGCTTTGTAAAACAGCCGAACACGATAAAAAGCTAGCCGCAATCACACCGGCGATGCGTGAAGGCTCTGGCATGGTAGAGTTTAGTCAGCGTTTTCCTGCTCAGTACTATGATGTGGCTATTGCAGAACAACATGCGGTGACCTACGCCGCTGGTTTAGCCATTGGTGGATTAAAGCCTGTTGTTGCGATTTATTCGAGCTTTTTACAACGTGGTTATGATCAGTTAATTCACGATGTTGCCATTCAAAATTTACCGGTGTTATTTGCCATTGATCGGGCAGGCATTGTTGGCGCTGACGGCCCGACTCATCAAGGCTCTTTTGATTTAAGCTTTTTACGTTGTATTCCTAACATGGTGATCATGACGCCATCGAATGAACGTGAATGCCAGCTTATGTTAACAACAGGTTATCAATTAAATTCGCCAGCGGCTGTTCGTTACCCTCGAGGTTCTGGCAATGGCAGTGAATTACCTTTAATTAGTGACACCATAGAAATAGGTAAAGCTAACCTTATTCGCCAAGGCGAAAAAGTTGCCATTTTAAATTTTGGTACCATGCTAGATGAAGCCTTAACCGCGGCAGAAGAGTTAGGTGCAACCGTAGTTGATATGCGCTTTGTTAAACCGCTTGATGAAGCAATGTTAACCTTATTAATTGAGTCACATCAGGTATTGGTTACCGTAGAAGATAATGCGATTGCCGGTGGTGCAGGTTCCGCGGTTAATGAATATATTTTAAGCCAAGGCTTAGCCGCTAAAATACTTAATATTGGCTTACCTGATATCTTCATTAAGCATGGAACTCAACAAGAAATTCATGCTGAATTGGGATTAGATGCACAAGGCATTATTGACAAAGTTACAACCTTTATCAAAAAATAATCTCCTCTCTAAAGTAAATCGCTAGCTAAATCACTGACAACAAAAAAGGCATTAACTAAATAAGTTAATGCCTTTTATTTTATTAACTTTTATCAATCTAAGCGATGTACTTATGCTTGAAAAATAGCCTCAATTGATAAGTCTTCTTGACTTAAAATATCACGTAAACGTTTTAATGCTTCTACTTGAATTTGTCTCACACGTTCGCGTGTTAAACCAATTTCACGACCAACATCTTCTAAAGTTGCGGCTTCGTAGCCTAATAAACCAAAACGGCGAGCTAATACTTCACGCTGCTTAGAATTAAGCTCATTCAACCAATGCACGATATTGTTTTTCATATCATCGTCTTGTAGATCTGATTCAGGGCCTGAGCCTTTTTCGTCAGCAATAATGTCTAACAGGCCTTTTTCTGAATCGCCAGCAAAGGGAGTATCAACTGAAGTAATGCGTTCGTTAAGTTTTAACATTTTACTAACGTCTTCAACCGGTTTGTCTAGCGCTTTTGCGATATCTTCAGCGGTTGGTTCATGATCTAATTTTTGAATTAAATCACGAGCAGCACGTAAGTAAATATTTAATTCTTTCACTACATGAATAGGTAGTAGAATAGTACGAGTTTGATTCATGATAGCGCGTTCGATAGTTTGACGGATCCACCAAGTAGCATAAGTTGAAAATCTAAATCCACGTTCAGGATCAAACTTTTCAACGGCTCGGATCAAGCCTAAATTACCTTCTTCTATCAAATCTAATAAGGGTAAGCCGCGGTTATTGTATCGACGGGCTATTTTGACAACTAATCGAAGATTACTCTCGATCATGCGTTTGCGCGATGGTGCATCACCTTTCAATGCTAATCTAGAAAAATACACTTCTTCTTCAGCACTTAATAGCGGTGAAAAACCAATTTCGCTTAAGTACAGTTGGGTTGCATCTAAGTTTGCAGAGACCTCTTCTACTGCTTTTGACTTACTTTCATTCTCTTTGTTTTGAGCTTCTATCGCTATAGCCATGCTATTCTCCCCAGGTCAGCAATCGTTAGACATTAATTGTTCACAGTAACTCCAAAATATTATTATTATTATTATTTTATCTTTTCGGTAAGTACTTCATAGGGTTAACTGATTTACCACGGAAGCGAACTTCAAAATGAAGCATGACTCTTTCCGCATCAGTATCACCCATCTTAGCGATTTTTTCTCCGGCTTTAACGTTTTGCTGTTCTTTTACCAAGATTTTATCATTATGTGCATAAGCGCTTAAGTAATCATCGTTATGTTTAATAATCACTAATCGGCCATATCCTCTTAGTGCATTACCTGCGTAAACAACAATTCCATCTGCGGCAGCGACAATATTTTCACCTCGGCGACCAGCAATGTTAATACCTTTATTACCTTCTTGTTTCGTAGAAAAATAGCTAACTATTTTACCCTTGGCTGGCCATTGCCATTTTCGTATCTTTTGCGAAAATGTTGAACCAGTATTTTCTAGGTTTTTGCTTGCTTTCTGTCTACTTACACTTTCACCATACTCCTGCTTTTTATTCGACGCAATAGGTTTTTTCACCTGATTTTTAACTTTTTTTGTCGAGTAATTATTCAATTTTTGCTTGGAAGTCTTGTCCGTTATAGCGTTAGCCGATTTATCACTCAAATAAATTTTTTGTCCTGGAAATATTTTATAAGGTGGTGAAAGTTTGTTCAAACGCGCTAACGTTCTAATATCGTTATCAGAACGCCAAGCAATCGAATAAAGAGTTTCCCCTTTACTTACGATATAAGTATCAGAATTGATGGTACCTTTTCGGTATTTAGAGGCTATTTTACTCGCCTCTATTTCAACTACCGGTGCCGGTGTATGATGCGAAGAACAGGCCGCTAAAAGTGTAAAAATTATAAAATATAAATACGCTCTCATTGAGTATTCATTCTCATCTGCAAAAGTTATTGGTCTCTATTTTAATAACAAGTAGGCAACTACGATCAGGATCACACAAGCCCAACCGATAATATCAACCCATTGTTTTAGTTTTTTCTCAAACGGTGCACCGCCCCAACGAATAAGACCAGCAACTAAAAAGAAGCGCATGCCTCGGCCAATCGCTGACGCAAGCAGGAATGGCAAAAACAGCATTTGTAAAAAGCCAGCACTAACGGTGAATAATTTATACGGTATGGGTGAAAACCCTGCAATAAAAACTACCCAAACACCCCATTCGTCAAACCATGTTGTGACCTTTTCAAAGCGCTCGGTATAACCTAGCGACTCTAACGCTGGTACTATCCAAGGTTCAAACATATAGTAACCTAAAGCATAACCCAGCATACCACCAATAACTGAGGCTATTGTGGTGATAGAAGCATAACGCCAAGCTTTTTCTGGTTTCGCTAATACCATAGGGGCTAACAAGACATCTGGTGGTATAGGAAAAATACCGACTCAGCAAAACTTAATACCGCTAAAATTTTAGGTGCCAGTTTGTGCTCCGCCCATTTTAATGTCCATTCATATAAAGATGTAAAAATTTTCATTGCACCGCTCCTGGTACTAAAGGGACAAACTTCACCATTTCAACTTGTTTTTCTTGATAATCAATTCCTTGTTCGGTTTCAACCTTAGTAATTATCTTTAATACTTGGGTTGCTTGACCAACAGGAATGACTAGCTTACCGCCAACAGCTAATTGCTCTAATAAAGCTTGTGGTACTGACGTTGGTGCCGCAGTAACAATAATCGCTTGAAAGGGTGCTTTACTCTGCCAACCTTGCCAACCGTCACCATGTTTCATTGAAATATTATGTAAATCCATTGCTCGTAATCGGCGTTTAGCTTGAAACTGTAATGCTTGAATACGCTCAACCGAATACACTTTCGGAATTAGTTGCGCCAAAATTGAAGTTTGATAACCTGAACCTGTGCCTATTTCTAAGACGTTATCAGGAATACCATCCGATAAAATAAGTTCTGACATACGAGCAACAATATAAGGTTGAGAAATTGTTTGCCCTTGGCCAATCGGTAAGGCGGTATTGTCATACGCTTTATGCGCTAATATTTCAGGAACAAAAATATGTCTTGGTGAACACGCAATTGCTTGCAAAACATGTTGATTACTAATGCCTTCAGCGGCTAACTTTTGCGCGAGAATTTCTCCACTTCGACTTGATTTACCACCGATACGGCTCGCTAATATTTTACTCATAGTGATACTTCACTTATCCACTGGGTCATTTGTTCTAAACTTTTATAGGCGGTCATATCAACCGTTAATGGGGTAACCGAGGCATAATGTTCCGCTATGGCATTAAAATCTGTGCCTTCGCCGGTATCTAATTCAGCACCTAACTTACCATACCAATAAATATCCCGTTGCCATGGGTCGGTCATTTTTTTCATGGTTTCAGCTTTGTGACGATGCCCTAACCGAGTTGCTTTAATACCTTTGATTTCGGCTAAAGGTAGGTCAGGGACATTAATATTTAAGATTTGATCAGACGGTAACGGATGTTCCGCTAAACGTTGGATCACTTTTACAGTTACCATAGCGGCTGTTTGATAATAATTTTCATCACGCCCTATTAATGAAACAGCAATCGCAGGCATGCCCATATGACGTCCTTCCGTTGCTGCGGCCACGGTACCCGAATACAACACATCATCACCTAAATTTGCCCCGTGATTTATACCGGCAACGACAAGATCTGGCGGTGAATCCATCAACTGACTTATTCCTAAATGGACAGCATCGGTTGGCGTACCATTGACAGAATAAAAACCATTTTCTAGTTGGGTTGCTCGCAAAGGGTTTAACAAGGTTAGTGAATTACTTGCGCCACTACAGTTTCTATCTGGTGCAACAACAGTCACTTCTGCAATCGTACTTAATGCTTGATAAAGCACTTTAATACCTAACGCGTTAACACCATCATCATTACTTAATAATATTTTCATTGTCCACTCCCTCCGTTTTATGCCGTAGCTGAGCTATGTGAACTATGCGAACTATGTGAGTTATGGTTATGATCTGCGCGCGGTGTCGCATCACGATAATTAATTAACTCTCGTAAAATAGTGGTTGCGTAACTACCTGCGGGTAAACAAAAAGAAACGGTTAACACATCAGCATCAAGAGATAATTTTGCCATTTGCATCATTAAACGAATTTTCCGGCGCTCTTGTTTTAAGCCGAAGGTTTCTAAGCCATTGGCAAAATCCGGTGTTTGCTGGACGATTGCTAATTCTTGTTGCTGAACACTATCGGTAGTCATTAATTGCCCACGCCCCCACATTGGCGCGGTAATATCAATATCAAAACTGGCTAATCGCTCAACTAACGTTTCATCAACTGCAGGCACATGAAATACCGACTGACTACCGGCTAACATACAAACATCACCATCAATTAATTCGCTAAAACATTGTTTGTTAATGCGCTCTGCCACTACTTGATTAAACAAAAGGATCGGGCTGCTGATAAATAAATACCACGCTTTTTTTGTCTTTTACTTTTTGCCCGCAAAAAGTTCTTTCGCGCGCGTTATATTACTGCCATCAATACCAAAGCGTTGTTCACCAAAATAATTTGGTACGCCTTGTGCCGAAAGTTGCTGCCAACGCTCGGCTAAATCATCACCATTACAGACATTTCTTAATGTCAGTTCAAAGCGATTACCTAATAATGCGCCGGTACGTAATTTTTTATTGTGTCGCTGCGCTGATAACACCTCAACACCTTCAATGTTTAGCGATGATAAATCATCTTCGTTTTTTCGGGCAAATGAATACTGAAATATTGTTCACAAACAGCAAATCGATCTTTTAAGCCCGCATAGGAAACGTGTCCTTCTTTGACACCAAAGTATTTTGCTAATAAACGAGCAACCACAATGGTATTAACACAAGTTTTACGAATATAAAGTACTAAGTGCTCACCTTCGCCACTTGCCTGAAAAGGTAATAACTCAAAAACTTTAAAGTCTTCTGGCTGGCTGCGTAAATCACCGCTAGCAAGCGGTTTACCATGTAAATAAGGTAAGTTAGCCATCAGCTTGATATTATCGATGTCAGTTGTCATCTTAGTTATTACCCTGCGTGCATTGGGTTAATAACACCACAGCATGTACTGAAATACCTTCTTTACGACCAACATAACCAAGTTTTTCAGTAGTTGTTGCTTTAACATTTACTTGTGACAATTCAGCTTGTAAATCTTCGGCTAAACATGTGCGCATGGCTAATAAGTGCGGCGCAATTTTAGGTGCTTGTGCACAAATGGTAAGATCGGCATTACCTAACTGATAACCCGCTTCTGTCATCAACGAAACCACATGGCGTAATAAAATACGGCTATCGATATTTTCATAATCCGCATCAGTATCAGGAAAATGGTTACCAATATCACCTAACGCCAGCGCACCTAAAATAGCGTCACATAATGCGTGAATAGCAACATCGCCATCAGAGTGCGCGACAAAACCTTGTGGGTGTTCAATTTTAACACCGGCTAATACTATTGGTCCTTGCCCACCAAATTTATGGACATCAAAGCCATGACCTATTCGCATGAAAGTTCCTGTTGTTGTATGTGTTGTGATTGCGGTGTTATACCAGCTTGAATTGACTGTTGTTGAAGAATAAAACTAGCGAGTGCCAGATCATCGTGACGGGTAATTTTAATATTATCACTACGTCCTTCAACAAGTTGACTGACTGAACCCGCAAGCTCAATAGCAGAAGATTCATCGGTTATCTGCCATTGTTGTTGTAAACCTTGCTCTATTGCTTGTATTAACGTTTCAGTTAAATACATTTGTGGTGTAAAAGCATGCCATAAAACACTACGATCAATCGTTTTATCAACCTGATCACCAGCAGCTTGCTTCATGGTATCTCGTACAGGGCTTGCTAATAAGCCACCTTGCTGCTGCTGTAAACAGGCATTAATTAGTTTGGAGATATCATCATGAGTCACACAAGGCCTTGCTGCATCGTGCACCATCACCCAAGGGTATTGCTGGTGATCAATCACTTTTAAACCAGCGAGCACAGAATCCACTCTTTCTTTACCACCGATCACGGTTTGTATTTTTGGATGATTAAACAACGACGTTTGCGGAAAATATTCATCGTTCGTGCCTAACGCGAGTACCACTATAGCAACTTGTGGGTGACTCAATAACCGTTCAACGGTATGTTCTAGAATGGTTTTATTAGCAATGGTTAAATATTGTTTCGGGCAATTGGCTTGCATTCGTTTACCAACACCTGCAGCAGGTATAACAACAGCTACCGAGCTTTGAGTTTTTATCATTATTGCTCAGTTACCCTCGAGTTATCTTGTGTTTGTTCATTTGGAATAAGTCGAAAAAATGTTTCACCTTCTTTGATCATGCCAAGTTCGTTACGAGCGCTTTCTTCAACCGCCTGAATGCCTAATTTTAAATCATCGATATCTGCGTATAAAATTTTATTCCGGCTTCTCAATTTTTCATTCGCTAACTTTTGACGTTGTACGTCTTCTTTCAAACCATAATAATCTGGCACCGAATTTTTGCCGAACCAAAGCCGATACTGTAGCAGCAACAAAAAAATCAATAATATGATTGAAATAATACGCATAAGGCAATTATCAAGTTAAATAGACTAGCTATTATAAAGGCTAAGCGGCACTGTAAATTAAAAAAACAACTTAATTTACTAAAGCTGAAATTATGATGGGAAATAAAAAGAATTAAGTAACCAGAATGGCAATTAAAACACAATTGGCTGTTTAAAGTTTCGCCAGTTAATAGCACATGATAAAAGCAATTCTCGTAATGATGGCATTATTGGTCGAGCGGTGCCGGTACTGTGCCAGCAATGGCCTGCACAAGCTGCTGTCATGACTTTTTTATTAGGCTTTAACAAGCGAAAATTGTCGGCGTTTTCAATCATTCTGGCTTCTGTAAACCAGCCGTGCTTATTGGTTCTAAAGCGCTGTTGATCGGCATCAATTCGATCAATTGAATCAAGCACAATAGAGTTTGTATGTAATATCGGTACAATTAAACCATGCGGAATACTAAAACTTGTATACCATAACCAGACATCGCTCGGGTTTTGTCCTGCCAGTGGCATTTTTTAGTTTGTTTAGCTGACCAAGAAGCATTTTGCACATCAAGTTGTAACGGTGATACTTGTTGCGTCATTAAATGGGCAGTACGGTTAATATAATAACTTAAGCTTTTTACTTTCCTTGAATTGCCTGCACGCTAGCAAAATCTCCATTAGCCAGTATACGTAACTCTCGCTCATAAAGCGCATTACATAACTCTGCATATTCAGCCGATAAAGGCTGTGCTTGCCAAAGTGAGGTTTGTGACATTAATCGTTATAAGCTCTTAAGTGATCATTACCTTTAAGAATACTTGATCGTTGTCAAAAGATAAAATAAATGTAGTAATTTTAATCATTTGCACTTTTAAGATTTAATTCCGGCATAAAAAAACCAGCACCTGAGTGCTGGTTTTTTAAGATAAGGTTATTAGCAATAAAAATTATTGACCTTTAACTTCAGATAAACCGTTAAAGATAGCTTTATCGCCTAAGAACTCTTCAATACGTAATAATTGGTTGTACTTTGAAACACGGTCAGAACGACATAAAGAACCTGTTTTAATTTGACCCGCTGCAGTACCTACTGCTAAATCAGCAATAGTTGCATCTTCAGTATCACCTGAGCGATGAGAGATAACAGCAGTAAAACCAGCATCTTTAGCCATTTTAATTGCTGCTAACGTTTCAGTTAACGAACCAATTTGGTTAAACTTGATTAAGATAGAGTTACCAATACCTTGCTCAATACCACGTGCTAAAATCTTAGTGTTAGTTACGAATAAGTCATCACCAACGATTTGGATTTGTCACCAAGGATTTTAGTTTGGTAGCAAAACCGTCCCAATCTGACTCGTCTAAACCGTCTTCAATTGAAACGATTGGGTATTCTTCACAAAGGCTTGCTAAGAAGTCAGAGAATTCGTTAGCTGTAAATTGCTTACCTTCACCTTTAAGGTCATAAATGCCAGTTTCTTTGTTGTAGAACTCAGAAGCAGCACAGTCCATCGCTAAAGTAACGTCTTTACCTAATTCGTAACCAGCAGCAGAAACCGCTTCTTTAATTACTGCTAATGCGTCAGCATTTGATGCTAAATCAGGAGCAAAACCACCTTCATCACCAACTGCTGTGTTTAAGCCTTTAGCTGATAATACTTTCTTAAGTGCGTGGAAGATTTCAGCACCCATACGTAATGCTTCTTTGAAACTGTCAGCGCCAACAGGTTGAACCATAAATTCTTGGATATCAACGTTGTTATCAGCATGCTCACCACCGTTGATGATGTTCATCATTGGTAATGGTAAAGAATAAACACCAGGAGTGCCGTTTAAGTCTGCGATGTGTTCAAATAATTGTACACCTTTAGCATTTGCTGCCGCTTTTGCTACTGCTAAAGAAACCGCTAAAATTGCATTAGCACCAAATTTTTCTTTGTTTTCAGTACCGTCTAAGTCGATCATGATTTGGTCAACTTTAGCTTGCTCTAATGCGCTTTGACCAACTAATGCTGGAGCAATGCTGTCGTTTACTGCAGCAACTGCTTTTAAAACACCTTTACCTAAATAACGAGCTTTATCACCATCACGTAATTCTAATGCTTCACGCGAACCAGTTGATGCGCCAGAAGGAGCAGCTGCACGGCCCCAAGCGCCAGACTCTAAATATACGTCGGCTTCAACTGTTGGGTTACCGCGAGAATCCATAATTTCACGAGCAATAATTTTACTAATATTTGACATTTTTTTCCTCTGTATGTATCAATCTGATTTTATGTTTATTACAACATAAGCTCATTAAACTTTTATTGACGATAATGAATAATTCATTTTATTTACTACCTTTTCAACTAGCTAAAAAGGTTTTTGCTCTGTTCCATGAGCGGGTTTAAAAAACTTAATTTCCTTTAACGAAAAACCGCAGCTAGGCTACGGTTTTACGTGTTTAATGGCGTTAGTTTTGTTTACTGTGGGTTAATGCCGCAGCGACAAAACCTTGGAATAATGGGTGTCCATCACGTGGTGTCGAATTAAATTCAGGATGGAATTGACCCGCAATAAACCAAGGATGATCTGGTATTTCAATGACTTCAACCAGTTTTTTATCTGAAGATAAACCAGAAAATACTAATCCGGCTGCAGATAATTCATCTCTAAAATTATTATTTACTTCATAACGGTGACGGTGACGTTCATAAATAGTTTCGCTACCGTATATTTCACACGTTTTTGTGTTTGGCATTAAATGACAAAGCTGTGAACCTAAACGCATAGTACCACCCAAATCTGAGTGTTCATTACGGTATTCAACTTTGCCTTCTTCATCTAACCATTCGTTGATCAAACCAATTACTGGATGCTCACTTTCAGGGTTAAATTCGGTACTGTGGGCATCAGCCATACCAGCAACATTACGGGCAAACTCGATTAAGGCCACTTGCATCCCTAAACAAATCCCTAAATAAGGAATTTTATTTTCACGTGCATATTGAGCGGCAATAATTTTACCTTCAACACCACGCTCACCAAAACCACCAGGCACAAGAATCGCATCGATGTTTTGTAACACTTCAATACCTTTACTCTCAACATCTTGCGAGTCAATATACTTAATATTAACTGTTACTTGGTTTTGAATACCTGCATGTTTAAGAGCTTCGTTCACTGATTTATATGCATCAGGTAATTCAATATATTTACCTACCATACCAATAGTGACTTCACCTTTAGGGTTAGCTTCTTTGAACAATACTTGTTCCCATTCTGCTAAATCTGCTTCAGGTAAATCTAAACCAAAACGCTTAGTGACTATTTCGTCAGTACCTTGCGATTTTAATAACGCTGGAATTTTATAAATGCTGTCAACATCACGCATTGACACAACGGCTTTTTCTTCAACATTACAGAACAATGCAATTTTTGCGCGTTCAGTTGCAGGAATAGAACCTTCACTACGACACACTAAGATATCAGGAAAATACCAATAGAGCGTAACTCTTTAACGGAATGTTGAGTCGGCTTAGTTTTAATTTCACCTGATGGAGCTAAATAAGGCACTAACGTTAAATGCATAAACATAGCGCGTTCACGGCCAAGTTCAGTGCCTAATTGACGGATAGCTTCTAAAAAATGGTTGTGATTCAATATCACCAACCGTACCACCGATTTCAACCATAGCTACGTCATAACCTTCCGCACCTTCAATCACACGGCGTTTTATGTCGTTGGTAATATGTGGAATAACTTGAATTGTTGCCCCTAAAAATTCACCTTTACGCTCACGCGCAAGAATATCTTGGTAAATTCTACCTGTGGTAAAGTTATTGCGCTTCGTCATTTTGGTACGAATAAAGCGTTCGTAATGACCTAAATCTAAATCAGTTTCGGCACCATCTTCAGTAACAAACACTTCACCGTGCTGAATAGGGCTCATGGTGCCCGGGTCAACATTAATATACGGGTCAAGCTTCAGCATGGTAACTTTTAAACCACGCGCTTCAAGAATTGCAGCTAATGAAGCAGCGGCGATACCTTTACCGAGGGATGAAACAACCCCGCCTGTGACAAATATATATCTTGTAGTCATGTAAAACCCAGAAGTATGGAAATAAGAAAAATTGGCTAAATCTATTTAATACAAAACAGTAATAAAACAGCTTAGCAAGACGGGAAAACATTATACCGAAAGCCGCGTTTAGTAACAATATCTGAAAACAGAGAATTACCGATTAATTAGAATATTTTCATGCGCGCTGACAATATAGAAAACTAGATTGAAAATATTCCGGTTCGAGTTACTATAGTGCAACTTTTTTTCTTCAAGGTAATATTATGACCAATCAACGCCTAAGCGACACTTTAGCTGCTATCGATAATATTAATCGTCAAGATCCCAACGTTACCGACGTCAATGGCACAGCAACCCCGAAAGAATTACTTTACGGCGAGCGCATGTCTGCTTGTTTAAATAAATACTGGCCTGACGCCAATGAATATTTACAAATTGCGGTGCGCACAACATATTAAGCGCTGGCACTTAAAACGCGCAGAATTTCCAGAAGGAAAATCAGGCTACTTTACTTGGCGTAAAGAGTTAGGAAAAATTTCATGCTGAACTTGCCAAAAAGTCTAATGTTAGAAAATGGCTATAGTGAAGATGAAGGCCAAATCACTGCCGACATTGTGAAAAAAACAAAATTAAAAAGTAATGAAAATAGCCAAACCCTTGAAGATGTTGCTTGTTTGGTATTTTTAATGTTCTATTTTGATGAATTTGCCGCTAAATATTCAGAAAGTAAAATTATTTCCATTGTCCAAAAAACATGGAATAAAATGTCTGATAAAGGCCACGAGATAGCATTAAAGCTTAACGTTACCGCCCCATTTAGCTAACATTGTTGGCAAGGCACTAAACGGCTCATAAATAAACGCGGCAGAAATTCGCTGGCAAAATGTAATTAATTGTAAAAACAGTCGTGTTTTAAGCTTATTGTTTCTATGATGTCTGCCTAGCTTAAGTCTAAAGTACAATGCCAAGCTATCTATATTGACTATAGATAATGAAAAAATAGAAAGATAAAAACGACAAGAGGTTCAATTGAAAACACCATTTCCTAAATTAAAAGCCGCCAGCTTATTATCAACGGCTATTCTGTCAACGTTAATTGCCCCGATGTCTGCCAATGCGACAGTGGTAGAGTTTGATACTTCGCATGGTAAAGTAAAAGTCAGCTTGTATGATGAAACAACGCCAACTACCGTCGCTAACTTTTTAAGTTATGTCGCTGATGGCAGTTATGATAATACGATTTTTCATCGTGATGCTAAAACATCTGCAGGTGATAACTTTATCATTCAAGGCGGTAGTTATTATTTTGATCCTACTGACTTATTTAAATTTAAGCCAAGCAATGCACCTATTCGCAACGAGCCTATTTATTCAAACGTGGCTGGCACTATTGCCATGGCGAAAACGTCAAGCCCGAACAGCGCAACCCGCCAATGGTTTTTTAACTTAAATGACAACAGTTCAAGTTTAGATATTGTACAAAACAGCGGTGGTTTTACCGTTTTTGGCCAAGTAATTGAAGGTTACGAAAATTTAGAAGCAATGGCTGAGATTAATAAATGTTTCTATAATAATCGTCAAGAATTACCCTTTGTTGTTGCCACCGATAAAACCTGTAGTGATTACACTTTAACACCAAGTGATGACTCAGATAAATTAGCCATTACTACTGATAACTTTATTACCGTCAATTCAATTACAATCACAGATGCTACTGTTGATACCGTAAGTGGTTTAACTTTACCGCTCAATGAATTATTAGACTCTGATGCTGATGGAGAAGTAAACACCATTGATGATGATGATGATGGTGATGGTGTTTTAGATGTTGATGACTTATACCCATTTGATCCTACCGAATCAGCTGATTCTGATGGTGATAGCTCTCCTGACAATACCGATAAATTCCCTGATGATAGTTCGGAACAAACCGATTTTGATGAAGATGGCACAGGTGATAATGCCGATTTAGATGATGACAACGATGGGGTTGAAGATACTGAAGATGCATTCCCATTTGACGATTCGAAACAGCAGATTCAGATAACGACGGTGTGGGTGATAATGCTGACGAATTCCCTAATGATCCTGAGGAATGGCGCGATCTTGATAAAGATGGGGTAGGTGATAATGCCGATGCTTGTCCGGTTGATGCATCAGAGCAAGTAGATACTGATGGTGACGGTTATTGTGACGGTAAAGATAAATACCCAGAAGACGCTTCGGAATACCTTGATACTGACTTAGATGGTATTGGCGACAATGCCGATGATGATGATGATGGCGACGGTGTTTTAGATGTTGACGATTATTATCCAAAAAACCCAGATCGTTGGAAAAACCCTTACGGCACTGATGATGACAGTGGCGGTTCACTTCTTGGTTTGCCTTATTGTCTTTAGGTTTGGGTCGTTTAATTCGTCGTAAATAAACCAAGCAAATAGCGATGTTTACCTTTATTTAGCGTTATGTTGACTGTTCAGCTTTAACTCTGATAAAGGTAAACGAGCAATAAAATTATCAGGAACATCATAAATAAAATAAAGCTGATTTTTACGTAGGTATTTTCTATAAAATAACTCGAATAAATCATCGTTAAAATAATCGACAATAAAAGCGATCACTTTCGCTTTTTAGGAATGCTTCGAGTTTCACACCAATTTGTTATTAGCGGACCAAAAACTTTGTTATCTAATAATTTTTGATGAAAACGTGGTGATGATTTAGCAAAACAAGCGGTTGCTACTAATAAAAGGGGTTGTAGGTAATAAAGGTAAAACAACGCCTAAGCCAGCTAAACCAACAAAAAATATTCCCGTCATTTTCAATAAAAATATCTGCATTATCAATACCTAGGCTATCATTCTTTTTTAAGCATAGCCCAAAAGTTCATTTAAGCTAAACGCTGCTCATTTAACCTTAACCGTATTGTTGGTATCTCGGCTTTGTTTAATTAACTGATCCGAAAAGTGGGTTAAGTTTGATTTGGCTAAACGATCATAAAGCAGCACATTAACGCTCGCCGCTAAATTCATACAGCCAATGGTTGGTACATAGACAACACTGTCGGCACTATCGACTACCGCTTGGCTAATAGTGCCGTCTTCTGGACCAAAAATATACATGGCTTTTTCAGGATGAATAAATTCTGGTAGCGGGGTTGCTCCTTCCACTAAATCAACACAAATCACTTTTACATCATCAGGCTTATTTACTAAAAAGTCATCTACATACTCAAGCGGAATTTTATTGCTGACATCTTTTGTATCCGTTTGAAACTTTGCCGCTTTCGCATAACGTATACCGCTATAAAGTACTTTGTTGGCTTGATAACATCCTGCCGCCCGCATAACCGCACCAACATTTGTTGGGCTTTTAGGATCAGTTAACGCGATGGTGACATCTTGGTTGGCGGGTAATGAAATCACTTTTGCGACTTCTCGATACCTAGTATTCGCTTTTTCATCTAGTTTCACTTGTTGCCAATATGCTTCTAACGAAGGTAAGTCATGGTCTTGAAAGGGTTTTCCTGAAGATTTTACTTGTGCTTCGACCCCTTGAAAACGTTTAGTGAATTTTTTATTCGCCGCTCTCAATAAAGCTTCAGGGTCTTGTTTTTCATGACGACATAAATTCACTACTGCAAACAATAAATCTCCTAGTTCTTCTGCTAACGCTTGCGGTTGTTCATGAAGTACTTCTTCCACTTCTAACACTTCTTCTTTAATTTTTGCTAACACATCTTCTTTGTTATGCCAGTCAAAACCAACATGAGAACAGCGTTTTTGAATTTTAGCGGCTTGCGACAATGCCGGTAAATTTTTAGGAATATCGGCCAGTACACTTAATTCTTGCTCTGCGTTTTTTATCTTGTCGCTCTTTCGCTTTTTCATTTTCCCAATTTGCTTTAATTTCTTCGTCAGTGGTTAATTTTGAATCGGCAAACACATGGGGATGACGACGAATTAATTTTTCACAAATAGCAGCAACAACGGCATCAAAGTCAAACAGTTTTTCTTCTTCTGCTAGCTGACTATAAAAAATGACCTGAAATAATAAATCGCCCAGCTCTTTTTCTAATTCATTAAAATCTGCCTGCTCGATGGCATCAGCAACTTCGTAAGCTTCTTCTAGCGTGTAAGGCACAATTGAAGCGAAGTTTTTGTTTTAAATCCCATGGACAACCGGCATCAGGATCACGTAATTGCGCCATGATCCAACGTAATTTATCAATGGAAGGTACTGCTGTTAACATAAATTATTTACTCTTTTATACCCGATGAACGTCAACAACATCATCAATTTGACTCACTTTATTGATCAAACGCGTTAACATATCACCGTTAGATACTTCTAATTTTATTACCATCGACATGCTGTTTTTCATCACATCTGAATTACTTTCCATACCTAAAATACTGATCCTATCGTTGGAAATAATGGTGGAAACATCACGCAATAAACCTTGGCGATCATTCGCTATAATTTTTAAGCTAACTTGGTATTTCTGGGTTTGCTTATCACCCCATTGCACCTCAACTTGTCGTTCAGGCTGTTGCGATAATAAATGATTTAATTGCTCACAATCTTGGCGATGTACTGAAATACCTCGGCCTTGAGTAATAAACCCTAAAATGTCATCACCCGGCACAGGCTGACAACATTTGGCCATATGCGTTAATAAATTACCAACGCCTGAAACCGTAATGCCGTTTGCATCAACATTTTTTTGCTCGCTCGGCCGTTTAACAATACTGTTAATATCAAGCTCTGGCTCAGGTAAATCAGCCTTTTCTTTTTGCTCAATAAAGTGAATAACATTTAATAACTTTATATGACTAGAGCCGATCGCAACATAAAGATCATCAACTGTGGTTAAGTTGTAATGCTTAGCCACTGTTGATAAATTAATCGAACTCAAATGCTGTTTTTGTAACTCGGCATCAAGTAACTCTTTGCCTTGGCTTAAATGTTTGTCACGGTCGAGCAATTTAAAAAAGTGCTGAACTTTCGCACGCGCTCGACTCGTATGAATGTAATTTAAATTAGGATTTAACCAATCTCTACTCGGGTTCGGTGTTTTACTGGTTAAAATTTCAACTTGGTCACCGGTTTGTAATTGGTAGGTGAACGGTACAATTCGACCACTTATTTTCGCACCAATACAACAATGCCCTACGTTAGAATGAATATAATAAGCAAAATCTAATGGCGTGGCACCAACCCGGTAAATCAATGACATCACCGTTTGGAGTAAAAGCATAAATTCTATCTTCAAATACTTGGCTACGCAGCTCATCCAGCATGGTATCACTTTCAGCCACATCATCTTGCCATTGTAGAATTTTCTTAGCCAATTAATTTTTTCATCAAAACCTGACGTTTTACCATGCGCCGAGCCTTCTTTATATTTCCAATGGGCAGCAACACCGAGCTCGGCATCTTCATCCATTTGTTTGGTACGAATTTGTACTTCAACGGCTTTGCCTTCCGGTCCTAAAACAACCGTATGAATTGATTGGTATCCATTCGGTTTTGGTGTTGCAACATAATCATCAAATTCATTGGGTAGATGCTTCCAGGTAGTATGCACCGCTCCTAATGCACCATAACAATCTTGAGTTCTTCAACAATAATGCGTACCGCTCGTACATCAAACAATTGTTCGAAGTCGAGGGATTTTTTTGCATTTTTTCCAAATACTAAAAATGTGTTTTGGTCGGCCATAAACCGTGCCTTTTACATGCATTTTTTCAAGCTGAGCTTGTAGGTGATTAACAAAATCCAGCATGTATTTTTCGCGATCTAAACGCTTGCCATCTAACCAACTGGCAATTTTCATATACACGTCAGGGTGTAAGTAACGAAACGAGATATCTTCTAATTCCCATTTCAATTGCCCTATACCTAAGCGGTTAGTAACGGTGCATAAATATTTTCAGTTTCTTTGGCCGCAATAACACGTGTTTCTTCATCGGCGTTTTTCACAATGCGCAAATAACACAAACGCTCAGCCAGCTTAATAACCACAGCACGAACATCATCCACCATCGCTAATAACATACGACGAATGTTGTCGATTTGATTATTACCTATTTGACTGGTTTGTGACTGCTGTAAGGTTTTAATGGCTTCCATTTGAGCAACGCCGTTACAAAGCATATAAATAGCTTTGCCATAATTCGCTTTGACCTCTTCCAACGACATTAATTTATATTCGCAAAGAGGCACTAAAAAAGCAGCGCATAAAGAGTCAGCATCTAAATTTAACTCAGCAAGAATTTCTACCATTTCTAATGATTTGGTTTCACATTCTAAGTGATTAATTAATTTACCCTTTACTTGTAGCCATAACGCTTCAAGTGCCGATTTTTTATTGGCTGTTAGCGAGAGCCTTGATAGCCATTCATCAAAGCTAGTTTCAGACATAAGATGTGATTTACGAACAGATACCATAACTGTATCACCTTAAAATTAACAGCTGTGTAATCATTTACTTGGAATAAACAATACCATAGTTTCAATGTGCTTTGTTTGAGAAAACATGTCCATTAAGGCAATTTTTTCAATTTTATAACCTTGTTTTATCATCAAAACAGTATCTCTGGCTAAACTACTGGGATCACAACTAATATAAAGGACTTTTTCGGCCTTAAATTGGCTAATTTGTTCAACCGCTTGTTCGGCACCAGCACGAGCAGGATCGAGTACAATTTTATTATATTGTGTGGCTAACCAAGGTGCATCCTGCCAATCACTATTAAGATCAGCATGATAAAAATGGCAATTATTAAGCTTATTTAAACTAGCATTTTCGCCGGCTTTATCAACCATGGCAGTAACGCCCTCAACACCGGTTACGGAGCTGACCTCTTTAGCTATTGGCAAACTAAAGTTGCCTAAGCCACAAAAAAGATCGAGCACTTGATCCGTGTTGGTTAATTCCAGCCAGTTAATGGCTTGTTGTACCATTAACTGGTTAATTTTGTGATTTACTTGAATAAAATCATTCGGTGAAAATCGGATCTCACTATCATCAAGTAACGAATAGGTTAACGCTAATGAAGCATCCTCATTAGATAAAGGCTGTAACGTTTTACCATCATCAATAATCACCTGCCATTGATGCTCTTGTGCGGCAGCTAACCATAACGCTTTATCTTCAGCGGGTAGTTTGATCAATTGACGAACCACTACACACCCGATCTGCCGAAATCACTTCAATATGACCAACCGATTTATGACCGGTTAACGTATCGAGCACCTTTTTTAACGGCACAAAAATATCGGCAATATTTTCATTCAGCACCTGACAATGCTGAATATTAATCAAATTATTACTACTGTTTTGACGAAAGCCAACAATGGCTTCACCGTGTTTATTATATTGCACACCAATACGTGCTTTTCGCCGGTAATGGTAAAAATCGGAAGTAAGATTTGTTTGCCAAGGTAACGCCGAAATATCTATATTCGCTCGGCTTAATAACTGACTGACTTTTTGCTGTTTAAAACTTAACTGCGCAGGGTAGTCCAGATGTTGTAAATTACAGCCGCCACATTGACTAAAATATCGACATGGCACTTGCACCCTATCTTCACTTTTTGATGTGATCGCCAATAATTTCGCTTTAATGTATTTACTGCTTTGTTCAATAACTTTAACACTGACCTTTTCACCGGGTAACGCTTGTTCAATAAACACGGATTGCTTTTGATATTGCGCCCCACCGCAGCCATTATGATCTAAACGACTAACATTTAGCGCTAATGTTTTATTCAGTAAACTTTGTTTTTTGGGTGGTTTGTAAAATGTCACCATAATGAATGAAAATCTCTTTCTGCGGGCACAATACGTAACTATTACGTAATAGCATGTTATATCGCTATAAATTTACATCGCTATATGACATGATATGATTTAGGTAGCAGATTTTACACTAATTTTTCCTCGATAGATGCAGAAAATAAGCTTAAAAGAATGGGTTGTACTACTGACTATTGTGCCAACAACTGTCATAGGGATCAGTATTGCCAGCTATTTTTTCCTACCAACGTTATGTTGAACTCGATGACTTTTTAGCCTTAAGAGCTACAAGTATAATTGAACCTTTAGCGATCACCAGCTCTGAACATTTACAGCATAAAAATCGCGAAAAGCTCCGTGAACTAATAGGTTTTGCCCACCGTAGCCATTCAACCATCATAAAAAGTATTACGGTTTTACTCTGAATCACCAAGTCTTTGTTACGAGTGCCTATCACGGCGATACCAACCTTTTACGGTTAAATAATCAAACCAACATTCCTAGTAATACAAGTCGAGAAAGCATTGATGATTACGTAATTTTTAGAACACCGATCATCAATGAATATCCTCGCCTTAATGATAGTAATGACCATATTGAAAACCTAGGTTATATCACCTTACAAATTGACCGTAGCACGTTAAGTTTGATCAACAAACAGAGCTACTTACGGCTTTTTTATTGTTTTGGTTGGCTCTTTTGTCAGCGGTTTTTTTACTTTTAAGCTAATAAAAAAAATGTAACTCGACCAGTAACCTCAATGGTACAAGCGGTTGATAGAATTCGAGAAGGTAAATTAGAAAGCCGAGTTAGTGGCCAATTAATTGGCGAACTCAATTTTCTTAAAAATGGTATTAATGCGATGGCGCAATCATTAGGAGATTATCATGATGAAATGCAGCGCAGTATTGACCAAGCAACTTTAGACTTACGTGAAAGTTTAGAGCAATTTGAAATACAAAACGTTGAATTAGACTTAGCCAAAAGAAAAGCGCAAGATGCTAACCGAGTTAAGTCAGAATTTTTAGCGAATATGAGTCATGAATTAAGAACTCCGTTAAATGGTGTCCTTGGTTTTACGCGACAAGTGCTAAAAACGCCATTAACCGATACACAGCGTGATTATTTAGAAACCATTGAACGCTCTGCTAATAATTTACTCGCCATCATCAACGATATTCTCGACTTCTCAAAACTTGATGCTGGTAAAATGATCATAGAAAAAATTCCGTTTATTTTTCGAGATGCTATTGAAGAAACTATTACCTTATTAGCGCCAAGTGCCCATAAAAAGAATATTGAATTTTCATACCGAGTTGCTAGCAATATTCCTGATGGTGTTATTGGTGATGCCATGAGAATTAAACAAATATTATTAAACCTTGCCAACAATGCGATTAAGTTTACCCAAACAGGTTTTGTCACTATCGATATTGACTGTGATCAAAATGACGGTAAGCAAGCCTTATTAAAGTTCACCATTACCGATACCGGTATTGGCATGAGCAAAAAACAGCAGGCATCACTATTTGAAGCATTTAGCCAAGCGGATAAAAGTGTCACGCGACTTTATGGCGGTACCGGTTTAGGGCTGGTTATATCACAGCGTTTAGCTGAAGAAATGCAAGGTGATATTGGTTTTCATAGCGATGAAAATCAAGGTTCTTCATTCTGGTTCACCTGCCAATGTGAAATCAATCCGGTACAAATTAAAACCTCAATTGATACTTCGCCATTACATCAACAGCCTATTTTATATTTTGAACCACAAGATCATAGTCGTATGGCAACCAGTCGGTTATTAGAAACTTGGGGCATGAAGGTGACACCATGTACCAGTATTGAGGAATTAACCAATATACTCATTAATGAAAAACATTATCAACACGCGCTGATCGGCTACAATATTAGCCCTACCGCCCTAACGATTTAAAAGAATTATTAACCACACTAGCGCCGAAAATAAATAATATTCATTTTGCCATCAATAGTAATTCGCCAAGCTTACAAGAAGCATTATTGTCCGCTGGTGCTAAAAGCTGTTTAAGTAAACCCATTATTCCATCAAGATTATTTAAAGAGTTGATGCCACATGCCAGTGTTGCCGAGCAAAATAACAAGCCCCAACACCGTCAAAAACTACCGATAAAAGTACTTGCTGTTGATGATAATGATGCTAACTTAAAATTAATTAAAGCCCTTTTATTAGAACAGGTAACTGACGTTGCCACCGCGGTTAATGGTGAGCACGCTTTACGTATGGCAGAAAATGAAAAGTTTGCGTTAATCTTTATGGATATTCAAATGCCGGTGATGGATGGCGCAACAGCATTAAGTAAAATAAGAACTGAAACCTTTAACGAAAGCACACCTATTATTGCAGTAACGGCTCATGCCTTAGCCGGTGAAAAAGAAAAACTCTTGCAACAAGGTTTTGATTCTTACATGACTAAACCTATTGATGAAGCCATGCTAAAACACACTATTTATGAGTATTTTGATACCAACCTGTTTACTTCTGAAGTAGTGCCTGAGCTGTTGAATACACCATTATTAGCAACAAAAACGGTAACCAAAGATGCTAGTAATCAGGATATTGATTGGCCTTTAGCGATAAAACGCGCGGGTAATAAAGAAGATCTGGCCCGTGACATGTTAGCCGGCTTAATTAAAACCTTACCAGAAACCAAACTCAGTATTGAAGATGCCATTTCATGTCAGGATACTGAACAAGTGAAAACCTTGATCCATAAATTAAACGGGGCTTGCTGTTATTGTGGCGTACCAAATTTAAGTAAAATTATTCACCAAATAGAAACACAATTAAAACAAGATGCCAGTTTAACCTGCTTAGAACCAGAGTTTTTTGAGTTTGCTGAACACATCGAACGATTAATTGTCAAAGCACCTAGATACTTAAGTTAAACCTATCATCTATTTAACCTTTTCGAATTTTAATATCTGGAGAGGAGTTGATATCTCCATCTTCGGTGACAACAACGATCAAATTATCACGTTAATACCGCAATATTATGCCCATTTTCGTTGCGTAAAAACGCAAGTTCGTAACCGAACTTTCCTAAACTACTCGCTGAAAATTTTTTTGCGCCAAGGTCAGTTTTTTCCACAAAACGGATTGCTCTGGTGGCTCCTTTCGTCTTTCGAGTAATTGGTTTCTCTCAAGTTCCATGCTCATACAACATCCTTTAAACGGCTTTACGGGTCTATAGAAAGTATAGTGGATAATTGAAATTACAGTAAATTAAAAAGAATCTTGGCTATTTAAAATAAATTAATATTTTCAATATATTACAACAAAAAATAAAGAAATTTAACGAGAAAGCACAACAAAAGCAACGGCATACTGAACTTCATCTGACAAACTTATATGCCAGCTGCTGGCATTCATTAGCTGTGCTCGCTCAAGTGCCCTGTCACTTAAATTTAATATAGGTTGGCCACTATCAAGCGATGTAATAGAAAAATGCTGAAAGATACACCTTCAGCAATACCTGTACCTAGTGCTTTCGCTGCCGCTTCTTTACCGGCCCAACGCTTAGCTAAATAAGGGATAGGAAACTTGAGATTACTATAATGTTCATACTCAATATCTGTAAGCACACGGCGAGCTAATTTAGCTCGCACCACATCACTCATTTTTTCTAAACGGGTAATATCAACAATATCTGTGCCAATACCAAGAACAGACATTAAGCTCTAGCTTCTAACATTAATCGTTTCATATCACGTACGGCTTTTTCCATACCATCAATGGCGGCACGAGCAATAATGGCGTGACCAATATTCAATTCAATTATTTCTTCAATGGCGGCAATAGGTTTAACATTAAAATAATGTAAGCCATGGCCAGCATTGACTTTTAAGCCTTGGCTGCTAGCATATTTTACCCCTTCGGTAATACGCGCTAACTCTTGTTGTTGCTCGTGTTCATTTACAGCATCGGCATAATGACCAGTGTGAATTTCAATGTAGGTTGCTTTTGAACTAACTGCCGCATCAATTTGTGCTTTATCAGCATCAATAAATAAACTAGTTTCAACCCCTTGTGCAGCCAATTTAGCAACAGCATCACTGATACGGGCTAAATTACCAATAACATCTAAACCACCTTCCGTTGTTAGCTCTTCACGTTTTTCAGGAACTAAACAGCAAAAAGCCGGCTTTACTTCACAAGCTATAGCCACCATTTCATCGGTTACTGCCATTTCAAAGTTCATGCGTGTTTTTAACGTTTCTTTTAACACATAAATATCTCGGTCTTGAATATGGCGGCGGTCTTCTCTTAAATGTACGGTAATACCATCAGCACCAGCATGTTCGGCAACTGCAGCAGCATGAACAGGATCAGGGTAATTGGTACCACGCGCTTGTCTTAGTGTAGCAATATGGTCAACATTCACACCCAGCAGAATATCTTTCATTTAGTTTTGTCTCTTCGTTTATTTTTTAGTAAATAGCTTGCGAGAATTTAATGGTTTATTACCTAATAAAGGTGCCATTATTTGCCGCATTAATAACTTAAAGCTGTATAAGGTTTTGTCATCAGCAAAATTTTGCTCAGCAATTGCCAACAAGTGATGTTTATCATAACAAGGTTGTGGCAATTTGTTGATAGCGGGAATAAAACCATGCTCAGCAATATAATAAAAATGCGATGCTGCGCTCATATAAAGCTCGTCAAAGTCGATAGTTTGGCCTAACTCTTCTAACAATACCATTTCAAAATTTCTTAAAACAATTTCGATGGTATGCTGTTCATTTAAAGCCAGCAAGCTTTGCTGATACTGCTGATACAGGGCTGGGCATGGAATAAGCTCCCTAACAAACGCACCATTAATTCATTTAAATAAAAGCCGCTGTACAAATAATTACCTTGAAAAGCATAAGACTTACCGACGGCTTCTACTAAGGTTAAATGTTTAAGAGAACGCGGACCTTTATAACTGATATTAAGGGGTAAAAAAGGTTGTAATAGTGCTTTTTTGCTAGATTTAACACTATTACCAGAAAAGGTAATAGCAGAGACTTTACCATCATGTTCAGTGATAAAGTCGAGCAATAGCTGATTTTCTTTATATGGCCGAGAATGTAATAAAAAAGCTGATTGAGTATTGGTTAACATGGCTTTGGTCAGTGATGTTAAAAACTATTCTATCCGTTGAATAGTAGAAAACAGCTTATATTATGATGAATAATCATCACCATAACCTAAAGAACGTAAGGCACGTTCATCATCCGCCCAGCCTTGTTTTACCTTCACCCAGGTTTCAAGAAAAACTTTTTGGCCAAATAAGGCTTCCATATCGCGCCTTGCTTCTTGGCCGATTGTTTTCATTTTTTCGCCTTTGTTACCAATAATCATACGTTTTTGGCTATTGCGTTCAACTAAAACTAAGGCATTAATATGTAAAATACCTTTATCGTCTTGTTTAAACTGTTCTATTTCAACCGTGGTTGAATAGGGTAATTCTTCGCCGGTAAAGCGCATTAATTTTTCACGAATAATTTCTGAGGCCATAAAACGACTTGAACGATCGGTAATGTAATCTTCCGGAAACCAAAATTCACTTTCCGGCAAATGCGCAAAACAAATCGCTTGTATTTTATCGAGATTTTCACCTTTTTTAGCTGAAATTGGCACAATTTCTTTAAAGTCATATTGGCTAGCTAATTTTTGTAAATGCGGTAATAGCTCTTCTTTATCTTGGACATTGTCGGTTTTATTAACCACTAAAATACAAGGTGCGCCTGACTGCTTTATTTTTGTTAGTACTAATTCGTCATCCGTCGTCCAGTGGGTACCTTCAACCAAAAATAACACCAATTCAACTTCAACAATCGAGCTACTGGCCGCACGATTCATTAAACGGTTAATGGCGCGTTTTTCTTCGTTGTGTAAACCAGGGGTGTCAACAAGTACTGCTTGATTATTTTCTTCGGTTAAAATACCTAAAATACGGTGACGAGTGGTTTGTGGTTTACGTGAGGTAATACTGACTTTTTGCCCTAATAAGGCATTTAAAAGCGTTGATTTACCAACATTCGGTCGACCGACAATAGCGATCAAACCACAATGTTGGTTTTCAGTTGGTAATGCGTTATTTGCCATTATCTATTTTATCCAAAACTTGTTGTGCCGCGGCCTGTTCAGCTTTACGTCGACTGGTTGCTTTTGTTAGTACCGTTTCATTCAGTACTTCAGTGTCACAGCTTACGGTAAACATTTGATTATGTGACTTACCTTGAATATCAATCACTTCATAAACAGGTAATGGAATTTTTTTGCCTTGTAAGTATTCTTGTAAACGTGTTTTAGGATCTTTATGTACACCTGGCTTTATTACCGCTAAATGCACAGAAAACCATGACAAAATTAACGCTTTACAAGTATCAAGATCCGAATCTAAATATACCGCACCAATAATGGCTTCAATGGCATCTTCTAAAATGGACTCACGTTTATGACCGCCACTTTTTAACTCGCCAGGGCCTAAGACTAAAAATTCACCTAAACCAAAGTCAGTAGCAAGTTTGGCTAAAGTAACGCCTTTTTACCAAACTCGAACGCATGCGCGTTAAATCACCTTCACAATGTTTAGGAAACTTTTCATAAAGCGCTTCCGCAATAACAAAGCCTAAAATTGAATCACCAAGAAACTCAAGGCGTTCGTTATGCTCGCCTTTAGCACTACGATGAGTAACCGCCTGAATTAATAACTTCTTATTTTTAAAAGTATAGCCAATTTTACTGACAAGTTTATTGTAAGCTATTGGGTTAGTTTTGATATTCAATCAATAGCACCTATACGAGAAAAACGAACACCGGTTGGGATCCAAGTTGGTAAGAAGTCTTGTTCGGTATTTTCAAAATCAAAACTCATCCAAATAGCTACCGCTTCACCCACTAAGTTTTCTTCCGGTACGAAGCCCCAAAAACGACCATCTAAACTGTTATCACGGTTGTCACCCATCACAAAATAATGCCCTGCTGGTACCACATATTCATCAATGGCCGTGCCTGATTGCTGACATAAACGATCACCGGCATGCATACAAAAACTCTTTGCTTGTTGCTGGGCTGGAATACTCAAATCAATCAAAATGTCATGACTTTTATTTGGCATCTTCGAGGTATAACGATATAAATCATCACCGCCCGATTTATATTCACCTTTATTAACAAATTCCGTGATCACTTTTTCAAGTTTAGGACAAGTTTCATCTGTTGTTTGACAAGCCGGTTTAATATAGATCGATTTATCACGATAAATAATGCGATCACCCGGTAAGCCGATAACACGTTTAATGTAGTCAATTTGGGGATTTAATGGGTATTTAAATACCACTACATCGCCTCGCTCAGGCAAACCATTTTCATAAAACTTATGGCGAGCCACTGGATCACGTAAACCGTAGTTAAATTTATTCACTAAAATAAAGTCACCATCAAGTAAGGTTGGCATCATTGAGCCAGATGGTATTTGAAACGGTTCCCATAAAAATGAGCGTAAAATGAGGACAAAAGCAATCACCGGAAATATTTGTACTGAGGTATCAACTAAGTTTGATGGCTCAACAATTTTATTAACGGCATCAGCGGGCAATTCACCCTCACATTGCGCTTTAGCTTCTGCTAATTTTAGCTGCCGTTGTGGCGCTAAATAAAACTTATCGGCTAACCAAACAATGCCCGTAACTACCGTAATGATCACCAAAAAAATTGAAAAATAAACAGCCATATTATTCCCGTATTCGTCCTAATTATTTGTCTAGTTTTAACACTGATAAAAACGCTTCTTGAGGTATTTCTACATTACCTACTTGTTTCATGCGCTTTTTACCGTCTTTTTGTTTCTGGAGAAGTTTTTCTTACGAGAAATATCACCACCGTAACATTTTGCCGTTACGTTTTTACGAAGTTGTTTCACGGTTGTACGGGCAATAACGTTATTGCCAATTGCCGCTTGAATCGCAATATCAAACATTTGACGATGAATAAGCTCTTTTAGTTTTTCAACTAACATTCGACCACGAGAGATAGAATGAGAACGATGGGTGATCATTGCTAACGCATCAACACGATCACCATTGATCATCACGTCAACACGAACCATGTCTGCCGCTTCAAATCGCACAAAGTGGTAATCGAGAGAGGCATAACCACGACTCGTAGATTTTAATTTATCAAAGAAGTCCATCACCACTTCAGCCATAGGTAATTCATAAGTAACCGCAACTTGTTTACCATGGTAAATAATATCTTTTTGCACACCACGTTTTTCAATACATAAAAGTAATAACATTACCTAAATGCTCTTGCGGTACTAAAATATTCGCTTGTACAATTGGCTCACGAATTTCGTCAATATTATTAATTGGCGGTAAATCACTTGGGTTATCAATTGAAATTACTTCACCATTGGTACAAGCAATTTCATAGTTAACCGTTGGTGCTGTGGTAATTAAATCAAGATTATATTCACGTTCTAAACGTTCTTGCACTATTTCCATATGCAACATGCCAAGGAAACCAATACGGAAACCAAAGCCTAAAGCTGAAGAGTTCTCTGGTTCAAAAAGTAACGAGGCATCGTTTAAGCTTAATTTATTAAGGGCATCACGAAAGTTCTCATACTCTTCTGAACTAACAGGGAAAATACCCGCATACACTTGCGGTTGAACTTTTTTAAAGCCAGGGAGTGGCGCTGCCGCTTCTTTTTTCGAAATAGTGATGGTGTCACCAACTGGCGCACCATGAATTTCTTTAATACCCGCAATAACAAAACCAACTTCACCCGTTCGTAAAATGCCGGTATCTTTTTGTTTCGGGGTAAAAATACCCACTTTATCAATGAGGTGAGTTTGTCCTGTCGACATCACCACCATTTTGTCGCCTTTTTTAATTTCACCGTTCATTACACGAACCAGTGACACAACCCCTTGATAATTATCAAACCATGAGTCGATAATCAATGCTTGTAAATTAGCATCTCTTTCACCAACAGGAGGTGGAATATTAGCAACAATTGTTTCCAAAACATCTTCTATGCCTAAGCCGGTTTTAGCTGAACAAGTCACAGCGTCAGTGGCATCAATACCAATAATGTCTTCTATTTCTTCCGCAACTCTTTCTGGATCAGCTTGTGGTAAATCTATTTTATTTAAAATAGGAATAACTTCTAAATCCATTTCTATCGCCGTATAACAGTTAGCAACCGTTTGCGCTTCAACGCCTTGTCCTGCATCAACCACTAATAACGCCCCTTCACAAGACGCTAATGAACGTGATACTTCATAAGAAAAATCAACATGGCCTGGCGTGTCGATAAAGTTAAGCTGATAAGTTTCACCATCTTTAGCAATATAATCTAACGTTACACTCTGTGCTTTAATAGTAATGCCACGTTCGCGTTCAATGTCCATTGAGTCAAGCACTTGCGCTGCCATTTCACGCGCTTGTAGACCACCACAATGTTGAATTAAACGATCAGACAAAGTCGATTTACCGTGATCAATGTGAGCAATAATAGAGAAATTTCGAATATGTTTCATAGATAGAAAATTAACAGTTTACGGCTAAAAAATAGGTTGGCGAGATTTTAGCGAATTTAAGGCGTGCAAGCTATCTTTAGTTGGGATCAGGAGGGTATTTCAACAATATTAATTGTTTCAACTTGTTTTTCTCAGTAATTTCGGCGCTAAGTTTTCTTGTTCCGTTAACCGATTCTGTAAATATTTAGCGTATTTAAATCCGCTAAAAGCGCCTAAAACACCAAAAATTATCGTTAATAACTCATGGGTAAGTGCAAAATAATGGCTGATATATTGCCCTAAACCGGCACAAAAAGAGTAAACCGAGCAGCGGCATAAAATAGACTTGCCAAGCACTTTTTAATAATTGATGTTCAGGAATACCTAAAACCACCAGATCACCAATAGTTAGGTTTAAATGGTTTTCAAGTTTAACGGTTAGTTTACGATGAGGGATAGCTTTTGCTACTTGGCCACTACCACAGTTATCGACTTGCTGACATGAGCTACAAGTCGACTTAACTTGGCTTTCAACAATAATTTTATCATTGTCGATTGCAATAACGGTGGCATTTTCTTCAATCATAATGGGGTCTGTTTATCAATGGGGTCTGTTTATCTTTGTTTAATAATTCAGTTTAATAATTCAGCTGAGAGATAAAATCGGTTAATCAAGGCCGAAATTATCTCGTTTAGTCATCTAAACCAATAGTTTTAACGCCCAGTAAAGCGATTTTAGCCTCAGCCCTCAGTGCATAGTGCAATGGCTATTTTGTGCGCTAGCGGCATTAGAATTTCACTCATTTGGCATTCACGCATTTGGAATAAGCAAACAACGTTCATTCTGCTTTACTATCACTTTAAATAGCCTGTTGCTGAAAATATAAACAAAAATCAACAGACCCTGTGACTGATTACGGTGTAACTTTAAAAATTAATGAACTGGCAATTTTTTGTGCCGTACTCGCTGGAATTTTACCAACAACACTCACTTCAATGCCATTAATCACTTCATTAAAAGCGATTGTTGCTCCGTCTTGAGCAAAACCTGATGGTCGGTTTTCATCTTGACTTGGACTAACATAAACAGAAAAATCCACTAAACCGTCGCTAAACATTTTAAATTCAGTCGGCTGTTTGGTATGCATGATCCTATGCGTATTAGCGTTAATTTCGACAAAACCTTCTGGCAACCACGATAGCCCCCAAGCATGATCTTGCTTTTGTACCAAATCAGGTAAATCAATCACCGTTGGTAAATCCGTTAATTCGATTTGCTGCAATGAAGGATTAATGGTTTCATCTAACTCAAGATGAGTAAATTGAATTTGTTCTAATACCTGACCATTATCGTTAATAACTGCCAATTTTAACAACAAGCCAGAGTCTTTATCTAACCAAACCCAGTGTCCATAACGAAAAGGATCTTTAGGAATAATACGAATAAACTGAGCCACTCGCCCTAAAATCCGACTACGACCGGCAGAAACCAAATCATAATTTTTTATTAGCTTTTCAGTATTACCTGAAAATATTTCAGGGATTGGACTAGCAATAAACGCACTATTAACTGAATAAGGTTCAATACCTGATTCCAAATAACTGACAATATTATTACGGCGCACCACATCACGATGAGGACCATTTAAAATTGATAACACTTCAACTTCCGCGTTATCTTCATTGATGCCATGCGACCAATGATAAGGTTCCGCATTGTTATTCTTAACAACAACAAAGGAAGTGGTAAAATTTAAAGTACGAAGGGATTGGGATAGCTTTTCAAGCGAAGTATAGGCTTGATCATTTTCCACTGCTGCTGATAAAAAACTGCTCAGCAGCAATGGTATTAAAAAGAGGGATCTCATTGAGTATTATTTTCTACCTGTGTCTCAGATTGCTCAGCTTGAACAGTAATTTGTTTTAACTTTAACTGCTGCTGATGATCAGCTAATAATGCTTGGAAACGACGCTGTTGTTCCATATATGCTTGACGTTTCGCTTCTTGTGATGGCTTTTGTGAGACATTTAAACTCACCGGATCAGCGGTACCAAACACAGGCATAGTTTGCACAACTTGGTTAGGAATGATTTGCTCTGTTTGCGCCACATTCTGTTGGACACCAACAATCATTAAGGTAGCCGCAGAAGCCGCGATAGCAACTTGACCAAAAAGGTTTTGCTAACTTAATTACCGTAGCTTTAACTTGTTGAGTTACCGTTTTACGCTGTGGTGCTAACACGGTAGGCTCAGCCGCAATAGCGGAAGCAATATTTAAGGATATATCAAGATCGATAGTGCTTGGGGCATCATCACGAAGTACATCACCAATTAAATGGTAACGGCTCCAAGTATAAGACATTTGCTCATCATTACTTACGTCAATAAGCTCTTTATCATCCAATTGATAATTATCAACCAATGAAGATACTGTCTCAAACTTACTTTCTGTCATATAGGTACCTTATTAATAACCTTTTTACTTATTAACATTAACGATTAATGTTGTAATAAAGGTTTAATTTGTTTATCTATTGCATCTCGTGCGCGAAATATTCGCGAACGCACTGTCCCAACAGGGCAATCCATTATTTCAGCTATTTCTTCATAACTTAGGCCATCTAGTTCTCGAAGGTTTATCGCTGTCCGTAAATCTTCAGGTAACTTTTCAATGGTTCTAAATATAACGGTTTTAATTTCTTCTGTTAATAACAGCTTTTCTGGTGATGCATTGACTCTTAAAGCTTCACCACCATCATAATTCTCTACGTCTTCAACATCAAGATCTGAACTACTTGGTTTACGATTATTTGCCACTAAATGATTTTTAGCGCAGTTAACCGCAATCCTAAATAACCAGGTATAAAACGCACTATCACCACGAAAATTAGGTAATGCTCGATAAGCTTTAATAAACGCCTCTTGCACTACATCTGATACATCGCTATGGTTTTTAATATATCGGCTAACTAAGTTCGCAACACGTTGCTGGTATTTAGTTACTAATAAATTAAATGCGTTTTTATCTCCTTTCTGTACACGTTCAACCAGGGCCTGATCGATCTTTTGTTCGCTCATCTGAGCCTAATCCTCTAAACAACTACAACACTTTTCGACACTCGGCTCATATCGAACACAACAAGTAAGACTACAGTAGTCAAAAAAAGTTCTAAATAAATTTGATTTTTTATAAAAATTATTATCAAATGCGCTAAATACTATTCGTATTGAATAATAAACGGTAAAATATCTGCTTATAGTACCTGAACTTACCGAAGATATGAAACAACAACACAATTGCGACGTATTAATTATTGGCAGTGGCGCAGCTGGTTTAACTTTAGCTTTAAAATTAGCACAACATGCCGACGTGGTTGTGTTAAGTAAAGGGCCGGTGAGTGAAGGTTCAACCTATTACGCACAAGGTGGTGTTGCTGCCGTGTTTGATGAAAACGACAGTATTGATTCACATGTAGCTGACACCTTAATTGCTGGTGCAGGACTGTGAAGAAGATAGTGTCCGCTTTACCGCAGAAAACGCAAAAGCTTGCTTAGAGTGGTTAATTGACCAAGGCGTAAATTTTGACCAAGAAAATGCCGATAATGGCGAAACACGTTATCATTTAACTCGTGAAGGTGGCCATAGTCACCGCCGGATCTTCATGCAGCTGATGCCACAGGTCAATCAATTCAAACCACCTTAGTTGAACGGGTGAGAAAACATCGACGCATTCGAATTTTTGAACGCTATAACGCCATCGACTTAATTACCGATAAAGCCAAAAAAAGCTGTATTGGCGCTTATATTTGGAATCGTAATTCCGAAAAAGTTGAAAACATTCACGCGAAAAAAATAATTCTAGCAACTGGTGGTTCCAGTAAAGTTTATCAATATACATCAAATCCAGATATTGCCAGTGGTGATGGTATTGCCATGGCTTGGCGCGCGGGCTGCCGAGTAGCTAATATGGAGTTTAACCAATTTCATCCTACTTGTTTATTTCATCCGCAAGCGAGAACCTTTTTATTAACTGAAGCGTTACGTGGTGAAGGCGCTTTATTAAGGCGACCTGACGGTAGCCGCTTCATGCCAGAATTTGACGAAAGAGCCGAATTAGCTCCGCGCGATATTGTCGCACGCGCAATAGATTATGAAATGAAACGTCTTGGTGCTGATTGTATGTACCTTGATATCACCCATAAATCACCAGAATTTATCAAGCAACATTTCCCAACGATTTACGAAAAAACAAAATCTTTGGGTATTGATATGACCACAGAACCATTACCAATAGTCCCCGCAGCCCATTATACCTGTGGCGGGGTGATGATTGATAAAAATGGCCAAACCGATATCGCTAATTTATATGCCATTGGTGAAGTATCATATACTGGCTTACATGGTGCTAATCGTCTTGCCAGTAATTCATTATTGGAATGTTTAGTATTTGCCAAATCTGCCGCTGAGCATATCACTAAAACCCTTGATATTAAGCAGAAATATATTCAACTACCGAAATGGGATGAAAGCCGCGTAACAGATTCAGACGAAGAAGTTATTATTCAACATAACTGGCACGAATTACGTTTATTTATGTGGGATTATGTTGGCATTGTCAGAACAACAAAACGTTTACAACGGCATTACACCGTGTTGAACTATTACAACGCGAAATTGACGAATATTATCAAAATTTCCGAGTTAGTAATAATTTATTAGAACTGAGAAACTTAGTGCAAGTAGCCGAATTAATTATTCATAGCGCCTTAAAAAGCGTAAAAAAAGAAAGCCGAGGCTTACATTACACGTTAGATTATCCTAACTTATTAGAAAAAGCCGAAATCACCATTCTTTCACCACAAACCTTAAAAGCAGAAAGAAACAGTAATATCACATTAAGAGAAATGTAGTTTTACGATGAGCGCTTATTGCTTAACATCAAGCGCTTGTTTTTCGTTTTTATTTTTTTTAAAATAACTCGGCATAAACGGGCATAGTCTTGTTTGCTCATACTGTCTTTAAAAATAAAACGTCGCTTCTGGATTTTAGGCTCAAGCACCTTTTGTGTTAACGGGTCGATTTTTCTAAGGTTAAATAACAACCCCAAAAAGCTCAATTTACTCGCTTTGGTTAGTAGCCAAATATCATCAAGGCCAAATTGACAATAACCGGATAAATCGAGAGTAAAATATTCAGGACTTGTTTGAGTGCCTACCTCTAATGTTAACTTGGTCAGAATAAAAATTAGCAAACCAAACAAGAATACGGCTACAACAAGATAAAAAACCGCCATATTAACAATAAGCGATAAACTATAACTCAGCACAAACACTATCATTAAACCTTGGCAGAATAACCAAATACGGGCATGTGCTGAGGAATTTAAGCTGAGTTTATACTTTGACTCGGTTGAGTATAAGTTGGACCATGTCATTTAATTCGGCATCCTTGCATTCTTGATGTCCCATAAACCAAGCAAACAAATCAGGGTCATCACCTTCTAACAAACGTTCAAAGGTTAACTTTTGGCTTTCTGAGAGCTGATCATAAGCTTCATCAACAAAAGGTAAAAACAGCACATCTAATTCCAACATACCCCGACGACAAGCCCATCTTAATCTAGCTTTATTATTTAATAACGACATCAGCAACCTTTTAAAAAATTTTATAAAACAACGCTACCAATTATTGTAGCAATTTAGCTAAGAAAAACGCACTAAAAGCTTGAGTTTTTCTTATTTGCCCTCAATTCTATTAACAACATTAATAAATAGTCATTCTGTCTAACTATGAGCAAAATTCACACTGATTTACCCGCACTATCATCATTACCTTCAGCTTTTGCTATTGAACTTGATAATTACAGTGCTATTTCTTTAACCGGCGATGAACAAAGTAAGTATTTACAAGGGCAAGTAACTTGCGACGTGAATAGTATTGATAACGCTAAATTGCTAACCGGCGCTCATTGTAATGCCAAAGGTAAAGTGTTTTCAGTATTCCGACTATTTAATTACCAAAACAGTCATTTATTATTTCAACCTAAAGTACCTTAGCCGCATCTTTAGCAGAGCTTAAAAAATTTGGCGTTTTTGCTAAAGTAGATACGAGCAAGCAAGCCATTTATCGTTTTATATTATTGCCGGTAAAGACGTTACCAGCAGCATTCCAACAATATTTTGTACAATTACCCGATAGCCTTAACCCGATAGTATCAAAGGTGATGCTCAAAATTATTTATTTAGCCGGCCAAATGGAACACTATTTATTTATTGCTCCTACCATTAACGCAAATAAATTAATTGAAAGCTCAGGATTACCGGTTTATACCAATAAGGTTTGGCAACTATTAGAAATTGCCGAAGGCTTTCCTGCCATGAGCGAAGTTGCCGTCGATCAGTACGTACCTCAAATGCTCAACTTACAAGCTATTCACGGTATTAGTTTTACTAAAGGTTGTTACTTAGGCCAAGAAACCGTTGCTAGAATGCAATACCTAGGTAAAAACAAACGGGCTTTATATTATTTAACCGGTAATGCCAGTAACAGTATTGAAGCCGGTAGTATTATTGAAATGCAACTTGGTGAAAATTGGCGAAAAGCCGGTGATGTCATCACAAGTTATTGTGACGATAATGGCCAAGTTTCGGTGCAAGCGGTACTTGCAAGTGACATGAGCTCTGATACCTATTACGTATTAAAGGTGACGAGCAATCAAAATTAGTGATTGCACAATTACCTTACAGCATTAAAGATGCTTAAAAAATTCAAGTGTTTAGTTCCAGCGGAGACAATATGTCTGAACAAAAAACACTAAAAACCATTTATCCTTAACAAAGAGAGCCATATGAAAATAGCAGAAAACAAAGTAGCGGTGATCCATTATGCCGTATCTGACAGTGAAGGAACATTAATTGACAGTTCTTACGATCACGCGCCACTCTCCGTTATTTACGGTACTGGCTATTTAATTCCAGGTTTAGAAGATGCACTTAAAGGTCATCAAGCCGGTGATAAATTTGAAGTTGACGTACCTGCTGATGATGCTTACGGCCATCGCAACGATAGCTTTGTTCAGGCCGTACCGAAAGAAATGTTTGGTGCCGTTGAAGATATTGAAATTGGTACGCAACTACGCGCTGAAACCGACCATGGTGAACAAACAGTGATCGTGGTTGATATGAATGACGAAACCATTACCGTTGATGGCAACCATCCACTAGCGGGCATTGATTTATCATTTGATGTTGAAATTTTAGAAGTACGTGATGCAACGGCTGATGAATTAGCGCATGGTCATGTACATGGTGAAGGTGGCTGTGGCCATAATCACTAAGCATTTTGCTTTTAGCTTTTTTAGCTTTTAGCTTTTAGCTTTTAGTAAGCATAAAAAAACCGATGAATCTTCATCGGGTTTTTTTATTTTCCTTTATAACTTTTAGCTTTTGACTTATAGCTTCGAGCTTGTGGCTTTTCGCTTCTAGCTTTTAGCTTAGAGCTTGAAAGTTATTCCGTAATTGGCTTCATATGCGGGAATAAAATAACATCTATCATCGTTGGTGAATCGGTAAATAACATCACTAAACGGTCAATACCAATACCTTCACCAGCGGTTGGCGGTAAGCCATATTCTAACGCTTGAATATAATCCGCATCATAATGCATAGCTTCATCATCGCCAGCATCTTTACCTGCAACTTGATTTTGGAAACGGGCAGCTTGATCTTCAGCATCATTAAGCTCCGAGAAACCATTAGCTAACTCACGACCACCTACGAAAAACTCAAAACGATCCGTAATAAATGGATTTTCATCATTACGACGTGCTAACGGCGATACTTCCCAAGGATATTCAGTAATAAACGTTGGTTGATCTAATTTGTGCTCAGCAACTTCTTCAAAAATTTCACAAATATATTTACCTGCACCCCATACTTTTGAAGCATCGGTTTCTTTTACACCCACTTGTTTAGCAATCGCTTTAAGTGCTTCAAAGTTTTCTTCTGGGTTGCGTAAAATATTTTCGTCAATACCTTCTGAGTGTTTTAAAATCGCATCTACCATAGATAAGCGCTCAAACGGCTGCCCAAAGTCATAGAACTTTTCTTCAACCACTTCGCCATCTGAATTTTTCACGGTATTACGAATAACTGAAGTGCCCATTACATCTTCCGCTAATGTTCTTAACATATCTTCGGTTAAGTTCATTAAATCTTTGTAATCAGCATAAGCTTGATAAAATTCGATCATAGTAAATTCAGGGTTATGACGTGTTGATAGCCCTTCGTTACGGAAGTTACGGTTAATTTCAAATACTTTTTCAAAACCACCAACGACTAGGCGCTTCAAATAAAGCTCAGGCGCTATACGCATAAACATTTGAATATCTAAGGCGTTATGGAAAGTTTCAAACGGTTTTGCCGTTGCGCCACCTGGGATGGTTTGTAACATAGGTGTTTCCACTTCCATGAAATCACGCTCAGTTAAAAACTTACGAATACCATCAACAATTTTTGAACGAATTTTAAAGGTATTACGAGTATCTTGATTGATAATTAAATCAACATAACGCTGACGGTACTTAGTTTCAACATCAGACAAACCATGGAATTTTTCTGGTAACGGACGTAGAGATTTGGTTAATAATGAATACTCTTCCATATTAACGTATAAATCGCCTTTACCTGATTTATGTAAAACACCTTTAACACCAATGATGTCGCCAACGTCTAATAAGCCCCAACGCGCTTTAATGTCTTTTTGTACCACTTTTTCAGCATAAGCTTGAATACGACCTGACATATCTTGTAAAACCAAAAAAGGTCCACGTTTGGCCATGATGCGACCAGCAACCGCATAAGTTACTTGTAGTTCTTCAAGTTCTTCTTTGGTTTTTTCACCGTGCTCTGCTTGAATATCAGCAGCGTAATGCTCACGATTAAAGTCATTCGGATGACCGTTAGCAGGACAATTTTCACGAATGTGGCTAAGTTTACCGCGACGTTCGGCAATTAACTTGTTTTCATCTTGTGCTGGTTTTGCTTGATCTGTCATTTGATTTCTCAATATTTAACTTTGCTTACCCTAGTTTTCACTAAGATTATTAATTTCAATAAAATAATTATTTACTTGTTACTTTGTTGATAACAAGAACATTACGATATTCATGTTAGAACAAAGAAAAGTACTTTATTTACTAATGTAACTCAGTACTTTTGATGCCGTTAATTACTATTATTAAAGTGAATAACGACGTTTGTCTTATAATCGCTTTATAAACCAGACTTTAAACTGGCTTCTAAAAACTTATCTAAATCACCATCTAACACCGCTTGGGTATTACGGTTTTCGACACCGGTACGTAAATCTTTAATTCGGCTATCATCTAAAACATAAGAGCGAATTTGGCTACCCCAACCAATATCAGATTTACCATCTTCTAACTCTTGTTTACCGGCATTTTGCTTTTGCATTTCCATTTCGTACAGCTTAGCTTTTAACAGCTTCATTGCGGTAGCACGGTTTTTATGTTGTGAACGATCCGCTTGGCAAGCAACAACAGCACCGGTTGGAATATGAGTCAAACGAATAGCAGAATCCGTTTTGTTAACATGCTGACCACCCGCCCCTGACGCACGGAAAGTATCCACTCGTAAGTCCGCCGGGTTAATATCTATTTCAATATTGTCGTCAATTTCCGGATAAATAAAAGCTGATGCAAATGAAGTATGACGGCGGCCACTTGAGTCAAACGGAGACTTTCTCACTAAACGATGAACACCGGTTTCAGTGCGTAACCAACCAAACGCATACTCGCCTGAATATTTGATAGTACAGCCTTTTATACCGGCGACATCACCATCGGTAACTTCAATTAATTCTGTTTTAAAACCATGCGCTTCACCCCAACGTAAATACATCCGCATCAGCATTTCTGCCCAATCTTGCGCTTCAGTACCGCCTGAGCCAGATTGAATATCTAAGTAACAATCGCTAGCGTCTTGTTCGCCCGAAAACATCCTGCGAAATTCTAATTTTTCAAGTTTATCGTTTAATTCTAACAATTCACTTTCAGCATCACTGAAGGTATCTTCATCAGCTTCTTCGATGGCTAATTCCACTAAGCCTTCAATATCATCACAACCTTCGTCAAGTTCTTGAATGGTTTTAACCACGGCTTCAAGCGACGAACGTTCTTTACCTAATGCCTGCGCACGTTCAGGTTCATTCCATATTTCAGGCGCTTCTAATTCACGTGTTACTTCAATCAACTTTTCTGCTTTAACATCGTAATCAAGGTAACTCCTAAGCATATTAGAACGCTCACGAATTTCTTTAATTTTGTTTATTACCGGGTTGACTTCAAACATAAATTTTACAGGTCTTACAATATTGTGGAATGACGATAAAATAGCAGCGCATTGTAGCTTAAAAGTATTTGTAAATAAACGTGTGACAACAGATAAACTTAATCAAGCTAAACTCGAAATATCAACATTATAGAGCAAGCGCAATATGCTCAACCATTAATTGAATATTTCGCTTACCGCGAAACTCATTTATATCGAGTTTAAAGGCCAAATGTACTTTTTTAGCTTGGCTATTAGCCAGGCTTTTATATCCACATTAAAAGCAATCGCGTCAAGGCAACACCATTTTTTTCCACCATTAATTTCAAGTGTTTTTCGCCAACAATACGTTGTTGTAATAACACAAACACATCGTCAAATACCGGCTCTAAAAAGTGCTGTCCCCATGGGCCTGCTTCTCTTAACTGCTCGGCAAATTCAAGGTTAAAAATTTGACTTGGTAATTCACCATCAGTTAATAAAATATTTTGCAGTGCTTCTTCAGTTAACCATTTACCGGCATATTCATTAAAACATTGTTGAAACCGTTCAAAGTTTTTCGTTTGAATACTCAAACCCGCCGCCATCGCATGACCACCAAATTTAATAATTAAATTAGGCTCTTGGCTATGAATATGCTCAAGTAAATCACGTATGTGTAAGCCTGGTATTGAACGCGCTGAGCCTTTAATTTCATCTTGATTATCATCTGATGCAGCGGCAAAGACGATAGTTGGACGATGGTATTTTTCTTTAATTCGTCCCGCGACAATACCAATCACCCCTTGATGCCATTCTGGATGAAACAGCGCTAACGCATGTGGCAAATTGTTTTCATTAAACTTTAATTTTGCCATCACTTGCTCGGCTTCTTGTTGCATGCCTTGCTCTATTTCACGACGCGCTTTATTTAAATGATCAAGCTCAGCGGCCATTTGTCTTGCTTGGTTTATTTCTTTTGCTAACAAACAATTAATACCATAAGACATATCATCTAACCGACCCGCCGCATTAATACGTGGGCCAAGTGCAAAACCAAAATCACTAGCAACTAAGCTATGTTGATCACGATTAGCAATTTCAATTAACGCTTGAATGCCTGGCCGAGTATGCCCTGCCCGAATTCGCTTTAAACCTTGCGCCACCAAAATACGATTATTCGCATCTAATGGCACAACATCAGCCACCGTACCTAAGGCCACTAAATCCAGCAGTTGTGCAATATTAGGCTCAGCAATGCCAATACGATTAAACCAATCTTGCTCTCGACAATACTTTCTTAGCGCTAACATTAAATAAAAAGCAACGCCAACGCCCGCTAAAGCTTTACTTGGAAAATTACAGCCCACTTGGTTAGGATTAACAATAGCATCGGCTTTAGGTATAGTGTTACCGGGTAAATGATGATCCGTAACCACCACTTGCAAGCCTAATGATTTCGCCCGCTCAACTCCTTGTACACCGCTAATACCATTATCAACGGTAATAATTAATTGACCACCTTGCTGATGTGCTCTTTCAACAATCTCTGGTGATAAGCCATAACCATACTCAAAACGATTAGGTACTAAAAAATGATGATTTCTGCTGCCCATTAAAGCCAAGCCTTCCATCATTAAGGCGGGTACTAGTAGCGCCATCAGCATCAAAGTCACCAATAATGACAATATTTAATTGCTGTTCAATGGCGGCATAAATAACCTGACACGCTTGTTCAATACCAAGCAAACTTGTCACAGGTGCCAGTTGCTGGCTAGTTAACAATAATTCGTCGGCATCTGCTACACCACGGCTAGCATATATCTGCTTCAATAACGCAGGTAATGTCGCGGGTAAATGTAGATCATTAACATGGGCACGACGAAGAATTGTTTTATCCATTGTATTAACTCAATTGTTTAAAAAGTAACCATTATAAAATGAAGATAAAAAAAGAGCCCGTTGAAGCGGGCTCTTTTTAGATATTCTAGCAAGATATTTTATATTTCCGCTAATATTTTGATAAGGTCATCGGGCTCTCTATAGCCAGGTAATAATTGACCATTACTTAAAATAACCGCTGGTGTGCCATTAACACCTATTTGACGACCAAAATTAAATTCTTCTTCAATTGGTGCATCACAAATACGATGCGCCACTTGCGAGCCAGCTTTTGCTTTAGTTAATGCTTCAGCAGGGCTTTCATGACACCAAATAGAACGTAAATCTTGAAAGCTTTGAGTTAATTGACCACTTTGATCTCGAACACCATGACGCGGATAAGCTAAATAACGGATCGTGATCCCTAAATCATTATAAGCTGACATTTGAGCATGCATTTTACGGCAATAGCCACAGGTAATATCAGTAAATACCGTGATCACATGTTTTTCATTTTTAGCAGGATAAACAATCATGTTGTTTTCAAACGCTTTAACGCCTGCTAAACGCTCTTGAGCATAACGCTGCTCACCAATATCCACTAAACCAAAACCACCTGAAGAGCGATAAATTTTACCGGCAATAAAAAATTCACCATCATTACTAGCGTAAAATAAACCTTGATCCGTTGCTACTTCGGCAACCCCAGGTAACGCCGATGGTTTGATATCGATGACCGATAAACGCGTATTGGCTTGAATAAAATCAGTAATACTTTGTTTATTTACCTGCGTATTAACCGGCGCAGATGAGGTAGAAGTGCTATCTTCCGTTTCTTTAGCAGAATAAGCATATACAACACAAGACATTGTTAATATTAACAATAGTCCAACAACTTTTTTATACATCGGGATACCTAATAAATTCATGGTAGTTACTTCACAGCAATACGACCTCGGAAAGAGCAATAAAATTACCGTTTTTACCTACAAAAAGCAACGCGGTTAAATATTTAATTACAATTTAACTACCAAGCCAATTTAAGACAGAAGCCGTAAAATACTGGTAATTATCCACTTGCATTTGTTAAACTCGCCGGCAATTTTAGTGATCATAGTCTTAGGCAAATAATGAAAATCGGTCTTTTTTACGGTTCAACCACTTGTTATACCGAAATGGCAGCAGAAAAAATTCAAGCAGCATTAGGCGAAGACTTAGTCGAACTTAACAATATCAAAGACATTCCCCTAGCCAACACAGCAAACTATGACATTTTAATCTTTGGTATTTCGACTTGGGATTATGGTGAATTACAAGAAGACTGGGAATCACACTGGGCGGAAACCGCTGATTTAAACCTAGCCGGCAAAATCGTCGCGCTTTATGGCATGGGCGATCAAGTAGGTTATGCCGAATGGTTTCAAGATGCTTTAGGTATGTTACACGAACATTTACTGCCAAGCAGTTGCCATTTTATTGGTGCTTGGCCAAATCAAGGTTATGAATTTACCGCTTCAAAAGCCCTAACCGATGATCAACAGTCGTTTGTTGGTTTATCAATTGATGATGAAAACCAATATGAGCAAACCGAACAGCGTATTGAACAGTGGACAACACAATTGTTAGACGAAATTGAAGCACTCTTATCTGAATAATCTTGTTGCCATAAACAATGACACTGTACAGCTATCGAATTAATTCAACAATATCGGCATAAAATAACGACTTAATACTCGCTTACCGTTATAATCAGGCCAATTTTCAATTACTAGGGAACATGCATGTTTGCGCAGTTTGATCTCGACCAAGCATTACTTGGTGGCATTCAAGACATAGGTTATAAAAAACCAACATCAATTCAAGAACTTGTTTTACCTGAAGCCATGGCTGGTAAAGATGTTTTAGCATCAGCACCAACTGGTACGGGCAAAACCGCTGCTTTTTTATTACCCGCTGCCCAACATTTATTGGATTACCCGAGAACAAACCCGGCTTTCCACGTGTTTTAGTATTAACACCCACCCGTGAATTAGCGATTCAAATCAGCGAACATGCTACGGATTTAACTAAATATACCAATATTAAAACGGGTTTGATCACAGGTGGTGTTAACTACGGTAGTCATAAAGATATACTAACCGCCACCACCGACATGTTAATCGCCACCCCAGGCCGATTATTAGAATATATTGAAAACGAACAGTTTGATGCGCGTGAAATTGAAATTCTCATTCTTGATGAAGCCGATCGCATGTTAGATATGGGCTTTTCTGACACCATTAACCGCATTGTCGCAGAAGCAAGATGGCGTAAACAAACTATGCTATTTTCAGCAACTCTCGAAGTCGCTGGCGTTGTTAAGTTTGCTAAAGAAGTATTAAACGAACCGGTATATGTCGAGTCAAATCCTTCACGTAAAGAAAAGCCAAAATTCATCAGTGGATGCATTTAGCTGATCATAAAGAGCATAAATTACAACTGCTTTATAACATTCTTAAACAAGAAGAAGTAACACGTGCGGTAGTTTTTGCTAATAAGCGTGAAACCGTGCAAATGTTATCAGGTAAATTATTCGCTGAAGAACTCCCTTGTGCATGGCTTGAAGGTAAAATGCCACAAGACAAGCGTAACAATGCCGTGGAGCGTTTAAAGTCTGGTAAAGTTAAAATTCTAGTTGCAACCGATGTTGCTGCTCGCGGTTTAGACATCGACGATATCAGTCATGTTATTAACTTTGATATGCCGCGCAAAGCCGATATTCATATTCACCGCATTGGTCGTACAGGCCGTGCTGGTAACAAAGGCACTGCTATATCTCTAGTTGAAGCTCACGATATGCTAGTGATAGGTAAAATTGAACGCTACATGAAAGAGCGCTTACAAAGACGCACTATTGAAGGTTTACGACCACAATACAAAGAAGCAAAAGTAGCGATTAAAAAGCCAAAAGTTAAACGAACAACGGCACAGAAAAAGCAAAAAGCGAAAAAATCGCTAAACGCAAAAAGAAATAACCTCACCTTTTTTATAAAACCCAGCATACTTAAATCTGAGTTAAACTTAGAATTAAACAAACCAGCTGGGTTTTATAAAATAATACCAATCCGTATAAGTCTATTTTCAAAAAACCAGCGCTAAATCCAAAAACATAGCAAATATACGTTTATACTTATATAAATGAGTACAAATAACCTATCTGTTAGTTAAATTAGTGGGACGTTTGAATAATATTCCCCTTATTTTTCACTGATAAACTAAACTAATATCGACAACATTGTATATTGGAATATAGCTGTTAAGGACACTTCATGTACATCTCATTAACATTAAAGCAAAAACTCATTACTTTATCTGGCCTACCGTTATTGCTAATGATGCTTTTTTCAAGTTTTTTAATTATCGATACCAACAAAAAAAACAATGACGCAGCGACCATTAATCAATTAATGACGTTAGCTATCATTAATTCAGAATTTGTCCATGAATTACAAAAAGAACGTGGCTTAACCGCAGGTTACATTGGCTCTGGTGGTAGCGAGCAATTTAAGCAAAAATTATTAGCACAACGCCAACAAAGTGAACAACTAAAAAGTAAAAAACTAGCCGTCAACCAAGAGTTAGTTGCGTTAACAGAAAAGGTCAATCTAACCAGTATCCAACAAGCTAACTCAGCATTAATTAGTCAAATTAATAGTATTAGACAGCAAGTAGACCAACAGAGCATTTCTTTAGCTGACGCCTTAAGTTTTTATACAAAGTTAAATGCTTCACTATTAACGGTTATTACCAAAATAGCTGAAATAGCTAATTCACCGGAAATTAAGCAACAAAGTTTAGCTTATTATTATTTCACCCAAGCAAAAGAAAGAGCAGGAATTGAGCGTGCAGTATTAAGTAATGTATTTTCAACGAATAACTTTTCTTTAGCCAGCTATGAAAAATACAAAGCGTTAGTATTACTGCAAAATACCTATTTAAAAGAGTTTGAACACCTTGCATCTAGTTCCGTGTTTACTATGTATCAACAAGCCATGAATGCAACGGCTATTCAAGACGTTGAAAATTACCGTGCAATTGCTAATACAAATAATTTAAACGGTCAGTTTAATGTTGACCCAATAACCTGGTTTGCGAGTGCAACACAACGCATTAATATTTTAAAAACATAGAAACCAACATAGCAACAAGCTTAACCACACTGTCAGCTGAGCAACAACAGCAAGCTAGCAACGCTAATATTATCTACTTATTATTAGCTATTAGCTTAGGGGTAACTTGTATATTCATCGCGCTCAATGTCATTAAAGGCATCAATAAAAAAGTTAAAAGCTTAGTTGAAACCTTAAAATATTGTTCAGAAAACAGTGCTCTAGATAAAACACTAGTGGTTGAAGGAAAAGATGAGTTTAGTGATATTTTCACCGCAATAAACCAAATGTTCGCCAGCTTTAAAACTGCCATTGTCGAACTCGCCAAAAGTAGTGAGTCATTAGCCGCTTCTAGCAGCCAAAACTCAGTCACTGTTGAGCAATCAAGTGTTGCGTTAAACCAGCAAAAAGAACAAGTGTATTTAATTGCTACTGCCGTTGAAGAAATGTCACAAACCATTCAAGAGGTTTCTAAAAACACGCTTGATGCTTCTGAAGCAGTTAGTAATGCAGAAAATTTAGCTAAATCAATGTCTGACATTACCAACGCATCTATTGAACAAATTAAGAAAGTCTCTAACGATGTTAATGATGTTCATCAATTAATTTCATCTTTACATGGCAGTACTGGTGAGATCACTAACGTTGTTGATGTGATCAAAGCCGTGGCCGAACAAACAAACTTATTAGCCCTTAATGCCGCAATTGAAGCAGCAAGAGCTGGCGAACAAGGTAGAGGCTTTGCCGTGGTTGCCGATGAAGTTAGAACACTGGCACAGCGCACACAAGAATCAACACAACAAATTGAGGGGATTATTAATAACTTCACTCAATCAACAAACCAATCTTTTGCATTAATTGAAAACTGTCAAAATAACACCAATTTAAGTGTTGAAAGGTCAGAACAAATTACCGCAAAAATGGCTGAAATTGAGACTTCAATTGAAATTATCAACCAAATGACCACACAAATAGCCACGGCATCAGAAGAGCAAGTCGTAGTCGCCGCAGACATAGCCGAAAATCTAAATCAAATAAGTTCTGCTGCTGATGAATCAGCTAGTGCTATTGATGAAATATCTCAAACAAGCCATAACCAAGCGGAATTAGCAAATAATCTCAAAGGATTATCGAGCGCGTTTATTGTTTAAACAAACGTACAAAAATGCTTTTTCTTGGTATATGATATAGACCACAATGGATTGTAAAATAAACATCAATAAAAAATGACGCATAAAACTTATCAACATCAAACATTAGAAGAGTCTGAAATCACTTTAAACAGTATTTTAGACTTAATTGTTGAAGGTGTTTGGGATTGGAATGCAACTTCTAGACAAGTGACACGTAGCCCTAACTGGTATCATATGCTAGGTTATGAGCTTGGTGTTTTTCGAGAAGATGTGTTTACTTGGGAAAACATTATACATCCTGAAGATTATCCGCGAGTTATGGCTCATTTTGAGGCTTATATCTCGGGGAAAAGCGACAAATATGAAATAGAATATCGTTGCAAAAAAGCAGACGATACGTATTTATGGATTATCGACCGCGGTAAAATCATTGAATATAGCTCTGATGGTAGTGTTAGCCGAATGATTGGTGCCCACCAAGACATTCATCAACATAAAATGGATCAACAAACGCTGTTAGAGCAAAACAAATTACTGCAAGCCGATAACTTAAGTTTAGAAAAATATCCACCCAAAAAATGAAGAACTACAGGCTCAAATAGCCTTATTAGAAAAGAAAGTTTCAGAAATAGAATCGATTTCTAATACCGATCCCTTAACCTTAATTGCTAACCGAAAAAGCTTTGAAGAAGCATTAAAAAAAAAAAGAAATTATCAGATCTACACGTTATAACCACCCGTTATCACTAGCGATATTTGATATTGACCTTTTCAAAGTGATTAACGATAAATATGGCCATAAAGTAGGCGATAAAATATTATGTCAAATAACCACCATCGTATCAAAAAATATACGTCAAGTTGATTTATTCGCGCGTTGGGGCGGTGACGAATTTGTGATTATTTTCCTGAACAAAATAAAGCTCAAGCTCATATTAGCTGTGAAAAACTACGTTCAATTATTAGACAATTAGAAGTTATTAAAGATATTTCCGTCAGTTGTAGCTTTGGTGTTTCCCAATACCAAAAAACTGATAATTTTGACACCTTATTTCACCGGGTTGATAGCTTATTATATCAAGCAAAAAGAAAATGGCAGAGATAGCGTAAAGTCTTAATTTTCCCGACTGTCATAAAGAATTCGATTAATAAAACACTTAAATGACTGAACGCTATTTTGCACTTTCATCAGTTACATGTCCCTACTGTTCGAAGAAACAACCGGCCAAGCGAAGTTAAAAAAATCGTCACCTATACGATGTCAGCTCATTTACTGGATAACAGGTAATGTTTGGTTAAACATATATTTATAAGTTTTATTATAAATATTAATTTCCATTGCTTGTAATATCGAGGTTAATTCCGGAACTAAATCACGGTGTTTCTTATGCAAGTAATGAAATAAGGGTTCATTACCTAACGATTCGCTATAATGGCTAGCCGAAAATTGTGGGTCAATACCTTTAAAGTAAGTACCAATAGCTAACGGTAAGACTAAAACATCCAATTTATTCTGATTTAAAAAATGAATTGCCTGCTGAT
>JAYQHI010000006.1:0-18207 GCA_038141035.1 Alteromonadaceae bacterium
GCAAACATATGAAAATCTTTTGTAAATGTTCAAAACGACCAATAAAGTCAACTAACTGGCGACCATTATCATCAAATAAATAATCTGCTTGCGGCATAACATGGCGATATTTGTCACAAAACAGTTTGGTTTCAGGCCAAGCTGAAAGCACAAATTCTTTCAACGACATTTTTGTCGATTTTTTTATGCAAATACTCCGAAACTAGCCTTTCCCAAGGGTTACGAACAAAAACAAAGCTAAAATAGTTTTGATATTGAGCGTTAGCTAAGTGCCCACATTCAACATATTCTGCCGCCATCATATGGTCTAAGCGCTCAGGGCCTCGCTGAGGATCTGAATTTTTCATTAAATATAATTGCGCTTTTTCTTGCTTGCTCAATTGATGAAGATTTAAAAAAAATTGCTCAATACTTTGCCCTGCTGTTTTAGGAACATGGACAAAAACACACTTAAATTGATGAGAAATCATGAACATTACATAATTAAATTAACGTAATATCACCCTAACTTAGGCTTATGAAGGTTAATTGACAGTTTTATCTCAAGTTCATGACATTATTTTTTTTGACGGCAACATTAAAGCAAATCCTGTCGCAAATAGAGCAGCAAATGCGGCTATATTATAAGCCAGTTGAGCCCCAAGCCCTTCTGCCCAAAAAACACCCGCAACATAAGCTCCTAATGCACCACCAATACCATAAACGCCAGCAATATATATAAGCCTGACCACGATTTTGTTGATTACGATTAAAGTGACTTTGTAAATATTGCAGAGATGCACTGTGATACATGCCAAAGCTAAAAGCATGAAAACACTGAGCAAAAGCTAATAACCAAACACTATCAGCAAAATGACCGGTTAAATACCAACGTATTGCTGATAATAGCAAGCTTGCCACCAATAACGTTTTTACTGAAAAATGTTTAAATAAGGTACCAAGAATTAAAAAAATAGCGATCTCGGCAAAAATACCTATACCCATCAATAAGCCAACAGCATAACTTGGGTAATTTAAATCACGTAGATAAAGTGCAAAAAACGAATAATAAGGGCCAAAACTAATTTGTAATAATAAACCCGCTAAAAAAAACCAAATGAAGGTTTTAGTCAATAATTTATCAAAAATAGAGCCGGTATTTTGCAACGCCTGTTTGGTCATTCTTGGTTGCTTTAACAATAAGCTAGAACCCCAAAGACATCCTAGAATGATAAAACCTAACCAAGTAAACGCTTCAGGTGAATAAGCATCAATAACTTCACCAGCAACCACTGATGTAAAGAAAAAGCCTAAGCTGCCCCATAAGCGAATACGCGCATAAATTTTAGGGCTACGTTTAATTGCAAGATTCGTCATTACTTCAAGCTGCGGTAATATCGCCGTCCAAAATAAACTAAACATGGCTAACGCAAATGCTATTGGCCAATAGCCTTGTGCCCAAAATAACAAACAAAAACAAGCAAAGGCTAAAAAAGCCCCTAAGCGAATAACAAATAATTGTTTACCAGTTTTATCGGCAAACATTGCCCAACAGGTTGGTCCCAGAATACGGGTGGCAGTATAAATCGCGAGTAATTCACCAATCGCTAATGAACTAAATCCACGATAATTTAAAAATAAAGCAAGAAATGGTATCGCTAAACCATGTACACCAAAATACCAAAAATAAGTAGTTGCAGATTTAACGAATAATGGTGACATTGTTTTTTTAACCTAATAACTTAACAATACAAATACGAAAAAACGAGTGCATAATGATAAAGCTGACTTTATCGCTATTAACACTCGCTTCTTTAAATAGACTAACGCTCTAGCCTCTAGCCTCTAGCCTCTAGCCTCTAGCCTCTAGCCTCTAGCCTCTAGAACATTATATTTTAGGGGTTTCACAAAACACATCAGCATTTTGCGCACGATTACGCATGAAGTGGTCCATTAAGGTTAACGCCAGCATAGCTTCTGCAATTGGCACGGCACGAATACCAACACAAGGATCATGGCGTCCTTTTAGTAATAAGGTCGGTTGACTCACCTTGTTTGTTAATAGTTTTACCACTAACACCAATACTTGAAGTAGGTTTTAACGCAATATGGGCAACAATATCTTGCCCTGATGAAATACCGCCTAAAACACCACCGGCACTATTTTTTGCAAAACCATTAGGCGTTAATTCATCACGATGCTCTGAGCCTTTTTGGTTAACTACAGCAAAACCATCACCAATTTCTACACCTTTAACGGCATTAATCCCCATTAAGGCATGAGCAATGTCCGCATCTAAGCGATCAAAAATTGGCTCACCTAAACCAACCGGTACATTTTCAGCAACCACGGTTAACTTAGCGCCAATAGAGTCTTTTTCACGAATAATACCACGTAAAAGTTTCATCTAAGGCATCAAGCTTACTCGCATCAGGGAAAAAGAAAGGATTAGTTTCAACAACATCCCAATCATAGGTTTGGGCTTTAACATCAGCAATTTGTGTTACACAACCACGTACCACAATACCTAAATTTTTCTTTTAAAAACTTTTTCGCAATAGCACCAGCAGCAACACGCATAGCGGTTTCACGTGCTGATGAACGACCACCGCCACGATAGTCACGCACGCCGTACTTTTGCCAATAAGTGTAATCAGCATGGCCTGGACGAAAACTTTCCGAAATATTGCCGTAATCTTTTGAACGCTGATCTTTATTTTTGATCACTAAGCCAATCGGTGTGCCCGTGGTTTTTCCTTCGAAAACACCTGACATTATGGTCACTTCATCATCTTCACGACGCGCCGTGGTATAACGATTTTGCCCTGGTTTACGGCGATCTAAATCAATTTGAAGATCTTCTTCAGTAAGCGATAAACCTGGAGGACAGCCATCAATAATAGCACCTAGGCCTAAACCGTGACTTTCACCATATGTGGTTACTGTAAATAATTTTCCAAAGGTATTTCCTGACATTGTTCTTACAACCTATGCTACAACTCGCTGATTAAATATGGTTTGATATTCTTCTAATTGTGCCTTTGTTAATACAAACACACCATGACCACCACGTTCAAATGTCAGCCATGTAAATGGAATTTCGGGGTAAACTGCTTCGACATGTACTTGAGAGTTGCCCACTTCGCAAACAAGTATACCATTATCATTAAGATGGGTGGCACTTTGCGCTAAAATTTTTCGCGTTATATCTAAACCATCACTGCCGCTACCTAAGCCCATTTCAGGCTCATGTAAATATTCTTGCGGTAAACTATCAACATCTTCTGGTCAACATACGGTGGATTGGTCACGATCAGATCATATTGTTGCCCTTCTACCCCAGAAAAAATATCGGACTGGATCGGGAAAACTCGCTCTAACATACCGTGGTTTTCAATATTTATTTGGGCAACATTCAGCGCATCTAACGACAGATCAACAGCGTCAATTTCCGCTTCAGGAAAATAGTGGGCACAAGCTAAAGCAATACAACCACTGCCCGTACATAAATCTAAAATACGGTTAACTGAGCGCTGTTCATCAAACATAGGGGAAAAACGTTGTTCAATATATTCACCAATTGGTGAGCGTGGCACTAATACCCGTTCATCAACATAAAAAAGGTAAACCGGCAAACTTGGCAAAATTAGTGATATAGGCCGCAGGTACCCCTTGTTCAATACGTGCAGTAAAAATAGCTAAAACATCATCTTTTTCTTCATCAGTTAAACGACACTGCTTGGCATCGTCATACATTTCATCAGGCAAAGCCAACGCGAACATCACTAATACTATGGCTTCATGCCACGCATTGTTAGTGCCATGACCAAAAAACAATTCGGCTTGATTAAATTGGCTGGCACCATAACGGACAAAATCAGCAACGGTAAATAACTGTTGCTTGATTAACGTATTATCTGGCTTAGACACACAAATCCCCTGCAATAAAAAATGAACAAATGTATAACGCTAGCTAAATGATACTGAATTACAGATACGGACAAGCGATAATAAAGGGTATTTTACGTGACTATCAGCTTCAATTGTACTTTTTATCTTTCATCCCTACTTTTATATTCCCTTGGTCTTTCCAGATTGATAAACTCTGCAAATGAAATTTAAAAACCAGCTTACTGAGCAAGAAAAACTGCTATTTCAAGATGCTATAGGTAAAGTAAAACCTATGGTACAAGATAAAATATCGCCAAGTAAAAAAACGAGTCCGCAGAAAAAGTTTCAGCTCAAAGACAAAGTACACAAGCAATTAGCCGAATTTCATTTTTCGGATGAATTTGAGCCTCACTTAAATCAACAAGGGCCAGTAAAGTATGTTCGAGAAGATGTTGATAGTTTTGAAGCTAAAAATTTACGCCGCGGCCAATATACCCCTGATTTGATTTTAGATTTGCATGGTTTAGATCAACATCAAGCCAAAAAAGAAATTGCCGCTTTATTATATGCCTGCCAAAAAGAACATGCCCAATGTTTATGTATTGTGCATGGTATAGGTTCGCGGATATTAAAAAATAAAGTGCCACATTGGCTGGTACAACATCCTGATGTGATGGCATTTCATCAAGCACCACTAGAGTGGGGAGGCGATGGCGCCTTGTTAGTGTTAATGGAATTAAAGGATAAATTTATTCGCTAATTGGATTAGAAAATAACACGCTCAAAATCGGCTTTAGTTCGGTTTAAATTAGGTTTTAGTTAAGCGAAAGTTAGACAAGTAATAAACTAAATATCACAAACATTAAACGGACATAACATTTCAATAAAATCGCCTTTCATTGCACCGCTATGATAATCAACTTTCGCAATAGCACCCGTTTGAAATATCGGCATATAACCACCCACTGTCAATTCTGCTAACAAATAACTGATCAACGGCATATGTGAAACAATTAAAATATTCTGGTAGGCTTTTTCAGCTAACAAGCCATCTAAATAATCATGTACTTGTTCAGCGGAACCGGTTGGAGTCACTAAATCGCAAGCTTGTGATGTCAGCGTTAAATTTAATGTTTGAATAATAAGATCGGCTGTTTGCTGAGCGCGCACATAGGACTCACGATAATTAAATCGAAAGCGACATCGTTAATTAACTGCGAGATATCTAAAACTTCAGATGCACCATATTCAGTTAGCTCACGTTCAGCATCAGATAATCCCTGATGTTGAGCTTCACCATGACGCATAATAAAGAACTGCATAACTAACCCCCGCACATCTTTTGCGGATACTTCTATAATAAAAGCTATAGTAATAGAAACGATTCACAATGAATACCAATACTGACCGAAAAAACAAAGAAAATTATTCTCGTAATATGACTTACTCTCAATTAGCATAGTAGAGATAACTAAATTTTTTAACTAAACTGCTAACTTAATTAAAAATAATCACTCGGGTCTGTTGATCTTTGTTTATATTTTCAGCAATAGGCTATTTTTATTAATAGCAAAGCAGAATGAAGGTTGTTTGCTTATTCCAAATGCGTGAATTCCAAATGAGTGAAATTCTAATGCCGCTAACGCAAAAAAATAGCCATTGCACTATGCACTGAGGGCTGAGGCTAAAATCGCTTTACTGGGCATTAAAATTATTGGTTTAGATGACTAAACAACATAATTTCAGCCTTGATTAAAACGATTTTATCTCTTAGCTGAATTATTAAACAAAGATAAACAGACCCTAATAAACAGGTAATACCTTGTCTCAATATTGTCTTTTAATATCAAGATAACGATTACTAGGAGCTCCTTTTGATCCAAAGTTCTAATGACAGTAAATGTTATCGTTCAATCACACTTAATAATGGCTTAAAAGTATTATTGATTGAAAATACTAACAGTACTAAATCAGCAGCGGCATTAGCTGTGAATGCTGGCCATTTTAGTGATCCAAAAGAGCGACAAGGCTTAGCTCACTTTTTAGAGCATATGTTATTTTTGGGCACCGAAAAATATCCTGATGGCAGTGAATATCAAAAGTTTATCAGCCAGTATGGCGGTAATCATAATGCTTGGACAGCCACCGAACACACCTGTTTTTTCTTCGATATTCATCATCAATATTTTCCGGAAGCATTAGCCAGATTCAGTGATTTTTTTATTTCGCCACTCTTATCAGAAGAATTTGTCTACAAAGAGCGTCAAAATATTGATGCCGAATTTAAATTAAAACTCAAAGACGATATTCGCCGTCTTTATGATGTTCACAAAGAAACTATTAACCCAAACCACCCTTTTTCTCAATTTTCGGTTGGTAATTTAGAAGCGCTTGCAGATCGCGACAATGTCAGTATCCGCCAAGAACTAGCTGATTTTTTTGAACATTATTATTGTGCAGAATATATGACTTTGGCCATAGAAGGCCCACAAACCTTAGATGAACTTGCCCAATTAGCAGAACAATATTTTTCCCCGATAAAACAAGCAAAACAAAGCCTTGATGTTTTTCAGCAACCACTCTATTTACCTGAACATCAAAAAATACTGATTCAAGTGTGTCCGGTAAAAATGACCGTCAGCTAATTGTTAGCTTTGCCATGCCAAGTATTGATCATTTATATCGTGATAAACCGGAATCTATCTTGGCTTATTTATTAGGACATGAAGGTCCTGGCAGTATTTTGTCATATTTAAAAAGTCATCAGTGGGCTTTTCGATTAACGGCAGGTTCTGGTATAAATGGCTCAAACTTTAAAGATTTTAACATCAGCATTGCGCTGACAGAGCAAGGTGAGCAACATATCGATGATATCGTTTCAGCTATCTTTAGCTATCTTGCCTTGTTAAAAAGTGCACCTATTGCTGAGCATTATTTTACTGAAAAAATCCATTGCCATGATTTCATTTGATTACCAAGAAAAAATGAAACCATTAGACTCGGTCAGCCAATACGTTATCAATATGCAGCATTACCCTCAAGAGCATTATATTTTTGGGGATTATATGATGGAGTCATTTAATCAAGACGACATTAGCCAGTTGTTAAGCTATTTTTCTACTGACAATATGCGTTTAATACATATCAGTCAAAACAATACTTTTGACCAAGTTAGTCAATGGTATCAGGTGCCTTACCAAGTAAAATCCTTACCTGAGCAAACATTACAACACTGGCAAGCCGCAAAGCAAAACCCTGCACTATTTCTGCCTCCTAAAAATGATTATATTGTGACAGAGCCTAAAATAGTGCCTCAAGAGCAAGAACAAAGCTTACCTGAAATTATTCACCAAACATCAGGGTTTACTTGCTGGTTTAAACAAGATCAAAGTTTTAAAGTACCCAAAGGGTATATTTACCTTGGTATTGATTGCCCTAACGCAATTTCAAATCCTAGCACAATTGCCATGACTCGTTTATTTATTGAGTTATATAGTGATAACGTTATTGAAGAAAATTATGATGCTGAATTAGCCGGCATTCATTATCATTTATATGCTCATCAAGGTGGCATGACTTTACAGCTATCTGGTCTTAGTGAAAACCAACCGAAATTATTAAGTAAGTTATTAACCTCATTAAAACAGCAAAACTTTTCAAAAGAAAAATTTCATTTAATTAAAAACAGCAGCTGATCAGCCACTGGCATAACAGCGACCAAAGCAAGTCAATTTCACAATTATTTAGTACTTTGAGTAGTACTATGCAGCCGAAAAAGCCCAACAGTGAGCGCTTATCTAATGCCTTACAGGGTATTGATATTGAGGACTTTAAGCAGTTTTGTCGGACACTATTTGAACAGGTTTATTTAGAATTATTAATCCATGGTAATTGGCAAAAATCAGACGCACAAAAGATAGTTGATAATGTCAAAAACGCTTTTGCTTCGTCATACCATCAAAATAACCAAGTTAACATTGGTGTTTTAGATAACAGCTCAAAAGGTGAAAAAATTCTGCCATTAATATTACCTGAGCATGACCACGCAACAGTAATTTATTACCCTATGGCCAAAAAAGACATTAAAACCATAGCCATTACTATGGTACTTAGCCAATTGTTATCACCGCATTTCTTTCACGAAATGCGAACTGAAAAACAATACGGCTATTTAGTTGGGGTTGGCTATGTGCCAGTAGGCCATTACCCTGGTATTGCCTTATATATTCAATCTCCACATACCACAGCACAAGCACTTACTGAGGCCATTGATAGTTTTACCAAAAACACTGCCAATTTAATGGCTGAAATGTCAACGCAAGAATGGCAACAATTACAACAAGGATTAGCCGGCCAATTACAAGAAAATGATGCAAGTTTACGAATAAAAAGCCAACGTTTTTGGGGCGCAATTTGTAATAAAGATATACAATTCAATCGTAAGTCACAATTAATTGAGCAAATCAAAACCTTACAATTATCAGATATCATAAACTTCATTAATCAGGCGTTAATTAACACCCAAAATCACGACAGAATAGTATTAATGTCGATAAAAAATGACCAAGAACAACAGTTATTACCACAAGCACAGATCACCACATCAGAACAAATGAATAGTAGCTGCCCATTAAAACTATAACTAATACCAATCCGTATAAGGTAAAAAGCTGATATATCTTCTAAATAGTTGACTTACACGCTAGCTTGATTTGTAATGGTTGTTCGTATTTAATTTCTCTGTCTAAATTGGCGATGAGTAAACGTTGTAACTCAAGGTTGTAGTGTGCTTAAACACTTTTTTATTTTTTTCATAAATTAAGGCACCTTTCAATAATATTGTTAGGGCTAACCTATTTGGTTAGCGTTAATGTTTCAGCGTCAACCGATACAACTCAACCACCGATAAAATTTAACCGTTTAACCGTCGCTGACGGCTTATCGCAAAACTCCACTCATAGCATTACTCAAGACCAACAAGGCTTTATCTGGATCGCGACACAAGATGGTTTAAACCGCTACGATGGTGAACATTTTGTACAATATCGAAAAAATAATTCTGATCCAAACTCAATTGCCGATAATTTTATTAGAAAAGTTTTTATAGATAATACCAATACCCTATGGGTTGGCACTGAAAATGGCTTGAGTAAATACAACAGAAAAACCGACAACTTTGAAAATTTTTATACCTCAACCGATGATTCAAATACCTTAAGTGACAATTTAATTTGGGATATTTATCAAGATAATAACGGCATGTTATTAGTATCAACCGAAGCGGGCTTGCATAAGTATAATAACAAAGAAAATCATTTTGTTCGTATTCGCTTTCGGGGCTTTGAGAATAAACTCACTGCAATAAAAACCATTTTTCAAGACCATAATAATAATTACTGGTTAGGTACTTTCGAAAACGGTATTTATATCAGTAACAATAAATTTCAAAATACCTTTAGTTTACAAGAGAATAATCCTTGGCAGCTATCTATTCCTGTAAACACTCTATTCAATATCACCAAAGTGGCAAGTGAATTTTGGTTAGGAACAGACAACGGAGTTTATCTTGTTGACCAAGATTATCAGCTAAAAACGTCACATCATAAATGATTTAACCTCTGCCTTTATCCGCAGTATTGAACCTCTAACTAATGATGAAACATTACTAGGTACAGAAGATGGCTTGATTTTAATAAAAAATAACTCCTATGAAATTAAAAGTTTCAAAAAGAAAATCACCATAACGCACTTAGTAATAATTTTATTATGGATACCTTTACCGATAACTCTCAAAATATATGGCTCGCGACTTATGAGGGTATTAACTTAATTAAAAAACAACAATTTTTATTAAGACATCATTTATTCAATTATGAGAAGAATACGCAAATAGTATCACTTGCAGAGACAGGAAGTGGTGATATCTGGTTTATTAGCAATACTTCAAAGTTATATCACTTTGACCGAAACCATCAAACCCATGAAATAGATGTTAATATTGAAGGGCCTTATTATCAATTAATAGCCAATGAAAATACACTATGGTTTGTAACTGAAAATAATAATTTATATCAAGTAGATACACTTAAGAAAAGCGCTATAAAAATATCAAAATGGAAATCAAATAGTCAATATGATTTCACCGGTAATTTAAATTTAAAAAATAATAATATTTGGTTTATCAATAACCAAGGAAAATTAAGTAAGTTTTCAACCATAAATCAAACATTTAAACCTTTTACCCCGCCAAGTAAATCACAAATAAATACAATTACAGTTCAAGAAGATGTTATTTGGTTATTAACCTCAAGTAATGAACTATTAACATTTGATTTACAAACAGGTACTTTTGAAACTATCGCTCTTCCCGTAGCACCGAACTTCATCCTTTCCGCTGCTACTCAATTAAAAGTATTTAAAGAATGGCTTTGGGTTGGATCAAGATCACAAGGTATTGCTTTAATTAATTTAAAAAACAATCAAGTTCAAGTTTATAATGAAAATTCATTTTTAAACAATAATTACATCAATGCCATTTTAATCAATGAGCAAGGTCAAGCTTGGTGTTCCACCAATAAAGGCTTAAGTTTTATTGATCCTTTCAATTATCAAGTAAAAAATTATCATAAAGATTTCGGTTTAGATTCAAATGAGTTTTTAGAAAGCTCAGCCTTAAAAGCAAAAAATGGTAGCTATTATTTTGGTGGTAATAACGGTATCCATCAATTCAAACAAAGCGATCTTGATGTAATTACAACCGCTATCAATCCACCAGTATTTACTGATTTATTAATTGCTAATAAACAAATAACTATTACTCAAGAAAAGCAGTTTGATACTTTTACTTTAAAAGAATCATTAAATGAAAATAAAACAATTACCTTAAAACACAATCTTTCACCATTTAGTATTGAATTTATTTCGCCTAACAATAAGCTTCCTGAGCGGATTAAATATCGTTATCGACTTGCTGGCTTAGAAAATAACTGGATCGATTCAGGCATAAATAATCGTCGCGCTACTTACACTAACTTAAGTGCCGGAAATTATACTTTTGTTGTACAAGCATACGATAGATACGACCCCAGCAATGTACAAACATCAAATTTAGCGATCAAAAATTTTACCTCCTTGGTGGATGTCAAATGGCGCATTATTTTTCTACTGTATTATCTTCTTAATGGTAATTGCTTATTTTGTCCAACAACTACGCTATAAGCACCAATACAACTTACAAATAAAAGAAAGTGAAGAACGTTTAAAGCTCTCTCTATGGGGCAGTGGCGATGAAATGTGGGATTGGAACATTACCGCCGGAAAAATTTACCGTTCGAATATTTGGGGGATATTAGAATTCCCACAAGACGGTGAGCGCAATATTGGCGCTGAGCAAACGAATATCCATCCAAGTGATTTAATGCGAGTAAAAAATGCCTTGAAAGATCATTTTGACGATAAAACCGACCACTTTGAAGTAACTTATCGGGTAAAAGATAAAAATGACAACTGGGTTTGGGTACTTGACCGCGGCAAAATTGTTGAGCGTAACAACAATCAAAAAGCGTCTCGAATGACAGGAACGCTCAAAGACATTAGCGTTATCAAAAAAGCGGAAGAAAAATTAAAGTTATTTGCCAAATGTATTGAAAGTATTTCGGATGCAATTGTTATCTATGATCGCCAATTTGTGATTGTAGATGTCAATAAAGCCTACTTAGCGTTAACCAATAAATCAAAAGAGCAACTTATTGGCAGTTCAATGCGCTTTAATCAATACTCAAAAAGAATATAATCAAGACATTAAAAAGCACTTATTAACTAAAAATAATTGGCACGGCGAAATAGAGCATAAAAATGGTAATGCCGAAAAATACATTACCGAATTAAATATTGATATTATTCGTGATGAACATGGTAAAGTTTCTCATTTTTGTTGGTGTATTTTCTGATATTACCGAAAGAAAAAAAAATGAAGCCGAACTGAGAAAATTGGCGAGTACCGATACGTTAACAGGTTTACCTAATCGTTCTTTCTTTCAAGCCAACCAAGTAAAGCTGGTTAAACATAAAGTTCCCCATGCACTACTGGTATTTGATCTTGATAACTTCAAAAAAATCAATGATTCAATGGGCCATGAATTAGGTGACATTTTATTATGTAAAGTGGCTAAACGTATTCTCACCTTAGGGCGAGCACAAGACAGTGTGTATCGCTTAGGTGGTGATGAATTTAGTATGATCATTGAAAACACCAATGACATTCATATCATCACCTCAATTGCCAAAGATATTCTAAGAACTATTGCCATTCCGTTAAAACTACGTAGCCAAGAAGTCGTGCTTTATAGCAGTATTGGTATAGTGCTTTATCCTGAAGACGGCGCTAGTTCTGAGAGTTATTAAAAAATGCTGATACAGCTATGTATCATGCCAAAGGCTTAGGCGGCAATAAATATCAATTTTTTAATGAATCAATGAACAAACAAGCAGTAAAACGCTTACAAATTGAAAACTTAATACGTCACGGCTTAAAAAGAACAATTTTTCAGTTTTTACCAGCCCAAATTGAAATTAAAACCGGTAAAATTTCTGGCATGGAAGCTTTAGTACGTTTTGAAACACCAAGCAAAGGAATTATTAGCCCTGGCGTTTTCATTCCTGTTTCCGAAGAAACCGGGCAAATAGTTGAAATAGGCGAAGTTGTTCTACGTAAAGCGTGTTTTGCTACTAAAAAGTGGCTTGATACAGGGTTATTTGATGGCCGTGTTGCCGTTAACTTATCCGCAGTACAATTTAGTCAACCGAACCTAGTAAGTTTGATCGCCCAAATATTATTGCAAAGTGGCTTACCGGCCAAACACTTAGAGCTTGAGATAACTGAGGGCACAGTAATGGATTCACCGCAAAAAGCGATTGAAACCATGCTACAAATTCGCTCTATGGGTATTCATTTATCACTTGATGACTTTGGTACCGGTTATTCTTCGTTAGCTTATTTGAAAAAATTCCCACTTAACACACTAAAAATTGATAAAGCCTTTGTTGATGATATTGAAGAGTCTGATCAAGGCCGTAATATGGTCGCCACTATTGTGACTATCGCCGCATAACTTAGGGTTAGATGTAGTTGCTGAAGGGTAGAAACCGAAAACCAACTGAGTTTTCTTTCTGGCTTACGCTGCGAGCAAACTAAGGTTTCTTGTATAGTAAACCACTAGCGGAAAAACACTTTACTAACTACTTACTCTCACACCAGATGACAGATAAATCAACCTCGTTTAACCTATAAACAATCTTTTCTCGTAAAAACATCGCAGTTACGAGCTAAAAGCTTTAAGAAACAAGCTCATAAAGTTAAACCTCGCACTCGTATCTTGTATCCTGTAACTTGCACCTTGTATCTCATATCTCATATCTCATATCTCGTACCTTGTATCTTGTATCTTGTATCTTGTAACTTGTACCTCAGCCCCATCGACATATTTTTGACTCATACAAGCTTAATTTGATAAAAGTCAAAAAAACAGCAAATAACCACTTAAATATCTGAATTATATGAATTTAATCTATATGGCATAAATATCGCTTATTACTTGTGCAATTTAATAATAACAACACAAGGAAACAATATGCTTAGTTCATTAATTTTAGCTTTAGGTTTATCTACTTCTCCAGTTGAGGCTTCTCTGGTAGAGGTTACTGTTTCACCATTAAACTCTATTGAACAAACAGGTCGTACACTTAAAGGATCTCGTATTTCATTAAACTCAGAGTTAGAAGGTCGTACGCTCAAAGGGTCTCGTATTTCATTAAACTCAGAGTTAGAAGGTCGTACACTCAAAGGGTCTCGTATTTCATTAAACCCAGAGTTAGAAGGTCGAACACTCAAAGGGTCTCGTATATAACCCCTAATTATCATTAATATTTATATTTTCAGATTGAACAGGAATGTATTATGTTTAAATTGATCAAGAACTTATGGTTACCAGAGATTAAAGAAAATGCCATTGCAGCGAGTATTAAAATACAAGAGATGCCAGCCGGCACCTGGTGGAAGTAGCTCTAATACCTTGAGTATTAAAGAATGACATGGACGTCTATATTAAGCTTCACTAAAGCCTTAACTAAATCTTTATTAAACTCTTCTAACAAAACTAGAAAAACCTAAACCTACCACTTACTAGAATATCTAAGATCTAAGCTTAATAAAAAACTTAGCAATAACTAACTTAGGCCCGTAATATCAAGCCCTGCACGCCAAATTTACGATACACCTTAACTCGTTTCTTCATGTTAAACATTGGCCAAATTAACGGTCCAAAACACATACCCGCAAAGGCCCAACGCTTACGCCCTAAGCCACTCATCATAGCTTGATAATAAAAAAAACAACTACTTAATACACTGATGAGAACAACTAGTAACAACATAAATACTTTACTCGGAAATTTAAGGCGGCGTATTGTAACAAAGCCCTAAATTGTTTGAAAGTTGTACTGTTAAAAAAACAGCAAATAACGCTATTTTATTCGGCAATAACTTTCCATCCATTGAACAGTTATTGCCGAAACTAAGGCAAAAATAAGCCGCTTAAATTACCCTGATTTTATAAATTAATTTCGGCCATATAAACCTAGCTTTAATAATAAGTTTCACCTTTTTCAGCCATATCAATTAATGGTTGGCAAGGTTTAAAACAGTCATCAATCTCTTGTGAGTAATAATTTAATTGCTGAACAATATGGTGAATACCAATACGGTCCATATACCTAAATGGCCCGCCTAAAAATGGCGGAAAGCCAATACCAAAAATAGCGCCTATATCGCCATCTCTTGGCGAACGTATCACACCTTCAGCCAAACACCTAGCCGCCTCATTTAACATCATATAGAGGCAGCGCTTGGCGATATCCACCTGCCCTTTGCTAGTTATGTCAATATTCAATAAACGGTAAACACTTTCATCGACTGCTTTCGACTTTTGTTGTGTTTTTTATTGCTATATAAATAAAAGCCTTTTTTACTTTTTTACCTAAACGGCCATCCGCTATTAACAAATTAAAAGCTTCTGGCGGCGCAAAGCGATCGCCTAACTCCCGTTGGAGAATAGGGCCAATTTTAGCGCCAACGTCAATACCAACTTCATCAAGTAATTGCATTGGCCCAACCGGAAAACCAAAATCGGTTAAAGCTTTATCTAATACCTCAATGCGTTCGCCACTTAACAAAATATTGGCGGCTTCGTTCATATAAGGCGCTAAAATTCGGTTAACATAAAAGCCTGCCCGTGTCTTTTACCACTATCGGGGTTTTCCTTGTTTTTCGCTAAAGCGACAGTGGTGGATATGGTTTGATCTGAAGTTTTTTGCATGTGGAATAATTTCAGCCAGCGGCATTTTATCAACAGGTGAAAAGTAATGTAGCCCGATCACATTTTCTGGCCGTGTTGCTTGTTCAGCAATTTGGCCAATCGGTAAACTTGAGGTATTGCTGGCAAAAATCGTTGTTTCTGAACAATGTTCTTCAACCTCTAAAACCATTTGTTGTTTTAAGGCAAGATCTTCAAATACCGCTTCAATTACCACATCACACTGTTTAAAACCTGAATAAGTAATGCTACCCGTAATATTGGCCAGTTGTTTTTGCATCTCTTTATGGCTTAAAAATCGGCGTTTAACTTTTTGATTTAATAAGTCATAGCTATATTTTAACCCAGTATTAATGCCTTGGGCTGAAATGTCTTTAATTCGTACCGGTAACTTAGCCTTAGTTGTACTAACAAAAAGCTATACCTCCACCCATTAAACCGCCACCTAAAACACCAACTTTATGAAGTGGCTGTGCGGTAACATTAGCAACCCCTGCTCTTTTTTCATTTCTGTGGTCGCAAAAAACAAATGCCTTAGCTGTTCTGACTCTTTACTCATAACTAATTTAGCAAACAACTCAGCTTCAACTTGAAAGCCTTTAGCAGGCGCTGCTTCAACGCCAGTTTTAACGCATTCTATAATATGTAAAGGTGCAGGATAATTACCTTTTGTTTTGGCGAGCACCGACTTACGAGCTTGACTAAAAATAATGCTACGACCTAAGGCATTACCTTCAAGTACTTTATCTAAAAGTGAAGTTTTCCTTAACACGGTTGATTTTTTTATTTGCTGCTAACTGTGTTTGAATTAATTTTTTCCGCCACATCAAGTAAGATATCAACCGGTACAACATCATTTACTAACCCCGATTTTAATGCTTGTTTAGCTCGTAGTTGTTTACCCGTTAACATCATATCAAGGGCTTTTTGAATACCAACTAATTTGGGTAAACGTTGAGTACCACCGCCGCCAGGTAATAAACCAAGCTGTACTTCAGGTAAGCCCAAAACAGTTTTATCATCGCTAGAGCAAACCCGATAATGGCAAGCCAACGCTAGCTCTAAACCACCACCTAAACAAGCACCATGAATTGCCGCAACAACCGGTATAGGTAACTTTTCAAGCTGATCAAAAATCATTTGCCCTTGGCGTGATAAGGTTTGTGCTTCTTGCTCAGTTTGACAAGCTGCTAGCATATTAATATCCGCACCCGCAATAAAGGAGTATTTTTTACCACTTACAATGATCAAACCTTGAATAGTTTTATCCGCTTTGATGGTTTTAAGTAGCTCTGATATTTGCTCAACAAAACTCGCTTTTAGCGTATTCATGGTTTTTCGTTTTTATCATCAATAATTAAATGAGCTATGCCTGAAGCTTGGTGCTCTAATGAAAAAACATCTTCATGATTTATTATCTGCCTGTTTAGTCATTATGCTGTCTCCACTATCATTGCTGCACCTAATCCACCTGCCGCACAAGCAGTGGTTAAACCAACACCGCCTCCTCGACGATTTAATTCATTTAAGGTTTGAGTAATAAGCCTTGCGCCAGTGGCAGCAAAAGGATGACCATAAGCAAGTGAGCCACCCATAACATTAAATTTATCCATATCAATTTCACCAATGGCTTTATCTTGGCCTAACTTTTCTTTAGCGAAGCTTTTACTCGCAAACATTTTCACATTGGCTAAGGTTTGTGCAGCAAAGGCTTCATGCATTTCAATTAAATCTAAATCTTGCAAAGTCATGCCTGCTCGTTTTAACGCTAACGGAGTCGCATAACTTGGCCCCATCAACATATCTTGCCAAACATCAATAGCGGTAAAAGCATAACTTTTTTAATATAACCCAGAGGCTGATAACCAAGTGCTTTCGCGCGGTCTTCACGCATTAATAACAAGGCCGCAGCGCCATCGGTTAATGGTGTACTATTCGCAGCGGTCACACTACCATGTTTACGATCAAATACCGGTTTTAACCGAGCGTAACTGGCAAGTTCTGAATTTTCTCGAATACAATTATCTTTCTCAATAAAATGTAAGTGTGGCTCTGGGTAAGCTGTCATTACTTCACCAGCTAAATGCCCTTTGGCCCAATTATCCGTAGCTAAGGTATGTGAACGATGGGCTAATTCATCTTGAGCTGTTCGGCTAATTTGATGAGTTTTTGCCATTTGCTCAGCAGTTTGCCCCATTGATAGTCCTGTTGAATACTCAGCAACAGCGGGTGGTACTGGTAATAAATCTTTTAAGTTAAGTTTTTTAATTAAGGAAAATTTTTGTGAAAACGACTGTGCTTTGCTTAAATCAAGTAAAGTTCGGGCTAACTTTTTAGAAACGCCAATTGGCGCTACCGATGATGAGTCAGCTCCGCCAGCAATACCAATTTCAACATAGCCTGCCATAATCGCTTCAACCACATTCGCCGTTGACTGAAAGCTAGTAGCACAAGCCCTTGAAACACTATAAGCATCGGTATGCACATTCATACCCGTACCTAAAACTATTTCTCTGGCGATATTCGGAGCTTCAGGCATTTGTACCACTTGCCCAAAAACAAGTTGATCAATTAATTGCGGATCTACGTCGTGCTTTTTGCATAAGTTCATTGACGACCATTTTGCCTAAGTCAACGGCAGGCACCCCGTGAAAAGGCGGTCGCCTGTTTGGCAAATGGGGTTCTTAAGCCCGCCACAATGGCTATTCGGTGGCCTTGCGACGTTGTTAACGTGTGTTTTGTCATAATTGATCCTATTAAGTGGTACGACCTCTAGTCAAATGATTCTATCGGTAAATAAAAATATTGCAATATCATTCAATAAAACAAACGGCTTGCATGGATAAATTTACTTACATTTTTCATCTCTTAAGGTTGTTTTTTCTTTCCTAACCTTATATATAGTCAAGGAATTTAAACTAAGCCCAACTAATTGGATAAAAGTGTACGTATGTCTTTAGCAGCCTTT
>JAYQHI010000007.1:0-319295 GCA_038141035.1 Alteromonadaceae bacterium
AAGCCAAATATTCAGCTTCGCTTGTGCTTTTACGCCTTTATCTCTAGCCGCATTTATTTTATTTCACCCTTTTCACCTGTAACTAACAAGTCTGTTTTCCCTGAAACCGATTTTTACTGCTACGGCACCAACAGTTTTCTTGTTTTTCCATATCACCTCAGGCCCTGAGTCATAAGCGCCAGTAAACACAGCCAGTTTACCCGCAATAGGAGAATCATTGTTCACGCCATATCCGCTTGTTTTGGCGTAATTGTTAAGTTAAATCCTGAATTCGTAAACCTTAAAAAACTCAGATCTTACATTTGCTAAGCCTTCAACAATCGCTTCAGCACTTAACAGCGCAAAACCGTCAATTTTCACCATGTCATCAACGCTAACGTCAAACAACTCTACTAATGAATGATGCTGTAGTAGCTTTTCACAATTACCACCGGCTAAACGACTAACACCAAAAAGCCGCTAGAAAGCGCCAATCTTCTATGTGCCATCTTGGCTTGCTTTAAGTTGATCAACTAAATTCACGCCGTTTTATCGCCAAATCCAAAACTAACAAACTTATGCTTTTTTAAGTTCGTAAATTTCATGAATGCGTTTTATTCCGTATTCATGCAGTTTTTCAATCACTTTCGGACCAAAACCATCGTTATTACCTAAAGTTTTAAAAAAATGAATTAAGGTATTTTTCTGTTTGTGCTGGGCAGTCAGTTTTTATTTGGGCAAACTAAATGATCAGATTCCCAAATAAAGGTGTGTTTGACAACTAGGACAGTGGCTCCGGCAACATTGGCTCAACAGCTTTGATCGCATTTCAATTTTCGGGATCACTAAACCACTTCGCACAATTTGCACTATCATACCCCAGGGCCAACGCCCTTTTCTTTCACCATATTGTAATGATGAACGGTAACTCGGCTGATAGTAGCACCACTTAATTTGTTGGCACAAGCTCTGCAACAGGGGAAATTCGGCCAGTTCTTGAAGTTTGCGGCGTAACACTTTGTACTTCAACTTCAGCCGATTCATCATTCGCTAAAGGCAATTTGCCATCTATGATGATGTCTGGTTGCGCCCATATGAGCTTTGATCGCTTCATTGGTTACTTCAAAAATAACACCATCAATATCAAAATCAACCGCATGCCAAATTTGTTCAACGATGCGTTCAAAATCAGTGAGTACTTCATCAACATGGCCGGTCCAATTATCAATTAATTGAAATGGATAAAAAACACAGGCACCTTCATCAATGGCGGTTTGGTTAAATTCATCAACTTTTTTCTGCAATAATTGCTGCTTGAATGTTTCTTGAGTTTTTCAAAGTGCTGACTTAACACTGTATCAAAGTAGCTTTTTTCAATAACAATTTCACCGGTCTAAACCGCGTTCACCACTATTAGCCACTTGTAAGCCTTTAGCAAAGGCACGGCTAATATCTTGGCCTCTGACACCATCACCACGTGTATAAAGCATATTACCGTCGTCGTAGGCGGCATAACCATCTAATTTGGGTGTTACTCTAACGTAAACATCTTTATGCTCAACTCCTACTTCTTGCGCCGCTTTTAATAACCGCGTTGTCCACTTTTTAATTTCTTCAAAGAATACGCTTTATCTGTCGATAACATTTTTGAGGTAAAGCAACGGTTTTGCTATCAATTAACACTTCCGCTTCTACCGTTGATAAATATTCATGCTCTGGAGATTTCGCTTTTAATGCCGCATGATAAAGATCATAACTGGCATCACTGATCAGTGGAAAACCTGAGCGATACAAACCATTAGTGGTTTTAAGTAAAAGTAATAAATCATCCGTAGACAACGCCGTAATATCGGCTAACAGTAATGATTCAATTACAGTACTTTCAACGGCTTCATTCATTTGTTGAAGAATGGTTAACTGCTCTTGAGAAAATTTTATGGCTGACATGAACGATCACCTATTAATGCATTAAAGCAAAATGAAACTTTGTTGTTTTATATTCAAGCTTTGCTTTTATTTGCAAGCTTGTATCGGCATATTTTGTATTAATTTTTATAATGAAAAAGCCTCCTGTTGGAGGCTTTAATTTAACTAAACTAAATGTTAGCTAGCTGCAATTCGATATTTTCGATCGAACTCTCTAATTTTACTGATGTAATGTTGCTCGGTTTGTTTGGTCATCACGCTACGTTTATCATCTAATAATTGACCATTAAACTCTTGTGCTAATTGTTTAGCCGCGGATAACATTTGTTCAAACACTTTAAACGCATCACCTGGATTAGGTAAGGTCATAAATAAACTAACCCCCTGAGTCGAAAAGCTTTCCATGGTGTCTAAATCGAAGGTTCCAGGATTCATCATATTCGCTAAACTAAAGGTAATTTTACCATTACCGGCATTATCTTCATGACGATGAAAATATTCATATCGCCAAATTTCATACCTAAAGTTAACAATGTCGGTAGTAATGCTGCCCCAGAAATCATTGTTCCTTCAGGCATAACAACCGATAACACGATCACTTCCGGCTCAATATCAGCCGATTTTTTCGGTGGCTCTGGCGCTTCGTTAACAACAGGCTCTAATTCATCTTCAAACTCTAAACCATCACCAAAGTTAATTTCAATCTGATTAACTGGCTTTTTAGGCTTATTGCGTTTTACTGTTTTTGAAATTTTTTGCGGTTTAGGTTTCTCCACGGAGCTTGATAAACACTCTCAATTTTTGGCTCAGGCTGAGTTGTTATTTCTTCTTCTTTTTCAATAACAATAGGTTGTTGAGTAACTTCATGTTCTTGCACAGTATCTGTTAGCCCTAACTCTGGTTCTTGTGCTAACGCTTGTTCTTTTTCAACCACATCTTTAGGTAACGGCTCTTCATTAAATTCAGGCGCTGGTGCTGGCTGATGAGCAATTTCATGCTCTTCTGGTGGGTGTTCAATTTCGCCAGTAAAGGCATTCGCACCAATAATTCGTGGTTGGCTAACACCGTCTTGATCAAAGCCTGAACCATCAAAGCTACGAGTAATTGGTTCTATATTTTCGCTTTTCGCTTTTAATTTGTAAGGATTTTTGTTTTTTCTAATTTTCCACAAACCATGTAAAAGTATTGCAAAAATTGCAATTGCACTGATGATCATTAAAGCTGTTCTGATATCGTATTCCATCATCTCGCCTGTGTTATAACACTCACAAATGTCTGATATAAATTACTTATCCAGACATGAGTCAAAAATTTTAAATCAAGAATTGTTTATTTATGCGGTTAATTATAATTTTTAGCGCATGTTAACTTTGATCGCATGAGATTAGTATTTAAATGTCACATATCAACGATAAAGTTATTAATTGCCGACAATAATAAATCGGTCTTGACTGATAAACCAGAGTAAAACGGTGAAAAATTTGATTTTTTTTTGTTAATAAATAAAACACGGCTAACTTTGCCGGTTTTTCTATTCATTTCACTAAAACTTCATCATACCATTCCGTATAAAGAAGTGCTCACTTAGAACGTTATGGGCGACATTAGAACAAACAAAATTTGTGAAGATATAGTTATTCTACATCAAATAAATTTTGTGCCGTTATCATGGTGCCCATACGTTCCCAAAGGGCGAATTTTAAAGGCTTATATGCAGCGTTATTGATTTTGACAAGGTTTCCACAGGCATGTGGGACATTAGGGTAACGCAGGAGCAGTTACCGAGAATAACCATTCTATTCAATCAATGCCTCTTAAGCCTTTAAATTCTCGCTAAGCGAGCACTTTCTTATACGGATTGGTATTACTTTGATGTATTTTGTAACATTTATCGTTTCTTGAAAGCATGCCATTCTATACAATCACTATATAATAAAATTCTATTTCTGTTTTATATAAAAATTATGTCAGCTCAAAAACACAATTTAGCAACAAGCGGCGCCGGTTATTTTTTTCTTGGCTTCACATTGATCCGACAAAAAGGCATCAAACGGTTCGTTCTTATTCCTTTAGTCGTTAATCTCATTTTTATTCTTTTTCGCTTTTCAGTATCTCTATAAAAAACTTGATTATTATATGGCGGAATTAACCACTCTATTACCTGATTGGCTAACTTGGTTAAGCAGTTTATTGTGGCCATTAGCGGTGGTGGGTATGCTGATCTTGTTTTCTTTTATCTTTACCTCTGTCGCCAATTGGTTGGCTGCCCCCTTTAACGGCTTATTATCTGAAAAAGTGGAAGCGATGTTAACGGGGAAAACACCTCCTGATGGTGGTGCTGTTGATATTATTAAAGATATTCCTCGTACTTTTATTCGTGAATGGAAAAAGTTTGCTTATTACATTCCGCGCGCTATAGGATTTCTTCTACTCTTTTTTATATTGCCTGTAGTCGGGCAAATTATTTGGTTTTTATTTGTCGCTTGGATGATGGCAATACAATACAAAGATTACCCATTTGATAATCATAAAATATCATTTGATGATATGCGCTCAATATTACAAGCTCATAAAGGCTTAAGTTATAGCTTTGGTATCACCACCTGTATTTTTTCAATGTTACCACTGATTAATTTTATCGTGATGCCGGTGGCCATTTGTGGCGCAACCGCTTTGTGGGTTGACCGTTATAAACACCTAAAATATAACGCGTAACCAAAAATTAAACTCATTCATCGGCTATAATAAAGATTGACCGAATTAAAATGACCTTTACAGTGTTGTTAATAAGTAACATCATTAATACCTGAACACTATTAATATCGCTAGCAATAGCTGTGAAATGATGTCTTAAAATTGTGGAGCTCAAGATGGATCTAAAAAAAATAACACGCCAATTCGGCATACTTTGTTGCCTTAGCCTCGCCAGTATCAGCGCCTTAGCAAATAGCGCGGACAATGAAGATAGCAATATTTATGTCGCTAAATTACCTGATGCTCAAGTATTTGCTTCATTTACCGACGAGCTACCTGCCGTGCTTAATTATTTTACCACGGCGAGTAAGCAACAAGTGATTGACTTTTATACTGCCGCATACGGTGAAATACAAACTGAGCAATTAAAACGCAAGCGTTTAACCCTCACCTTTTTACATAATGGTCAAAATATTCGCATTGTGATTTCAGAGCAGAATAACAAACGCCAAGTCGATATTTTAATTAACCTGAACTCGGTTTAATGGGTTTTGTAATAGTCTGATTTATAATAAATAATTTTAAAATTCACCTACTTGTTTTGTTACACCTAGTTTATCTTAGACTCAATGATGAAATTTAAGTGGATATCAAGGCGTTTTTTCGCACTAATAGCTGGCTATTAGAAGGAAAAATAACGTAGATAGGCACTTAAATAGCGTTATTGAGCAAAATGGCTTAAACCGAATTCAGGTTAATTACTGATTAACCTGGCTGAAAAATTTAATTTTTAGCAATAAAAAAAAACCGAAACAAATGTTTCGGTTTTTTTATTGCTAATGTTTCTAATTTTGAACATCAATTAACATCAATGAAAAATTAGAAATTAATTAACCATCGCTCATTTATCAATGAGCAAGCTAATTATAATTTATCAGCGCTATCAGCTAAGTATGAAGCAACACCTTCTGGAGAAGCTGTCATACCTTTATCGCCTTTGTTCCAACCTGCTGGACAAACTTCACCGTGATCTTGGTGGAATTGTAAAGCATCAACAACACGAAGCATTTCATCAATGTCACGACCTAATGGTAAGTCGTTAACTACTTGGTGACGAACTACACCGTCTTCATCAATTAAGAAAGAACCACGGAAAGCAACACCTGCTTCATGTTCTACGCCGTATGCTTGACAGATTTCATGCTTAGTATCAGCAACTAAAGCGTATTTAACTGGACCAATACCACCTTCGTTTACTGGTGTGTTACGCCATGCATTGTGAGAAAACTGAGAATCAATTGAAACACCAATAACTTCAACGCCACGTGCTTTGAAGTCTTCCATACGGTGATCAAAAGCGATTAACTCAGAAGGACATACAAATGTGAAATCCAGAGGATAGAAAAATACAACTGCTTTTTTACCTTTGATCACTTCGCTTAATGTAAAGCTATCAACAATTTCTCCGCTACCTAATACGGCTGCAGCAGTAAAGTCCGGTGCTGGACGACCTACTAGTACACTCATTTTATTCTCCATTTATTATTTAAAACGTGATATTGCTACCACTATTTATTGCTTAAACCTTAGTTATTAGTTTAAGCACTGAACTTACTAATTATTAGTACAACTAGTATTGTGCTGTAATTTTATTTTTCAATACAAAATTGAAAAATAAATTATGCATCCGCTGCTGAATTGTCTTTTTCAGCCGCTTGTTTTAATAACGGTTGTAATTCACCTTGTTGATGCATTTCTAAAATAATGTCACAACCACCAATCAACTCACCTTCAACCCATAATTGTGGGAATGTTGGCCAATCAGCGTATTTTGGTAATTCAGCACGAATATCTGGATTTTGTAAAATATCAACATAAGCAAATTTTTCACCACAAGCCATCATCGCTTGTGCCGTTTGAGCAGAAAAACCACAGCTTGGTAATTTAGGTGAACCTTTCATGTATAACAAAATATTATTTTCTGCAATTTGTGCTTTGATTTTTTCAATAGTTTCCATAGTAACCTCTGATATTAATTGCTATTTCATTATTTAGTGATAAATAAGGCAATATTCAATGAAATAGCGACTATTATTTGATTTTGAACTAAATTAATTCATTTAGCGCTTTAAAAATCGATGGCAAAGCGCATAATTTTCAGTAAACTATGCAGGCTTTATAAATTCTTGAGTATTTTACTAGGTTTTTAACAAAAGCAAACAACTTCTTTATTTTTGCGCAAAAATAAATAATGAATTACTGCTTAAATGAATATTTGTTTAAGTTACTCACCAATTTACTTCATAAAATTGGTTAATATTAATAGTCTTGGAGAATATAATGGCGATTGAATTACCAGCTCTTCCGTATGAGCAAAACGCATTAGAACCACACATTTCAGCTGAAACATTATCGTACCACTATGGTAAGCATCACAATACTTATGTTGTTAAGCTTAACGGTCTTATTGAAGGTACTGATTTTGCAGGTAAGTCTTTAGAAGATATCGTAAAATCATCTGAAGGTGGTGTATTTAACAACGCTGCTCAAATCTGGAACCATACTTTCTACTGGAACAGCTTAAGCCCTAACGGTGGCGGCGAACCAACAGGCGCTTTAGCTGATGCAATTACAGCAAGCTTTGGTTCATTTGCTGACTTTAAAGCAAAATTCACTGACAGCGCAATTAACAACTTCGGTTCAAGCTGGACTTGGTTAGTTAAAAACGCTGATGGTAGCTTAGCTATTGTTAACACTTCAAACGCTGCTACGCCACTAACTGATGAAGGTGTTACTCCTTTATTAACAGTAGATTTATGGGAACATGCTTACTACATTGATTACCGTAACCTTCGTCCAAGCTACATGGAAGGTTTCTGGGCATTAGCTAACTGGGATTTTGCTTCAGCAAACTTCGCATAAGCTAATTACCTAAACAGGTATTATTAAGCCAACTTTATTGTTGGCTTTTTTATTTCTTCAATTTTAAATTCTCTCGTTAACCTTTCACTTTTAATCATAATATATCCCTCTGCTATCCCCCTAAAGTGAATTATTTTTAAAATAATTTCAAATTAATCATCTAGTTCTGAAATTCTTGGCTAAACTTAATAATAGATAAATTAATTTCACGGTTACCGCTGTAAAACTTGTTATTTATTAATTTCAAAACGAGTAGGTTACTGAAAGTTTTTATTCTTTATTGTGAATTTGGAGAAGGTTATGAGTATTTTTCAGCACTATCAATCGCGCTACGACCAAGCCCAAGAAGAGCGATTTTCTATCCAAGAGTTTTTGACCTTTGCCGACAAGATAAAAGGCTTATGCCAGTGCTTCAGAGCGTCTTTTAACGGCAATTGGCGAGCCGGAGATGATAGATACAGCAAACGATCCACGCTTAAGCCGCATATTTTCTAACCGTGTTATCGCTCGTTACCCCGCTTTTTACTGACTTTTATGGTATGGAAGAAGCCATTGAGCAAATAGTATCTTACCTCAAACATGCGTCACAAGGTTTAGAAGAACAAAACAAATTCTTTATTTATTAGGTCCTGTTGGTGGGGGTAAATCTTCACTTGCTGAAAAATTAAAAGCCTTAATGCAGCTAGAGCCCATTTATGTGTTAAGTGCTAATGGTGTCCAGCGGTCAATGATCACCCCTTTTGTTTATTTGACGCCAGTAAAGACGGTAAAATATTATTAGACGAGTACAACATTCCGGTTCGCTATTTAAGTACTATCATGTCGCCTTGGGTGTCAAAACGCTTACATGAGTTTGGTGGTGATATTTCTAAATTTGATGTCGTTAAAGTCTACCCTTCAATTTTAGATCAACTTGCCATAGCTAAAACCGAACCTGGTGACGATAACAATCAAGATATTTCAACCTTGGTCGGTAAAGTGGATATTCGCCAATTAGAACATTTTGCTCAAAATGATCCTGATGCTTATAGCTATTCAGGTGCCTTATGCCGTGCAAACCAAGGGGTAATGGAATTTGTTGAAATGTTCAAAGCACCAATTAAAGTGTTACATCCATTATTAACCGCAACACAAGAAGGTAACTATAACCCAACAGAAGGTCTATCTGCCTTGCCTTTTAATGGTATTTTATTAGCGCACTCAAATGAATCCGAATGGCAAACATTTCGTAATAACAAAAACAACGAAGCCTTTTTAGATCGTGTTTATATTGTCAAAGTGCCCTACTGTATGCGGGTTTCTGAAGAAGTTAAAATTTATAAAAAATTACTTGAACACAGTGAACTCAATAACGCGCAATGTGCGCCTGATACTTTTAGAAACATTGGCGAAATTTTCAGTGTTGTCTCGTTTAAAAGAGCCTGAAAATTCAAGCCTTTATTCAAAAATGCGAGTTTACGATGGCGAAAGCTTAAAAGATACCGACCCTAAAGCAAAATCGTATCAAGAATATCGTGATTATGCGGGGCTTGATGAAGGCATGTCGGGCTTATCAACTCGTTTTGCTTTTAAAATTTTATCGCGCGTATTTAATTTTGATCATATGGAAGTTGCCGCAAACCCCGTACATTTATTTTATGTACTTGAGCAACAAATTGAACGTGAGCAGTTACCCAAAGAAACCGCCGAGCGTTATTTAGAATTTATTAAAGGTTATTTAACTCAGCAATATATTGAATTTATTGGTAAAGAAATTCAAACCGCCTATTTAGAATCGTATTTCTGAATATGGTCAAAATATTTTTGATCGATATGTTATTTATGCTGATTTTTGGATCCAAGATCAAGAATATCGCGATGCTGAAACTGGGCAACTATTTGATCGCGCCGCCCTAAATAACGAATTAGAAAAAATTGAAAAACCGGCAGGTATTAGTAACCCGAAAGATTTTCGTAATGAAATTGTCAATTTTGTCTTACGGGCAAAAGCAAACAATAACGGCAAAAACCCGAATTGGACCAGTTATGAAAAATTACGCACGGTGATCGAGAAAAAATGTTTTCAAATACCGAAGACTTATTGCCAGTTATTTCATTTAACACCAAAACATCAACCGAAGATCAACAAAAACACGACGACTTTGTTGAACGCATGATGACTAAAGGTTATACCCAAAAACAAGTGCGATTATTATCGGAATGGTATTTACGCGTTAGAAAATCCTCATAAGTGGTTATTTAGTGTTACAGCCACTGCATTAAAAGGAGGAAATATGTCGAATTTTATTGATAGACGATTAAACAGTAAAAATAAAAGTACTGTTAATCGTCAGCGATTTATTCGCCGATATAAAAGCCAGATCAAAAAATCGGTTTCTGACGCCATTAACCATCGCGGGGTAACGGATGTTGAATCGGGTGAAAGTATTACTATCGCCCGCAAAGATTTATCTGAGCCTATTTTTCATCAAGGTCAAGGCGGCGTGCGTGATAATTGTTCATCCGGGCAATGACCAATTTCCCAAGGGGATCGTATTCCTCGCCCAGAGCAAGGGCAGCAAGGAGGGCTCTGGTCAAGGAGATGTTAGCGACTCTGGCGAAGGTGAAGATGATTTTGTTTTTTCGATCAGTAAAGAAGAATATTTAAACTTATTGTTTGAAGATTTAGCCTTACCTAATTTAGAAAAAAATCAATTAGATAAACTTATCCAGTACAAAACTACCCGTGCTGGTTATTGTGCCGAGGGCAATCCATCAAATATTGATATTGTCAAATCATTGCAAGGCTCGATTGCGCGCAGAATTGCTATGACAGCTTCTAACAAACGCCGACAACTAAAAGAGTTAGAAGAAGCTTTAATTGTTATGGAAGCAGCGCCTGAAATTGATGCTAAAGCCATTAAACGGTTGAAAAAGAGATAGAAGCGCTAAAAGCAAAAATAGCTTAAGTTGCCTTTTATTGATACTTTTGACTTACATTATCGAAATTATGCCAAACAAGCAGTGCCAACATCAAAGCTGTGATGTTTTGTTTAATGGATGTTTCCAGTTCTATGGATCAAGCAACCAAAGATATTGCCAAGCTAATTTTTTATATTCTGCTTTATTTATTTTTAACCCGTACTTATAAAATCTATCGATGTGGTTTATATTCGCCACCATACACAAGCAAAAGAAGTTGATGAGCAAGAGTTTTTTTATTCTCAAGAAACAGGAGTACTATCGCATCTTCTGCGCTGATTTTAATGGATAAAATTATCAAACAACGTTATGACGGCGGGCAATGGAACATTTATGGTGCTCAAGCCTCTGACGGTGACAATTGGGCTGATGATTCACCTCAGTGTAAAAAACTATTATTGGAGAATATTTTACCTAAATCTCGTTATTTTAGTTACATTGAGATAACTCAACATGCCATCAAAACCTTATGGCATCAATATCAAAAGTTGCAAACCTTAACGACAGTTTTGCCATGCGCCATATAAAATCCGTCCACGATATTTACCCAGTTTTCCGTGATTTATTCAAAAAATCTGCCGAGCAAGCAGCTTAAGTAGTGGAGTTGCATGACTAATTTTAAAGACAGTACGCCTAAAAGTACCCAAAAAAACAACACCATTAAGTGATAGTGCTGACTGGACATTTCCATTATTAGAGCAATACCAAACCAGAAATTGCGGGTTTGCCAAATTATATAAAAATTAGATACTTATCCAAATCAAATTGAAGTGATCACAGCTGAGCAAATGATGGATGCTTACGCCAGCGTTGGTATGCCAATTGGCTACAACCATTGGACTTATGGCAAAAAATTTATCCAAACCGAACAAACCTATAAACGTGGTCAAATGGGTTTAGCTTATGAAATTGTCATTAATTCTGATCCTTGTATTTCCTACTTGATGGAAGAAAATACGCTAACAATGCAAGCGTTAGTGATGGCACATGCCTGCTATGGCCATAATTCTTTTTTAAAGGCAATTATTTATTTCAATCATGGACAGATGCTGGCTCTATCATTGATTACCTATTATTTGCTAAACAATATATTGCTAACTGCGAGCAAAAATACGGCATTGATGAAGTAGAAACCTGTTTAGATGCTTGCCACGCTCATGAACCATGGTGTTGATCGTTACAAACGACCACAAAATATTTCACTTGAAGAAGAATTAAAACGTCAAAAAGACCGTGAAGCTTATTTACAATCTCAAGTTAACACCTTGTGGCGAACCGTACCTAGCGATCAAAAAGACACGCAAACGCGCAAACCTAAATATCCTGCTGAGCCGCAAGAAAACATTCTTTATTTTATTGAAAAAAATGCCCCGTTATTAAAACCTTGGCAACGTGAATTAGTTCGCATTGTTCGTAAAATATCACAGTATTTTTATCCACAAAAACAAACACAAGTAATGAACGAAGGCTGGGCTTGCTTTTGGCACTATACCATTTTAAATCATTTATATGATGAGGGCTTAGTCACTGATAAATTCATTTTAGAATTTCTTCACAGTCATACCAATGTTGTTGCCCAAGCAGAATATAATAGCCCTTATTATTCAGGGATTAACCCCTATGCTTTAGGTTTTAACATGTTTATGGACATTAAACGTATTTGCCAAGAGCCAACTGAAGAAGATAAGGCTTGGTTTCCGATATTGCTGGCAGTGACTGGCTTGAAACCTTACATTTTGCCTATGCATAACTTCAAAGATGAAAGTTTTATTAGCCAATTTTTATCAAAATTAATGCGTGATTTTAAATTATTTCATATTCATGATGATGAAAAAGAAAACTATATAGAAATTGCCGCTATTCATAACGAAGCAGGATATAAAAAATTCGAAGAAGTACCATATCCGAAACAATACAATTTAAGTAATTTAGAAGCGAATATTCAAGTTATTGAAGCAAACATTTCTGGTGATCGTTCTCTAACATTAGAATATACATAATGGCATTCCATTAGCTGAGTCAAAAGATGAAGTTTTAAAACACTTACATTATTTATGGCAATTTGACGTAAAACTGGTGCAAAAAAGATGAAAAAAATGGTGAAACGATTGCTAGTTGCCCTGAAGTTCCTTCAATAAAAGAAGAAACGGGTTTAATTTGAGTAATACCAATTTCATTAAATTATTGCCACTTATACGGATTGGTATTAATGGAATTGATATAAAATTCACCGAAAAAAAAGTGGTTCAAGATTGAACCACTTTTATGAAATAGTATTGAAGCAAAATAAACTTTAAACTATTTATGCTCTACCGAGATAATTTCATATTCAACCACGCCGCCTGGTGTGGTAATTTCAATTTCACTGTCAACTTCTTTACCAATTAAGCCACGAGCCATTGGCGAGTTTAATGAAATACGGCCAGTTTTAAAATCAGCTTCATCATCACCAACAATTTGATAAGTCACTTCAACTTCAGTGTCAATATTTAATAACGTAACAGTTGAGCCAAAAATAACCTTACCTGTGTTAGGAATTTTAGTCACATCAATAATTTGCGCATTACAAAGACGGCCTTCAATGTCCTGAATTCGCCCTTCACAAAAACCTTGTTCTTCTTTCGCAGCATGGTATTCAGCATTTTCTTTTAAGTCACCATGCTCGCGCGCCTCGGCAATATCTTTAACAATGCGAGGACGTTTTACTGTTTTTAAATATTTAAGTTCTTCTTTTAACTGCTCGGCACCAAGAAGTGTCATTGGATATTTTGTCATGGTTTTCTTTACCTTGTTTTTTATGTGCTATGAAAATAATAAAGCGAATTGATGTTGGCTTTTACCGTTGACATCAGCTTCTAAAGCACTTAATAAAAAATGGTTTTTCAAACGAAAAACCATTTAAATTTGTCTAATTGTCAAATTCAGCAGCCTAAGCTGCTGTCTTTATTTAGCGTATTAACAGCGTTTATGTAACTCTTGTGAATTGAAGTTACCGTGTTTCTGTCATCGGCAGAGTGTGCCTGACAAGCAGCAAATGCCGCATTTAACGTTGTTGTGTAAGCTACTTTATAGCGAAGTGCGCCACCACGCAATACTTTAGAGTCTTCAATCGCTTTACGACCTTCCGTTGTATTGATGATATAGCTATATTCACTGTTTTTGATTCTATCAAGAATATGAGGACGACCTTCATGTACTTTATTCACACGACGAACCGGAACGCCCGCTTCACGTAATATAATTTCAGTACCGTGGGTAGCATCTAACTCATATAACCTAAAGCAACCATTTGTTTAGCTAAGTCAACAACTCGACCTTTATCGCTGTTACGAACAGAGATTAACGCACGACCATCTTTTGGTACAGAAACGCCGGCACCTAAGTTAGCTTTAGCAAAAGCTTCTTCAAAAGTATTACCAACACCCATAACTTCACCCGTTGAACGCATTTCAGGGCCAACTAATGGATCACTACCATGGAACTTGTTAAACGGAATAACCACTTCTTTAACTGAGAAATAAGGTGGAATAATTTCTTTAGTCACACCTAATTCTTTTAAGGTTTTACCAGCCATCACCTGAGCACCAATTTTCGCTAAAGGTACGCCGGTCGCTTTAGATACAAATGGTACTGTACGTGCAGCACGCGGGTTAACTTCAATTAAATAAACCTTGTCGCCTTTTACTGCCATTTTGTGTATTCATTAACCAATTACACCTAACTCAAATGCTAAGTCTGATACTTGCTTGCGCATTACATCTTGAACTTCTTGGCTTAAGCTATAGGCAGGTAATGAACATGCAGAGTCACCCGAGTGAACACCCGCTTGTTCAATGTGTTGCATAATACCACCAACAACCACATCAGTACCGTCACAAACCACATCGATATCAACTTCAATAGCATCATCAAGGAAGGATCAAGCAATACTGGTGAGTCATTCGACACACTAACAGCTTCAGTCATGTAACGACGTAAATCTTCTAAGTCGTAAACAATTTCCATTGCACGACCACCTAATACGTAAGAAGGACGAACAACTAATGGGAAGCCAATTGCTTCTGCTTTAGCCATTGCTTCTTCCAAGTGAAGTTACTGTAGCATTTTCTGGCTGTAATAAATCTAAACGCTCAACCGCTTGTTGGAAACGCTCACGATCTTCTGCGCGGTCAATAGCATCAGGAGAAGTACCAATAATTGGCACACCAGCAGCTTCTAAAGCACGAGCTAATTTAAGTGGTGTTTGACCACCATATTGCACGATAACCCTTTTTAGGCTTTTCAATACGAACAATTTCAAGCACATCTTCAAAGGTGATCGATTCAAAGTATAAACGATCAGAAGTATCGTAATCAGTTGAAACCGTTTCAGGGTTACAGTTAACCATGATGGTTTCATAACCGTCTTCACGTAATGCTAATGCAGCATGAACACAACAGTAATCAAATTCAATACCTTGACCAATTCGGTTAGGGCCACCACCTAAGATCATGATTTTGTCATTATCTGTCGGGTTAGCTTCACACTCTTCATCGTAAGTAGAATACATGTAAGCAGTGTCAGAGCTAAATTCAGCAGCACAAGTATCAACACGTTTGTAAACAGGGAAAATACCTGATTTTTCACGCTTTTTACGAATTTCAGCTTCACTAACACCAATCACATCTGCTAAACGTGAATCAGCAAAACCTTTGCGTTTTAATTGTCTTAAATATTCTGGCGTTAACGACTTCATGCCGCCTTCAGAAACTTTTGCTCTTCTTTGATCAAGTCTTCAATTTGTACTAAGAACCAACGGTCAATCTTAGTTGCATTAAAGACATCTTCAATGGTTAAACCTAAACGGAAAGCATCAGCAACATACCAAATACGATCAGCACCGGCTTCTTGAAGCTCATGGGTGATCTTAGTTTTAGCGCCTTTTTCGTTACATCAACAATCGGGTCAAAACCACTAACACCAACTTCTAAGCCGCGTAATGCTTTTTGCATTGACTCTTGTTGGTTACGGCCAATCGCCATTACTTCACCAACAGATTTCATTTGAGTTGTTAAACGGTCTTCAGAACCGGCAAACTTTTCAAAGTTAAAACGTGGAATTTTAGTAACTACGTAATCGATAGTCGGCTCAAATGATGCGGGTGTGGCACCGCCAGTAATGTCATTTTGTAATTCATCAAGGGTATAACCAACCGCAAGCTTGGCTGCAATTTTAGCGATTGGGAAACCCGTAGCTTTTGACGCTAATGCTGAAGAACGAGATACCCGTGGGTTCATCTCGATGATCACCATACGGCCAGTATTAGGACAAATACCAAATTGTACGTTTGAACCACCTGTTTCAACGCCAATTTCACGTAATACGGCAATCGATGCGTTACGCATGATTTGGTATTCTTTATCGGTTAACGTTTGTGCTGGAGCAACGGTGATCGAGTCACCCGTATGAATACCCATAGGGTCGAAGTTTTCAATAGAACAAATAATGATACAGTTATCATTTTTGTCGCGAACCACTTCCATTTCATATTCTTTCCAACCAATTAATGATTCATCGATCAATAATTCAGATGTTGGAGAAAGATCTAAACCACGCGTACAAATTTCATCAAATTCTTCGCGGTTATAAGCGATACCACCACCGGTACCACCCATGGTAAACGACGGACGAATAATACATGGGAAACCAATACGCTTTGACGTTTCGTGCGCTTCTTCAATGGTATGAACAATTTCAGCACGCGGACATTCAAGGCCAATGTTTTTCATGGCTTGGTCAAAACGCTCACGGTTTTCAGCTTTGTCGATTGCATCGGCTGTTGCGCCAATCATTTCAACATTAAATTCTTTTAATACGCCTTTTGCTTCTAATTCTAAAGCACAGTTTAATGCCGTTTGACCACCCATGGTTGGTAATACAGCACAAGGACGCTCTTTTTCAATAATTTTGCGAACAACTTCCCAATGAATTGGCTCGATATACGTGGCATCGGCCATTTCCGGATCTGTCATTATGGTTGCAGGGTTAGAGTTAACTAAGATAACTCGATAACCTTCTTCACGTAAGGCTTTACATGCTTGTGCGCCTGAATAATCAAACTCACAGGCTTGGCCAATAACAATTGGACCTGCGCCTAAGATCAAGATACTTTTTAAATCAGTACGTTTTGCCATTTTCTAAATTCTCTCTCTGTTTATCTTGATTAAGGGCTTAAGCTTTAGCGGCTTTAATAAGGTCAATAAAATGGTCGAACAATGGTGCTGCATCATGAGGACCAGGGCTCGCTTCAGGGTGACCTTGAAAACTAAATGCTGGTTTATCAGTCAGGTGAATACCTTGTATCGTGCCATCAAATAATGATGTATGCGTTACTTTGATATTCTCCGGTAAATTATTTTCATCAACAGCAAAACCATGGTTTTGAGCTGTGATCATCACTACATCACGTGCGAAATCTTTTACTGGGTGGTTACCACCATGATGACCAAATTTCATTTTAATGGTTTTAGCGCCACTCGCTAAACCAAGTAGCTGATGACCTAAACAGATACCAAATACCGGAATATCTGTTGTTAAAATTTCTTTAATTGCATCAATAGCGTAAGTACATGGCTCTGGGTCACCTGGGCCATTAGATAAAAAGACACCATCTGGATTCATAGCTAATACTTCGGCAGCAGGTGTTTGTGCGGGAACAACCGTTAATTTACAACCACGGTCAACTAACATACGTAAAATGTTACGTTTCGCACCAAAGTCATAAGCGACAACATGGAAAGGTTTTTCAGCTGGCGTAACAAAGCCTTTACCTAATTCCCAGCTACCTTCTGTCCATTCGTAGCTTGATTTAGTTGAAACAACTTTGGCTAAATCCATGCCTTCAAGCCAGGGGAAGCCTTTTGCTTGTGATAACGCTTGCTCGATACTTTCTTCGGTAACTTCACCGGCTAAAATACAACCGTTTTGTGCACCTTTTTCACGTAAAATACGGGTTAATTTACGGGTATCAATATCGGCAATACCTAAAATGTTATGGCGAATTAAGTATTCACTTAAGTTTTCTTCATTTCTAAAGTTACTTGCTAATAAAGGCAAATCACGAATAACCAAGCCTTTAGCAACAATTTCGCCCGCTTCTTCATCTTCAGAGTTAGTACCCGTATTACCGATATGCGGATACGTTAGAGTAATAATTTGTTCTGCGTATGAAGGGTCGGTAAGAATTTCTTGGTAACCAGTCATTGAAGTGTTGAACACAACTTCACCAACTGCTGATCCCTCTGCACCGATTGCGGTGCCTTTAAATACAGTGCCGTCTTCTAGCACTAAAATAGCAGATTTAGTCAATTTAACCTCCGAAAAGAAGAAAGAAACTCAAGAATAATAGGCTAAGCCGTCGTTATCTTAAGCACAAATGTAATGCATACAAAAATGTCAAAAACCTAACTATCGGTAAATTTTTGACAAAATCCACTTATTTTACGCTCGAAGCTTTCTTTCGTCTAGTAATAATTGTAAAAACTCAGTGTTTAAATGAAAAATCATCTAAAACACCCAAAAGTAATAGTTTTCTATAAATAACCTCAACGAATTAAGGTTATTTCAACGCCTTTATTTAAAACTTTTATTTTAAACCAAGTACATCTTGCATATCGTAATAACCAACCGGTGCTTTTGACAACCATAATGCTGCTCGCATTGCCCCTAAAGCAAAGGTCATACGAGATGTTGCTTTATGAGTGATTTCGATACGCTCACCTAAATCAGCAAATAAAGCGGTATGTTCACCAATAATATCGCCGGCACGAACGGTTGCAAAACCTATGGTATTACGATCACGTTCTTCGGTAATTCCTTCTCGGCCATAAACAGCACATTGCGATAAATCACGATCTAATGTATCGGCTATAACTTGGCCAATTTTTACCGCTGTACCTGATGGTGCATCTTTTTTAAAGCGATGATGCGCTTCAAAAATTTCAATATCGGTGTAATCGCCAATCGCTTTCGCGGTCATTTCAACTAATTTAAATAATAAATTTACACCAACACTCGTATTTGGCGCTAACACAACGGGACACTGCTGCCCTGCTTGTTTAATGCTCGCCACTTGTGCGTCATCAAAACCGGTTGTGCCTATAACAATCGCTTTTTGATGTTCTGCACACCATTTTACGTTATCAAGGGTAGCTTCAATTGAAGTAAAATCAATAAACACATCAGCGTCGGCTAAATCTTGTATTGATGTTGAAGTATTTAAACCTAACGCGCCAATACCGGCTAATTGCCCTAAATCAAAATTAGCAAATGATGAAGTTGCACGAACAGTGCCTCCTACTAAGGTTATTTGTTCATGCTCTGCTGCAGCTTGAATTAAATTGCGGCCCATACGACCACTACAACCTAAAATAGCAACTTTAATTGTCATTATATTTTCTCTATTCTTTAAACGTTTTATGCTGTAAAAATTAAACTTTGACTTAACGCCAAAGATTGACTGATATCTTGTGAAACGGCATTAATTATTTTTACTTGCTTATCAATAACACTAACATGGTAAATCGCGGCAAACTCGGTAATTAACTGTTCATCATCTGAAAAAAATTGCCAGTCGATATTCACCAAAAATACCGTTTGGGTTAGATTTTGATAAGTGCTATTTAGCATTTTAAAAGCGCTGAATTGCTGGTCTTTTAATTGCGTAAATATGGCTTGATAAGCGCCACTAAATTCAGCTTCTGTGGTTAACAGCATGACATGATCAGGCGTTGATAGCGTACAAGGCAAATGGTAACAATTGCGAGCTTTCGCTAAATCACTCTGCGCTAAACTTTGCGCTAGCGTTTGAAATAATTCAGTAGCTGTGCTGTTACTGATGAAACATTCATAAAAATTCGCCAAGTAAATTCTTGCCATAAAAAAGCCGGGAAACCGGCTTTAATTTAGATAATTATAAAATATCTAATAATTCAACATCAAATACTAATGCAGAATAAGGAGGTATTGCTCCTTGAGAACCACGCTCACCGTAAGCTAAGTTATACGGAATGTATAAACGGTATTTAGCGCCAACAGGCATTAATTGTAAAGCTTCAGTCCAACCAGCGATAACTCCACCTACTGGGAATTCAGCAGGTTGACCACGATCGTAAGAACTATCAAAAACGTCACCGTTAATAAAAAGTACCGTGATAATGCGTACGAACAGTGCTAGCTGCTGTTGGTTTTTCGCCTTCGCCAGCCGCTAATACTTCATATTGTAAACCTGATTCAGTCACTGCATAACTTCGTCGTTTTGCATTTTCAGCTAAGAAAGCTTCGCCTTCAGCTGATTTTCTTTCGCTGCAGCTAATTCTAACTCTTGTAATTTTTTAGAAATAACAGAAAACGCTTCGTTTTAATGCTTCTTCACTTACTTGGCTAGCAGCACCCGCTAAAGCATCAGCTGACCAACTTGAACAGCAGTAACGTCGAAATCTTTAAAAGGGTTATTACGTAATTGATCACCTAATTGACGACCGACACCATAACTTACACGTTGTTCTATTGATTCAAATTTATTTTCAGACATGCTTTCTTCTTAAGTAGTAAAAATTCGCGCGAAAGTTTAGCATATTCATTGTTCGATCTGTAGTGCTAAAAATATGTTACCTTACGCAAAATTCGCTCGCTTGTTGCTATCGCGTTTATTTTATCAACATAATCATGGCAAACAGCCATCTATCATTCTAACAAGAAGAATTTATATGAAAAAGCCTATTACCTTTTACCCTCTTTTTATTACTCTTTTTTAGGCACCGGTATCTTATTTACCCTACAAGGGGTGGAATTTGCTTTTTATCAATTGCCCGCCAGTATCGCAATTATTCCGCTATTATTTTAGCGGTGTCGATTGGCAGCGGCACAGTCAATGAAAAAATCAACCATTTTATTAAAGGCGCTGGCCACGAAAATATTATCACCATGTGCCTGATTTATTTATTAGCGGGTGCTTTTGCAACGGTGGCAAAATCAACCGGAAGTGTTGATGCAAGTGTGCAATTAGGCTTAGCCATGTTTCCTGCTTATTTGTTATTACCTGGCTTATTTTTAGTTTCAGCTTTTTTAGCAACGGCGATGGAACATCCATGGGTACCATAGCTGCTATCGCCCCAATTGCGTTAGGCTTTGTTGAAGCAACCGATTTAAATGCCGGCTTGATTGCTGGAGTAATTATGTCGGGCGCTATTTTTGGCGATAACTTATCCATAATTTCTGATACCACCATCGCGTCAACACGTAGCCAAGGTGCGGAAATGAAAGATAAATTTAAGGCTAACTTTAAAATTGCAGTGCCTGCGGCCATTATTTGCTTAGTGTTATTTACTTTATTAGCCGAATGAGCCTATTAGCCACCAAGCCAGCACTGATATTGCCATTACCGGTTTACTACCTTATCTGCTTATTTTATTGTTAGCTTTATTAGGTGTGAATGTTTTTATTGTTTTATTGGTGGGGATTATTACCGCTGCAGCTATTGGTTTTATCACTAACGGCTATCAATTAACCTTATGGCTAAGCGATATAAATCAAGGTTTTAGTGCCATGCAGAATATTTTTATTCTGGCCTTATTTATTGGTGGCTTAAGTGAATTAGTGAAACGTCAAGGCGGTTTAGCCGCGTTAACCAAAGCAATAGCAAACATCACTCACAAGCTTGTTAAAAATTCAGCTGGCCAAGATAACAAAATGGCTGGTATTGGTATTGGTGGCTTAGCCTTTTTAGTAACTTTTTCACCGCCAATAATACAGTCGCCATTATTATTTCGGGTGAAACAGCAAAAGAGCTTGCCGAAGAAGGCAAACTCAAGCCGGCACAATCGGCTAGTTTATTAGATATTTTTGCTTGTATTAACCAAGGCCTTATTCCTTATGGCGCACAAGCGTTGTTGTTAGGCGCTACCATGAAAATATCACCCGTTGATGTCGTCCTGCATGCTTACTACCCCATGGTATTATTGTTGGTAGTACTTGTTGGCTTTGAAAAAATGATCAAATAATACCAATTCATTAAGTTTATAAGTTTTTGTGCGTAGGAAAAATAAATCATGGCAAGGCGCTTGGTTGAGCAATAGCTGGCAATTGGGACTGAAATTGAGATTGAAAGGAACATCTAAATTTAGCCCATAAAAAAAACCTTAGTAACTTATGCTACTAAGGTTTTTGTAAAGTTTTTTTATAAAGGTTTTTTTATTAAGCGCTTAAGCGACTTTTCATTTATGCCGAAGCATAAACCTCTTTATCGATAATAGCACCAGGATGTTGTACTACTAAACTCGCTATTTTTGCGGCTTCAATTACAGAGTCAGCAACACTTTTACCTAGACTACGAGCGCCAAGGTAAGTACCGGCAAAAGAATCACCTGCGGCTGTTGAATCAACTTGTTTTGGCGCTGGTGTGAATGGTAAATGCGATTTAACACCGTTATCTAAACCATATACCCCCGTCATTACCACATTTCACAACAATTTCATTCGCTGAAAACTGTTCAAAATAGCTAAAAATCTCTTCTTTAGTTTGCTGGTTAAACATATCTTGATGATCTTCTAAACCAGGGAAAACAATATCCGAAATGGCATACGCTTTTTCAGTCCATAACACAGCATGTTCAAGTGAATTCCACATTCTAGGGCGGTAATTAGGATCAAAAGCAACCCTTGCGCCTTTCGCACGTAAAGCAGAAACAAATTCAATTAATGCGCCTTTATCTTCATCAGATAAAATTGCCAAACTAATACCACTAAAATAAACCGTATCAATAGTATTCGCATTCGCTAATACATTATCGGTATCAATTAATTTCATCATTTGACTAGCGGCTGAGTTTTTACGCCAGTAGGTAAAACTACGCTCACCATGAGCATCTGTACTTATCGCATAAACCCCTAATGGTAATTCTGCAGATTTAGCAACAAATTCAGCACTTAAGCCTTCACTTTGCCAAGTAGCGATCATCTCTGCGCTAAATATATCTTGGCCAACAGCACTTAAGTAACTCACTGAGGTACTTGGCGCAAAGCGTTTAGCATAAACCGCTGTATTATAAGTATCTCCAGCGAATGATTTGACTAAACTGGTACTCGACTGGTTACGAAGTTCCATCATGCACTCACCGATCACTAACATCGACAATGTCTTTCTCCTCAAACGAAAAGGCTAGCTTGCGCTAGCCTTTAATAAATAATGTACTAACTAAAAAGTTAATTTATTACCACCAAGTGGCATAGAAAATCACGAGAATGATCATACAACCAATAGCTGCTAAATTAAAGCCTTTATGTGTAGCAAAACTTACTTCATCTAAGCTAACACTCTTATCATGATCAGATGGCTTATCAATTAATGAAACCACCACGGCTAATGCCACACATAATAAGAACACTAAACCAACACGATCCATAAACGGTACTTCAGGATCAAACTTTCATCGCCACCGATAATGCCGCTGAACCAATAGCCGCAGATAACGCTCCCATTGATGTTGTGCGTTTCCAAAACATGCCCATAACAAAGATAACAACAATACCTGGGGTAAATAAGCCAGTGAACTCTTGAATGTATTGGAATGCTTGATCAAATTGACCTAATAACGGCTTAGCCATAATTAACGCTACCGCTAAAGAAATCAATGTTGCCATACGACCAACAGTTACATAATGCGTTTGTGATTTACCAGGTTTAACAATTGAATATAAATCCATGGTAAAGATTGTCGAAATAGAGTTCGTCATTGATGCTAAAGAGGAAACAATCGCTGCCACTAATGCCATAAAAATTAAACCTTTAATACCAATCGGCATTAAGCCCATCATTGACGGATAGGCTAAATCTGGCTGGGTTAAGTTAGGGTAAAGTACAACCGCTGCGATACCAGGTAAGACAACAATCACTGGCATTAATAATTTTAAGTAAGCAGCAAAGGCAATACCTTTTTGTGCTTCACCAATATTTTTAGCCGCTAATGCACGTTGAATAATGTATTGGTTAAAACCCCAATAACTGAAATTCATTACCCATAATCCGCCCACAAGAACCGTAATACCTGGTAAGCTCATGTAATGCTCGTTTTCAGGGCTTAAAATCATGTCGAAATGACCTGGTAACTGCTCAGTTAAAATACCAAACCCAGCCAAAATACCTTGGCCATCAGCAACCGCATCAAGTGCTAAATAGCTTAGTAATAAACCACCAAAAACTAACACTACCACTTGTAAAATATCAGTATAAGCAACCGCTTTTAAGCCGCCATACATTGAATAAGCAATAGAAAAAACTGCGAGGAAGATCATACCAAACATAGCATCAACCCCAGCGACTGATTCAATGGCTAAGCCACCTAACCATAACACCGCAGTTAAATTAACGAAGATATAAACCGCAAGCCAGAATAACGCTAACGTCGTTTTTACACGACTATCAAAGCGCTGCTCTAAATATTGCGGCATGGTATAAATTTCATTTTTAAGAAAATAGGTAATAAATATTTACCCACTAAAATAAGGGTAATGGCTGCCATCCACTCATATGAGGCAATCGCTAACCCCATGGCATAACCAGAGCCTGACATACCAATAATTTGTTCTGCCGAAATATTGGAAGCGATATGAAGCACCAATAGCCCACCAAGGTAATGCTTTACTGGCTAAAAAATAATCTTCTGTATTACGTTCGTGGTTTTTTTCGCCGCGAGATATCCATAATGCAAGAATGAGCAAACCCAATACATACGCAATAAAGACACCAATATCTAGTGTTTCTAATTTCATTTTCTTTTCCCGATTTTTTTCGTTATTGTTGTTTGAAACCTCAACATCAAGCCTTATGTTAGCTTGTATATTGAGGTTAATTTTAAATTATTTTACCGAAATTAAGCTCGCGCCTTCTTCCGCTGAACAAACAAACACACTCGCTTGCAAGCCCGTTTTTTCTGGGTAGTCTTTTTCAACTGTTGCGATCACTTGTTCAACCATAACATCAGGCACAATTGAAACAACACAGCCACCAAAACCACCGCCGGTCATCCGAACACCGCCCTGCTCACCAACAACCCCTTTGATAATAGCAACTAAGCTGTCTATTTCTGGCACGGTAATTTCAAAATCATCACGCATTGAAGCATGAGATTCAGCCATTAAACGCTGTAATGTTGAAATATCATTATTTTGCATAGCAGTTGCTGCCGCCACAGTACGATCATTTTCAGTAATAACATGGCGAGCACGCTTTGCTGTCATTTCGTCTAATTCATTTTCACGTGCTTTAAACATGTCGATAGTAACATCACGCAGTGCATTAACACCAAAAAATTGCGCTGCCGCCTCACATTGCTCGCGACGCGTATTATATTCGCTGTCAACCAAACCACGTTTTTTATTAGAATTAACAATAACAATGCTCATACCTTGAGGTAATGAAACAGGTGTAGTTTCTAAGCTGCGACAATCAATTAATAAAGCGTGATCTTTTTCGCTTCCGCCGAAATTAACTGATCCATAATGCCACAATTACAACCAACAAAATGATTTTCAGCTTCTTGACCATTTAACGCAATATCTTGCTGACTGATTGATAAACCAAATAATTCTTTAAAGGTTTGGCCGATAACCACTTCTAAAGCAGCAGATGAGCTTAAGCCTGCACCTTGAGGGACATTACCACTGACGGCAATATCGGCACCATTAAATTGATAACCTCGAAGCTGTAAATGCTTAACAACACCACGAATATAATTCGCCCAATCTTGCTCTGTTGCCACAATCGGCTCAGCTAATGAAAAAGCTGTCTTGGGCATTATTATAATCAACTGAAATGACATTCACCTGCTGATCATCACGCGGTTTAGCCGCCACAATTGCTTGATAATTAATTGCACTCGGTAGTACAAAACCATCATTATAATCGGTATGTTCACCTATTAAGTTAACACGACCAGGGGCTTGAATTAAATGCGTTGGCGCATCCTTGAATACGTATTTAAACGCATTCGTTACATTTTTAATTAACTCTGCTGACATTTTTTGTTCTCTTCATTGAAATTTTAACATTAATCACTTTTTTAGAACACGTGATAAGTTATTTATTTTATTTAGTTATTATGATTTTTATAATGAACATCGGATACCGAACGTAATCGTTCAGCCGCCTGCTCTGCGGTTAAATCACGCTGAGCTTCCGCCATCATTTCATAACCAACCATAAATTTACGAACCGTAGCCGAGCGTAATAACGGTGGGAAAAAGCTCGCATGTAATGTCCATTCACTGTGATCTTCTCCATCATATGGAGCGCCGTGCCAGCCCATAGAATATGGGAATGATGTATTAAATAAATTGTCGTATTTAATGGTGATTTTTTTCAAAATATCAGCCAAACTTTCGGCTTGTTCAGGCGTTAAATCAATCATACGTTGCACAGCAAAGCGTGGTAATAATAACGTTTCAAATGGCCATGCTGCCCAATAAGGAACCACCACTAACCAATCATCATTACTAACCACAACACGCTCACCACTTTCAGCTTCACGCGCGACATAATCTAATAATAGGGTCGAGCCATGCTTTTCTTTATAAGCAGAAAGTGCGTTTTGTTTTTTTGACACTAGCGTTGGTAATTGATTTTGTGTCCAAAGCTGGCCATGAGGATGAGGGTTTGAACAGCCCATCACCGCACCTTTATTTTCAAAAACTTGTACCCACAAATACTTCTGTGATAATTCTTCACATTGTTCTTGCCAAGTTTGCACTATTTTTACAATTTCAGGCTCTGATAATTCTGGCAAGGTTTTACTATGATCGGGTGAAAAACAAATAACGCGGCTTTCCCCCTGCTCCGTTGCCATTTTAAATAAAGGATCATCACTTTTTACTACTGGTGTATCTTCTTTTAAGGCAGCAAAGTCATTCTTAAAAACAAACGTTTCCGTATATTTAGGATTAACTTCACCGTTGATACGGGTGTTACCTGAGCATAAAAACAGCTTTCATCGTAGGCTGGCTTTTGTTCTTCATCTAACTTTTCAACTTGCCCTTGCCATGGTCTTTTAGCTCGATGCGGAGAAACCAAAACCCATTCATTAATAAGCGGGTTATAACGACGATGAGGATGTTCAGTGGGATCAAATACAGTATCCATAAAGTGTCCTAAATAATTAATATTACAAAAAGGGTAAACGTTTCCACTTTTTTCTTGCAAGAAATATTTAAATGTTTTTATCTAAGCTATTAACACTGAGTTTATTTGACGTTATGATAGATTCACTAAAAATAAAAACGTTTACATATGTCTACCATAAAAGATATTGCCCGAGTTGCTGGCGTTTCTATCGCCACCGTTTCTCGTGTGATCAACAATGGTCCTAAAGTTGGCCAGAAAACCCGAGAAAAAGTTACCCAAGTGATGAATGACTTAGGTTTACCCCCAATGCTAATGCGCGTGCCTTAGTGACACAAAAAAGTTCAACTATTGGTGTTGTGGTTCCTGAATTAACCGACCCCTTTTTTGCATCACTTGCCAGTGGTGTTGATAAAGTTGCCCGTGAAAAAAACATGCAACTTTTATTAAGTACCGCCCTATTAAGTGCGGAGTCTGAACGAGCGGCAATTAATTTATTAATCGAACGGCGCTGTCAATCTATCGTTTTTCATAGTAAAAAATTATCTGACGAAGAATTATTAGTTTTATGCAAAAAAATACCGGGCTTAGTATTAATTGACCGCGTTATTGAAGAAATTAAACATAAATGCGTTTGGATAGATAATGCTGAAGGTGGTAAAATTGCGGCTCGCCATTTGTTATCATTACAACATCAACAAGTAGCGTGTATCAGTAGTAAGTTTAAAATTGAAGATCCTGCTTTACGGTTAAAAGGTTTTACACAAGAATTAGCAAATAATGGTATCGAATTAGATGAACAGCTAATTCAATATGCCGAGCCAAACTTACAAGGTGGCGAAATAGCAACCCAACATTTATTAGCCACAGGTAAGCCATTTTCAGCAGTTTTTGTGTATAACGATGCTATGGCGATTGGTGCCATTTCGACCTTGGAAGATAATGGCTTTGATGTGCCAAATGATATTTCAGTGATTGGCTTTGATGATGTTCTATTGTCTCGTTATTCCAGACCCAAATTAACCACGTTACATTATCCGATCAAAGAGATGGCTCAACACGCAACCTTATTATCGCTTGAATTATTAAAAACAGATGCAAACTATAATAATAACGGTTTGAAATATGTGCGAGATTAGTTAAGCGTGAATCAACCAGTGTAAAATAGGTATTCGCGCTTAAGGTTTAACTATTGTTGAAGTTCTCAACGAGAATCGCATAAAATAAAATCGATGAACGATTATCAGTTTTTAAAATAAACTAAATTCACCTTAACTAGTTCATCACGCTAGATATTAGATCGTATTTTTTGTCATAATTCGCTTTGATAAAAAACCGTTTATTCACATAACTTTTTAGGTTCTCTATGATTGATGTCATTTTCCTCGCTTTAGCCTTGAGTATGGACGCCTTTGCCGTATCAATCGGTTTAGGTGTTAAGCAACATGTAATAAAAAAAGTATCGGCTAAAAAATTAGCCGCAATGGCAGCAATCTATTTTGGCTTATTTCAAGGCTTAATGCCCTTGTTCGGTTATTTAGCCGGTCAAGGCCTAAGCGGTTGGATCGAAAGTTATGCGCCTTGGCTAGCTTTTATTCTACTGCTCTTAATTGGTGGTAAAATGATCTATGAAGCCTGCTCGGAAGGTATTGAAGATGATATTAACCAAATTACTCACCGTGTTATGCTAATGCTCGCCATTGCCACAAGTATTGATGCTATGGCTGCAGGTTTTGCTTTAACCTTACTTGAAGTCAATCTCTACCTCGCTTGTTTAATTATTGGTTTGATCACATTTGCTTTTAGCTATAGTGGCGTTTACCTTGGTATAAAAACTGGTAGTAAATTTGAAAGCAAAGCTGAAATATTAGGTGGGGTAGTTCTGATCGTTATCGGCTTTAAATTTTTACTGTTTTAAGCTAGAGATACCATCTCACTCTAGCTTAATGTAGCTTGTACCTTGCCGCTCGTATCTTGTAGCTTGCAGCTCGTATCTCGTCACTTGTATCTCGTAACTTATAACTTGTAGCTCGTCATCTCGTAACTTGTAACTTGTAACTCGTATCTTGTAGCTCGTATCTTGCCGCTTGTAGCTTATTTCTTGTAGCTTATTTCTAGCCTAGCTTAAACAAGCGATTAAAATTTTCTGAAGTGATTTGGGCAATATGCTCAACTGACTGACCACGAATACTCGCCAAATGCTTTGCCACTTCAACAACATAAGCAGGTTGGTTCTGTTTACCTCGGTGAGGTACGGGTGCTAAATAAGGTGAATCTGTTTCAATTAACAAACGGTCATCGGGGATCAATTTGGCAACATCACGTAATTCTTGTGCATTTTTAAAAGTAACAATGCCTGAAAACGAGATGTAAAAAGCCCATTTCTATTGCAGCTTCTGCCATTGCTAAACTTTCGGTAAAACAATGTAAAATACCACCAATATTATCCGCGCCCTCTTCTTTCATAATAGCTAACGTATCTTCTCGCGCATCACGGGTATGAATAATTAACGGCTTATTTGCCCGTTGTGCCACCCGAATATGTTTACGAAATGAATCTTGCTGCACGGTCCGCGTTTCTGGCGCATAAAAATAATCAAGCCCAGTTTCACCTATTGCAATAACACGCTCATGCTGCGCTAATTGATAAAGGTTTTCTTCATCGATCATTTCATCTTGGTTAAGCGGATGAGCACCACAAGATAATAAAACCTGAGGGTAACTTGCTGTTGCAGCTACCATCGATGGAAATTCTTCGAGGTAACACTGACACATAATAATTGATTAACCTTTAGCTGCGCAGCATTATCAATAACAGTATCAAGTTGGTTGCCAAAATCGCTAAGTTTAAGCCTGTCTAAATGACAGTGAGAATCGATAAACACAAAAATTCCTAAGATGAAAAAATGAAATAAAGCTTATTACTATTACATAGTTAAGGTGGGATCTGAGCTATTTAATAAACGGCCGATAACCTTTTCAATTTGATGACGAATTTTATCAGGATCGTCTTCAAAACTCACCCCTATACCAATTGGAGTACCACTTTGAGAGCCTGGCGGCGTATGCCAACAAACAACACCTTTAACTTCTTGATGACTCTAATGAGTCAGGTAAGGTTATATCTAGAACAACCTCAGTACCTATTGCATAGGTTTCTGTTGTTCTTACAAATAAACCACCATTTTTTAAAAATGGCATGTAAGATAAGTACAATTCTCGCTCAGAAACATAATCTAATAAAATGTCCTACTACTCATCCATTACCTCAAGTTGTTTTGATGCTATTTTTGTTCGGCGCAATATGTTTTGCATATCGATTAACATTTTTCTATAACAAAATTTTTGTTCACTTGTACTAAATTTACAAGTTGTTGATGACTTTGTAAAAAGATTTTATAAACGCGTAAATATTTGTTTGATTTAACCAGCCCTGTGCAAATGCTTGTTGTAATAGTTCATCACTTTTAGCTGGCCAATAATTTACCTGTCGCATCAAATCCGTTAAGCCTTTTTCAAACCACCGTAAGCCATGTTCATTATTAAGCAAGTGTTCAAATAGCGCTTGCCTTGCTTCATTGTTCACAACAAACTGGGTAAAATCATTTACAAATGATTGATATTCTTTATTAACTTCTGAAGTGATGATAATTCTGGTAATGGCTTAAGTTTTGATAAGCGTCAGCTTGCACACCGCTGATTTGTTGATTTAATTGCTCACCGACCGGAGGACGAATCAATTAAGCGGCAACGACTAATGATCGTGGCTAACAAGCGATCAGGATCTGAAGATAATAAAATTAAATGGCTGTAGTCGCTTGGTTCTTCTAAGGTTTTTAATAACGCATTTGCGGCCGATTCGGTCATCGCTTGTGCATTAGGAATAACAATGGTTTTGTTACCCGATAACTGGGCTTTTTTTGTAAAAACTGATTCGCTAGCCTTATCTCATCAACACCAATATTATTTTTTTCACTGGTAATATATTTATGATCGGAAAATTACCAGCAAGATATAACTGGCACTGTTTACACTGCTGGCAAGCAGCTGTAATATTTGTTGTTCATCAAGTTGCAGCTGTTGGCATAACAAAGTTTGCGTTAACCACGTGGCTAACGCCTGCTTACCGCGCCACTTACCCCTGAAATTAATATGGCATGTGGTAATTGCTGTTGCTGAATTTGTCTTGATAACAGCTGTTGATGTTCAATTAACCAAGATGGGATCATAAATTACTTTGAATCTGACTGTTCGTTAGAAAAACCCAACATGAATGCTTCACCGCCCATTAATACTATTTCAAATAGTTAGTTATTGCTGTATAGATATCATCATTACTTTAGCCATAGGCTGTGCTGCATCTATGGTAATGATCGATTCATCTTGCTTGGCATATTCTAAATACTTTAGGCACGTACCGCTGAAAAAATCGAGCTTTTCAACTTCAATGCGGTCTAATTCACCACGCTTGTGCACGAGCTGCTTGCCTATTTGAGGATCTAAATCTAAAATAGAGCGTTAAATCGGGTCTAAACCTTTTAAAGTCACATCAGCTATCGCGTCCATCACTTCATTATTAAACTGACGACCACCACCTTGATATGCCGTGATGATAAATCATGACGATCACTAATCTTCCACCGCTTCTTGACTTAACGCAGGTTGAATCACATTTGCTAGTAGTTGACTACGGCTTGCGTACATTAATAATAATTCAGTTTCTTGCGTTAAGGTTTCTAGATGATCAAATGATTTAACAATTTCTCCGTAAACGCTCAGCTAATACAGTACCACCAGGCTTCACGGGTCTTAACAAAATCAATATTTTTTCCTTAAGTGCTTGTTCAATCACTTTAATTGCTGATGATTTACCTGCGCCTTCAAGGCCTTCAACAACAATAAACTTTCCTTTATTCATTCACTTTTAAAACCTAATTATTATTTGCGTAACTGATACTGTCTAACGGCCTTATTATGATCCGTTAAATTTTTGAAAAGATATGCTCACCATTACCATTGCTGACAAAGTATAAATACTCACTATTAGCAGGTTGCATTGCCGCCTCAATCGCTTTAAACCCGGTATATAAATAGGTTGGCGGTAAGCCATTAATACGGTAGGTATTATACGGTGTTTTTTCTCTTAAATGTTTATATTTTATGTCACCTTGATAACGCTCACCTAAACCATAAATAACAGTAGGATCAGTTTGCAAACGCATTTTTTTGCAAGCGATTCACAAATACCGCTGAGATCACGGCTTGCTCCGCTAAAACACCACTTTCTTTTTCAATGATCGACGCCATGATCAGTGCTTGATAGCTATTTTGATAAGGTAAATCGGCTTTGCCTTTTTTGCCAACTTTCTGCCAATACTTGCTTCATTCTAAAATGAGCACGCTTTAAAATATTTAGATCACTTTCATTAGCGGTAAGCATAAGTGTCAGGAAAAACAGCCCTTCCGGATTCGACTCATTAATGGCTAATTGCGCTGCAATTTCACTAACAGACAAGCCGGATAATGTTTGTTTAATCGTCGGTTGCGCCGATAATAACGCTAACCACTCTTTAAAAGTTGAACCTTCAATAAAAGTTAATTGATATTGATGCTCTTTTCCTGATTAATTTTTTCAACCAAAGCTAAGATACTAGTACTCGGCAAAACTTGATAAGTTCCGGCTTTTAATTGGGCAAAACGAGGATAAAAACGGACATAATTACGGATCCAAAAACGATTATCCAACCAGCCTTTTTGCTCTAATAATTTTGAGAAATGGCTAAAGCTCATACCAGGTTTTATCGTCAGCATTTCCATTTGGTTAATTTTTAGCTGTTTTTCTACCTGATGTTGAAACAGGTTTTTACCGCCATAAATAGACAATAAAAATAACAAAAATACGGCCATTAATCCTTTTTTTAACACAAACAACTTTCCTTAAAGCTGAGTACCGCTTGCATATCTAATTCAGTATTATTAAAACAGCGAACGGGCGTGATGCCAAAAACACAATTACAAACAAACATCGCGCTGACATCCGCTAGTGCACTGACATTATCTTTACTTAAAACAACATCAGGCTGCGCTTTTAAGATACGCTGCCTGATAATGCCATTCACACCTGATATTTTAAGATCTGGGGTAAACCACTTGTTATTTACTTGATAGAAAATATTAGCGCTAGAAGTTTCCACAATATGCTGATGAATATTTAACACCAACAAATCATCTTCAGCACGGCCATCAAGCTCTTTCCTCACTAACACCTGCTCTAAACGGTTTAAGTGCTTTAAGCCTGCTAATTGCGGGTTGATCCCCAGCATAGTATTAGCAACACCTAAGTTAATACCTACCTTTTGCAAATGTTGGTAGTGTAGGATATGGATGCACACTAACAATAACATTCGGATGAACAACACCAGTACGAGAATAACCTCGGCCACCAGCGCCAGCAGAAATAACTACTTTTAAAACCGCTAACGGAAACGCTTTTGCAACCTCAATAATATGTTCTTGCAGCCAAGCAAAGTTCACACCTTCAATAAAAAGCTGGGCACAACCTTGCTCTAGCCGTTGAATATGCTCGGCTAATAACTCAATTTTACCTTGTGATATTTTAGCTGTGGTAAATAACCCATCACCATAGTTTAACGCCCTATCTGTCACCGATATATCAAGATCTTGACGGCCGTTAATTGAGAGAAATTCCATATATTATGCCAATATATTATCTATAAAAAAGCCTGAATACTGTTGCCAGTATTCAGGCTTATATCTGATTTTTCAAGCGCTAATTTTCTTTAAGTAAATTGATTAAACTTTTTTGAAAATTAACGAGCCGTTTGTACCACCAAAACCAAACGAGTTACATAAAACATAATCAAGTTCTACGTCACGTGCGCCATCGGCAATATAATCAAGATCACAGCCTTCATCAGGGTTATCTAAATTAATTGTTGGTGGTACTTTTTGCTCATGTAATGCTTGAATACTAAAATCGCTTCAACCGCACCAGCAGCGCCTAATAGGTGACCCGTCATTGACTTAGTCGAACCAACTAGCACTTTAGTGTCGGCACCAAATATAGTTTTCACTGCATTGGTTTCAGCAATATCACCTGCGGGTGTCGATGTACCATGCGCATTGATATAGCCAATTAAGCTTAGGATCAATTTTCGCATCATTAATGGCATTTTTCATCGAGCGAGCAGCGCCTTCACCATCAGCCGGTGGTGAGGTCATATGATAAGCATCGCCACTCATACCAAAACCAACAAGTTCAGCATAAATTTTGGCTCCACGAGCTTTAGCGGTTTCGTACTCTTCAAGTACAACAACACCAGCGCCATCACCTAAGACAAAACCGTCACGGTCTTTATCCCAAGGACGTGAAGCCGCTTGAGGATCATCATTTCGGGTTGATAATGCACGTGCTGCGCCAAAACCGCCCATACCTAATTGAGTAGAGCCTTTTTCAGCACCACCAGCAATCATAACATCAGCATCACCATACGCTATCATACGTGCAGCATGGCCAATATTATGAACCCCACTGGTACAAGCCGTAACAATTGAAATATTAGGGCCTTTTAAGCCAAACATAATCGAAATATGACCCGAGATCATATTAATGATGGTTGAAGGCACAAAAAATGGTGACAATTTACGAGGACCTGAAGCCAACATTTTTTCATGGTTTTCTTCAATTAGCCCTAAACCACCAATACCTGAACCAACAGCAACACCAATACGTTCGGCATTTTCAGCGGTTATTTCAAGACCTGCATCTTTAATAGCTTGTACGCCAGCGGCAACACCATATTGAATAAATAGGTCCATTTTTTGGCGTCTTTTTTCGCCATATATGCTTCTGCATCAAAGTCTTTAACAAGGCCTGCAAAACGAGTTGGAAACTCAGACGTATCAAAGTGCTCAATATTACTGATACCACTTTTGCCGAGTAATAAATTTTGCCAAGTTTGTTCTGGGGTATTGCCAAGCGGACTTAACATACCAAGACCGGTAACTACAACACGTCTCATGCGTGAGGTACCTCCGATAGATAAGGGGTTGGAATAGATGTCGTAATCAAATGTTTACGATTGTCTAATTATTTTCAATTTTTAAACAGCTGATAAAAAAACAGGCGTTTATACCGCCTGATTAACCATCAATTACTGATTAGCTATTATCGTTGATATAATCAACTGCTGCTTGAACAGTAGTGATTTTTTCAGCTTCTTCATCAGGAATTTCTGTGTCGAATTCTTCTTCTAACGCCATAACTAATTCTACTGTATCAAGAGAATCAGCACCTAAGTCGTCAACAAAAGAAGCAGAGATGGTAACTTCTTCTTCGCTTACGCCCAATTGCTCAACAGTGATTTTTTTTACGCGTTCTTCAATAGTACTCATTTTTTTTCCTTTACTAGAAAGTGCATTTTTTCAAATTGCGTGTAGTTTATTCGTCAACTGGCCGCCATGCAAGTAAGTAATCTTATTTTTTTAGCTGGTCTAACCTGTATAACCTGTAATAAATCCAAAATCTTAGCTAAAATTGCTTAGCTAAGCTTCCGAAATTAAACCATGTACATGCCACCATTAACGTGAAGCGTCTCACCCGTAATATAGGCTGCAGCATCAGAAGCTAGGAATGCCACGGCACTCGCAATCTCATCAGGCTTGCCTAAACGGTTAGCTGGTACTTGTGAAAAGATACCTTCTTTTTGCTCATCTGTTAATGTTTGTGTCATATCTGTATCAATAAAGCCTGGTGCTACTGTATTAACGGTAATACCGCGTGAAGCAACTTCACGTGCTAATGATTTAGTAAAACCAATTAAACCAGCTTTTGCAGTAGCATAGTTAACTTGGCCTGCATTACCCATAGTACCAACAACAGAACCAATGTTGATAATACGGCCAAAACGTTTTTTCATCATTGGGCGTAACACACCCTTACTAATTTTGAATACTGACGATAAGTTAGTATCAATAATATCGTCCCATTCTGAATCTTTCATACGCATAAATAAGTTATCACGCGTGATACCGGCATTATTCACTAAAATATCAATGCCACCATGGTCGGCTTTAATCGTTTCAAATAATGCGGCAATTGAGTCATTGCATGTCACATTTAACACTAAGCCACGACCAGCACCTAAATAATCACTGATTTTTTCAGCGCCACTTTCTGACGTTGCAGTACCAACAACAACAGCACCTAATTCTTTTAATTGGGTTGCAATTGCTCGGCCAATACCACGGCTAGCACCAGTAACTAATGCTACTTTTCCTTCTAATGAAAACATATTTCTAACCTATTTAACGAGTTCAATGGCTTGTTCGACAGTTGCTGTTGAATTAGCAGCTACACAAACAAGTGATTTATCAATGCGTTTGATTAAACCTTGTAATACTTTACCAGGTCCTGTTTCAATTAAGTTTTCAACACCCGCTTGTGCTAATGCTTCAACGGTTTCGGTCCAACGCACAGGGCTGTATAATTGTTTAACTAATGCCGTTTTAATAGCCTCAGCTGAATTTTCAATGGCAACATCAACATTGTTGATAACATCAATCGTTGGTGTGTTAAAGTGATTTTGTCTAATTCAAGTGCTAATTGCTCGGCAGCATCTTTCATTAAGGCACAATGCGATGGTACGCTCACTGGTAAGGGTAAAGCGCGTTTAGCACCTGCCGCTTTACATAATTCACCAGCACGTTCTACTGCCGCCTTATGACCAGCAATAACCACTTGACCTGGCGAATTAAAGTTAACCGCTGAAACTACTTCTCCTTGCGCGGCATCAGCACAAGCTTGAATAATTTGCTCATCGGCTAAACCGATAATTGCGTACATAGCACCAACACCAGCAGGTACTGATGTTTTGCATAAATTCACCGCGCTTTTTTAACTAAAACAACAGCATCAGCTAACGAGATAACCCCAGCACATACTAAAGCTGAATATTCACCTAAGCTATGGCCGGCAACCGCTTTTGGCGTTACCGCACTTTTTGCTTGAATTAAACGATACATAGCAACACTAGCAGTTAACAATGCCGGCTGAGTGTAATCTGTTTGATTTAACTTACCATCTGCATCTTCGCTCACTAATTGCCACATGTCGTAGCCAATAGCATCAGATGCTTCTTTAAACGTTATTTTGAACAATGTCATTCTCAGCAAAGTCACTCAACATACCGACAGTTTGAGAACCTTGACCTGGAAAAACAAAGGCTAAATTTTCTTGCATTTTTAACTAACCTAAATAATTAAAATAAGGAGTAATAAACATTCAATATTAATATTTAATTAAGGCTGAGCCCCAAGTAAAACCACTACCAAATGCTTCTAATAATAATGTTTGACCACGTTGTATTCTGCCATCGCGGATTGCAATATCTAACGCAGTAGGAATAGTTGCTGCTGAAGTATTACCATGTTTATCAAGCGTAACGACAACTTGATCCATCGACATCGACAATTTTTTAGCCGTTGCTTTAATAATACGTAAGTTCGCTTGATGTGGTACTAACCAGTCAACATCTGACTTAGCTAAGTTATTATGGTCGAGCGTTTGCTGAACTATTTCACTTAAACGTGTTACGGCTACTTTGAAAACTTCATTGCCTTTCATATACATGTAGCTTTCATCAACCGACTGAGCATTACCTCGTTTAGGAGCATCACAACCTAATAACGGTTGGAATTGACCATCAGCATGTAAATGAGTTGATAAAAATACCTTGTTCTTCACTGGCTTCTAAAATACACGCGCCGCCAGCATCACCAAACAAGATAAGTGTAGAGCGATCATCAGGTGCACACATGTGAGATAACGCATCAGCGCCAATCACTAACACACGTTTAGCCATACCTGATTTAATATATTGATCGGCAATACTTAATGAATAAATAAAGCCTGAACAAGCAGCTGCCACATCAAAGGCAGGAATATTTGGTACTTCTAAATATTGCTGCACATAACAAGCGGCACTTGGAAAAGCAGCGTTTGAACTAGCTGTTCCCATTACTATCATGTCAAGGTCAGTCGCTTTTAGCCCTGCCATTTCTAATGCTTTTTTAGCTGCTTCTGCGCCCATATAAGCAGACGTTTCATGTTCTGCGGCAATACGACGTTCTTTTATGCCAGTACGTTCAGTGATCCACTCATCAGTGGTTTCTACCATACGTTCTAAATCGGCGTTTGATCTTACTTGTTCTGGGAAATAGCTCCCAGTACCAATAATTTTTGAATACATAATTAATTTTATGGCCTTTGCAATAAACCCTGTTCCAATTTCGTTTGTGATCTTATCTGGAACCTGTCTTTCTGTTTCTTTTACTGCTTCAATAATTGCTGCAAAAAAAGCCTTTGTACTAGCATTACCATGACTCTTGACGACAATGCCCCGCAATCCTATCAAACTTGCGCCATTGTACTGGTCGGGGTTCAACGGTTTAAGCAGCTTTTTTATCGTAGATGTAAGTAATTTACCAGTTATTTTTGCGAATAAGTTACGTTTTGAAATATGTTTTAGCTTTTCATATAGCAGCCTAGCAACACCTTCACAGGTTTTTAATGCCACATTACCAACAAAACCGTCACAAACAATAACTTCGGCTTTATTGTTGAAAATATCATTACCTTCAATAAACCCCGTGTAATTAATTTCACTGTTTTGTTGTAATTTAGTTGCCGCTAATTTTATATGATCGCTACCCTTGTTATCTTCTTCACCCATATTAAGTAAAGCAACTCTTGGGTTTTTAACTCCGTCTACTTCTTCCGCTAACACCGAGCCCATAACACCAAACTGATATAACATTTCTGCATCACAAAAAACATTTGCGCCGAGGTCGAGCATAAACACATGTTTATTTTCATCATGGGTAGGTAATGAACTAATTAATGCTGGGCGTTCAACCCTGGCAATGTTTTTAAAATAACATGCGCCATTGCAAACAAAGCTCCGGTATTACCCGCACTGACACAAGCTTGTGCCTTACCTTGCTGAACAAGATCTAACGCAACGCGCATTGACGAGTCTTTTTGGTTCTTAACGCAACAGAAGGTTTTCATCCATGTCAACAACTTGCGTTGTATGAACAATAGAAAATTGTGGGTGTACCGTGATTTGATGTTTTGCAAGTTCTTGAGAAATAATAGCTTGGTCACCACATAGAATGAGGTGAAGCTTTGGCATTGTGTTAACAGCCAATATTGCAGCGGGTACAATAATATGGGGGCCTTGATCGCCCCCATAATATCTAACGCTAAGGTTAGATTATTCAATGTTCAAAGGTCGCTTATTTAGCGATTACTTTAACGCCTTTATAGAAACCATCAGCAGTTACATGGTGACGACGGTGAGTTTCACCTGACACTGGGTCTACTGATAAGTTTTCTGTTGTTAATGCGTCATGTGAACGGCGCATGCCACGTCTTGAACGAGACTTTTTGCTCTTTTGAACTGCCATTTTGCCAAACTCCTAAAATTGTTGGTAACTAAAATATATCTACTTGAGTTGTTTCAACACGTCAAATGGATTCTGTTTATCTTGCTCTTTTGGCAATTCACCCCAAGTAGTGTCAGCAGATGCTGAACAATCGTCAAGAGAATGCTTTGGAATTAATGGAATTTCGAGTAACAACTCTTCTTCCACTAATTCATACAAGTTAATTTCACCATTTTCGTCGAATTCTATTGCGTCATAATATGACGGCAAATCATCAGCTGCTTCAGCATTTTTAACTGGGCTAAACGTAAAATCGATAGCCAGCTCGTGTTCAAATGCTTCATTGCAACGCTGACATGCTAATGTAACCATTAATGAACCTTGTCCATGTATAACTTTAAGACCAAGTTCATCAACGCTAAATTTTACACTAACATTGATTTGCTCACTACAACTAATTGTTGCGGCGAGCAATCTATTCATTCCCGATGTTTCAAAATACCCTTCACATACAAGTCGGCGCATTGCGCTTCTGTATGGGTCTATCGTTATCGGGAGTTTAAGATTCTTCATAAGGCGCGCATAATAAAGCCCAATACGGGCTGTGTCAAAAGAAATATGATCAAATTTCTTTAAAAAACCAAGTTAACCCCAATATTGCTTATAAAGTAACATATTAAGGTAACCCATGAGAAAATTAGTGCTAGGTTCAACCTCACCATTTCGAAAAGAGATTCTAACAAAATTAAACTTAGCTTTCGAGTGCGCTAAGCCAAATATTGACGAAACCCACTTGGAAAATGAAAGTCCTATTGCATTAGTTGAACGCTTAGCAATAGAAAAAGCAAAAGCTGTTGCTGAACAGTTTCCTGATGCGCTGATCATTGGTTCAGATCAAGTCGCTATGCATAACAATACTATCTTAGGTAAACCTCATACCCATGACAACGCCATTAAGCAGCTGACATCGTTTAGTGGTAACAAAGTTGCCTTTTATACCGGGCTCTGTGTTTACGATAGTGCCTCAAAACAACATTTATCCTTAGTGGAGCCTTTTAATGTACATTTTAAGTCGTTAAGTTTTGATGCCATCAACAACTATTTATTAGCAGAAAAGCCTTATCAATGTGCCGGTAGTTTTAAAAGTGAAGGCTTAGGTATTTGTTTATTTGAAAAACTCAGTGGCGATGATCCCAACACATTAATTGGTTTACCCCTGATTAAATTAACCGAAATGTTAGAAACACTCGGTTTAGATGTGTTACAAAGCGCAACAATAACGCCATACTTATTGTTTAAGGCATTGCGATTATGACAATGCCTATGTCGAATAACTATTTTATCTGGTTAACTTGTAGCTGTTTACATTGATAACAGACCCAGTTGACTTAACCATTGGTGTGCTTGATGTTTATTTTCAAAGAAAGCAGTTTCCATATTTGTTAACGCAGCATGGGAATCTACCATCAATTTTTTGAATCGACATATTACAAATAACGGCTTCATATTTTTGATTATGCCAATTGCCCCAATGATTTAATTTATTAATTTCATCCCACATGTCAGGCGTAGCTAATTCCCACTGACTTAAATCGACTAAACAGCCCAAGGCTTATCGTATATTTGGGCTACTTGTTCTTTGTATTCCTGACAAAGTCGTAATACGGTTTCAATATTCCATGACTCATAACAATTCACAATTAAAGTTTGTTCATTAATTTCAATGGTAAAATAACCGTGCTCCTGCATACTTCCTTCCTTTGATTACAACTTCCAACATCAATAATACTAAAATAGAAAACGGCAAACTTTAAACAATCAACTCAGCTAATTCTTTAATTGAGTCAACAATCGCTTTTGGCTGATATGCCGTTAGCATCGCTTTAGAACCTGCGCCCATAGTAACACCAATACGATCAACACCCGCCGATTGTGCCATCTGTAAATCAAACGCTGAATCGCCGATCATCACAGCCTCTGTCGGCTTAACATTAAACTCAGCTAATAATTGTTCGATCATTTCAGGATGAGGTTTTGAATTAGCACTTCATCATCAGCCGTTCTTGAGCCGTGAAAAAAATGTTTAGTATCTGTTGCTGCACATTCGTTCTAAACCTTCTCGGGCCTTTCCTGTAGCAATAGTCACAAACTTGTCTTGCCCCTTTAACGCCGTCAACATTTCTCTATTGTATGCTCAAACAAAACACTCGGTGTTTCATTTAACTCTAAATATTGTTTGCGATAATTAGCAAAAACAGTTTCTCTTTGCTCATCATTGGCCTCAGAAATAACTGTTGAATTCCGGTTGCTAAACTTAAACCAATAATCACTTTTGCATCTTCACTACTTGGTTTGGCTAAGTTACTCATTAAAGCGGCAGCTTGCATTGATGACACAATACGACCAACCGAGTCCATCAAAGTACCATCCCAATCAAAAATATATAATTTGTAATTATTCATCGACAACTCAAGTTATTTAAGGTCAGTAATAAACCTTGTTTATTGACCTACTTTAGTTAATTTATTTAAAACTTTTGTAAGCTTGGCTCTAAAGGCGCTTCAATTTTAATGCGCTGCTCTGTTTTTGGGTGAACAAACTCAATACTAGCAGCATGTAAAAATAAGCGTTTAAGACCTTTTTCTTTTAATTCGGCATCAAAGTCTTCGTAACCATATTTAGGGTCGCCAGCAATAGGATGGCCTTTACATAAACAATGAACACGAATTTGATGGGTGCGACCCGTTACCGGAAACGCTTGAACTAAGGTTGCACCATGATAATTTTGTAACACTCTAAAGCGAGTTTCAGATTCTTTACCGTTAATATTATCTACCACAACAACGCGCTCACCTGATTGCAGATCATTCTTTTTCAGCCCTTCGGTTACTTTTGTTAACTTAGCTGACCAAGAACCTTTACTAACGCTTGATAAAGTTTTTGCTTTGCTTTTATTACACAACTGTTCATGTAAAAGCGTAAGGCTGAACGTTTTTTGGCAATTACTAAACAACCTGAGGTATCTCGGTCTAAACGATGTACCAACTCTAACATTTTAGTTTGTGGCCTTAAAGCGCGTAAGGCTTCAATAACACCAAAACTTAAACCACTGCCACCATGTACTGCCATACCTGACGGTTTGTTTAGAACAATAAAAAGTTCGTCTTCAAAAATAATTTGTTTTTCTAAATTAGCGACAATATTTAACTGTGTTGAAACGCCATCTGGTTTTTCTGATACCCGAATAGGCGCAACACGAATAAGATCTTCCGCCTGAATTTTATATTCTGGCTTAATGCGCTTTTTGTTCACTCGGATCTCCCCTTTTCTAAGCAAACGATAAATCATGCTTTTAGGGACACCTTTGAGGGTTTTTAATAAATAGTTATCTATACGTTGGCCAGCTTCATCACTGTCAATGGTATAAAACGTTACTTTAGGCTTAGGAGATTCGGTCATGGCTGGTTTAGGAGATTCTTTCATATCGCGCAGTTTAACATATAAAATGAACTTATTAATAAATAAAACATCTGATTTAATTGCCATTTATAGCAATATAGTGGGATAATGCTAAGGTTACGGAAGATTTATACCTGTAACACTAGAAAAAACGAGATACTCAGCGAAATGTAAGAGGCATCTGCGGCCATCTTAATGTGCAAAAGAAATAACTGTTACTGACAATTTCAGTATAGATACATTAAGTTAAGTACGGCCTATTGTTTACAAGCAACGTGTGTAATTTGTTAGCTAAGTAACATAAACAGATAGTCCAGCGTAACAGTATTATTAATTAGGAAATTAGAAAGTTCACTGCAATTTTCAAAAACTGAAATAATCGCATCAACAAATAAAATTGAGCAATTCCAGTTTTGCAGCACTTTCAAACTAGCACAGCACGAAAAAAAGCTGAGCACATAAAGTTTTAGACTATGAAGACACCCTTCATAGCGTAAGAAAATACAATCAGATTTCTAACAGCTTATGCGGCAACATGGTCGTATAAGATTGACACCCGTGAGGCTGACAAATCGCTGTTAACGCAACAACCGATTGCTTTGTGTTCTAAGCAAATAGTGTGCTGTGGCTAAAATTAGGTCACTCAAACTATGAAAAGAATGTTAATTAATGCTACACAATCAGAAGAATTACGTGTAGCGCTTGTCGATGGTCAACGTCTATATGATTTAGATATAGAAAGCCCAGGACACGAACAAAAGAAAGCGAATATTTACAAAGGTAAAATCACTCGTATTGAACCTTCATTAGAAGCTGCTTTTGTTGATTATGGCGCCGAACGCCACGGTTTCTTACCAATGAAAGAAATCGCTCGAGAATACTTTCCAAAAGGTTATACCTTCCAAGGTCGCCCAAGCATCAAAGATGTCTTAACTGAAGGCCAAGAAGTTGTTATTCAAATTGATAAAGAAGAACGTGGTCAAAAAGGTGCAGCCTTAACAACGTTCATTTCTTTAGCAGGTAGTTATTTAGTATTAATGCCAAATAACCCTCGTGCTGGTGGTATCTCTCGTCGCATTGAAGGTGATGAGCGCATTGACTTAAAAGAATCATTAAGCAAACTCACCTTACCTAAAGGCATGGGCTTAATTGTTCGTACCGCTGGTGTTGGTAAAGCTTATGAAGAATTAGAATGGGATTTAAACGTTCTACTTCAACATTGGAAAGCCATTGAAGAAGCTGCCGCTGAACGCCCTTCACCATTTTTAATTCATCAAGAAAGTAACGTCATCTTACGTGCTATTCGCGATTATTTACGTCGTGATATTGGTGAAGTATTAATTGACCGTCCAAAAATATATGAAAGTGTTAAACAACATATTGAATTAGTACGTCCTGACTTTTTTAAGTAAAGTTAAGCTTTATACTAATGACGTACCGTTATTCACTCACTATCAAATTGAATCGCAAATTGAATCTGCTTTCCAACGTGAAGTACGCTTACCATCAGGTGGTTCAATTGTTATTGATCCAACGGAAGCGATGACATCAATCGATGTTAACTCTGCACGTGCGACCAAAGGTGGCGACATTGAAGAAACCGCCTTTAACACAAACTTAGAAGCGGCTGATGAAGTTGCTCGCCAATTGCGTTTACGTGATTTAGGTGGTTTAGTGGTTATTGATTTCATTGATATGACACCAGTTCGTCATCAACGTGAAGTTGAAAACCGTATGCGTGATGCTGTTCGTCAAGACCGAGCGCGTATTCAATTAGGACGTATTTCACGTTTTGGCTTATTAGAAATGTCACGCCAACGTTTGCGCCCTTCTATTGGCGAAACAAGCCAAGGGTTTGTCCTCGTTGTAATGGTACCGGCCATGTTCGTGGTATTGAATCATTAGCTTTATCTGTTTTACGTTTAATGGAAGAAGAAGCCATTAAAGAAAACACCTTACATGTACAAGCACAAGTACCTGTACCTGTAGCTACTTATTTATTAAATGAAAAACGCCGCAGTGTAATGCACATTGAAAAACATCATAAAGTGCATGTGTTAATCATTCCTAATCCGCATATGGATAGCCCGCAATATGAAGTATTGCGTGTTCGTAAAGATGAAAGCGTTGCTGAAGCGAGTTACGACATTGCCATTACCGAAGCCAAGGTTGAAGAAGCAGTAATGCCTAAATTCGACGTTGATGCGGTTAAACGTGATGAACCTGCTTTACAAGGTATGTCTGCACCTAAAAATGGAGCGCCTCAAGCAAAACAAAAACCGAATACAGCACCGGTTAAAGTTGAAGAAAAACAGCCAAGTGAAAGTTTATTTGCTGGCATTGTGAAATGGTTTAAAGCTTTATTTGCTGAAGAAGTTAAAGTAGAAGAAAAAACCAAAAGCTCCTGCGAAACGCCAACAACGTTCGGATAATAACCGAGGCCCACGTAAGCCGCGTAATCAAAACCGTAATCGTAACCAACAACGCGATGATAAACGTGATGACAAACGTGACGATACTCGCGACAACAATGCCGATGCTGACAACCGTCAACAAAACAGAAACCGTAAACCTCGCAAGCCTGAGCATGACAACACGCAAAAGCCAAAAGAGGAAAAAGTTGCTGAACGTAGACAACGTCGTAATAACCGTAAAAAAGTACGTGTTAATGAAAATAAAGCAACAGAGCAATCTGTTGACAATGCGGCAAATAAAGCGGTAGCTGAAACTAAAGCCAACGCAAAAGTAAAATCAACTGATGTAACCTCAACAACAAAAAGAAGAGGTTAAATTAGTTGATGCTCAGGTAGCTGAAACAGCAACTGATGAAGCAAAACCTGCACGTGAAGAGCGTACCAGAAGTCGTCGTTCGCCAAGACATTTACGTACTCGAGGACCAAAACGTCGTAATGACAATGACGAAGCTCAATCAGCAGACAACGTTTCTGAAGAGATCACCAATGATCCAGTAGAAGCGCGTTATCCTCATAATGAAGAAGCTGAAGCTAAATTAACTAAACCAGCAGTAAATGCTGAGCAAACAGCACAAACTAAAGTTGAAGTTAAAGCATCAGTAGATGTTAAACAACCAAGTGAAGCTTCAACTGAACAGCAAGCAGATTTACCATTAGAAACAACAGAGTTGTTGTAGTGGCTAAAGAAGCAGTGAAAAACTGACCCTCCTGATACGGAAGAACAAGTAGTTGCTGAAGTTCCTGTTAAGAATGAACAACAGCAAGAACTTTCTTTAGAAGTTACTGAGCAAGAGCCTGTAGATGATAATAGCGAGCCAGTAAAAGTTGAAGCTGAACAAGTTGAAGCTAAGCCGGCTGAAAGCAAAGAAACCGCGGAAAAACCTGTTGATACGGCTGCAGAGGCTAAAACAGAAGATACCGTTGCTGAATCAACCAAAGTTGTTGAAGAAGTTAAAGTAGCTGCTGACGCAAAAGATGGAGTCGCAGAAACTACTGAAGTAAAAAAGTAAAGTGAAACCTGCTGCCAAAAAAGTAGCAAAACCAGCAACAAAAGTTGCTCGTTTAATTAAAGGTAAAGCATCTGCGCCAATGACAAAAGCAGAAACAGTACACACATCAAGTGAGTTACCTGCTGCCTTTATGACAAAAGCTGAACGCCCTTTACATCAATCTTCGGGGAAAAATGCATTAGTAAGCCACGCCACTAACCAAGCAGCAGCAGGCCCAACTAAACCAAGCGTATCGCTATAAACCTTATATCCATATAGATTTATAGCAAAACAATTAAAAACGGCGATGTTATTGATAACATCGCCGTTTTTATTTTTGAACACGATATTTAGCCTGAACGCTGGTTCTTATACCCCTCAAGTTATCCAATTCTCATTTTCCTAAGTAACATGCAACATATTCTTTAATTCATACAGTCACAAAACCTATGAGCCTATTTCCTTCGTATAAACAGAGGTTGTTAATAAATGAGTTTCGCACATTCAAAAAATAACGAAAAAAATAATTTAAAGATCTGCTTGATTTACACTCACAAAACATATACTGTTTATTTATACAGTATATGTTGAGGCGTTTATTTATGAGCACTATCTACCAACATAAAGTTATATCTATTAGCCAAGCGATCACCCTATGGTGTTTGATAATGAAGAAAGTAATGACAAAAACTTTACAAAAGAGTTAAGCGAATTATGTTTAACTCATCAAAACAATAAAAAATGGATCTTAGTGATTGATGATGAAAAACACACCTTGTCTGAATTATCGAGCCAAAAAATTATTGATACCTCAAAAATATTACATATCAATAATCGTAAAGTTAAAGTTAATGCTAACAATATTGAAACAGCATTAACCAAAGGAAATTGCTCGGCGATTGTTTTAGGTAGAAATAATTTTCAAGCGGAACAACTATCATACCTAAGTGATTGTGCAAAATTATCAAATACCGCCTTTGTAGTGTTAGATAAGGTCAGTGGATTACATTAACCTAAAATTAAAATAACAGATAATATCGCTGCAATTTTTGTTATATTGCAATTCAGTTTTTTAGCTAGAAGAGAGAAGCAATGCGCTGTCCTTGCCAAAGTAACCAACCGTTTGAACAATGTTGCCAGCCAATTATTTTAGGCCATAAAAAAGCGCTAACCGCCGAGCAATTAATGCGTTCACGTTATAGTGCTTATGCTGTAGCAAATGGCGAATATATTTTAAAAACCTATAGTGTTGAGTCTGCACAACAGCAACACTTACATGACATCCAACAATGGGCTGAACAATGCCAATGGGTTAATTTGATCATTCATTATAGTGATCACAATACGGTCGAGTTTTCAGCTTTTTTTATTGAAGATAATCAACTTTGCATTTTAAGAGAAAAATCAAAGTTTATATTTGAAAGTGTAAATGGTGTAGAACAATGGTTTTATCATAACGGTGAGATCATCGAAAACGCAGTTTTAAACAAAGTGAAACGTAACGATCCTTGCCCCTGTCAGCAGCATAAAAAATTTAAACAGTGCTGTGGTCGTTTATTAAATTAAAAGTTAGCCCTATCAAAAAGTAAGACCAAGAAACTAAATTAAGCTATTTGGGTTGTAACAATCGATTGCTGAACTGTTTTAAGCCAGGCTTTAGCATTAAAACTTAATTTAGCTACCGATGGCGAATTATTCTCGTTTTGTTCAAGACTACGCTGATAACGCTTTTGGCAATGTAAGTTGGTGTTATTAACAATATTGGCCTCAATATACTTAGCGTTATCACGAAATGCTATTGCTTTAGGTTGTAAGACATTAGCTAAATGAATAGCCGCCATATTATCGTTATTTGCCAATGTTGCTTGATTAAAAGCATCTATCTCAGAGAGTTCATCAATAGCAAGCGGCGCTTGTTTAGGCAGATCAAAGTGCTTTCTCAGCTGATTTTCAGCAGGTAAATTAGTTTGCTCTTTACCTTCTGGTAATAAAAATTCACTAAATTCTCGCGCGTCATCCGTTAACATAGCTAACATCAAACTAAAGTCTGAACGTCGTTGACTATGAACACATTCATTAAGCTGAGTGCCTAATTGAATTTCATTGATGACTAAGTGATTTTCTACCAAAATATAACCTCTACTAGCTGGTTAACTTCTATATCGGCAAAGTAACTGAAAAATTTAGTAAAAAAGTAAAAATATTTACAAATTTAATATCAGCCAAACTCACATAATTTATTTACTTGTTATATTCTTAGCGGTAACGTCAATAATCATAAAAATATTGTCCAATTTAATGCGCATTATCAAAAGCATTGAGTGAATAAAAAATTGCTTCATTCGCATTAACTTCCGAACAAATTTCAAGGAATTTGAAAAATATGAATAATACTCGCCCCGCTTTATTATCTATCTCAATAGCATTAACCACTTTATTGACCGGTTGTGTTAGCTCTCAACCCAAACAAATAAGCCAAGAAAATCAGCAGCCCGCTATTACCAATGCCGCTGATCACAGCTTAACTTATGTTCGTACCGTTGAAGGCATTGAAGAATACCAGCTAGAAAACGGCTTAAAAGTTTTATTCGTTCAAGATCAAGCCCAACCTAAAACCTTAGTGAATATTACTTATCGAGTAGGCTCAGTAAATGAATATTACGGTGAAACCGGCATGGCGCATTTGTTAGAGCATATGCTATTTAAAGGTTCAACAAACTATCCAAAAATTGACACTGAATTTCAAAAACGCGGAATGCAAACAAACGCTACAACTTGGTTAGATCGCACGAATTATTTTGGTGTTTTTGATGCTAATGAAGAGACACTAGCTTGGACCATAGGTATGGAAGCCGACCGCATGGTAAACGCAACATTCACCGAAGCTGAATTAAAAAGCGAAATGACGGTTGTTAGAAATGAAATGGAAAAAAATGAAAATAATCCTGTGCGGATGTTAATCAGTAGAATGTCATCAATGGCGCACTTATGGCATAACTACGGTAACTCAACCATTGGCGCTCGTTCTGATATTGAAAATTTTCCTTTTGCCAAACTACGGGCGTTTTACAAAAAACATTATCGACCTGATAATGCCGTTCTCACCATTGCTGGACGTTTTGATAAAGAACAAACCATTAAACTTATCGAAAAAAACTTTGGTGTATTAGAAAAACCACAACAAGCAATTGAACCTTTATATACCCAAGAACCCACCCAAGATGGTGAACGTATCGTTAATCTACGCCGCAGTGGTGATATTCCAGTTATCGGCTTAATGTATCACTTACCTTCAGGTTTACACCCAGATGCGGCAGCCATGACAGTTCTCCAAGTTATCATGTCAGATTACACTCGTGGCCGCTTACAGAAACAGTTAGTTGAAAGCAAATTATCAACCGGTGCCGGCGCCTTTTCATTTATGCTAAAAGATAGCTCACAATTTATTTTTATTGCTCAAGGTGCCAAAGGCCAAGCTACCGATGAAATGGAAGCTAAATTATTAGACATCGCCGAAAATATCAAAAACAACAAAGTCACAGATGAAGAAGTAAAGCTCGCTAAATTAAAATTAGCTAAAGACTCAGAGCAAGCAATGCGCAATGTTACCGGCATTGGCATGGCATTATCTGAATATATTGCCAAAGGTGACTACCGACACAACTTTTATTTTCGGGATCAAATAGAAAATGTAACCACAGCCCAAGTACAAGCCGCGGCTGAAAAATATTTAATTCAAAGTAATCGAACCTTAGGCCGATTTATTCCAACCGATGAACCCAAAAGAGCTGAATTACCACCAGCCCCTGATTTAAATACACTACTAAAAGATTATGTTGGCAAAGCCACGGTCAGCGAAGGTGAAGTTTATGACAACACGGTAGCGAATATTAAACAACGTTTAGTAACAACTACTTGGCCTGAAGGAACAAAACTCAGTATTTACCCGAAAAAACGTCGCGGTGAAGAAATTTTAATTAAAATTAACTTACCAACAGGTAATGTTAACTCATTAACCAATGCTGGTACCGCCTTTGATTATATTGCGCCAATGTTAGATTTAGGCAACAAAAAATATAGCAAGGAAGTTATTTCTGGCAAATTAGATGAGCTTAAAAGTAGCATTGATTTTTCTACCGATGCCGGTACCTTTCATATTAATATCAAAACCGATAAAAAACATTTAGCCGACACCTTAACGTTATTAAACGACTTGTTAGCTTACCCAACCTTCCCTGAAACTGAATTAGCGGTACTCAAACGTAGCAGTATTGCTTCCATTGAATCAAATCGTAAAGACCCAGGCTCTGTTGCACTGAATAATTTAAGAAAAGCTCTCTACAACTACCCTGCTGGTCATCCTAATGAAGCATTATCAGCTGATGAAAAAATTAACGCGATTAAAAAATTAACCAGTAAAACCCTGAAAAATATATATCAAAAACATTTATCAATCACTGATGGCTATATTGCCGTTATTGGTGATGTTAATAGCGATGACATTTCACAGCAGTTACATGCCGCACTTAAACAATTCAACCTTGATACAAATTATCAAAAAATTCAAAGCCAGTACCACAACAAGCAAGGATTAAATATTAGTGCCGAAACACCTGATAAAGCCAACGCTCAGCTATTTATTGTCAATGTGCTCAGCATGAATAAAAGCCATCCTGATTATCTAGCCTTAACAATCGCTAATCAAATGTTTGGTAGTGATCCTTTCACTTCTCGAATTGGCGCTCGTATTCGCGTTAAAGAAGGCTTTAGTTACTCGGTTGGCTCAGGCTTACAAATTTCAGAAGATGAGCAACAAGGTATCTTTTACGCACAAGCAATTGCCGCTCCTGAAAATATGGCCTCTGTGATCACAGCCTACCAAGAAGAAGTACAAAAAGTGGTTGATACCGGCTTCACTCAACAAGAATTAGATAACGCAATTGAAGGCTTTATCAATAAGCATGCTCGCCAGTGGGCCGAAGATGGCAGGATTGCTGGCGTGTTAATTGACAGCCAAAAATATCAACATGATTTAGATTATTATGAAGAGCAACTTAACGCGGTAAAAAACCTAACGTTGAGCGAAGTTAACCAAGCATTTATTAAGCATATTGCCGATAAAAAAAATAAATGTTTTTACCGCCGGCGATTTTGCCAAGCTTGCTCAATAATAGCGAGTAATCATCAACTAATTAGCAATAAGTAACTTATATAGCTAATTGAAAAGCCGTTTTGTAAAAATAAAGCGGCTCGATAAACTTAATAAAATACCAGCTGTCTGTAGTTTATATAACAAAATAAATTATAGATAACTGGTATTTTTTTATAAATTGTCAGAGAATAGGATAATCTACCTTACCACTTTACCAGGAATACCTATAATATCATGATAAAAAATATCCTTTTAATCTCCTTATTCTCTGTTTTATCAGCTTGTGCATTAACCGATAACAAAAGCAGTGAAAACTTAAACGCTAGCTTATTAAATTGGCAAAATGTTTATAATGATGGTGAAGCCAAAATAGTTGATAACGAAATCCACCTTATTTCGACAGGCAATTGGTTTTATTTAACTAAGAAAAAGTATAGCGACTTTATTTTTGAAGCTGATATTTTAATGCCTGATGTTACTGAATACTCAAATTCAGGTTTTATTTTTAGAGCACAAGTTCGTCCAAACAAAAAAGGCACAGCACAAGAAGCCTATGGCTACCAAGCTGAAGTTGATCCAAGTAACCGAAAATGGAGTGGCGGACTATACGATCAAGGTCGTCGTCAATGGTTAAACCCATTACATGAAAAACGCTCAAACCCTGATGCCGATTTTAAAAAGAAAACAAATCACCGCAATGGACACCTGAAAAATCAAACGCTTACAAACATTTACAGTGGAACTCTTACCGCATAGTCGCTCAAGGAAGTGATATTAAAATTTATGTAAATAATGTACTTACCACTCACGTTATTGATGTTAAAGATAGCGAAGGCTATATAGGTATTCAACATCATGGCAGTAAAGAGTTTAAGCAAACAGGTAGTAGAAAAAACACCATTAAGTTTAGAAATATTCGTGTGACTGAACTATAAAAAATTGTCACGTTAACTTATAAATTGACACCTTTTCACGCCATATCAATGCTTATTTGACGTGGCGTGAAAGTAAATAACTCACAAAACCTATTAAAGTCATTGGCATTAACAAACAACTTATTCATTATAATTATTCTCAATTGTTTTTGAACGCTGAGCATTCAACTCATAAACCGCTTGCCCATTTATCATTTTATAAGTAAATTTTATCGCAACCTGAACAGGTAACTTTTGTATGAGTCATGAGTTAAACTCCTTTTTATAATCTCTTTTACGTTTAAAAGCGCTATTAATCTAGTGCTTTTGTAATACCTTTATCATCATCGCTTCATGCGACGCTATATTTTTTAAACCGACCTCTGAGGTAGTCCAATCTTGATAGCTCATCATAAACGCCTGCTTTAAACTTTCTGTACGGCCTTTATCTGCGTAATACTTCTTTTTTATCTGGGTGAAGTAATTACTAAGCTTAGCGTTATTACTTGGTGTTATTAAGCAAAGGTTACCAAAGCGATCTACGTTCTCCATTGGTGTTTCTCCCCAAGGGTTTGTTTGAGGAAAATAGTGTTCTACCGACGTTCGAAACGAAAACTTAAAAACAGAAAAGCGTTCGTTAATGTAGTTAATATCAAGCTGACTATCATTATCAGAAAAGTCATAACCGCTATTTAGTTTTTTCCACAATAAGTAATCTAAACGGTTAAACACAAAGTTATGAACTGACGTCCCTGTATTTAACAACGATTTATTAATTTCTTTTTCTTGATGAGAGCAACTAGGCTTATTATCAAAAATTAAATGATGGTAGTCTTTTGACTCACCCGTGCCATAAAGATTATAGAAAAAGTCATCACTTAATTGTTCAAGCGAAGCTAAATACTTATCACCTGCTACCTTCAATTCATTACCTGGGCTTAGTTCGAGTAACGATTTCAAAGCGCCTGTTAACCAATGTTTATAAACCATGGTTGGATAAGACACATGGAACATCGCCAGAATCATGGTTAACTGATTATTAATTCCTTTATCATCACCATCTTTACCAATTGAGTTATTGTAAGCAAAACTCGTTGTATTAGGCACAAGTGACAATAAACTCCACTTTTCATCAAAGTCTCGTTTAATAATATATTTATCAAACAACATACGGTACTTTAGTAATTGCATAACAAATGTGGTTGGATCAATATTTAGTTTCTTATCTTTATTATCTTTATCGCCGAATATATCGAGTAGCGTTTATCATCTAGCGGTACTTCTGCACTATTACTATCACGATTACTAACACGAAGCACTTGTAGCAAAAAATTTGGAAAGTCGATCACCGAACTAAATCGCTCATCCTTTTCAGTTTCTTCATGGTTTACATCACTACTAGCGCTATACTTGCGATTATCAATTATATCGCTCAGTAGCATACCTTCAGGTTCACTATTAACCTCAACAAAGCATGATTTTATCGCATCAAAACTTGTTGGACACGATGACCACTCGCTGCCAAATAAGTCACCACGAATTTTTGCATCAAAGCCTAATTGCACATATCTATTCATATCAGCACAAGCATCCCAAATGGCTGAGAAACTTGTTTGTGCAACAACATCATTTTTATATTGCGCCATCATTCGTGCTTTTAATACTTCGTGCTTTTCTAGTTGTTCGCCACGGTTATTCATTATTTCAAAGTAGTGATTAAGGTCAGTATCTTTAGGTACTTTTACACGCAATATTTTTACTTGGTTAAAGAGATAATTACTAAACACCACAAGATCAATTTTCTCTTTCTCAAAGTAGCGCGCCGCAATTTTAGATGCCGATAGCATTACTGGCTCTTCCGCTTCAACACTCGTTTCATTTTTATATAAATCATTCAGTGTGCGTACTGACTTAGGACGACTATCAAAATGTAAGTTAATAGCTAAATTTTTTGATAAAGCAGGTAATGGCTTACCGTCTAACTTAGTATTATTTAATAAGGCTAACAAAATACTAAGAGTTGTATGACGCTGCTGTCCGTCAATGGTTTCGTAACTACCATTGTCGCGTAAATACACCACAAGGCTACCAATAAAGTAATCAAGTTTTACCTTTATTAGCATTTACACTAGCTTCGTTCTGCTTAGCTGCATCATATATGTCTTGTATCAGTTGCTCTACTTCAGTTGCGCCCCAAGCATAATTACGCTGATAAATAGGTATAATGTAACGCTCATCAGGGTTAAAAAGTTCAGCAATGTTTAGCTCTTTAAGGTCTTCGCTGTTGGCGCTCATCTATTTACCCTCATCTGGCTGAATAATATTTAAATAATCTAAGCCAATAAATCTATCGGCAACGGCTTGAGCATTAGTAAATTTAATCGAAGCCACTGGAGTAATATTTACGCTTAGCACTTGCTGAGGGTGAATCGCTTTATTGATAATTTTGAACAAACCATTAGATGAACGAGCATGATTATCGACCGACTCAATACCAATACGTTGAAGCTCAAGCCTTAAACGATAACTCCATACAAAACACAACTCAGCTGCTTTGTTTAGCTCAATATCTCCAAATTTGTCGTAATAATACATAAGTACACAGATGAACAAGTTTTTAACGTATCTGTCGCCTTTACGACCACTGCCATCATAATTTGTATAACTAGCTAACATTTCAGCTAACGGCGCATTTTCCGCTTGGAAAAGCTGATGGTATAAACCAAGGTAATGCTGAATGTAATCAAAAAAACGTTTGCCGTTTATCATTACTTGATTAACTTGAAACGGATAGTGCTTGTATTGCTTATCCCATTGCCTGATAGGATCAGTATTATATTTATCAACACTGTAATCTAGCGCCAGCATAGACTCAGCATAACGATAATGACTAGTCTCTAAATTAATACCTTTAAACACATCAATGTTATGACGACTAAATTGAATACCACAATCACCGTCAGTCCAACGGCGCATTCTAAACAACAACTCCCCCATAATAGTATGTAAACTTGGCATGTCGTCGTCGGGGTTAACTCCTTGCTCCCACGTTTCAACATAAGCTAAACGATCTGCTTCATCAGTGCCTTGCATCATTTCACGTAAATGATAAGCCTTAAGTAAGTCATAAGGTGCTAAGGCTTTACCACGGGCATTTTGTGAGTCAAAAAACTGAAAGGCTTCACTTAAGTTGTCTAAAGTCACCGTAATAAGTTCGCACTTTTGTAAAACAAAGCTGAGTAACTCTTGTTGTTCGTTGTGAGCTAAGGTTTTTACACGATTTTCGATAACCTTAGCGTTATGCTGTAGGTTATTAATACTGATACGCGATTTAAAGCGATGCGCTAATAACTTAGCATCAAAGATTTTATTTTTACCTTTAAGCATGTCCTGAATAACAGCGCACAACAAGGTTAGGGTTAATAGTCGTTGCTGACCATCAACAATTGACAGCGCTTCTTTTGCTAGCGATTCACTTTCAGGCGTTTCATCACCTTCAACTGCTTTATATAAAACCACAGTACCTAAGCGATAACAGGTTTTCGCCCTATGATTGATAATATCATCGAGTAGTTGGTTAACATGCTTTGCATGCCATTTATATGGCCGTTGATACCTAGGTATGGTTAACGGCTGACTTAGCACATCACCTACCGACATAACATTCGGTGACATTATCGACATCTATTAAATCCTTTTAATTTAACGCGTTTTCGACCACGGTATCGGCGAGGTCGAGTTGTGTGGTTTGGGCATCGCATAGTCGAGTTTTGAGTTGGTCACATAACGCCATCAGTTCATCGACTTTAGCGACGATGCGGTGTTGTTCGGCTAATGGTGGCATAGGAAAAATAATACTTCTACTTTTAGTAACCGATATATTATCTTGTTTAAAAAACAAGCTGAAGGATCTTGTACCATAATTAATTCGATGGCGCTTTAAATCGTTTTGACCCGACGTTAAATAGGTGTATATATATTTACTTAAACTGGCTTCGGATTGGCCATTAAAAATACTATTGTGTAACTGGTTACTCCAGTTCCACTCTGTGAAAAAATCATCTGCGAATAATTGCAATCTTCCTAATGGTGGACCTACAATATTCATTACAACATCATTAGGATACGTTAAAATGGATCTAGTTAATTTTTCTTTATGGTGATGAATGTCTACAAATTGTGGACGATAATCAAACGCAATTTTTTGCTCCTTTGATATTGTAAACTTTAAGGTATTGGAACGATAACGTTACTTTCATTAAACTTATCTTTAGGAGGTGTAGAGTCAGAGGTTACCTTTGATATCTAACAAAGCAAATATCATCAAGTCTTGTTAGCCCCAACCACTTGGTAATTCAAACGGTTTTTCTTCATCTGTGATGGCTGGTAGTGACTTTTGTTTTTTGATTTTCTTATCTTTGATCAGTTGGGCTTTTTCTTCGGCGATTTTTTCAAGTAGCTTGCTTAACCCTGGCTATGGGTTCGTCGCTTGGGTTTTGTGGCACGAGTTTGCCCATGACCGCCAGTTGTAAGATGGTTTGTTTGAGTTGTTCTATGCTGTCTTCGGTGGTGAATAACACGTCAAAGTGGTCGGCGATACGTTGCCAGCTTTGTTGAAAGGAATTTGCTCCTGCCCTATCTTCATTAGAGCTGATATTTCCACCATCCATGGCGGTCAAGTCATCTGCATTAACACTTTGGGTTAATGTTTTTAACAATTCTTCCACTAAGGTTTGATGTGATGTTAGGCTTTGTTCAGTTTGTTGCTCTAATTTATCGCACAATGCCATCAATTCATCGACTTTAGCGACGATGCGGTGTTGTTCGGCGAGTGGTGGTAGAGGAAATAATTTTTCTAAATAATCTCCTTGAGACAAAATCACTGGGGTTTTGTGGCGAGTTTACCATGTGTTGATTTAGTAATTGTCAGTTGGTTAGAGTTAATGAACTTAATTCCAGTAGTAAAGTATCTATTACTCATGCCTCCATATTTACTTAATTTCCACATATTTTGGTTAAGAACAGCGGGTAAACACTCTTCAGAAACTATCCCTACCTTACCAAGACTTCCACCAACCATAACTAAAAGTACATCATCAATGCTTAAAGAATATTTAGCAAATGTCGTTGTTGCAGAATTTTCATCTATATATTTACTATCCGTTGTATCAATAGAGCCATCTGAATTTATATTTGTGACTCTTAATACAAAATGACCTCTGTCTTGATATTGCCCACTTTTAAAAGCAAATCCAGTATTTGCATCAGATATTCACCCAAGCGGCACCATTCCCAACTAACAGGTAGTTCAAATAAATTTTCTTCTACTGTAATTTCAGGTAATGGTTTAGCTTTTTCTTGATTTTCTTATCAGCAATCAACTGTACTTTTTCTGCAGCTATTTTCTCAAGTTACACGCTAGCAGGTTCATCGTTTGGATCTTGTGGTACTAACTTGCCACGCACGGCTAATTCTAAAATCAGTTCACGTAGTTTTTTAATGCCAATTAGTTCAACCTTGCTATTACTGCCACGCCCTTGTGAATTACGCTTTTGGATCGCACTCGTCCATATATCAATGTTGTCTGTAATTAAGTTGTCAGTAATTAAGTTATCAGTGTTTAATGCTGAAACTGGATTCCCGCCTGCGCGGGAATGACGATTAGATGCCATTACTTCACCTCACTACTTTCAGGTGACAAGGCGTTAGATAAAATATCTTTAAGTTGGTCACGCAGTGCTTGAACATCCGTTTGCTGTTTGGCGTAATCGGCTAAGAGTTCTTGCGGATCATGACTTACGGTCTCTTCGATGTGCGGGTTTTTAATATCAAGATTGAAGTTACGGGCAATAATCTCGTCAATGCTGACTTGCCATGCTTGTTCGGTTTCTACCCGTGATGCAAAGCTGTCTTCTTCACTGCCCCACCACTCAATTTCAGTTTGAAATTCTTCAAACTTCATTGGCTTGGTTTTGTTGTAGTTTTTAACGCCTGCTGGGTATGGGTGTTCGTAAAACCAGACGTTTTTAGTGGGCTGACCTTTAGTAAAAAACAAGATATTGGTTTTAATGCCTGTATATGGGTTAAACACGCCATTTGGTAATCTTATAATAGTGTGTAAATTACACTCTTCGGTGAGTAGTTTTTTGATTTTGGTTTTAACACCTTCACCAAATAAGGTACCGTCGGGTAATACTACGGCAGCACGACCGCCAGCTTTGGCGTTATCACCTGTTCCGCTTGGTGAAGCAAGCACTTCAATAATCAGCTGTAAAAACAAGTCGGCAGTTTCACGGGTACGGGTGTCGGCAGGAAAGTTCTTTTCAATACCATCTTCTTCGGTGCCACCAAATGGTGGGTTGGTAACAATAACGTCTATTTCATCGTCCCAACTTGAAAGTGGTTTATTAAGAGTATTGCCATGTTTAACTTGTACAGGTACTTCAATGCCATGTAATAGCATATTGGTGGTACAGAGTAAGTGCGGTAATTGCTTTTTCTCAACACCGTGAATTTGTTTTTGTAAAGTTTGGTGATCTTCCGCTGTTTTCACGTATTTTTCTTTAACATGATCAAACGCACAGGCTAAGAAACCGCCCGTACCACAGGCTGGATCCATAATGCTTTCGCCTAATTGCGGGTCGATACGGTCAACAATAAACTTGGTAATGGCTCTTGGGGTATAAAACTCGCCAGCGTTACCTGCGCTTTGTAAATCTTTTAATATTTGCTCGTATAAATCACCAAAAAGATGGCGTTCTTTTGAGTCTGTAAAATCTATTTCGTTGAGCTTGTTAATGACTTGGCGCAGTAGTGTACCGTTTTTCATGTAGTTAAAAGCATCACTAAAGGCTTCACGCACCACATAACCACGCGGGTTAAGGTTGATAGGCGCGGTGAGGTTTTTTAAATCAACAAAGAGTTTGTCGTTAACAAATTCAAGTAACTCGTCACCGGTTATGCCTTCATCATCGGCAGCCCAATTTCTCCATAAGTATTCGCTTGGAATTGGCTCTTGGTAGTCGTCTAATTCAAATTCGAGTTCTTCTTCTTGCGCGTCAAATATTTTCAAAAAGAGTAACCATGACATTTGCCCTAGTCGTTGGGCGTCACCGTCTACACCGGCGTCTTTACGCATAATGTCTTGAATGGATTTTATTACTGAGCTAATTGACATATTTTTCTCTTATTTTAGATTTATCTTGTTTAATACTTTACAAATGTGTGGTGAGTTCTTACACTTTACTCATAAGTGGACTGGGAATGCTCGGTCGGCGCTATATCCTCGGGGAATACCTCGGGGATTTTCGCTTTCTAGGGATAGCACTTTAATCCCCACCCTCTGATATTTCCCTGCGAACTTCTTCTAAACTTTGTTTCTATTATCTCAAATGCCCTGTTTGGCTGTGTTGGTTCCATAATATGGCGGCCAATAGGTCGAGCAACCATATCAGCTAATTGTAATCCGGTTGAATTCACTTTTTTGTCTGCAAAAATTATATCTAGCGTTTCAGCCATACCTGTTATTTGGCTTTGATCGAGTAAGCGTCTGAATTCAAGTTCCAGCTCGTTATCTTCTTTTTTACCTCGGCATTCAAAAACAATATGTGTTTTTTTATTCACCTGTTGTCTTTCTTGTAAAAAATAAAACACTCGCTCTAAACCAAACTGCATTGCAACATGGTAAGGGTTTTCATTTCGTCCTCGTCTATGGATAAATTTTTGTTTATCAATACACGAAGCCACTAAGGAAAATGGCGCTTCAGTCATTATTTGACTTAAGTCAGCCATAAAATGTTGGCGTATATTACTATTTTGCAAAATATTAAATGGTGCAATGGACTTACGTATTTCACGCTCATGCAATATGGTCATGTCGTGACCAAAGTAATTAAACTTAAACTCTTGAACAGCCGGTGTTGTTTGATTGATATATTGTTGTTTTTCAAAAATGCAAAAAGCTAAAACAAACACAGGAAAGTCGGTATCAATCGACGCTAAGCTGTGATCACCAGCTTCGTCTACATACACTATATATTCACTAAAAGACACGTGTCATTCCTGCTTTTGACTAACATCATTTGAATGAGAAATGGCTTATTAAGCTGATTGCTCTGCATTATTATAAAGTTCTGCTTCTAATTCAGTAATGGCTTGATCATACTCTTTTCTGCCGCCAAAGGCTTTCTTTGCTATCTCCATTGGCTTACCCATTTGATTGAATGGTTGAACTTTAAGTACATGAATACTTTCAATTTCACTCACGCCAGCATCTGCATATTTATCAAGCAAGTTTTTTAACACTGTTTGCGCTTGCTCTGAGTATTTAGTGAAGTAATTACGCTTTTTCACGTTATTAGCACGTTCTTTACGGGTTAATGGTGGTTGGTCGAAAGCAACATGACAAATTAGGTCAAAGGGATCTAAGTCTTTACTAATATCGTCTTCCAGTGCTTGCCAAATTACGCCTTCATTGGCGAGTTCATCAATAATGCTTTGTTTGCGATCAGCTTCGTTCCATTTACGGGTAAAGTCATCAAGCGAGGTAAATTGCTTTTGTATGGTTTTGCGGGTGTAATCTTTAAATGATTCGGTCACTAACTTGCCGTCACTATCGTAATACTGCACACGCTCTGCCATTTTTTTAACGGTTACGCCTGAGATATGAAACTTGATGAAGGGTTTCTTTTCATCGTCATCGGTTATTGGGCCATTATAGGTATCGTCCCAGTCGCCATCAACTTGCGGTGCACCTGTATCGTTCGGTTCATTAGCTGTTGTTTTGTAATCAGGTGAGTCTATGTCGCTAATTGAATCATCTGGTGCGATTTCACCATCAATATCACCTTCACCATCAATAATTTCTGTTGGCTTTTTCTCCATAACTTGAACGGGTTCGCCATCGAAGTTTTCATCTGCAAACAGCTCGGTAGCTTTTTTGAAATCTAATATAGTGAACCAGAGTTTATTGAATTTATCGTCTATACGTGTGCCGCGACCAATAATTTGTTTGAACTTGGTCATTGATTGTATATTTTGGTCGAGTACGATCAGCTTACAAGTTTTCGCATCTACGCCTGTGGTCATTAACTCTGAGGTAGTGGCTATTACTGGATAGGCTTTTTTAGGGTTCATGAAATTTTCAAGCTGGTTTTTGCCTAGCTCATCATCACCGGTAATTTTCATCACGTATTTTTCGTTTTTAGCTACTTGCTCAGGGTTTAAATTTACTAAAGCTCTACGCATACGCTCAGCGTGATTAATATCGTTACAAAAACGATGGTTTTAGCCATTGGGTCGGTACGTTTTAGGTAGCTGGTAATAGTTTCAGCCACTAGCTGCGTACGCTCGTCGATGACTAGCGTTCGGTCAAAATCTTTCTGGTTATAAATTCGGTCGTCAATTAACTCGCCGTTTTTATCGGTTTGTCCTTTGGTCGGTCGCCAGCCTTGCATATCTACATCTATATCGACACGAATAACCTTATAGGGCGACAGGAAGCCATCTTCAATACCTTCTTTAAGTGAGTAAGTATAAATAGGCTCTCCGAAGTAATCGATGTTAGATACTTCGTTAGTTTCTTTGGGTGTAGCCGTAAGACCAATTTGAGTGGCCGATGCAAAATACTCTAATATTTCACGCCATGCACTATCATCAGCAGCACTACCGCGATGACACTCATCAATAACAATGAGATCAAAGAAGTCTGGACTCACTTGTTTGAACGCTTTTTGGTGTTCTTCAGGCCCCTGTCAGTGCTTGGTATATGCCTAGGTGAACTTCGTATGCTGGATCAACCTTACGACCAGTAATTTTGGTCATGGAATCGCCAAAAGGTAAAAAGTCTTTTCGCTTTGGGTCATCTATAAGTACATTTCGATCTGCAAGAAATAGAATTCGTTTCTTCTTCTTAGCTTTCCATAAGCGCCATGCTATTTGGAATGCGGTATAAGTTTTACCTACACCTGTGGCCATAACCAAAAGGATCCGATTTTCACCTTTAGATATTGCTTCTATGGTTTTATTGATGGCTTGTAGTTGGTAATAGCGAGGCGCTTTATCAGTACCGTCGTTGTAAAAATCTTGCGTAATGTAGGAAAGTTGTTCTGTGGTGTAGCCTTTGAAAAAGACAGTACTTGTTCCATAGCTGTTGTGGTGAAGAAACTCATCAAGGCTAAGTTCCGTTTCCAGTTTGCCACCAGTGGCTGGGGCAGTTTTATCGTGAAAAATAAAGCCGTCACCATTTGAAGCAAAGATAAAAGGTACTTCTAATAAACGTGCGTAATCAAGCCCTTGCTGTATGCCTTTACCTATTTCATGCTTATTTGCTTTGGCTTCAATTACCGCTAAAGGCATATTAGTTTTTGTGATAAAGAACGATGTCGGCAGATTTAACCGTTTTACGCACGCCGAGCTGACCACGGACAATCACTTTACCATCACGTAATTTCACTTCTTGGCGTATTTGTGTCATTAAATTCCAGCCTGCACTTTTAACAGCTGGCATGATGAATTTAGTGATGATGTCGGTTTCGCTTAGCTTTCTTTTATCCATATTGAACCTTAGTGAACTAGCTTGTCCTTTATGCTTGTCATAAAGTGCAACTTTGTCGATTATTGTCAATAAAAGAGATAAAAAAACATACAAAATCAATTAATTGCTTTAATTTACAACACTTATTAACTTTTCAAAGGAGAAGTTTTTTCAGTTCAATATTTTGAACACTTGTTTAATAAACTTAATTTGATAGCGTGAGAAAATATAAAGCCTCAAGTAAGCCATATTTACCCTATTTTTATTCTCAAGCTTATTATGTTCAAAAATCCATATTTTATACGGATTGGTATTAGTTTATAGCTGTTTTTACTTCTCAGATTATAGACATAAAAAAACCGGAACCCTTTATTTTAAAAAGTTTTCCGGTCTTTATTGGTTCTTAATGAACCTTGTTTGGTGCGGATAGCGAGACTCGAACTCGCACGCTGTTAAGCACCACCCCTCAAGATGGCGTGTCTACCAATTCCACCATATCCGCAATATTTGGTATGTTGTTACTGTGGTACGTCGTTTTGCTCAGTAACTTTTGCTCTGATGCGGCAGGTACATCATCATTCGCTGGTAACGACTCTGTTACAACAGCTTCAGCACTTTCATCAGAATAGATAATTCAGCACCTGGTGCTAAGTTATTCCACTCGTCAGTCGCTTTTACACGATTAGCTGTTAAGTTACCTAAAACTAAACTAATGATAAAAAATGCAACTGCTAAGTAAGTAGTAGACTTGGTTAAAAAGTTACCTGAGCCACTTGAACCAAAAAATGGTAGCAGATGAACCTGCACCAAATGATGCGCCCATATCAGCACCTTTACCTTGTTGAATTAACACTAAGCCAATAAGACTAAGAGCAACAAGTAAATACACTACAATTAAAATTTCATATAACATTTAAGCTTATCCTTTGACTGTTGAACAAATCATAAAAATTCGTCAACTTTTAAACTAGCTCCACCAATCAACGCACCGTCAATATCAGGTTGAGCAAATAATTCTTTTAAAATTACTACCGTTAACACTACCGCCATATAATATCGGAAGTTTGATAGCAATATCACTATTTAATTGCGCTAAGAAACCACGAATAAAACGATGAGTTTCTTGTGCCATTTCAGGTGATGCAGTGTTTCCTGTGCCTATTGCCCAAAGAGGCTCATATGACACAATCACATTTTCAAAACCTGCAATTCCAACAACATCAATAACCGCTTGAAGTTGTGAAGTTAATTTTTGTTCTGTTTGCCCTGCTGCACGCTCTGTTTCGGTTTCGCCAATACAAAGAATGGGGTTTAAACCAGCAGCTATAGCTGTTTTTACTTTTTTGGCAACCAACTCGCTCGTTTCTTGATAAAGACTACGGCGTTCTGAGTGCCCTAAAATAACATAATTAACGGCGAGATCATTCAACATTTCAGCTGATATTTCACCAGTATGCGCACCTGAGTTAAATTCACTCATATTTTGTGCGCATATACTAATTTGCTGATGGTTAAAAATACACTCAGCAAATTGTAAATACGGCGAGCTAGGACTCAGTAATACTTTAACGTTTGATTGAATATTTAGGCTATTTAAATGTTCCGCCATCGTGTTAATGAAGGCAAAATTGCCGTTCATTTTCCAGTTGGCTACAACAATAGCATTTCTTTTCATCAAACTTTCCTATCTCAAAGCGGCGAGATATTAACTAACCTGTAAGAAAAGATACAAGCATTTCCCTAAATAAGCTGATTAGTTGGTTAAATAACAACCTGCTAACAAACTTCTTTCACTTTATCAGCAATTTGATTAGCTAAAAGCGTAACTGTTTCAAGGTCTGGCCCTTCAACCATGACACGAATTAACGGCTCAGTACCAGACTTTCTTAACAATACTCGGCCTTTGCCAGCCAACTCCCGCTTCAACCGTTTTAACGCTTGCTAAAACAGCTTCATTGACTAAAGGATCGTTATCACCGCTAAAACGAACATTCACTAAAATTTGTGGCAGTTTTTTCCCAGCGCCTAATTGGGCAAGAGATTTACCGCTATAACAAATAGTTTCTAAAACATTCAAGGCTTGCAATAATACCATCACCGGTAGACGTACAATTAAGGTTGATAATATGACCTGAATTTTCAGCGCCTAGTTGCCAATTATGTGCTTTTAGCTCTTGCATAACATAACGGTCTCCGACCTTAGCACGAACAAAGTCAATATTTAGCTCTTTTAAGGCTAGCTCTAAACCAATATTACTCATTAATGTACCAACAACACCGCCGGTTAATTTACCGCGTTCTTGGGCGTTTTTAGCAATGATAAAAATAAATCATCACCGTCAATCACATCACCGTTTTGATCTACCATCATTAAACGGTCGCCATCACCATCTAACGCGATACCTAAATCAGCTTGGTGTTCTAGTACCAATTTACTGATATTTTTCATTGAGGTGGCAGAACCATTCGTCATTGATGTTGATACCGTTTGGTGAACAAGCAAATTCAACTTCTGCACCTAATTCTCTAAAAACACTTGGCGCAATATGATAAGTAGCGCCGTTGGCACAATCGACAACAATTTTTAAACCACTAGTGATAATTCATCGGGAAAGTTACTTTTACAAAATTCAATATAACGACCCGCAGCATCCATCGTCAATTCGTATGCTTTTGCCTAATTTTGCTGAATGGACACATTCCATTTCTTCATCAATTTGAGCTTCAATCGCTAACTCAATATCATCATCTAATTTTAGGCCGTGGTTGAAAAAAACTTAATACCATTATCATAAAATGGATTTATGTGATGCACTGATAACAATACCCGCTTCAGCACGAAATGTTTGGTTAAGGTAAGCAACCGCAGGTGTTGGCATGGGCCCCATAAGCCAATATCAATGCCAGCAGCTGAGAAACCGGCTTCCAATGCCGATTCCAACATATAACCCGAAATACGCGTATCTTTACCAATTAATACTTTTTGGTGCCCTTACCGGCTAGAACTTTTCCTGCGGAATAACCTAACTTCATCACAAAGTCAGGTGAAATAGGACTTTTCCCCACTAAACCTCGTACACCATCTGTACCAAAGTATTTTCTTGCTGACATAATATCTCCTTGTAACGTTAGCGATTAACAGCTAAAGCTTGTAAAACTTTTAAGGCATCCACGGTTTCTTTGACATCGTGAACACGAATAATACTTGCCCCTTGTTGAGCAGCTACAATAGCGGTAGTTAAACTACCCGCTAATCGTTCGTCAACAGGTCTATTAAGTAAATTACCAATCATTGATTTTCTTGAAGTACCTGATAATAGCGGTAATTTGAAAACAATCAAAGGCACTTAAATGCGCCAATAACTGATAGTTTTGTTCCAGGGTTTTACCAAAGCCAAACCCTGGGTCTAAAATAATGCGTTTTTTATTAATACCCGCTTGTTCACAAGCCAAAATGCGCTGTTCAAAGAAGCTTTTAATATCTTCAATTAAATTTTCATATTTTGGCGCTACTTGCATTGTTTTGGTAAACCTTGCATGTGCATTAAACAAACTGGTACATTACTTTGTGCTAAAACATCTAAGCAGCCTTCATTCTGTAAAGCCCGTACGTCATTAATAATATCAGCGTCATACGCTATGGCTTCGGCCATAACTTGTGTTTTACTGGTGTCAATACTCACTTGAATGTTAAAGCGCTGTTTAATTGCTTTTAAAACCGGAATAACGCGATTAATCTCGTCATGTATAGAAACGTCTACCGCGCCTGGGCGAGTTGATTCACCACCAATATCTATAATGCTCGCGCCTTGTTCAATCATTTGTTCTACTTGAGTTAAGGCATCATTGGTGTTCAAAAACTTTTTCCATCAGAAAATGAATCTGGCGTAACATTTAAAATCCCCATCACCTTGGGCATTTGAATAAAAGAAGTGTTGTGTTCGGTCATAACAATAAATTAACAGCTGGCTTTAGCTGGCACTTGGTTTGAATATATAAAGAGCATAAAGTAAAGCCCCGACAGACGGGGCTTTTAATTTATTCTGCGGAAGCGTCACTTGGCGTGTCTAAATCCGGTTTTACTTCCGGTTTAACATCATCCGTTGGTTTTTTAGTACTTTTTTAGGTGGTTCATTCTTTTTTATTAGAATTATCACCATGGAAATCTGAAGGTGGGCGTACTTCGGCGGACGAACTGGCGACGAGCCATCAAATCATCAATCTGTAACGCATCAATCGTTTCATAATGCATAAGTGCATCTTTCATCGCATGAAGAATATCCATATTTTCTTTAAGTAGTTTTTCAGCACGCTGATAGTTACGATTAACAAATTCTTTAATTTCGGCATCAATCGCTTTGGAGCAGTTTCATCAGACATATTTAATGACTTAGATGAGGCTCTACCTAAAAATACTTCGCCTTCTTCTTCAGCATAAAGCAATGGACCCTAGCTTTTCTGATAAGCCCCACTGTGTTACCATTTTGCGCGCAATTGAGTAGCACGTTTAATATCGTTAGATGCGCCAGTAGAGACTTTGTCAAAACCATAAATTAATTCTTCAGCAATACGACCACCATATAATGATGAAATATTACTTTCTAAATGTGCTTTACTGTGGCTGAATCTGTCTTTTTCAGGTAAGTACATTGCGTCACACCTAAAGCACGACCACGTGGAATAATTGACACTTTATAAACTGGATCGTGATCTGGTACTAAACGGCCAACAATTGCATGACCTGCTTCATGGTAAGCAGTCATTTCTTTTTCTGCATCGTCCATTACCATCGAACGACGTTCAGCACCCATCATGATTTTATCTTTCGCTTTTTCAAACTCTTCCATAGAAACTAAACGGCGATTCACCACGAGCAGCAAATAACGCGGCTTCATTTACTAAGTTAGCTAAATCAGCACCTGAAAAGCCTGGTGTACCACGAGCAATTACTTCAGCTTTAACATCGTCACCTAATGGTACTTTACGCATATGTACTTTTAAAATTTGCTCACGACCACGGATATCCGGTAAACCAACCGTTACTTGACGGTCAAAACGGCCAGGTCTTAATAGTGCAGGGTCAAGTACATCTGGACGGTTAGTTGCGGCAATAACAATAACGCCTTCATTACCTTCAAAGCCATCCATTTCCACTAACATTTGGTTTAAGGTTTGCTCACGTTCATCATGACCACCGCCCATACCAGCACCACGTTGGCGACCTACAGCATCAATTTCATCAATAAAGATGATACATGGTGCTGATTTTTTTAGCTTGCTCAAACATGTCACGAACACGTGAAGCACCAACACCAACAAACATTTCAACAAAATCAGAACCTGAAATACTGAAAAAATGGCACTTTAGCTTCACCAGCAATAGCTTTTGCTAATAAAGTTTTACCGGTACCTGGTTGACCAACCATTAAAACACCTGAAGGGATACGACCACCAAGTTTTTGGAAACGTGTTGGGTCTCTTAAATAGTCAACTAATTCTGAAACCTCTTCTTTTGCTTCATCACAACCGGCAACATCAGCAAAAGTCGTTTTAATTTGATCTTCACTTAATAAACGTGCTTTAGATTTACCAAAAGACATAGCACCTTTACCGCCACCACCTTGCATTTGACGCATGAAGAAAATCCACACCCCAATAAGTAATAACATCGGGAACCAAGAAATTAAGATAGACGTTAATAAACTTTGCTCTTCTGGCATTTTACCTGAAGCATCAACGCCCTGTTTAACGAGATCATTGATTAAATCGCGGTCATAACCACCAGGAATTAACGTAACAAATTGTTCGCCGCTACGAGTCACACCAGTAATAACACCGTTTCTGTCTACACTTGCTTTTCGAACTTGTCCTGAACGAACATCATCAATAAACGTTGTGTAATTTATTTGCTGTTCGTTACTGTTTCCTTGATTAAAACTTTGGAAAACAGACATTAACACAACTGCAATAACCAACCATAAAATAAGATTTTTTGCCATATCGCTCAATTTAACAACCTCTTGTTACTTAATACTTTGGGTGCGACCAATTATTTGGGACTAATTTACTATAAAATCTCGGTACTAGCTACTTAAAGCCGGTAGCAACAAGATAAACTTCTCTTGATCTCGCACGAGAAGATTCAGGTTTACGGGTTTTAACAACTTTAAAGGCTGACTTTACATCTTTCATAAATTGGTCAAAGCCTTCACCTTGGAACACTTTAACAACAAATGCGCCATTTTTTTTCAATACTTGATGACACATATCAACTACATCAATATTTTTGCCATCAATTCTATTTAATAATGCCTCAAGCACAGCTTCTTCTCGAAAATCACCTTGAAGAAACTCAACACCCGCGATGGGATCCATCGCCAAAATATCACAAGCAATGACTTGGCCTGAGTCACCAACAACTTTTGTTGCGTATTCGGACCATCCGCCGGGTGCTGCACCTAAATCTACGACTTTCATGCCGGATTTGATCAATTTATCTTTATTATTAATTTCTTCAATTTTGAAAACAGCACGCGAACGCAAGCCTAATTTTTTAGCCTTTTTTACATATTCATCTTCAAAATGTTCATTTAACCAACGTGTGCTACTCGCTGTGTGTTTATTTTTACTCAATGGGTGACCTTTGAACCTTTAATTTATTAATAATTATTTACGATTGCACTTAGCAAATCATAGTATTACAAACTAGATGAGGGTAAAATAGCGAGAATTCAAGAAACTTGTAACGAAAATTGTTAATGAACTTAAATAAAAAAACAAATCCAGCACTTAAAAGGTTTAGCTCACGCGTTAAAACCTGTTGTGTTATTAGGTAGTAATGGCTTAACTGAAGCGGTTGTTGCGGAAATCGATTATGCATTAGGTCATCACGAACTGATCAAAATAAAAATCCCTACTGATGATAAAGAAGTAAAAATCTGATCGTAGAAGCCATTTGCCGAGAAACAAATGCCATAAAGATTCAGGTTATTGGAAAACCTTAATTATTTACCGTCAATCTGAAGAACGTAAAATAATAATTCCAAAATAACATCATTATTCAGATACGTTAATCAAGTAACGTATGAACTATATGAGACAATTATTTTCACGCTAACACATTAATTTTTTCAACTAATGTGTTAGCGCATCATATCCCTCACATACCTTTATTTATCAGTGTTCTTCTCTCTAAAACCGAATTTTTTAAACAACAAATGACATTAATTTTTACAATTTGTCTCATAATTGTGCAAAAAAAGGTTGCTATTCAGGGTAAGATTACGTGTGTTTAAAAACAAGCTGAAGGATCTTGTCTGCATAATCAGTATCTAAAGCGGCTTTAAATCGTTTTGCTTTTAACCCTTTCTTTACGCTTGTTTCTTTTTTAATAAGTTGAGCACCAAATGGCGTAATACAGACATATTTTCTGCTGCATTGCCTCGTCTCACTCGGCTTAAATCTTCATTAAAACTAACATCTAGCACCCAGTGTAACTGATTTTCTATACTCCAGTGTTTTCTTACTGCTTGTGAAAAAACTTTGGCATCTGCGCTAATTGAGCAAATAAAATAGCGCACTTCTTTGCTGACTTTACCGTTGATATGTCGTTCAGACTCCGCCATACCCACGCTCATTAAGCCACGCCACTTTGACGTTAAGTCTTGTATGCTGGTTAAGTTGTCACTTATCCAATATTTACGTGACTCAACTCGACCATGCCCACTCTCTATTTCTTCATGATATTGATGCGATACATTTGTAAAACCTTCCTTATGACAGATATCAAAAAAAGTCTTTAATCGATTGATGTAAATACCCCTGATTGCCTTTTACTGCGATAACGTAATCCGCATCTTTTCTCTTTTATCTTTGCTGCTATCGCCTTTTGACACCCCATGGCATCTATCGTCACGGTACTACCTTTGATATCTAACAAATCAAGCAGTTGAGGGATCGCCGTAATTTCATTAGATTTTTCTGCCGTTTTTATTTGCCCTAAGACAACACCGTTATTGGCAGCAAAAGCACTGACCATGTGGATCGCATTTTTCTTAGATTGTTTATCGTAAGAGCCACGAACTGTTTTACCATCAATCGCAATAACTTCGCCTTGGGTGGCAATATGCGCGGCTTTCATCCAGCTGATGAAACACTGCTGTAATTGGTCGGGAGCTATAGATGAAATAACCCTGGCTATGGTGTCATGCACAGGGAATACCATGCTCAAATGAGCCGTATTTTTTAAGTAACGCTATTTTATTGTGAGCGACCTCTTCTATGGCTTCCCATCCATCTGCGCCACAGATCACACCAACTACCAGTGTTAATAAGATGTCGTGAAGTTTATGTTCGACTTTAGATTGTTGTCTATTATCAGGAATGGTTGAAAAATGTTCGTTGAAAGCAGATAGCATGGTGACTCCTATTTATAAGAGTCTATTTGATCATACTTTACGATAAAAGAAAAGTTCATGATCTTGCCCTGGGTTGCTATTAGCTTTTACTCGGTTAATAATGAAAGTGACAAGAAAAGGCAAGGCACGTGAAAATGTGTTACGCAAAACCACCGGTCTAAGGGTTTTAACCTATGACAGCGGAGTCACCTAACCGACAGGATGTTATTTCGTAAACGGATTTAGTTAAAAGGTACTGTGGTTTTTTCTTTTTTATCCTCCTATTTATTAAGGTTCATAAAATGAAAAAATTATTACTAGCTTCTACCATAACAGTTTTAACTTTAACGTCTGCATTTACAGCACCGGTTGCACAGGCTAACAATATCGCTCAGAGCATTTGTGAGTATGTTGCAGCAGATGATAAAAAACGTATGCGTTCATTCTTAAAATCGAACAAATTAAAGATACGTAGTATTTTTGATGGAATTCAATGTAATGGTCAGAACTTGTTAGAATTTGCGCAAACTGCAGGTTCAGTTGAGACAGGTTCTTTGATGATTTCAAAATTACCAAAGAAAGTTGTTTCTGCTAACTTGGCGCTTCTTCAATCAGGCACACCTTTATTTGATGCTGCTAACGAACGTGTAAGTAGCTAATTGTTAAACAGTAGACACTAGTAATAGTTTTTTACTGGTTGATAATTTTTGTCAATTTAAAAAGCCAGCATTGCTGGCTTTTTTTATTGCACAAATAAGACACTTCCCTACTATTATTCCCTTACATATTTGTTACACTCATAATTATAGATTTGATAGTAAGCAGTTAAAAAATATAAACATTAATGCCAAATAAAAATAGTTATCTTAACAGTAAGCATGGTCTTGTTCTTACCGGTGGTGGTGCCCGCGCGGCTTATCAAGTTGGTGCATTATCAGCTATAACCAAGTTTATTCCACGTAATCATGGGATCCCCTTTCCCGTTATTTGTGGCACATCTGCTGGTGCAATTAATTCAACCGCATTAGCTTGTTATGCATCTTGCTTTCATCTTGGGGTCAAAAAATTAGAGTGGTTTTGGAAAAATCTAAAAACAAATAAAATTTATTGCTCTGATGGTATTCGTGCCTTTGGTCATATTTTTTCAGGTATGTTGGCGAGTTTTCAAGCCGATTATGCCAATAAAACCGCCCGTAGTTTATTAAACAATGCACCGTTACGCGCATTACTAAATGCCGAATTTAACTATCGAAAAATAGATGAAAATATTATTAAAGGTTATTTATCCGCTATCTCAATTACCGCTTCAAGTTATTCAAGTGGTGATTCTATAAGTTTTTATCACGGTAATAATGATATAAAGCCATGGCAACGTGCTAAGCGCATAGGTAAACGTTCTCGAATTAATAGCGATATACTATTAGCGTCATCAGCAATCCCGTTAGTGTTTCCATCGGTTAAAATCAATCGAGAGCATTATGGTGATGGCTCAATTCACCAATTATCACCTTTAAGCCCAGCAATTCATTTAGGGGCAGAAAAATTATTAATCATTGGGGTTGAGCAACCTAAAGAGCCAATGCATCAGATGGAAAACAATCCTCATCCACCAACAACGTCAACTATTGCTGGGCATTTATTAGATACTATTTTTGCTGATACCTTGCAAAGTGATCTCGAACGGATGAATAGAATAAATGACACTTTATCCTTAATTAACAATGAAGATAAAAAAACGCATAGCTTAAAAACAAATAGATAGCTTAGTGTTAAATCCAAGTCACGATTTTAATAACATCGCTGTCGATTACTTTTATGATTTGCCTTTATCTATTCGAATTTTATTGCGCTCTATCGGTATTACTAACGACTCAGATTCAAGTTTAGTGAGTTATTTATTATTTGAAAAACGCTTTTGCCAGCATCTTATCCAACTAGGTTTCGAAGATACTATGGCAAAGAAGCTGAAATTCGCGCATTTTTGTCGCTATAAAATAGCTTGAGTTATTTGAATAACCCAAGCTAAGGTTAAATACCTTCTTGTAAAAAACGCTCTGCTCTTTCTACTCGTCTTGGTTTACCACGGAAAATCAAGGTATCTTGTAGCTCTAATACCGTGGAATCATCCGGTGACTCGGTTTCAATGCCCGCACGCTTTAAAGCAACCACATGGACCTTTTAAGGGCTAAGTTTAATTCACCAATACTTTTACCCAGCGCATAACAATTACTGGTGATCAATGTCGCATGAGCAAATTCAATCCTCTCAATGGCATCAGGGCTCATATCGGTGTGCTCTCCCTGAAAAAAACCATGTAAATGATTATAATGGCTTTTCGCTCATTTTGCACACGGCGAACAATACGAGAAAAAGGCACGCCAGTAAGTGATAACACTTGTGAAACTAACATCAAGCTACCTTCTAAACTTTCAGGCACCACTTCATCAGCCCCCGCGGCTTTAAGGTTAGCTAATTGATCATCATTACGTGTTCTGACCAAAATAGGCACTTTTGGAGCTAACGACCTTACTTTTTGTATCACTTCCAACGACTGTTTGTCTTCACCAAAAGCAATGACCACTAATTTAGCTTTATCAAGATGAGCCGCATGTAATAATTCTGATTGACGAGACGAACCAAACAACACATTTTCGCCAGCATTACGTGCCTTAGTGGTTCTTAAAGGATCAATATCAATAGCAACAAAATCAATATTTTCTTGTTTTAAAAATCGGCTTACCGTTTGCCCTATGCGGCCAAAACCACAAATAATAACATGATCTTTTAGCTCTTTATTTTCCGGCATTGTTTGTAACGCTTCATCATTATTTTTTGCTTCTTCGTTGGTCAATTTCAACGACCAAGCCCTTGCGTTTTCGATCATATATGGCGTTAGTGCCATACTCAAAATCCCCGCACCTAACAGCACAGATGCCGTTTCCGCCGGTAGTACATTAACTTGATTAGCTAATGCGATTAAGACAAAACCAAACTCGCCCATTTGCGCAAGCATAATGCCGCTGGCAAAACCATCTTTTGCTCTTTCTCCAGCAGAAACAGCTAAAAACTTAATAATAATAATTTTTATCGCCATAAAACCTACCATGACACCTAAGATCAACAAAGGTGAATCAATGAGGTAGCGAACGTCCAACTTCATACCAACGGTAATAAAGAACAAACCTAATAAGATATCTCGATAAGGCCGAATATCGGCTTCTAGTTGATGTTTATATTGGCTTTCACCCAACATCATCCCCGCTAGAAAGGCGCCTAAGGCCATCGACAAACCAAACCATTGCGTTAATGCTGCCGCCACTAACGTCACCAATAAAGTGGTTAAAACAAACAGTTCATCAGTACGTACTTGCGCAATTAAATTAAATAAACGAGGTAATAAAGATTTACCCGCAAACATTAATAAAGCTACAACAAATATGCCTTTGATCAAGGCAAAAAGCAGCTCATAAATCATGGCATGGCCAACATCTTGCGCCAGCATAGGGATAATAATTAATAAGGGAACAACTGCAATATCTTGAAACAGCAGAATAGCAACCGAGATTTGGCCTGATTTTCGTTTCATCGCCCCGCTTTCACTTAGTTGTCTAATAACAATTGCCGTTGATGACAAGGCTAAAATACCGGCAATGACAAAAGCACTAGCAAAACTTTGCCCAACCAGCATAGCAATTACAGTAAATACGATAAGGAAATTAAAACTTGTTTACCACCAACACTAAATACCAGATGCCGCATCGCAATTAAGCGAGGTAGAGAAAACTCTAAACCTAAAGTAAACAATAAGAAAACAATGCCCAATTCAGCAAAATGATCATAATCAATGTGGCCATCAGCCAAAGCTAAGCCGTGCTCGCCAACTAAAGTGCCAGCAACTAAATAAGCTAAAATAGCCGGTAAGTTTAATTTTCTAAATAAGAAAACAAACACAACGGCACTAGTTAAAATGGCTAATATTTCAAAATTACTAGTCACAGAATTCCTTAATCAGGTGAAGTAATTAACATAGCTAAAACTTACGCTACAGATACTTTAAAACTACACTATTTTACGATGAAATGAAATCGAATGACATTTATTTGACGAGGTTTTACGACGTAATAAACACATACATCATTTATTTTTTTACTAATAATCAATAGATTAATAGTGAATAAAAGATTATTTATTCAATAGGCATATATATTGCTTTGTACCACTGTATTCATAATACGGGTGATCATATGCAAACATTAAATATATTTGATAACGAGTTTTCACAATTTAACGCTTTTCGGGTTTTTGATAAACACGAGAATGGTGAATTAAAGCATGGAAAACAGTTACTTGAACAACTTCAAAGTACATTAGATATAGGTAAACTATTACATATTTTTGCTCTGCAAGCGTCAAAATTTGCCGATTTTAGCGGTCTGTATTTTCAAAAAGCAGGGCTAAAAGTTGCCATGCCTGGCAGTCGACCGGCAAAAAATGAACGTAAGTATGATATAAAAATTAATGGTGAGTTTATTGGGGTGTTAAATTATGCCATTAATTCGCCGATCAGTTTATCTCATCATAAAGTACTGAAAGAGCTACATGCTTATTTAGCTTACCCGATGAGAAATGCCATCATGTATCATCAAGCACTTCAGCTTGCTATGGAAGATGCTTTAACCGGTTTAGGTAATCGCCGATATTTTGATGAGCAATTAAAACGAGCTATGCATCAAGCTAACCGTCAACAAACGCATGTTGGTTTAATAGTTGCCGATTTAGATAAATTTAAGCAAATTAATGATACTCATGGTCATAAAGTGGGTGATACCATTTTGATCCAATTTGCGAAGGCGTTGCTTTCAAGTATCCGTGATTCTGACAGCGTATTTCGTTTTGGTGGTGATGAGTTTGCCATTATTGTTGAACAAGCCAGTAACAATGCATTAGAGCTCATTGAATGTCGAATTAAGCATGCATTAACGATTGATCCAACATTAAAAGAATATGGCGTTGCTTGTAGTTTAGGTAGTACTTTTATGACCCGAGCTGACAACGAGCATAGTTTATTTGAGCGCGCTGATAGTATTTTATATCAACGTAAAACCGCCAGTGCTGCTGAGTTACGTTTGATTAAATGAGCGAATAATCTCGTCGGTAAACACTAATTCTCTTAACGCCTGCTTTCTTTCAGCAGGCGTTGAGCCAACCATTAACCGACAAAAATGCACCGCCCTAGAAAATTGTTCAACACCTAAACTATGCAGAGTTTGTTTTAAGTAGCCTCTTGGTAAATCAAAGTTTTTGGTGTATTGCTCAATTGCTTCATCAACCGAGGGATAGCTTACCCCATCAAAAATAAAAGCTTCTTTTTCATCAACGGCTTCAATATACAAACCAGATAAAACTAACGGCCAGCCTTTAAAGTTAACGCGCATTTTGGCCACTTCATACATAAACCAAGCGCTACGTTTAAATCCTTCAAAATTGCCACCTTCAAATTCACTATTGGCCAACTCTGCTTGAGTCCAATTTAAGCCAATGGCTAAATGTGTACGATATTTTTTGATCAGCAATTTTTTTACTTGCCTTGCTACCTGCCAAATACTTTCAGCTTGAACTTGATAAGCAAATAATTGACATTCTTGACATGCGGGCAATGTCACTGCTGGATGGCAACAATCAATAACGAGATATTGCTGGTGAGGAAAAGTGAATAATTGGGCTGCTGGTTCCACAGAACCAACAGCAATGACGATACTCAAAGGGTACTTCAACTAAATGATTTAAATATTCAGCCATCATCAAGTATCTAATTTATCGTTTTTTCTTGATCGATTTATTGTATCTTGTGGCCGGTGCTTTTTTAGTTTTGGCTTTGTCTTTAACCGCTCTATTTTTTAATTTATTGGCTTCGTAGCGATTTTTTAGCTACTTTTTCTAGCGCTTTTACTCTGTGGTGATCACTGTCTGTTTCTTTTAATTCGTAACCTGGTAAAACAATGCGCTCGAAATGACGACCAATAAGTTTTTCAATATCACCTAAATATTTTTCGTCTTTTGGGCTTACTAATGAGATAGCTGTGCCGGTTTTACCTGCTCTTCCCGTTCTGCCAATGCGATGAACATAATCTTCAGCAAGGAAAGGTAAATGAAAATTAACAACATACGGAAGATCCGCAATATCTAAACCACGAGCGGCAACATCGGTTGCCACTAAAACACGAACTTTTCCTTCGGTAAAGTCAGCAAGGGCTTTGTTACGAGCGCCTTGGGTTTTGTCGCCATGGCATAAAGCCGCTTTAATGCCATCGAGTTTTAATTCTTTCGCTAAAATATTGGCGCTTTCTTTGGTGCCTGCAAACACCAATACTTGTTGCCAATTATTAACACCAATTAACTCTGATAGTAATTCACGTTTACGATCTTCAGATACCGAATAAACAGACTGTTTTACTTTACCCGAGGTTGAATTTTGCTTAGCAACTTCAATGGTTTTTGGTGTATGTAATATTTGATTAGCTAAGGTTTTTACTTTGTGGGAAAACGTAGCCGAAAACATTAACGTTTGTACTTGCTGTTTCATCATGGGTAATAAGCGTTCAATATCACCTAAAAAGCCCATATCTAACATTCGATCCGCTTCATCTAAGACAAAGTATTTAATTTGATTTAGTTGCGTATTACGTAAAGCCAAGTGCTCTAATAACCTGCCAGGTGTTGCCACTAAAATATCAACACCTTGCTGTAGCATTTTTAGTTTGTGATGGCATGGCGCCACCACCATATACCACACCCACTTTCAACGGTAAAAATTCAATATAACTTTCTATATTTGCTTTTACTTGTTGAGCAAGTTCACGCGTTGGCGCAAGTATTAATGCTTTAACCGCATTATTATTACTATCGTATTGCTGGTTAATTAAATCGATGATCGGTAGCGAATAAGCTGCTGTTTTCCCAGTTCCAGTTTGCGCACTAGCTAATAAATCGTAGCCTTTACGCACCATAGGAATAGCTTTTTGTTGGATAGGCGTTAGGTTTTTATAACCACAGGCCTTAACCGCTTTTAATAATTCGCTCGATAAGCCAATTGAATCAACACTCATGAAATACACTCAGTAATAAAAATCGTCGTGATTATACCTGATTATTCAAATGAAAATTAACTATTTTAATACCATTCCGTATAAATTGCGAGTTGGTAAATTTCAGGCGAAAAAAAACCGACTAAAAGTCGGTTTTTTAATGTGGCATCCTAGGGGATTCGAACCCCTGTTACCGCCGTGAAAGGGCGGTGTCCTAAACCTCTAGACGATAGGGACATCAAAACAGATTGAAAGATTAAAGTTCAAATCTTTCAGTTTTGACGCATAATACTTTAATTTAAAAGTATTAAACATCTATATTTGTGGTTTTACTAAACCAAAGGAAATTCACGAGACCTAGTTCGCTAATAACCTAAAAAAAGTGGCATCCCTAAGGGGATTCGAACCCCTGTTACCGCCGTGAAAAGGGCGGTGTCCTAGGCCTCTAGACGATAGGGACACAGAAAACTATCGTTGTATTAACATCAAGTTACCTAGTTGATAATACAAATACTTAATCGTAAACGTTCAAGCATCTAATACATGAATAACACAAGTGTCAATCATAGGATTATTGTATGGCCTAAGTTATACAACAACCTTAAAAGTGGCATCCCTAAGGGGATTCGAACCCCTGTTACCGCCGTGAAAGGGCGGTGTCCTAGGCCTCTAGACGATAGGGACACAGAAATCTATCGTTGTACTAACATCAAGTTACCTTGTTGTTAGTACAAATACTTAAACATAAACGTTCAAGCATCTAATTCATGAATAACACAAGTGTCAATCATAGGATTATTGTATGGCCTAAGTTATACAACAACCTTAAAAGTGGCATCCCTAAGGGGATTCGAACCCCTGTTACCGCCGTGAAAGGGCGGTGTCCTAGGCCTCTAGACGATAGGGACACAGAAATCTATCGTTGTACTAACATCAAGTAAACTTGTTGTTGGTACAAATACTTAAGCGTAAACGTTAAAGTATCTAATTCATGAATAACACAAGTGTTAGTCATAGGATTATTGTATGGCCTAAGTTATACAACAACCTTGAATTTATAAATTGGTGGAGCTATGCGGGATCGAACCGCAGACCTCTTCGCTGCCAGCGAAGCGCTCTCCCAGCTGAGCTATAGCCCCAGAACAAATAATACTTATTTAATAAATAATAAGTAAACTTGCCGCTTAAATTATACTTCAAATCAAAACAAAGTACTCTTTGAAAGCGAGGCGCATTCTAAGCAGACACCCCCATAGTGTCAACTATTAATTTGAATAAACCCGCTTTTTTTTTCCTGTTTAGTGTTTAAATGTCTAATTAACCATCAAGTTGATTATTTTTTATTTAATCAGTGTCTTAGTCATGATGTTAGTCACGCATAACGATAATTTTATTCTCCCCCTCTATTCATTTTTTTGTGGCTAATTAAATAGTTAATAACCCCTTATCTTTTTAAGCGACTTCGTTAAGTGTAATCAATTGTAAAATGCCCTCACCTTTACTTTATTTTTAACACAATAATGCGTAAAGTTAGCTTACCTACGTAAATTTAAAACCTTAAGTTATATGCAATTAGAATCACTAAATGTTGTTGCCATTGGTGGTGGTCATGGTTTAGGACGCGTGCTTTCAACGCTTTCTTTTCTTGGTGATCAACTCACCGGTATTGTAACCACAACCGATAATGGTGGCTCAACAGGTAGACTTCGCAAACGTAGTAGTACTATTGCATGGGGCGACCTGAGAAATTGCCTTACCGAACTTGTCGACGACGATTCTATTGGGAGTCAGTTATTCAACTTTCGTTTTGACGGCCAAGATGAACTCGGTGGCCATAACCTAGGTAACTTAATTTTATACGGCCCTAGGACAAATACAATCTCGCCCAATTGAGTCAATTAAACTGGTAAGGCGTTTATTACGTATCAAGCCGCCAGTGTATCCTATGTCGGAAACCCCAACTGATTTAATGGCATTTTATCCAAAAAGGACGCTGCCGTGTTGGTGAGCTATCAGTTGACGAAATGCCGGTCATGCCCGAAAACTTAATGTTAGCGCCACTGGTAAAAACACCAAATCAATGTTTAAAAGCGCTAGCAAATGCTGATTTAATTATTTTAGGCCCAGGTAGTTTTCTCACTAGCGTGATACCACCATTATTAGTACGCGATATTTCTAACGCCTTAAAAAATCGAAAAGGTCACTGTGTATTTATTGATAATGTGGTTGCAGAAAAAAGCCCAGCGTCGCAGCTTACATTAGATGAAAAACTCGCTTGGATAGAAAGTAATATTGGTTGTTTGCCCATTGATAGTGTTATTGCCAACCTTGGAGTTACATCTGAGCGCGTTAATGTGATTAATCAACAGCTAGCTAAAAAATCAGTTCCTCATCACCATGACCGAGAAATGCTGATCAAAGCACTAAACGTTATTGTTAAAGATTTGAAAAAACCACCGTTAAAAAGTTGTTAACTCTTAACGGTGGTTTTTACCTCAACAAAAAAGGCCAGCATAACAATGCTGGCCTTTTGCTTTCAACGAAGAGTTAAAAGGTTAAGATGAAGCTTCATCTTGGCTAATTCGGCTGGCAACGGCCCCCTTCTGCCCTTTATATTTAGCATCATCTCGCGTGTTATAAGGTCGTAGAGCGCTATCCGACATAGTTTCAAAATTTAACGCCGCTATTTTCATTTTAGGACGCAAAGCTAACGGTAATTTACCGCTATTATAAAACTCTAATACAATTTGTCCTGACCAGCCGGGATCAATTCTATGTGCTGTCACATGTACCATTAAACCTAAACGCGCTAACGAAGAGCGACCATCTAACCAACCAACAATGTTATCTGGCAAAGTGACCGACTCATAAGTTACCGCTAATGCTAACTCGCCAGGATGAAGAAAAAACGCTTCGCCATCAGGAATGACAATTTCATCACTCATCACTGAATTCATCGCTTTTTGCATTTCTTCACGAGGACCACTTAAATCAATATACGGTGCAGTGTGATCTTGGAAAACGCGAAATTCATTACCTAAACGAATATCAACACTCACCCCTGAGATCATTGATGAATCAGGTTTAGGTAAAATAGTGATCGTTCCTTGTTCAATATGTCGTTCTATATCTTTATCACACAATCTCATGGTTTATTCTCAGAATTTATTAGTATTTGCAAAGTGCTATGCGCAATCTTATTCACTGATTACCACATCAGGTGTCAGTGGACTTCGATTATCTAATTGTAAAAATAATTGCGCTGCGGTATTGCGCGCTATTTTACGGTACTGTTGGGCTATTTCACCAGCGCTATTTTCAATTAATGGTGAAAGACCACAATCCATGTCTGCGCGAATATCACTATTTAACGGCAAATGCCCTAATAATTGTGTTTGATATTGCTCAGCAACAAACTGCCCGCCTCCTTCACCAAACAAGTGAGCTTTGTTACCACAAGCGTCACAAATGTGATAACTCATGTTTTCAATGACACCTAATACGGGAATATTAACCTTTTCAAACATGGCAATGCCTTTAATAGCATCTGCCAAAGCCACATTTTGAGGTGTCGTAACCACAACAGAGGCCGCAACAGGCACTTTTTCAGACAAGGTTATTTGAATATCGCCGGTACCTGGTGGCATATCAATGATCAAATAATCAAGTTCACCCCATAAAGTTTCATGTAATAACTGATCAAATGCTTTACTTGCCATAGGGCCACGCCAGACAGCAGCATCTTCGTCAGGCACTAAAAAACCGATAGAGTTGAGCACTAAACCATTAGCTTCCACGGGGATCATTAACTGGCCATCACGCGACATTGGCTTTTTATCGGTAACACCTAACATGGTCGGTATCGACGGGCCGTAAATATCAGCATCTAAAATACCAACACGGGCACCTTCCGCTTGTAATGCGTACGCCAAATTTACACTGGTGGTTGATTTACCAACCCCCTTTACCTGAGGCAACGGCAATAACATTACGAATACCCGCAATATGATGTTCTCTAACCGGTAAAACATGAAAAGCAATATTAAAGGTAACCGTTAGCGCTAACTGCTCAGACAAAGTTAAAGCAATGTCGTTTAATTCACTAATACAAGGAAATGGTACAACTAGCGCCACTTCAATACCTGATTTTACCGCGGTAAAAGTTGGCGGTTCACAAACGGCTAAAACACCTAGTGGAAAACTCGACGAACGATATGCGGACAATGTTTCGGTGATCATTTCAATATGTTGATCTGAAACTTTTTCGATGGAAATAGCTTTTTAAACAATGTGAGTCACTTAATATTTAATTTATATTACAGAAGAATAGAAAAACAACCGATTTCTTAATGAAACCTCGCGCTAAATTTTGTACCATTGCGACATTGATTTCCACCTAAATGTTATAAAGATTCAATGTCACAAAATTTAAGCTCTAATTCAGACACGGCAAAACGTAAAATATTAGCCACTTGCGCCCTTCCTTATGCCAACGGTTCTATTCATTTAGGCCATTTGCTTGAACACATCCAAACAGATATTTGGGTGCGCTTTCAACGAATGCGTGGCCATGAAGTATATTTTGTTTGTGCTGACGATGCGCACGGCACTCCAATCATGTTAAAAGCCCAAGAATTAGGTATAACGCCTGAGGCTATGATTGATGGTGTTCGTGAAGAGCATATGGCTGACTTTAAAGACTTTATGATAAGTTTTGATAACTACCATTCTACCCATAGCGATGAAAACCGTGAATTAGCTAGCGCTATTTATAATAAGCTGCATGACGGCGGTCATATTAAAACTCGGGTAATTTCACAGCTTTATGATGAAAAAAAAGGCATGTTTTTACCTGATCGCTTTGTAAAAGGTACTTGTCCTAAATGTAAAAGCGAAGATGAAAATGGTGACAGCTGTGATAGCTGTGGTGCTACCTACTCACCTACCGAGGTGATTAATCCTCGTTCTGTTGTTTCAGGTTCAACCCCAGTTTTACGTGATTCTGAACATTATTTCTTCGACTTGCCCGCATTTGAAAGCATGTTACAAGCTTGGACAACAGGTGGTTCATTACAAGATGAAATGGCTAACAAGTTGAACGAGTGGTTTGAGTCAGGTTTGCAGCAATGGGATATTAGCCGCGATGCCCCTTATTTTGGTTTTGAAATCCCCAATGCGCCCGGAAAATATTTTTATGTTTGGTTAGATGCGCCTATTGGTTATATGGGAAGCTTTAAGAACCTATGTGATAAAAAAGGCATTAATTTTGATAACTACTGGAAAGCAGACTCTGATGCCGAACTTTATCACTTTATTGGTAAAGACATCATCTATTTCCACAGCTTGTTTTGGCCAGCCATGTTAGAAGGTGCTGGTTACCGTAAACCTACCTCAGTATTCGCACATGGTTTTGTTACGGTAAATGGCGCTAAAATGTCTAAATCTAAGGGTACTTTTATCAAAGGCCGTACCTATTTAGACCATTTACAACCTGAATATTTACGTTATTACTACGCAGCTAAATTAACTAACCGTATTGATGACTTAGACCTTAACTTAGAAGATTTCGCCCAACGGGTAAATTCAGATCTAGTGGGTAAAGTGGTCAATATTGCTTCACGTTGTGCTGGTTTTATCAGTAAACGTTTTGATGGCATGTTATCAAGCAACATTGATGATCCGGTACTCGCTGATGAAGTGATGGCTGCTGGTGATAGGTTAGCTGAACTGTATGAAAAACGCGATTTTGGTCGCGCAATGCGTGAAATCATGGCATTAGCCGACAAAGTTAATGAATATATCGCCATTAAAGAGCCTTGGCAGTTAGCTAAAGACGAATCAAAGCAACAAGAAGTGCAAGATATTTGCTCATTGGGCATTAACCTATTCCGTATTCTAATGACTTACTTAAAACCGGTTTTACCTGCTCTTGCTGAAAAAACGGAAGGTTTTTTAAATGATGAATTATTGTGGAATGGCCATAAAACCTTATTAACTGATCATAAAATTAATAAGTTTAAAGCGTTAATGCAACGTATTGAAATGGATAAAGTTGCGGCAATGACCGAAGCGTCAAAAGAAAATTTAACGGCAACCGCAAAAAGCAGCACCAAAAGCGAAAAAAGCTGAAAAAAAATCAGCTAAACAAACACCTGTGTTAACCGGTGAGCCTTTGGTTGATGATCCCATTGCACCAGAAATTCAATTTGACGATTTTGCTAAAATAGATTTACGCATTGCTAAAATCATTAACGCTGAGCATGTTGAAAAAGCAGATAAATTATTACGCTTAGAGTTAGCGCTTGACTCACATGAAGATGGTGAAACCCGCCAAGTATTTGCCGGTATTAAATCAGCCTACCAGCCAGAAGATTTGATTGGCAAGCTTACCGTTATGGTGGCTAACTTAGCGCCGCGTAAAATGCGTTTTGGCATGTCTGAAGGCATGGTATTAGCAGCAGGCCCTGGTGGTAAAGATTTATGGATACTGAATCCAGAAGACGGTGCTCAACCGGGTATGAAAGTTAAATAAAGCCTAGCCTAAATTTAAGCCTTGTTCACTAAGGTGAACGATGCAAAAAGCGAGTTTTATGCTCGCTTTTTTATACCTTTAAAAAGTAAGCTTAGTTAAGCTACAGGCAAAAAAAAATGAACCTAGTTAGGTTCATTTTTATAAAAGTTTAAAAATAACTCAGCTCGTTATATTAACGGCCATCTTCACTTGCTTCATTTAACATCGCGATATTATCTTCTTGTAAAACTGAAGATACACTATTAGAGCTAGATTTATCGGAAATATCTGCAATGTAAGACAATAAACAACTACTATAGTTAGTAGACGCTTTGGCTAACTCTTCACCTTCACAATCTTTAATAATTACAGTGTCACCATTAGAGAAGTTACCATTAACTTCAACTACATCATCAGTAGATAACGCAGTATCACCTAAAATAAAGGCATCAGCACCTTCTTTATTTAACACCAACTCACCTTGTTCTCTGGTAGTGTGGGTTAACCAATGAATATCTTGATCTAACGGTTTTGCATAAGGCGCAAATAAAGTGCCTGGGTTTTTATCGCTTAAAAAGTCTGTAAAAACACTCTGATTAAAACCATTGACAATATAACTATAAATACCATGAGCTGCTGCTTTTTCAGCCGCTTCTAACTTGGTTGCCATACCGCCAGTGCCAACAGAACTTGTTGCACAACCAGCCATACTTTTAATATTTTCATCAATTTCATTTACCGTTTTAACAATAACGGCATCGTCGTATTTGTTTGGATCTTTTGTAAACAAACCTTCAATATCTGAACACATGATCAATACATCTGCGTGTGTTGCTGCAGCAACCATTGCCGACAAGTTATCATTGTCGCCAACTTTCAAATAATCAGTGGTCACCGTATCATTTTCATTAATGATAGGTAATAAACCATTTTCTAAGAGTGTTGAGATGGTTTCTTTAATACTGTCATAACGTTCTTTATCGGTTAAATCACCGTGCGTTAACAATACTTGAGCAGTAGGGAAATCAAATAATCTATCCCAGGTGGCTAACATTTCAGCTTGGCCGGCAGCAGCCATTGCTTTTTTTAACCCAATAGACGGCTTAGCTTCAGCGAAAAAAGATCTACCTGCGGCAACTGAGCCTGAAGAAACGAGTATGACATCAATATGGCGTTTTCGGCATTCAATAATAAATTGTGCTATTGCTAATAAATTATGCGAACTACAACCCTTTCCATCTGGTGCAATTAACGCGCTGCCAATTTTTAAAACAATTCTTTTCCATGTGCTTATATAGCCATTGGTTTTCATATATTCCTCCGAAATTACAGTGGCCATATAATACACCAAAATTGATTAGTATACTAATCAATTTTTTTAGAGGCATAAAAAAGGCCAAACAAATTGTTCAGCCTTAGTATAGCAAAAGAATATGTAACTATTGTGGCACTTCACTAATATTTAAGATCGGAGCGGCATCTAACTTATTCGCATCCATCATACTAGCAACGCGTTGCACACTTGAAAGTAAGAGTGATTGTTCCCAATCATCTAAACAACTAAACTTTTCGATAAAAGCGTCTTCCATCGCTTTAGGTGAATCATCAAGTGTCGTTTTACCGGTTTCAGTTAAACAAAGAAAAACTCTACGGCGATCTTCTTCACTTCTGATTCGACTAATTAATAATTTGTCCTCTAATCGATCAAGAATACTCGTCACTGTCGCTTGGCTAAGATTAACAATTTCAGACAATTGTTTAGCCGTAATGCCTGGCTGACTGCTTAACGCTTGCAACACAAGTAATTGCGGCCCTGTGATCCCCACTTCTTTACTTAACTTTTTTGAACGTAAGTCGATTGCACGAATAACTCGTCTGATCGCCACTAATAATTCTTCATATTTTTCCACTTTAATTCACCTTCTAACAACACTTTTGAACTGCGTTTATACAGTTAACAATGCGCTTTAATTACTTTTTGACAACGCTCAAACGTAGCTAAAGTTGATTCACTCGGCATTGATAAATGACTCACCAACCAAATAGTCAACGAATTTACCACAAAGCCAGGTGCTAATTCATAAAACAGCGAACCTAATGCTTCACCATTTTCAAGTACTGGCACATGCCCCCAAAACAATACCGTTAAAGCTCCCGTAATAATCCCGGCAATCGCGCCAGCATTACTCATTCTTTTCCACAATAAAGCAAATAAAATAACAGGACCAAAAGCGGCGCCAAAACCTGCCCATGCGCTTGATACGATACTAAGTACATTCTGACCAGGATCTAACGAGATATATGTAGCAACAAGAGCAACCGCTAAAACGCATAATCTACTCACTAAAACTAAACGCTGCTCACTGGCTTTTTTATCAATAAAAATGCGATAAAAGTCTTCAACTAATGAACTACTCGACACTAATAATTGAGATGAAATCGTACTCATAATGGCGGCTAAAATAGCTGCTAATAACCAACCGGCAACTAACGGATGGAACAAGGTTGTGGATAATAAAACAAAAATAGTTTCTGGATCATCAACGGTTATGCCTTGCTGCTGGGTATAATAAAAACCAACAAGACCGGTTAATAACGCCCCTATCAACGATACTGTCATCCAGCTCATACCTATATTTCTCGCGGTTTTACACTTGATACATGATTAATCGCCATAAATCGCACAATAATATGCGGTTGTCCAAAATAACCTAAGCCCCAAGACATTAAGCTAAGAATAGTCAACCAGCCAAAGCCTTCCCAAGCTGCACTTGACTGATAAAACGCATTTAAGGTGTTACCGATCAAATTAGTATTTGGCTCCAGCTCAATAAAAGCAAAAACAGGCACACAAATGAGCGCCAAGAACATAATACAACCTTGAACAAAATCGGTTAAGCTCACCGCTAAAAAGCCGCCCAAAACAGTATAAATAATGACAACACTGATGGTTAAATACACCCCCATTGAATAATCTAAACCAAAGGCGGACTGAAATAACTTACCGCCAGCAACTAAACCTGATGAGGTATATAAAGTAAAAAAGCAAATAATAACAATAGAAGCAACAATACGAACAAAGCTGTTTTGTAATGAAAAACGTTTTGAGAAAATTCAGGTACGGTTAATGAATTATCAGCCTCCTCAGTATAAACACGTAAACGGGGAGCCACGATTTTGTAATTAAAAAAAGCACCGATAATTAAACCTAAACCAATCCATATACTATCTAAACCTGAAACAAAAGCGGCACCAGGTAAGCCCATTAACATCCAACCACTCATATCTGACGCACCAGCAGACAAAGCCGTAACTTTAGCGCTGATATTTCTGCCACCTAATAAATATTCATCATTGTTGGCTGTTGATTTACGCATGGCATACAAACCAATTAGCAGCATTACTAAAAAGTAAGCAACAATAGAAACGACAGAATAATAACTCACGTTTATACCTCAATAATTAATAAATCGAATAAATTCAATAACGAACCAACCCCCTGTTAGTTCGTAAACTAAACATTTTACAGGGATTGATAATTGATGCAAGGATGGACAATTTCAAACAAACCTTTGTAAATCAATTATAAGCAATTACAAAGAAGAAATTACCAATCAACATATTACTTAGAGCTATAAATTAATTTAACTCCTAAAGCGTAGTTTATATTGATAAAAGCCATTCGCCACTAAACTGTTCATTCAGCCTTTTTGCAAAATAAAATAAAGTCCTTATAATATGCGCGGTTAATTAAGCATTAACATTAAATTCTTATTTTTTATTTATTAACGCACGGGATTTACGTTCCCGTTAGCAGGAAACTTATGACTACTTATGTTGTTTGCGCAATGTACAAATTTGTTGCGCTTGAAGATTTTGAAAAAATTCGCCAACCACTTCTTAATATCATGGAAGAAAATGATATTTGCGGCACCTTATTATTAGCCAATGAAGGTATCAACGGCACAGTAGCTGGCTCTCGCCAAGCGATTGATAACTTATTAGCTTGGTTTGAATTAGACCCACGTTTAGCGGATATTTCTCATAAAGAATCTTTCACCGAAGAAAAGCCTTTTAAACGCTGTAAAGTAAAACTGAAAAAAGAAATTGTTACCATGGGCGTTGAAGGTATTGATCCTCGCCATGTGGTAGGTACTTATGTTAAACCGCAAGATTGGAATGCTTTAATTTCTGATCCCGAGGTGGTTTTAGTTGATACACGCAACGATTACGAAGTACAAATTGGCACCTTCCAAAATGCCGTTGATCCAAACACCACAACTTTCCGTGAATTCCCTGATTATGTAAAAAATAATATGGATCCTGCTAAACATAAAAAAGTAGCTATGTTTTGCACGGGTGGTATTCGTTGCGAAAAATCAACGGCCTACATGAAAGAACAAGGCTTTGAAGAAGTTTATCACCTTGAAGGTGGCATTTTGAAATATTTAGAAGAAGTGCCTGAAGAAGAAACCATGTGGCAAGGTGAGTGTTTTGTTTTTGATGACAGAGTAACGGTTGATCATCAATTAAATGCGGGTAAATATGATCAATGCCATGCTTGTCGTATGCCTATTTTAGAAGAAGACAAAGACCGCAGTGAATATGAAAAAGGGGTAAGTTGTCATCATTGTTATGATAAAACCTCACCAGAGCAACGTGCGCGTTATGCTGAACGTGAAAAACAAATGGAATTAGCTAAATTACGTGGCGAAGCCCATGTTGGCTCAGAAGCAGCAAAAACATTAGCGGCCAGAAAAGCGGCTAAAAAAGAAAAATTAGCGGCTCAGCAAGCTGCCGAAAAACAATAATACCAATCCTTATAAAAATATCTTAAAAGCTAACCCCATATTTAACTATGTCTGGGGTTAGCTTTTTAAATCGGCCTCTTTTTCTATTTCCTACCTAAGCCGTAAGATCATCCTTACAAATTAAATACACTAAATAGATAATTCCTAATACCGGAATGATTGAGAAAATAGCGCCCATCAAACCGGCTCTTATAGGAGCATTACTTTTCTTTTTTTCAATAACATAACAGCTAATGCCAATGATGATGGCAAACCCAGCGACGAGCACGATTAACAGTGACGTATTCATATAATAGGTTTCCTCTTAGCATAAATGCCAATAATAAAAATTAAGTTAAATAAATAGCTTGCTCTTGCTCTGCCCGAGCTAAATCTTTATCTTCAATAAAGTCAGTTGCCGCCAACTTATTAATATATTGCACTGGCAACGCATTTTCTTTAGCGCCAACAAGTACGTGCCGTAAATACCAATCATAGGGCTTAATATCAGAAGCCACTAAGATGGCGTAATAGACAAAAGCTTGATGTCTTTGACCACGTTCATTTTCAACATAGACTTGTTTTTCTTGATAGCCATGGCCTAAATCTTCAGCAAAATCTAATATCGGTTTATCAGCTTCTGCAATTTCAAACAATACACCATAAATAATATCATTTGCCTTTGTGGTCGCCAAAGCATCGCACTTAGCCGAGCCGTCTTTACCAATTTTATGAAACCGTAACGTATGCCCAGTTAAAAAATAACTACCTAATTTTTTGGCACTGGGGACGCGAGCCTGTAACCTAGCAAGCGACATATTTGAGCCATAAGCAAAGTATTTCATTAATGATAATTATGTAATTGCTGAAAGAAAAAGAATAATAAAGCCTTAGGTATTAACCGTCCAGCGCATTTAAGTATTAGCCGCTCTTTTCTATAACAGGGCTAAAAACTGAAACGGACACAATTGAACCTTTAACCTTGCGGTGGTTTAAAAATTTTCGCTTTTTTCTTTTGATGTCGGTCACTAAAACGAGACGGTTCAGCTTTCCAAGTACGGTATCGATTATGCACACCTTTAGTGAACATTTGAGAGTACTCTTCTAATAGATCAACCCCACCAAAATAAACACCACTACTAATGATATTTGAATAGAAGCCCAAAAAGTCCCCTTTTGAAACCACAACACCAACCGCAGCTAATACCCAAATAGTAGCCGCCGATGTTACCCCAACAACAGCACCATCTTTAGCCAACATTACACCAGCACCTAAAAAACCTACACCGGTAATAACTTGGCCAATAATACGTGAAGGATCAGACATATCAGAAGCAACACTGTCAGCTGTAGCAATAAAAACATAAGTACCTAAAACGATCAGTGACGAGGTACGAATGCCAACCGGCTTACCTCTTAATTGACGTTCTAAACCAATAATAGCACCACAAAATAATGCCGTAAAAATGGCAGGCCATTGATAAGGCGCAATAGCAAAAAGGTATTAATGAGGAAACCTTAAAGACTGGAAATAGGAAGTAGAAAAATGAGTAAGTAATATCTTACTTACTCATTCATGATCATTATAAGCTGATTTTAGCAACGGTTTTGAATTCTTGATCTTTCAAGTCATCATTAACACAATTTAATACAAACTTGTAAAGTTCAGCTGCTGAAATATCATCTTCTTTCGCCCATTCTTTACAGTCTTCAATTGCTTGTTTCACAACTTCAGCTGGTGCTTCTGGTAATTCATCAGCAACTGCATTTGTTAAAAAGCCAGAAGCTAAACCGGTTGTTAATAAAGTAACTAATAGTGTTTTTTTTCATTTTATTTCCTAGGTTTTCAGTAAAATTTTTAACGTTACCTAACGTTAATGATTTAATTCCAATCGTCATATTCATCGTCAATTAAATCTCTTAATCGACGGGCTTCCTGACGAGCTTCTATTTTTACGAACCAAATAGTTGTTCATACTGCGATGGCGTTTAGAACCATTTCTAGGCTGACTTTCTATATTGTCGTAATCAAAATCGCTTGGATTGAGTTGCGGGTTATAACTATCGTTAAATTCCAAGTCGTCGTTATAAGCAGATCTTGAGTGTTTATTCATTGGCTTTCTCTCGTGTTATGAATAAGTTTTACGTGCGGATAGTCGCACTTTTACAAAAAAACAAAAGCAAAAAATTTTAACGCTATCGACTAATTATTTTTGTCGAAAAATATTTCATCAAAAGACAAGAATAAAGATTGGCAAAAATAAAAACTTGGCGTAAAAAAAGAAAGATCTTTTCATGATGATTCGCTTTGATATACCAAATGGGTTAACACGGCAACATCAGCCAATTAACAGAGAAAACGTAAATGAATAATGAAAAAAGCGCCGAAGTGATCAATTTTAGCCATGATCGCGTTTCAATTTATAATCTAGGTGATAATTATTTTTCCGGCGCTAGCAGTATCAGCACCAATATAACTGAACGTGGTGTTCGTTACCGTGATGCCGTACACATGGTTGTAAGCACAGGTGAATATTGGTTATTTGATTATGGCGTTATTGTTTTTTGGGCGGTTGATGAAGATGAACGTATGGCATTACTTAATCGTTTGTTGCGCGATCACAAAAGTGCTGTTGAAAACATTGAAGAGCATTTAAGATTTGCGTTTGCTGCTGAATTAAAAATTAGTAAAGATGTAATTTATCTACAGGATGATAACCCGTTAACACGTTTAGCGATTAGTCATGCACTTGCTCAATCAATAAAGCTCATTGAATATGAGCAAAACGCCCAAAACACCATTGCCGATTATTCACATTTACCTCAAACCCTGGCTAAAACGGGTAAAATTGCACTATCACGTAAAGAAACGGCCAAAATTCGAGGTACTCTTTTCAGCACGAAAAGTGACATCATACTTCACTATGGTTTACTTGATACACCTGAGTTTTTCTGGGAATATCCCGAATATGAAAACACCTATAATACCATTGCGCGCTATATGGAGATCCATCAGCGTGTTGAGCTATTATCAATAAAATTAGCTACCATTCATGAGCTATTTGACATGTTAGCTGATGAGCAAAAACATCAACATTCATCATTTTTAGAGTGGATTATTATTGTGTTGATCGCCATTGAAATCGTTATTTATTTTGTTGAAGAATTTAAAGCAGTGGTTAATTAGCCGTTATATTAATGCGCTACCAGCACAGGAGTAAAATACGGAAAATCCCCTGTACTGATGGCGCTATCTTCAATGGAATATATTAAAAGAGCTACAATCAAAAATAAAAGGTGATGCTCCTTTTTAGAATAATAAAAATGGCCCATTTTTATTATTCTCCCTTATCTATTTATGCATCTAACGTAAGTTCACGATGATATTCTGCAAAAATCTGATTTTTTCCGTTTTGCTTAGCAATATAAAGTGCTCTGTCTGCTTCATTGATCATCATTTCAAAGTTATCTAACGTTAGCGGAGCATTTTTAAAGTTACCTGCATAAGTACCGGCAACACCAAGACTCGCCGTAATAGACAAAGGTACTTGATTAATAGTGACACTAAGCGTTTGAATTGCTAGCCTTATACGCTCCGCCTGAACAAGTGCTTGTTCTTGTGATGTTTCAGCTAAAAACACAATAAACTCTTCCCCGCCCCATCGAGCAGATATATCACCTTTTCGACAAGTATTACTTATACATTTTGCAACGTCATGTAAGACTTTATCGCCAGTATCGTGACCGTATAAGTCATTAAATTTTTTAAATAGGTCAATATCAATTAACACAAAAGCAGCATCTCGTTGTTCTCGAATAATAGATTGCCAAATCGGCTTGGTTAAATACTGAAAACCTCGACGATTATTGAGTTGTGTTAAAGTATCTGTTCGAGCATATGTTTCTGCAATTAATTTATCAAATTGCGCCATTCGAAATTGTCTGGCTAAAATAACCGCCAATAAAATAGCTTCAAAGGCCATTCCTGCTTCAATCGCTTTAAAAGTATAATCATTATAAGGAACCACAACGCCAGCAACCGCTAATGTTGAAACAGTAATACAAATTGCCGCGGTAACCGATGAGAATAAAAAAATACGCGCAAACGCTATTTTTGCAAATAACGCACGAACGCCCATCACCACAAAGAAAATGACAAAGGTAGTGTTTTTAATAAAAAGGCTAACGTCATTGAGATAAAAAGTTGGTTAAAAATAAAACCAACTAGCATGGCAATTGGAATAAAAGCCGAGGTGCGCAAAACAAATTTATCTAAACTCGGTGCATACTCTTTTTGTCATTAATAATACCCGCGCAAAATGCAAGCCCGCTACGCTATAGGTGATCATTAAAAAGATATCTAACTAATCTTGAAAATATGGGCCAAAATCATAAGTGAACACACTATGTAATTGCCCTGTATAAGATAAGCTATTTAACACAAAACCAATGAGATATAGGCTGTATAAACCATACTCTTTTTGACGAATACTAAAAAACAGCACTAAATTATAAAGTGCTAATGCCAGCATAATTCCATATAACACCCCATATTGATAACCATTAGCGATATCATTATCTATCGCTTTTTCAATGGAACGTAATTTTACCGGCATGGCCATAGGACCTTTTGTTTCTATTCGAATAAAAACCTCAGTTTGTCCTTGTAAAAAGTGATGTTCAAACGCATAAAACCGATATGGCATCGGCCTTTGTTCAAAAGGAAACGCATCTCCACCGGGGATATGTTGAATAACCTCTCCTTGGTATACTAGCCAAGTATCAATATAATCTAACCATGGTGTTTCAACCGCTAAACGATATTTTTGCGCCAACTCACTTGTATTATTTACGGTAAACTTCATCCAGACAGGCGCTACATCTAGGCCTAATGAAATAGAATTACTGGTGCCTTTTTTGTTGATGAAAAATTAAAAGTATCACGCGCTTGAGCTAACGTTAACTTATCATGTGGTTCTTGAAGTATTTTGTATATTTACCTAAGGTGATATCAGTTGACTGTGGAATATCAACATTATTAGCTTTCGCAATAGGGCTTAGTAACATTACTAAACACGTTAAATAAAAAAGAGAAATCAAATGAAACATTAAGGTACGCATGAATAATATCAGCTCTTTTCGATACTTAAGGTTATTATTAGTATAACAACAAGGTTTTAACTTATTAGGTATTTAGTAATCCTCAATTTCAATTTAACATAATACTGAATTATTACTACTTCCCCTTTAATAATATTGAACATTGGTACTAAAAATCAACAAATAACCTAATAATGTGATAGTAAATAAACTAACTATTTGAAATCAGAAAGTTTTTCATTCTTCCTTTTCTATTCTTTTCATAGTGTACAGTGATGTTGCGCAGCTAATAAGAAGGCATACCTGTTAACAAACAAGCTATCTACTCTAGTTCCGGTTAAAACTCACAGTTAATGAATAATTAACTATCTAAATGAATAACTTAATATTTGATATAATAGATTTTGCTACCAAATAGCCTAGGTCACTTTTTATCATGAATATTAACATCTCCGATCAACATCTAGCTTTGACAGCATTAAGAGCAACACTCGCTTCTTATGCGCCTATTAGTGATGATACATGGCGTGATTTTAAAGCATTTTGTCAAGTTAAGTCGCTCAGCAAACAAACGATGCTTTATGCACTTAATAGTATACCAACCTCATATGCTTTTATTTACCAAGGCTTAGTCAGGTGTTTTTCCTGCGATGAAAAAGGAAATGAGTATAATAAAATGTTTTTTGATGAAGGCATGTTTCCCGGTGCCATGACGGCTTTATTAACATCAACGCCAACCAAACTTGCCTGTGAAACTTTGGAAGATTCGATCCTCGTTGAAATTGACTTTAAAGCTTATCGTCAGTTAATGATAAAAAATGATGAGCTTAAGCTTTTTCAAATTTATTATTTAGAAAAAATTGGCTGCTAGCAAAAGACGCCCGTGAAATTCAAATGGCACAAGACGACGCCACTGCACGATATTTACACTTTGTTAAGCAATATCCCACCCTTATTGATCGCTTACCGCAGTATCAAATTGCCGCACACCTTGGTATTACCCCAACACAGTTAAGTCGCATTCGAAAAAAACTTTAATTCATCAACCTATGTAAATGAATGTTAAAACACTGCTCTTTAAAATGGTCATTCCGAGTGAGTAAAGAGCACTTGCTCAATTTGTATTAATTAACAAAATAAAGAGTAAATAACATGACCTTATTACCTGCATTACAATGGCGATATGCTGTTAAGCAATTTTCCCAACAAAAAGTTCCAGCACAGCAACTAAAAACACTGCTTGAATCTACACGTTTAAGCGCATCATCTTATGGTTTACAACCCTATAAAGTCATTGTGGTTGAATCACCAACGACCAGAGCACAATTAGTACCCTACTCCTACGGCCAAGATAAAGTCGCACAAAGTTCACATTTAATCGTATTTGCTGCACATCGCCAAATTGGTGATAGTACCGTTGATCGTTATATTGACAAACATGCACAAATTACCAATAAAACGCCTGAGCAACTCAATAACTTTGCAATGCACATGAAGTCGGCACTTAAACAAAAAAGTGATTATCAAAAACAGGAATGGGCTCACCAAAAGCCTATATCGCACTCGGCAACTTTTTAACCTGCGCCGCGGCAATGAAGATAGACAGCTGTCCAATGACAGGTTTTGACCCAGCAGGTTATGACCAAATACTGGCATTAGAAAACACAGCTTAACCACAACTGCCATATGTCCTATTGGTTATCGTCATCAAGATGATGTTCAAGCTTTCACGCCTAAAGTAAGATTTGATTACGATGAATTTGTGATGACAATTTAACATGAGTATTTTAGCGCTTTTTGCAATAGCGGCGGGGGCAGCTATTGCAATACAAGCTACCATGAACGCTCAACTTGGTGTTGTACTTAAAAATTCAATACTGGCAACTTGTATCGCCTTTTTATTGAGTTTTATGATCACCGTCATTGCATTGTTACTCACTACAACACAATACCCGAATATTGCAGAACTAAAATCTGTGCCGGCATATTTATGGTGTGGTGGCATTTTAAGCGCATTCGGTGTTGCTATGTTTTATGTTTTAATTCTAAAATGGGTGCAGGTAACATGATGTCTTATGCTTTAACAGGACAACTGTTAATTGCTCTTTTAGCAAGTCACTTTGGCTGGTTTAATTTACCGATAAAATCAATTGATACTATTAAAACAATCGGCGCCATACTACTGATTATTGGCGTTGTATTCATTAATTGGAGAACCTGAAATGTTAATAAATCAAGCCAATATTAATAACCTTACACACTTATGGAAAAAATACGGTACACGGCCCCTTAAATTAAAAACAACACAAAATGAACACCAAAATAGCTTATTACATATCAACACCCATTGGCCGTACCGTTGTTGGTTTGATGAACCTTACCTACGGCAAGATACGTTAGCACTTGAGTCTTTGCCTCCATCAACCATTTATCCGGTTTGGCCAAACTTTTCTCTAAAGCAAAAAGACAAAACAAACATTAGCCGAGCAACACAAAGTTGAGCGGGAATTAAGTAGCAATAACTGGCGCTGTATACTCGAACAAACAGCAATGTTTTTACCCTTAAATCAACAAACAACGGCTGAATTAACAAACAACCATTCAGCACCAACAAACTTTAGCGTTAAAAAACTAACAACAGTAACAGAGTTAGCCTTATGGCTTAATATTGCCAGTAAAGCTTTTGGTTATGCGATTGAACAACTTGTCTTTGAAAAGTTAATGGCAGAGCAAGATAGCCAAATATTACTCGCTTATGATAATAATGTGCCGGTTGCGACTGCACTCTTGTTTAAAACCGACAATATTATTGGCGTCCATCAAGTCGCCGTTCACCCAAACATGCAAGGGAAAGGCTACGCTCGTATGTTAATGAAAGCTTTAATAAACAAAAGTTATGAATGGCAAGGATCACACATTGTTTTACAAGCATCAGCAGCAGGTAAACCGTTATATGATAGTTTAGGCGTTAAAAACCAGTTTTTAATTAAGTCTTATCAAAAATAACAATTAACAAGCATGGCTATAGAAATTTAACGCTTTAGAAAGCAATAAAGCTGGGTACCCTTACAGATACTCAGCTTTATTTTAATATGGCGGTGAGCGAGAGATTCGAACTCTCGTTAGGGGATTAACCTAAACACACTTTCCAGGCGTGCGCCTTCAGCCACTCAGCCAGCTCACCATAGTGCTTTATTACTTAGAAATCTACGGTTCGTAATATAAAGCGGCGCTATGGTAAGAAAAACGCTTATTAAGCAAGGTGAATTTTGAGGTTCAATAGAATAAGGTTAACGGTTTAATTAATCAGAGTAATTAGCTGCTTAGGATTATTTAAAACTAAATCTTCTACATAGCTATCATTAGTGACTGAGCAAGCTAATATAGCAGCTTCGTTCAGTAATGGAGGCCTTCTTTTTTTACGCTGTGTGCGTCACTTGCCATAAACTGGAAAACTTTTTTTCTAAGAGTTTATGTGCAAATAATCTAGCGGCATCGCCAAAATGACCTAATAAAGAGCTAGCGGTTAACTGAAAAAGGCAACCGTTTTGTAGCAATGTATTTAATAAATTAGGGTTCTGTTGTAATTCACGATTACGTTCAGGGTGTGCAATAACTGTAATGATATTATGTTTAGCCAACCACAGAATTAAATTATCAATTCCTTTAGGTACATGGCTATGAGGCATTTCAAGCAACAATACGTCATTCCCGTGCCAACAACCAATAAAAGGTAATAACCTCTTCTCTACTAATGGCATTATATCAGGACTAACTCTTACTTCTGCCCCTAAATGTAGCTTGATTGGAATAGAGTACGCTGTTACCTTCTCTGAGAATACATTAAAAAGCGTGTAACAAACGTTCAATATTATTATCAAAAATACCTAAATGTATATGCGGTGTTAATATAACCTCGGTAATACCGTTGTTATTTGCTAATTCAAGCAAGGCTATCGACTCACCCATATCTGCTGGGCCATCATCAAGCCCAGGTAAATAATGACAATGAATATCAATCATATCAGTATATTACAATTATATTTATGCATAACCATATTGATCATAATAACCTTGATAACCTTGATAGTTGTCTTTTTTACTCATATCCACTTTATTCAACACAACACCTGCAATATTGGCATTAACAGACAAAAGTTTATCAAGCCCCTGTTGAGCCAATTTACGCGCTGTTTTATCCGCACCAATAACATAAAAGGTTAAGTTGGAAACTTGAGAAATAACTAAGGCATCACTAACCGCTAAAGAAGGTGGTGTGTCAATAATTATGCGATCGTATTGTGAAGTTAACTGGTTTATTAATTCAGCAAAGCGATCTGATGATAACGCCTCTAATGGATTTGGTAACATAGTACCTGCGGTTAATATATCAATTCCTGACTTATTATCAGTATATACACATTCTGTAAAACCGTCTGTTTGCGCCAAAATATTTGATAAACCATGAGTATAAGGTGGTAAATCAAAGTTTTTATCGATGGACGGCCGTCTCATATCAGCATCTATAAGTAATACTTTTTCCATATGAGCCATAGCAAAAGATAAATTAATTGCGGTAGTGGTTTTCCCTTCATTTGGCTGAGCAGAGGTGACGCTAACAACCTTTGCTACTTTATCTATATAAGTTAATGAAAAGTTAGTTCTCAATGTCCGTAACGCTTCAGAAAAACAGTGATGATGACTATCGTAAAAACTGTATAACGAAAAAGGTTGTTTAGCTTTTTTATCTATTTGCGGTATTAATCCTAATAACCGTTGGCCCAGTTTATACTCCACATCTTCTGTAGTTTTAAAGCGATCATTATTAGCATCAAAAATAAATGCAACGATAGCGCCAATGGCTAAAGATGACATAAAAACTAACGCCAAAATCATTACCTTTTTAGGTTTACTTGGCTGAATCGGTACAGTAGCATGATCCGTAAATTTAGCATGTGCTGATTCAAAATCAGCTGTGATCGAAGTCTCCTTTGCTCGTTCTAAAAAAGTGTCGTATAACTTTCTATTAGTGCTCACCTCTCGCGCTAATCGGCGATACCCATTATCAAGTTGTTCATTACTTAAATGCACATTTCTGGTTGATGCTATTTTTTCATTTATATCTTCAATACGGCTTTTAGATGCAGTCACTAATTTACCAGAGTTTTGAGACAGTTTATGTATTTCATTTGCAACACGACCTTCAATTGAGGCGAGCTCCGCGTAAGCTGAAATAATTTTAGGGTGTTTAGGCCCATAAACTTCACTAAGTTCAGAAAGTTTTAATTCAACATTACTTTGATCCCGCTTTAAATCTTGGATCGTACGATTGCTTGTTACCATATTAAGTGCTTCTAATACAGATAAACTATTGCTACTCGGCTTTTTCACAATGTCATAAATACTTTGCGCTTCACTTAACACTTTTTCTTCTTGTACTAATTGTTCTTGTAATGCTTTTAAACGCTGACCAGTTAAAGCATTCACTCCATCAACGACTGTTAAATTATTATTTTGAGTAAAATCTTGTAGCTTACTTTCAGATTCCCTTAGGTTTTCTTCAAGTTCAGTGATCCGCTCGGAACAGCCAAAACCCCGCTTTTCTAGTCCGATCATTTTTATCAATAATATAATTTTTTATATACTCCTCGCCAATGGTATTGGCCACTAACGCTGCCAATTTAGGGTCTTTGGATTCAAAACTAATATTCACTAATTGCGTTTTTTTTATCGGTGTTACATTTAACCTGCTAGAAAAGTTATTTAGAACACTTTGCTTTTTTAATATTAGCTTTGAGTTCATCACTCATCAGCTCATTTTTTACTAGACCTAACCTTGTTTTAAGCCAAGTTGTAAAACTCGCCTTATCTGGGTTTACCACAAATTCTTTGTGATTCATCAAGCCTAATTTTTGGATTACTTGCTCCGATAAACTTTTCGACTTTAATATTTCAAATTGTGTCAAAAAATATTCTTTTTGAGTGGTGTTCAAACCATAAACATCTTCAATTGAAACCGCTTTAGCCGTTTGCGCTTCAATTAATAATGTTGCCGTAGCCTTAAAATGGGGGGAGATTTAGCTAGAGATATTGCTGCAATAAAGCTATCAATAAAGCAAAAAACAAAAATAGCAAACCGATACCGCTTTAATACCAGCACGTATTGATATAAATCAAGAGGTTGATTCTGCAATGTTGCCGCTATTAAAGGAGCGTTTATCCGTTTATTCATATCACTCATAGGGAGATCCTTTTTCCATCAACTAAAAACGCTTTTCAATGTATAACGTATCTCCTGGTGTAATACTTGACGATAAGTTCACCATTTTTTTGTTCGCCTCAACATCCGTTTCAGCTACTAAAAACAATTTATCTTTAGCTGCCCTTTCCGTGAATCCTCCAGCCAATGAAATGGCTTTATTAATATTAAGTCCTGGTTCGTAAGGGTAACCGCCCGGTTTTTTCACCTCACCATGCACATAAATATTACGATACTTCACAATACTGACTGAAACTGTCGGGTTAACTAAATAATCACCTTTGAGACCTTGATAAATCATATCTTCAAGTTGTTTTTTAGTTAAGCCAACGGCTTTTATTGCGCCAACAAAGCGATAATTTATATTGCCATCTATTGATAACAATGTTTTAAGATGTAAATCTGGTTGGCCAAAAACAACAATTTCAATTTCATCACCTGCACCAAATTTATAGGCTTGCTGAGCGTGAGCTTTTAAACCTAACAAGCTCATGAATAAAAGGATGATTACAAAGGTATTTCATTAGTTCACTCCTACCTTAATATTGATACTGAAAACATTTTGTTGATAACGATATTGACTATCTGATGATTGTTGATGGACATAACCAAAACTCATATTCAACGCCATATGGTGGTTTAACAAATACCACAATGAAAAGTCACTACTATTTCTTTGGTCTTGTCGATATATATCACCGGTCAGCTTTTCACGGGTATGATCAAATTTAATCACAGCTTTTAGATCATCGATAAAAGAATATTCGGCTTTAACCATATAAACACTTTCTTTAATATAATCACCAATTAAGTTAGGATCACGCGCTTGCCGCTTTGTTTCAATAATAAGCCGGCTATATGAGCGTAATTCATAATCAAGTTGTGCTGTCCAAGAAAGTCCGCCAAAATCACGCATTTGTTCAGATAAAAAGTCTTTTTTTTGCCAGCCTACTTTAATGTAACCGGCGCTTAATCCAGTTAATTTCCAACGCACACCAGTGAGCAATTGATAGTTAATTGTCTCGCAATAAATTATTGCTATTGTCTTTAGCGAAAACCTTTATCATTTTTTAATAGCTCTACGCTTAGTTCACCGCCGGCTCCTGATTGATAATAAAATCCTGTACTATAGGAGATCATGTCATAATTTCTTGTCATAAATTGTTGGTTATCATATTCATGTATTAACATTTTCACGTTAAACACCAATCTCCCTGTGCTTTGTTTATCACCGTAATTAAATTGAGATGACATAAATTGCTGATGAAAAGTCAGAGGCTGCTCTGTAATTAGAGCATGTCCTTGTGTTAAACCTTGCCCTCTGTGTTCATGTCCCGCTGTATAAGTGCCTGAAATAAGCAAAGACGCGGGCTCAAACAATTGCAAAATAGCTTCACCCGAAATGTGTTGATCAAAATAATTATCCGCCGATGAACTAGCATAATCGCCTTTATCAAGCTCGCCAGTTAACTGATAGCGATTAACGCCATCATCCAATTGAGCTAATAGTTGGGCAGACATTACAGTAGCAAAAAGTGCTGGTTAACTCCGTATTCTGCAATAGTAAGTTATCATCATAAAAGCTTCTAAATGACAACATAGGCACAAGGTTTACCCCATTATCAAACTCAACAGCGCCCATTTTTAAATTAGCTAAAGCAGAGTCCATCACTGCGACAGCTAACATTAAGACTCCAATACGAATAAACATATAGAAATATTGAATTTTGCAATTAATAGGCATTTTTATTAATAAAACCTTTGAATATAGTTAGAAAGATAATTTCAATATCTAATAAAATTGACCAATTGCGCATATATTCCAAATCGAACTCAATGCGTTTTTCCATTTTTTCTATAGTGTCGGTTTCACCACGCCAACCATTAATTTGTGCCCAGCCAGTAATGCCTGGTTTAATTTTGTGACGAAGCATGTAAAAGTCCACTTTAGTGCGATATTCCTCATTATGAGCAACAGCATGAGGCCGAGGCCCAACAATTGACATAGATCCGTGAAGTACATTAATAAATTGCGGTAATTCATCTAACGATGTCCGTCGTAAAAAAGCACCTAATCGTGTTATTCTGCTATCACCTTTAGTCGCTTGTTTAACAACAGCACCATCGTCCAGTACCTTCATGGAACGAAATTTGTACACTTTGATCTCTTTACCGTCTTCGCCATAACGTGATTGTTTAAAAAAAGACAGGGCCTTTAGAATCTAATTTGATGAGGATACTGATCAGCAGGAGTAAAGGGGAGATAATGGTTAAAATCACTATTGATATAACAATATCTTCAACACGTTTCATTAAGTTTGATGGTCCCCTTAATGGTGACTCAAAAACGCTTAAGGTTTGCATCGAACCTAAATAAGCTAAACGTGAATTAATTAAATTAAAGATGAGGAAATCAGGAACAAAATGAACATCGACTGTCGTATTCCCTAATTGTTTTAGAATCACTGACAACCGCTCTTTATCACCAATTGGCAAAGCAATATAAATAATATCGAATTCAGCGTTTTTAGCGCGTTCCACTCCTTCTTTTACATTACCTAACAATAAATGATGAAATTTTTCACTGATTCGATCAGGTTTTCTATCATCAAAAAAACCAATTAATCGTATACCCGTTTCAGGCTTGTCAAAAATTTGTTCCGCGACTCTAAGACCATCGGCAGATAAACCTAAAACAGCAACAGTTCGGGTATTAAAACCACGTCTACGAAAATAAAATAAAGTCCAACGAAACATTAAACGCCAGCCAATCAATGCCAGCCCACACAATAAAAACCAAGTACCAATAGTAATACGTGAAAATTCAATACCTATTTTAGAAAAGAAAATAAACAAGACAACGCCAAATGAAGCACTCACCCAGCAAATAACGGTACACAGTAATAAACGATAAACACTACTGGTACGCCATGAACGGTACAAACGAACTACTTCAGACATCAAGAAATAACAAGTACTAGCAACTAAGCTAACAATGAAATAGCGTTCCGAGATTAAAATATCATGTAGAAAACATGAAAAAAGCAGTATTAACTGTATAACAATAAAATCAACAATACGATAAATGACAGAAAATTGATTTATGTTATTTTTTAAGAATCCATCTCTCATAATCACCTCCCAAAAATACTAAATACCTTTAGTTATTGGAAATATATACAGCAATATATTTTCAAATCCTTGTGAATAACTTACGCTGATTTTCATCAAAAATTAAACGAAAATAACTTAACTGTTATGATGAAAAAAAATCATCCATCTTCTGATAGAACTTCCCTTTTGGATCTCCTGTACACCAAATATTTACCCGTAAAATAAAAGAAAACCTCGATCAAATTAATCTTGTTATAAAAAGCGTTTACTCCATCGTCCAAGCGGCTTTTCAATATAGGCATAAGTAAAAACAGCAACTGCTAAAGAAAGGCTAAAAGACAAAATTATAAATAGCGGCACTAATAACTCACTATCATTAGGTAAAAGCTTACTTAATAACACGCGTACAAAAGTGATGACAAAAACATGAGATAAATACAAACTATATGAACTATCTCCTAATAACTTCAACCATTGATTAATATAAATCGGCCAAATTAAATTCAATGAAACAAGCCCATAGATAAGTAAAGCCGCTGGTATGCCAAAATGGAAAAGCCTTGATAAATCAGTTTGAGGTAATGCTAAAAACATAACCACACTAATTATGACAAACGTAAAAGAGATAACCGCACGTTGGGAATAAATCCCTTTATTGATTAATACTCCTATCATCCCCCCAAAAATAAATTCATAAACAATAAGATCCCCATAAAACCAAGTAAAAGCTAAAGCCTCGGTATAGAAATAACGCACCAAAATAAACACACACGTCATTAACACAGTTAACGTGATGACCTTGCTCTGTTTTGAACACAATAAAGATAACGAAAATAACAAATAAAAATACATTTCATAATTTAATGTCCAACCAGGTATAACAACTGGCCACACTTGTTGATTAAATATTGGATGAATCGCAGGAATAAAAGTCAGCGACAAAAAAAATGTGCTAGGTTAAATTCTGTCGATTTTAATAACTCAGGCAATATCAAGGCTACTGTTGAGGCTAATAAAGTAAGTAACCAATATAAAGGGGCAATTCTTAAAAAACGTTCTTTTAAAAAAGTGACAGCCGTTACATTTTTTTGCTCCGTGATATACACCATGATAAAACCACTCAGTACAAAAAGAGATCAACTCCTAACTCACCAAACTCAGGTAAAATGATATTGTCCATTGATAAACTATTTCCTTGTATAGAAATATGGAAATAAACCACCATCAAAGCGGCAAAGCCTCTTAAATATTGTAAATAAATCAACATTAGACTTGCCTCTCTGCTTTTTTATTATATGGGGAAAAAAGGAGGGTGAGTTAACATCATATTGATGATTTTACCAATTGATTTTGCTCTCATATAATTAAGGAAATAATAAGCAAAAAATTGCGCTATTAATGAAGCTAAGGCAGCTCCAATCGCGCCATAGGCAGGAATTAACCATAAATTAAGTCCAATATTTACCGCCAGTCCAATAAGGTTTCGGTGAAACACTTGAGTATTTTGATTATCCGCAACAAACATTTTTGCGGTGATAGCCCCAATATAGGTTAACGGTACACACCAAATGGTAATTGCCAAAACATCAGCACTTGCCAGATAAACCTCACCTAACAATAAAGTGATAATAAAATCTGAAAATATCGACACCAATAATGCTAAAAGTATTGATAACCAGATTAATTTACTACCAAAATTAACTAAAGCGATACGATAGTGTTTACGCGACTTTTTTCTTATGATCTAAAAAAACAGGAAAATACACCGCAATTAGCGAAAATCCAATAAAAAACCATGCTTCACTCAGCTTTGTTGCAGAAACATAAATAGCAACTGCATCATTACCAGAAATTTTTCCTAACATGATTTGGTCAACCTTCATATATAGAAAAGCAATTCCGCCCGCCAACATCAAAGGGTAGCCTTCTCGAAGAAATAATTTTATACGTTGATAATCTAAAGAAAATTTGAGCTCAATACGCTCTCGATATAACAGACACAGCACTAAAATAAATAAAGCAAAAGCATCAACAAGGTATGCAATATAAAACCATAAAGCATCTGCTTGATAATATAGCCCTAGCGCGCGAAAAACTGTTCCTAAAAGAATAGCGCTAATAGCAACCTTAGAATATATGTAACTTCGTTGTTGAGCCTGAAGATAATTTTCAACGGCTTTTATGGGTAAAAACAGGTGATAAAGCGACAAAATAAACAGAAAAAAATGTTCATTAGGTGCTAACAGTAATAAGCCAACAAGGTTAATGGTGAATACTGACACTAAAGATGTGAACGCACGAATAAGTAAAACATCCGCCAAATAAACCTCAGCCAAATGTTTATGATCATGTATGCGTTTTACTAATATTGATTCTAAGCCAAAAGTATTAAAAAAGATAAAAATACTATTAATGGCAAAACAATAAGACAACAAACCAAACTGTTCAGTACCTAAATAACGCGCTAAAGTAATAAAGATCAATAGCTGCAACGCCATTTGAATGATTTTTTCACCAACAACATATAGAGAATTTTTATTAATAATGAATCCTCCTCAGGAATATTTAACCGCAGTAATTAGTGAGAAAAATCTTAGCGTTGCTTTCTGATTCAGCTTCAATTAATGAATTTTCATTTTGTAATGCTTGCATAAATTGTTGCTTAGCCTTGCGTAAAAATTCATCATTAGCCACCGGTGTTTGTAATGCTAGTTGAGCTCTTTCAACAATCGTATTTATATTCGATTGCTCACAATCAATAAAGAAATCAGCTCGCTTTGACAACAAAAAAAACGAGAAAACTTTTAGAGTCCCACGGAAACCCGATGGAAGGAACGCCCTTACTAAAAGCAATAATATTCGCGTGTAAACGATGGCTTAGCACTAGAGTTTGACTTTCAATAAAGTCGCATAAAGCCGCTGGAGATTCAAAGCGTTCTTGAAAACAATCTTGATACTTGGCTCCTATGGTTTGATAAATTTCTTTTAAAAATAACTCATCGCTAAAAGCTCCATTAGTAAAAAAGGAGCAGTGATAGTTCAACGCTTTAAAAGTCAAAAATAAATTAATATAAAAGTCTTTGTCGTAACGTTGATATAAATCATCTCCATAAGCTTTTAAAACAGAAGGACTCATGATCCCAATCGCAACTTTTTGGCCTGAATTTTTATCAGAAAAAGGCGGGTTATCAGTGATCATCGCAGGATCTAACACCACATCAGCAAGAACGTTAAATAAACATTCAAGGTTATTTTTAGAAACCTCATCTCGGACAAAAAAATGTGAAATCTGGGTATGCTTGATCAGATAGTTAAATGCATAAATACCAAATTTTGACATATGCTCTGATACACCTATGCCATAAGTAGTAAAATAAATATTAGGATTTTGTTTTTGAAGATACCGACAAATGGCAATCAATCGTGCGGGAAAATAGCCTCCGGTATCTGAAAAAAGGTGACCGCCACCTATCATCACATGGGTAATACTTTCTGGTTCCTTAATTTTTTTGACAATTTTTTTACCGGCTGCATATTCCGGAGCATCGTGAACAATGATTCCGGCCCATCGTGAACACCCATACTGGTTTTAGCGTGAACGCTTATTCCGGTTTTATCGTGAACACTTTTTTACTGATTTTCCGGAATCGGTGTTCACACCAAACCAGTACAATTTCAACGCATTGATTATTACTTACTTTGTTAAGCTATTCCCTTTTCGATTGAGGAAGGGATATGGCGACCAAGAGGATCACAATGCGTAAAATTCGAGAAGTGTTGAGGCTACATTTTGCTGCCCAACTCAGCGTTAGAAAAATAAGTGCCAGTACAAAAATCAGTGTTGGCGCTATTCAAAAACTATTAACAAAGGCCAAAGCGTTATCGTTAACCTGGCCACTACCTGATGAAATGGATGATACCGTCCTAGCAAGCCAGTTTTATCCCCGCGCCGATACACGGCCATCTCAGCGTTTTGAAATACCTGACTGTCCACAAATCAGAAAAGAATTAACCGGTAAAGGCGTCACTAAAAACTTACTTTGGCAAGAATATACCCAGCAATATCCAAACCGTTGTTATAGCTACTCTCAGTTTTGTGATCGTTATATGCAGTGGCTAAAAAAGCAAAAGCGTTCGATGCGGCAAGTGCATAAAGCCGGTGAAAAGTTGTTTGTAGATTACGCTGGCCAAACCATGCCTATTGTCTGTAACACCACAGGTGAGGTGAAGTTTGCCCAGATATTTGTGGCTGTAATGGGGGCATCCAACTACACTTTTTGCGAAGCGACTTGGAGTCAAAGTTTACCTGATTGGCTTGGGAGTCATGTACGATGCTTTGAGTTTCTTGGTGGTATACCAGAAATGATCATCCCTGATAATTTACGCAGTGGAGTCAGTAAAGCATGTCGCTATGATCCCGACGTGAATCCAAGCTATCAGCAACTGGCCGCGCATTATGGCACCGTGATCGTTCCGGCTCGTCCTAGAAAACCACAAGATAAAGCCAAAGCTGAAGTGGGCGTACAAATCATTGAACGTTGGATATTAGCTAAATTGCGTCACCAAACCTTCTTCTCTTTAGCAGAACTAAATCATTGCATTAAAGCTTTATTACTCGAAGTAAATAACAAGCCTTTTAAACAACTGAGCGGTACACGTCAATCGTGGTTCGCGTCAATTGACAGTCCAGCTTTAGCCCCCATGCCTAATAAAGCTTATCAATTCACCGATATTAAACACGTTAAAGTGAATATTGATTATCATGTTCAATATGACAATCACCTTTATTCCGTCCCCCATCACTTGGTTGGCGAAAAGCTTGAGTTGCATGCTAAAGACAATTTGATTGAAGCTTATTTTAAGCATAAACGTATCGCCAGTCATCCAAGAAAATACCACCCTGGCATGAGCACCACACCGGAGCATATGCCGGTTAAACATGAAAAGCACCACCGGTGGTCGCCTGGGCGGTTAATGAACTGGGCAAAGGACATTGGTGATGAAGTCTTGCTCTGGGTGAAAGCACAATTAGCACAAAAACACCATGAAGAGCAGGCATATCGTGTTTGTTTAGGGTTACTGAACTTATCTAGAAGTTATCCTGCTGAGCGGCTAAATAACGCATGTGCCATCGCCAATCATTATCGTTTATATCGGCTAAAACACATCAAAGACATCCTCAGTAGCAATCAAGATAAATTGCCTGCACCGTCAGAAGAGCAAACAACGAGATTGCCCCAAGCCCATGAAAATATCCGTGGCCCTAAAAGCTTCCATTAATTAAAGGAAATTCTATGTTAGAACAAACAATCACACTGCTTCGCCAACTTAAACTTAGCGGCATGGCTAATGCGTTAGTCAATCAATTAGAGCAACCTAGCACCTACGAGGGGTTATCTTTCGCAGAGCGATTACAATTACTGGCAGATAGCGAAAACCAAGACCGAGAGCATCGTAAACAACAGCGATTACTTAAAGCGGCAAAATTTAAATTAGCCGCCAATGCCAGAGACATCGATTATCACCATCCCAGAGGGCTTAACCAATCGATGGTGGCATCACTACTACAATGCGATTGGTTAAATAAATCACAAAACTTACTCGTCACCGGTCCTTGCGGTAGTGGTAAAACATATATCACTTGTGCGCTTGCGCATACTGGTTGCATGAAAGGTTACAGCGTCAAATATTACCGACTATCGAGGCTGTTACTTGCGCTGACACAAGCTAAAGCAGACGGCACTTATAGTCGGGTGTTACAGTCACTGGCTAAAATTGATTTACTGATATTAGATGATTGGGGGCTTGAACCACTAAAAGCGGCACACAACGAAATGACCTGATGGAGATAATGGATGATCGACATGGCAGTTCATCGACAGCAATAATCAGTCAACTACCAACGGATGAATGGCATCAATCGATTGGTGATAATACCTTGGCGGATGCAAAATAGGCTAATGCACAATGCACATCGGATAAAATTGAAAGGTGAATCGATGAGAAAAACACAATCTAAAATTGACCATAGTGAACATTATGAACCCAATGCAGTGTTCACGATAAAACCGGAATCGGTGTTCACCATCACCGGAATATGCACCGGCCAAATAATTAGGTAAAAATAATAAATATTTAGCTAATTCATTAAACGACATTAGCCAAGCTAAAAAACGCGATTTATAACTTCCCTTATTCACATCAATATTACGCTTATATTGCGAAAGATCAAGATGAATATAATCAAAAAGCGAGTTAATTCTGCTTCCATACGTTCAGAAATTAAGCCACGAGATTAGCTATATTTAACATTAATTAGGCATATTTTATTTTTCATCGTTTTTTCCGCGCTGCAGTTATAAAGAATAAATTAAGAAAGCAAATAAACCATTTTTCAATGTCCTGTCACCAGCATATTGTTCAATGTTATTGATATGGTGGTGCGCTGCTAATTCTCGCTTATAAATAAAGCCGACAATAATCCATAATAAAGCCGCCGTTTTAATTGAATAAATAGCATTACCACCAATCATTAAATTTAAAAAAATATAACTATTAAATGCAATCGCACATTGCTTAGCTTGTAGTGTCTGCTGTGGTAATAAATTAACAATATAAAATAAAAGCGATAGCCCCAAAAATCGTTGAACTCACCACTAAATAGCCAAAACCGCTATTAAGTCATTTAACTTATGGAGTCCAAAACCAAATAATCGACTAGTGACAAGTCAAAAAACAATGACATACCATATTGTAAGCGCCCTACTAAATATACCGTAGTTTGTTGCAATAAAAAATGGCAAAGCCAAAACTAGAGCAATAAAAGGAATTAAAACATTAGAAAACCGGAAAATAAACAAAACCAACAGCACCAAAAAAAAAAACAAGGCCAAAAAAACTGCCAGTTCGAGTTTCATTTGATAGACAAATAGTTAAGATAAGGACAATAAAAAAGAGTCTTTTACCCTTATTTAAAGCCGACCGAAAAACAATAACAAATACAAGGATAAAACCGTTGAAAAATTAGCTAATGAAACTTGCTCTAAAAAATAGATGATGTTCTAGGGCCAGAAAAAATACCAAAACTAAACCTTTCTTCGAAACCTAAGGCATTATTAAAAAGCCCACTTTCATTAAACTCTTGAATTTCAATACCACGAGTATTTTGAAAATAGCTCGCAGGATTAAAGATAGCTGCATACCAGCTTATATCAATAACTTCTATTGCTAAAATAAAAGCAACAATAAGCGAGACAAATAACATTAATAGGTGAATATTTTGTTCTGTTAATCGAACTCCAACCATGGTAAAGACAGTAATAATCAAAATATTACGAATAGCATCAATGAATAGAACATGGCTAGCTAAATAGGTTAATCCTGCTGAAAATAAGGCAACAATAAATAGCAGTAAAGGCCATTTATCTATCGCTCTTAATTGATTTATAAGTAAAATTAAAACGATGTTAGCAACTAATAACACTTCCGTTAAAATCACAATACCGCGAGAAATAGGGCTGATTAAGCTATTCGTTAGCGCTAAAAATGAATTGTACAAAACACATAAAATAGTAAATAAAACAAGTATATTTCTCGTTTTATCATCAAGCTGTATTAGATAAGTCATAATTTATACACACTTTAATTTTTTAAAGCATTAAACAAAAAAATAGCATTACCAATTAAATAACGTTTCCACATTCTCCTTGGTTCTAAACATAAACGGTAAAAACCATTCCAATTTAAATTTACGCATCAATTTAGGAGCCCTACTAACATTGCCCACTGTAAAATCGAATAACGCACCAACACCTATAGCTAGTTTCACTTCAGTATTAACAAGATGCTTTGCAATCCATTGCTCTTGTAGCGGGTTTCCCATAGCAACAATGACCGTATCAGCCTTAGTTTTTTTTATTGCCTTAACAATATCTTGATGCTCAACTTCCGTTGCAACATAACCATGATGAAAACCAACAAAGTGATGTTGCGGGTAAGCGCTTTCCCAAATAGCGAGGCATTTTTCAACCGTTTCAGCTTTCGCACCTAATAAATAAATACGAAGGGATTGCCCTATGTTAGCCAACAATTTTGGCGTAAAATCAGTACCATTTAAGTTTTCAACAAAGCCTTTTTGGTACTTTAATTTACTAGCCATTTCTAATCCGATGCCGTCATTTAGTACGGTAAATTGACTTAAGGTATGTTTATAATCTTCTCCTGATTAGCTAAGTTCACTGTATGAGCATTAGCAAAAGCGATAAAATGTTGTTTGCCCTGAGTAAATTGTTCGCTGATAAAATTAATTACTTGCTCACTATTACGGGTATCAACTGCAACCCCTGAATATCACGGCTATAAGTCCCAACCACTTGATGATATTCTGCTGTAAAATAGCCTGCGACATGACGCCAAGAATATTGTTTTGCGTAACGCTTGGCACACAAAGCTGCTTTTTCAAAATCAAGTTGTTGAATATATTGATGTACCAATATGGATGAAGATTCAGATTCAAAATCGATAGTCAAACCTAGATGACTTGTTTGTACTATTTTTTCAAAACTCGGAATTTTTGATGTTATAGGTACCAGCCCCCCGACATTCCCTCAATAATCGTCATGCCAAAACCTTCAAATTCTGATGCGCTAATAATATAACGAGAATGCTTAATTGTTTGATTTAACTTAGCTTCACTAGGCTCAATTATAAGTGAAATATACTGCTGTAAATTACGTTGCTCAATCATAGCTTCCAGCTTGCTTTGATTATTATCCCAATCCTTACCTGCAATAATTAATCGATAGTTACTATCAAATTTAATCAGTTGACTGAAAAAATGAACAAGTAAATCAATACGCTTATTATCCGAAAATCTACCTATAAAAATAAACGTTTGCGGTTTAGTATTGATCAGTTTTTGGCTTTGAATGCTAGTGTTCTTTTCTGAACAGGATGATGCAACAGACGTGGTTTCCATTGAAAACTTTTCAGTATCAACACCATTTTCAATTAGCTTTAATTTACTCTTGGCTGTGATCGACGAAAAAATAGCATGATCATTAACGCTACATGCAAAAACTTTATCAACATTACGCAAACTGAATTTAGTTATAAAGCGAAAATACACTTTTTTTAATGATGCGGCATAAGGCGTATGAAAAATGCCACCATGAGTCGATAGTACGAGTTTTTTCTGTGCAATATCTTGCTATTCGCTAAGTAATCAAGAAAAAATCAACACCATGGATATGAATAATATCTGCGCTTTTAATATGGTTCAGTACAGATAAAGCAATAGCATATTTATAGCTGCCAAAATAAGCCAAACGACAAACTTTTATACCTGCAATACTGTCTATATCAGCTAAAGCTTGCTCGGTATGAAAAATTTTATTTAAGGTAATTATTGATACTGTTAAGCCCGAAGCTTTTTGCTCTTTTGCTAACTGTAAAACAAAGTTTTCTAACCCACCAATAGCAGGTGAAAATTGCCTGACAATATGAATAACATTCATCAAATATCCTTATCAAAAACAGTTTTGCTTTAAAACATAAACTACGCTGTTTTCATAAAAAGATTAAATGAAATAAATTGGTATATAGAATGAATAAACTTCACCTATCAAATTTGTAAAAAATCGTCGAGTGAAACTTAAAAAGCAATGATGGAATAGATCGTAAAAATATTCTGGTAGTTTTGCTACTGCTCAAACTACCAGTAAATTTTAGAGAAAACGAGAATATATAATGTTGTGAGAGATTACTTATTATTTAAGTTGAAATTTAGCATACGGTTAAGCGACTTAAGTGCGCCGTCACGTAGTGTCATATCAACAAACACTTCTTTACCTGTTGGATCAATTAACGCGTCTTCAATCTCTTTTAAGCCGTTCATAGCCATCCAAGGACAATGAGCACAACTTCTACAGGTTGCACCTTCTCCAGCTGTTGGCGCTTCGAAAAATTCTTTATCAGGACACAACTGCTGCATTTTATAAAAATACCACGGTCGGTTGCCACAATAAATTTTTGATTGGGTAATTCTTGTGCCGCTTTAATCAATTGGCTGGTTGAGCCTACTGAGTCGGCTAGTTCGATAATCTCAGCAGGAGACTCCGGGTGAACCAATATCGCAGCATCTGGATGCAAAGCTTTCATATCTGTTAACGCTTTGGTTTTGAACTCGTCATGAACGATACAAGCGCCCTGCCACATGATCATGTCGGCACCCGTTTGCTTTTGTATGTAATTACCTAAGTGACGATCAGGTCCCCAAAGGATTTTTTCACCTTTTTCATCTAAATATTCAACAATTTCTAACGCACATGATGAAGTAACAATCCAATCAGCTCGCGCTTTCACGGCTGTTGATGTATTGGCATAAACCACAACGGTACGATCAGGGTGCTGATCACAAAATTCATTAAATTCTTTGATCGGACAACCTAGGTCTAATGAACAGGTAGCTTCTAGCGTTGGCATAATCACCGTTTTTTCCGGCGTTAGTACCTTAGCTGTTTCGCCCATAAATTTAACACCCGCTACAATTAAAGTATCGGCTGGGTGAGTATTACCAAAGCGTGCCATCTCAAGTGAGTCAGCAACGCAACCGCCCGTTTCTTCAGCTAACGCTTGAATTTCTGGATCAGTGTAATAATGAGCCACTAAGACAGCGTTTTTCTCAATTAATAACTGTTTGATTCTAGCTTTGTATTCAGCCTTTTGATCTATCGATAAAGGCTTAGGCTTAGCTGGAAATTCGAAATCAAATTCAACGGCTAAATTGGCTTGGCTCATTAGGTTCTCTGTACATCAAGATATAAAAAAGGCGGCAATTATAAGGGAATTATCGGTAAATGTGTAGTTTAAGCGAATAAGGCTAGAAAAATAGTAATATTTTAATAAAAGTGTAAAAGCCAGAGCAGATAATTAAATGTTATAAGCCCAATATAATGAACCTAAATTAGATTTAAGGGTTTAAGCTATTAATAAAAATTAAGTTGGATGAATAAAATAAGTAAAGCTGAAGATAATAGAACCACTTTAAAAAAGTGGTCGGTCGTGAAGGATTTGAACCTTCGACAAATTGGTTAAAAGCCAACTGCTCTACCAACTGAGCTAACGACCGATAGTAGATATAATGTATAAATTAGAAGTGGTCGGTCGTGAAGGATTTGAACCTTCGATTTTAAAAGCCAAACAACTGAGCTAACGACAAATTGATTTGAACCTTCGACAAATTGGTTAAAAGCCAACTGCTCTACCAACTGAGCTAACGACCGATAGTAGATATATTGTAAAATTAGAAGTGGTCGGTCGTGAAGGATTTGAACCTTCGACAAATTGGTTAAAAGCCAACTGCTCTACCAACTGAGCTAACGACCGATTTTAATTCTAATTTTTTAACAAGTTATTTGTATAAACCACCTAGGTAGAAAAGTGGTCGGTCGTGAAGGATTTGAACCTTCGACAAATTGGTTAAAAGCCAACTGCTCTACCAACTGAGCTAACGACCGATAACTTGTTTACATCATGCTGCTGCCTGATGCGCCGCATATAATACTGATATAAAATTTTAGTGCAACAACTAATTCGAAGTTTTTTAACAATTCGAACTGTTTGCACAAAAAGACAACGTTTAGTTTAAGTTACAAACGAATTTGACTTACTTTATTAATTCTAATCTTGAACCAGCTAATTGTGCCGCCGATGTAGAAGGGTATTCTTTAATCAGTTGGTTGTATAAAACACGAGCCCGCGCTTTATCACCTTGTTTATCTGAAACCATCGCAAGTTTCAACATCGCATCACTACGCTTAGTTGAATCTTTATGCTGATTAACCACTATCGAAAATTCATTCGCTGCTTGGCTTAATTCATTTTTAGTGAATAATAATTGTCCTAACCAATAATGTGCATTCGCGGCATAAGTTGAATTAGGTATTTTTTATTAAACGCTTTAAACTTTTCAATGGCTTGATCATATTGTTTTTCTTTTAACACAAGATTAACGGCATGATCATAGGCTTCATTTTCAGTTAAGTCTGAGCTGTAATCTATATTAGGCGCATTATTAACATTATTTGAAGCTAAGGTAGCAGGAACTTGAGGAGATTGAATAGCTTGGCTTACACGTCGGTCTAATTCCTGATACAGCTCTCGCTGACGTTCAAGAATTTGGCTGAGTTTATGACTATGCAATTCAGTAACACCACGTATTTCGTCCACTTCATTTTGCAGATCAGTTAACTGGCGTTGCATATTAATTTGTGCTTTATTACGAGCATCTAGCTTACGCTCAACGTTCGCAAGTTGTTCTGACAAACTCACGTTAGCGCTGCTTGAATTAACCGGTTGGCTACTTACATCAATCACAGGTGCGGGTTGTGCAGCTAGTACCAAACTGGTACTAGCTGCAAATGTGGCACCTAATAAAACAGTTAAATGTTTCATTTATTGCCCAATATTAATAAACCAATACAGCACGACGGTTAGTAGCAAATGCTTCTTCAGTACGTTCTTTAGCTAATGGTTTTTCTTCGCCATAGCTTACTGTAGTAATTTGAGATGAAGAAACACCCATGTTTTCTAAGTATGATACAACGGCTTTCGCACGACGCTCGCCTAACGCAATGTTGTACTCAGGTGTACCGCGTTCATCAGCATGGCCTTCAACTAATACGTTACGGCTTGGGTTAGCTGATAAAAATGTTGCATGAGCATCTAAGATAGCTGAGAAGTCAGCACTTAGCGTAGACTTATCAAATTCAAAATAGATGATGTTAGCTGATAATAACTTTTCAACTTGCTGACGTTTTTGTTCAGCCATTTCAGCTTCTTTTTTCATTGCTGCAATTTTTACTTGCTCAGCTTGCTTAGCCGCTTCTTGTTGAGCAACTACTGCCGCTTGTTCAGCAGCAATACGTGCATCTTCTTCTGATGTATCAGTTGAGCTACATGCAGAAATAGCAAGTAAAGGTAAAGAAATAGCTAAAGCTTTAACAATTTTATTCAGGCGCATTATATTTTCCTTGTTATCTTCTATGTTTTGTAAAACGTTTTATTTATAAAAATGGTGACCACGATGGCGACTTAACTTGCCCATTTAACGCAGGTAAGCGAGCCTTAAAACGACCATCAACAGAAACCAAACTTAGCACTTGGCGATTTTCATGCAAAGTACTGTAAATTATTATCCCGCCGTTAGGTGAAATACTAGGTGATTCATCTAAGCGAGTACTAGTTAACACTTGAAACTGTCCACTTGCAAGTTCTTGTTTTGCTAAATGATACTTGCCATGTGTGCGATTTACCATCACTAATTGTTTACCATCAGGTGTTAATGAGCCACCTAAGTTCATTTCACCGTCAAATGTTAACCGTTTTAGCTTACCGCTAACTAAATTTACGCGATATAGCTGAGGTTTTCCACCTCGTTCTGAACTAAATACTAATGATTGGCTATCTGGTGACCAACTTGGCTCGGTATCTATTGCTCGGTGACGAGTAATTCGACGTAATTGCTTAGTGACTAAGTTCTTTACATAAATTTCTGGGTTCCCATCTTTTGAAAGAACCAAAGCTAATTTATTGCCATCTGGTGACCAAGTTGGCGCCCCATTAATTCCTTTATGCGAGCTGATCATTTGGCGTTGGCCAGTATAAATATTTAACGTAAATATTTGTGCCTGATGATTTTCAAAAGTTACATAAGCCAATTGCTGCCCGTCAGGCGACCAACTTGGCGACATTAATGGCTCTTTTGAACTTAGTAATACATGTTCGTTATAACCGTCATAATCTGCGATAACTAACTGGTAAGGGTAATCCCCTTCGTCCCGCACAATAACATACGCTATTTTAGTTAAAAAAGCGCCACGCGTACCAGTTAACTTTTCATAAACTTTATCACTAATACGATGGGCATAACGACGAAATTGATCAGCACCAATTGTCATCGTGGCATAATCTAAAATATGATCCGATGTTTTAACTAATTTACCGTTACTCAACATTTGTGAGTTACCACCGGTTAATTGACCACGAATAACATCAATTAATTGAAAGTCCACCTGATAAGTACCAACAGCCGTTTCTGATACTTTGCCAACAACTACCGCTTCAACCCCGGTAGTAGCCCATGCCGTATAATCAATATCTTTATCGCTAGTTGGTTGCGATGGAAATTTTTCGCTTGCAATTGGACTAAATTTACCACTACGCAATAAGTCATCACTAATAATTTGTGCAATATTTTCCGGCATAGGACCTGCGCCTTGCCATTGAAAAGGCACCACGGCAATAGGACGTGCGGAGTCAAGCCCGCCGGTGATCACTATTTTCTGTAAGGTGGCATAACTTGACAGTGACAAAAAGGTTAAACAAGTCAATACAATGCTTTTAAATATATTCATAAAATCCAAAATTCTCGTTAATAAATGTTATGCGAGTATGTAAGTTTACGCCGTGATTTATACCTTAAAAAATCAGCGGTTCCTAGTCAAAGTTTGGAATATATTCCAATTCAAACTTTTTAAATTGTTTATATACATCAGGATTATCTGACATAGGGATAGTACCTAACTTTAATACCCCGGTTTTCGCTGCGTTACAAACGACAGGATCACCTTTACCTGTAGTCACATTGGTAACAAAACCTGATGATGTAATACTGATGATCAATGAACAAGATTTACCGCTCATGGTCGCTTTATCTTTTAGGACACTGCGATTAATAGCTTGGCTAATTAACGCATGGTAACGGTTAACTTCACCCATCACTTGCTGACTTCTTGCTTGCTCACGAGCCGCCATTTCTGCCGCCATTTGCTCAGCTAACATCGCCTCTTGCAATTCGCGTTCTTTAGCTTCTCGCGCTTTGCGCTTTTTCTCTTCTTCGCGTTGCTTTCTAATTTCAGCTGCTTTTTGAGCCGCTTTTTCTTCAGCAATGCGTTTGGCTTTAGCGTCAGCTGCTGCTTGTTCAGCTTTTTTTGCTCTGCAACTTTAGCTTGTCGCACTTTTTCTGCTTGGTCAGCCTTAGCTTTTGCTGCTTTAGCTGCCGCGTCAGCTTTGCGTTTTTCCGCTTCTTTTTGTTTACGTTGTTTTTCTAACGATTTAATTCGTTCTTGCTCTTTAGCACGTTTTTCTCTCGCTTTAGCGGCACGATCTTCTAATTCTTTTAATCGCTTCTGTTCAGCGGCTTTTGCATCAGACTTTTGTTTTTTAATATCATTTACTCGTGCTTCCAGCACACTTTTATCGATCGCTACCGCTTGAATTGGGTTAACTTGTGCTGCAGGCGTGGGAGTTGGTTTATGCTCATGAGAAAAATTCCCAAATAATAAAAACAACGCTAATAAAAGGTGTAAAAACACACTTAACGACAAAGCAACTGTATATTTTTTATCCACCATTATTTCTCCGGTGAATCAGTCATTAAACCTACCGATGGCACACCGGCAACATTTTGCAATAATACCATAAGTTGCACTACCGCATTATATGAGACACTACCATCACCATTAACAACAACCGGTGTGTCGGGATCAATCGACAACCTAGCCGCCACTTCAATAGCCACTTCTTCCGCTGACATCTGCTGGTTTTCACCATTAATTGAAAGGTAATAATTACCCGCGGCATCAACTGAAGCTACCATCGGCGTTTTACTATCTTTATCAAGTGCTTGTGCTTCTGCTTTGGGTAAGTCGACTTTAACCCCTTGGGTAATAAGTGGCGCTGTTACCATAAAAATGATCAACAACACCAACATCACGTCGATATAAGGAACGACATTAATTTCAGCAACTTTTCTACGTCTTACTCTTTGATACATATAAGGTAACTTAAACCTGTGGCTAGATTAATGATTATCAACAGTGATTTGGCGTTGCAAAATACTTGAAAATTCTTCCATAAAGTTACCATAACTATTTTCTAGTTTTTCTACTGTATGACTGAAACGGTTAAATGCCATTACCGCTGGAATTGCAGCAAATAAACCCATGGCGGTAGCAACTAACGCTTCCGCAATACCTGGTGCAACCATAGCAAGAGTCGCCTGTTGAACAGCGCCTAAGGCAATAAATGAATTCATAATCCCCCATACTGTACCAAATAAACCAATATATGGACTAATTGAGCCCACCGTTGCCATAAACGGTAAATGTGTTTCTAAGTTATCAACTTCTCGTGACAAAGCAACACGCATCGCACGGTGAGTGCTATCAATAATCATACTAGGGCTTTGGCTATGAGTTTTTCTTGAACGGGCAAATTCTTTAAAGCCAGCAGAAAATAAGTGCTCAATGCCATAAACATGAGGTTTAGCGTTAATTTCACTATATAGTTTACTAATATCCGCACCACTCCAAAATTTATCTTCAAAATCATGAAGCTGATCATTAGCTTCTTTTAATGCTTTTTTACGCTGAAAAATCATTGTCCAGCAAGTTACTGAAAAACCAAGTAAAATAAGCATAACGGATTTTACAAGTAAACTGGCCTGTAAAAACAAGTCTAAAATTGAAAGCTCAGCTGACACTAGGTAAGGCTCCTAAAATTTCTTGAGGTAAAGCACAAGGCTTTATTTGGTTATTTGATAAATCAACAAAAGCGATTAACACTTCTACTGTACATAATTTACGATTACTTTGGTTATACACATCTTGAGAAAAAATGATACTGGCTTTTTTCAGTTGCTTAATTTTAGATATTACTGTGAGTTGGTCATCAAGTTTACCGGCAAAAAGATTATCCATTTGCACTTTACGAACCACAAAACCAATCTCTTTGGTTAATAAGTCTGATTGGCTGATGCCTAATTCCCTTAACCACTCGGTGCGGGCGCGCTCAACATACTTTAAATAATTAGCATTATAAACAATACCACCAGCATCGGTATCTTCATAATATATTCTCAAGCTAAAGCTGTGTTGATTTTCGTTCATCTCAGTTTATTAAATCTCGAGTCATTAATTGTTTTTTTACAACGTTAGCTTACGCATATTGGGGTTATATGATGCGTATAATGAGCATATTACACGTTGTGCATTTTTTCTTGTTATAAAATTATTGCAATAGTAATAGATATTAATACTTAACAACAAGCGTTAAACCGCCAGAACTGTAACAAAATTTAAACTTTTAGTGTGATATACGAAAAGTATCATAAAAAACAGTAAAAATATAAACGACTTTTATTAAGTTATTGTGAGAATTCTTATTTTTAGCCAGTAGCCAAAATGTTAAAAAGCTAAAGGTAAGCAGTTTATTGGAATCGTATGCAGCGTATTTAAACCTCAATCGAGCAAAAAAACGTACCATTAGAAAAACTAATGCGAAAGTTAAGTTTTATTAGTTTGTCAGTTGTTACCCGACTAGCTAAAATGCAATTGTTGTCTGAGCTAGCGCAAATTGACTTAATTTGAACCTAGGTCATTAGCCAGATATTTTGGATTAGATAGTGATTATCTTTTCTCTCTTGTTCCCTAAAGTTTTAATTAACTTCCTTATATCAACTTTATTAGTTGGCCCGTGTTACTTAACACGGGCTTTTTTTTACTTAAAATTTAGTAAATCCCTAAACCATCCCGTATAAGCTCAGGTAAAGTGCCTTTTCACTTACGCTTGTGATGGTAAATCAAAACCTAAATGTAAATAAGCAGCATCAGTTGCAATTCGGCCACGAGGCGTGCGCTGTAAAAAACCTTGCTGAATTAAAAAGGTTCAAGCACATCTTCAATGGTTTCGCGCTCTTCACCAATAGCCGCAGCTAAATTATCAACACCAACAGGGCCGCCCATGAACTTTTCAATAATAGCTTGTAATAATTTACGGTCCATAATATCAAAACCTTCGGTGTCAACTTCTAGCATATCAAGTGCCCGTTGCGCGGTTGTTTCATTAACAACGCCTGCGGTTTTAACATCAGCATAATCACGCACTCGCCGTAATAAACGATTGGCAATACGAGGCGTACCTCGAGAACGTTTCGCTATTTCAAAAGCGCCTTGCTCATCCATAGTTAAATTTAAAAAATGCGCTGATCGTTTTACAATTTCAGTTAAATCTTTAGTTTTATAAAACTCTAAGCGTTGCACAATGCCAAAGCGATCTCTTAAAGGAGAGGTTAACGAACCTGCCCGTGTAGTTGCGCCAATCAAAGTAAAAGCAGGTAAATCTAATTTAATTGAACGCGCAGCCGGACCTTCACCTATCATAATATCTAATTGGTAATCTTCCATTGCAGGATACAAAATTTCTTCAACTACTGGACTCAAACGATGAATTTCATCAATGAACAGCACGTCATTTTCTTCTAAATTTGTTAATAGTGCGGCTAAATCACCGGCTTTTTCTAATACCGGCCCTGATGTTGTACGAATATTAACGCCCATTTCATTTGCGACAATATTGGCTAACGTGGTTTTACCTAATCCCGGCGGACCAAAAATTAATAAGTGATCTAGCGGTTCAGCTCGTTTTATTGCAGCTTCAATAAAAATTTCCATTTGTGATTTTACGTGATCTTGGCCGGTATAATCAGCCAACATTTTAGGGCGAATTGCGCGATCTACCCCTTCATCTTCACGGGTTGCAATAGGTTGGATCAGTCGATCAGCTTCAATCATAAATAGCGTATCTTTTTAATATAGAGAAAATTAACAAGTAAAATCAAAGTTTATAACATCGCTTTTAATGCGTCACGAATTAACGCTTCACTCGACATCCCCACTTGATATATACCTCGTACCGCTTTTTCGGCTTGTGCTGAACTATAACCAAGAGAAACCAAGGCATTAATAGCATCACCTTTATGATCACTGTGAACTAAGCTTGTTGCTTCACCACCTGATAAAGGCATTGCATCGGTTGCCGGTGTATGAATATCACTTTGCCAATCTTTTAACCTATCGCGCATTTCAATTAATAAACGTTCAGCGGTTTTTTTACCGACACCTGGAATTTTTACTATTGTGGTGAGGTCATCATGGGCAACACAACTCACAAATTGCTCAGCCGACATACCAGATAATATAGCTAAGCCTAATTTAGGGCCTACACCATTCACCTTGATTAACAAGCGAAACAACTTACGTTCTGTTTTATTGGCAAAACCATACAATAATTGAGCATCTTCTCTCACGACAAAATGTGTATATATTGTTGCTTCACTATCTATTTCAGGTAAAGAATAAATACTGGTCATCGGCATTGATACTTCATAGCCAACACCATGGCATTCAATTAAAATTTCTGGTGCAGTTTTTTCTAATAACTTTCCACGAAGACGGCCGATCACTTAATTCACCTTTCATTAATTTACATATATTCAAGCTATCTCAACTTGCCCGTTCAACAGCTTGAGATGATTTGGCTATAACCTGTTTATTTGCCAAAACAATAACACTATATAAATATACAGTAAAGTAACTTTTACCTTTGAGGACAACGCTGATCACAAGTAGTCAGCCGCTAACCCCGCTCAAAATAACAACTTAGCGTAACCGACCTCTAACAGTTTTAGAAGCCTGACCTGACATTTTCAACAAAGACTCATAACTATGACCATGGCATAAAGCAACGGCAAGTGCATCCGCCGCATCAGCCTGTGGCGCGGCAGGTAATTTTAAAATAGAGCACACCATATGTTGTACTTGTTCTTTAGATGCAGCGCCCGTACCAACAACTGACTGCTTAATTTGGCGGGCTGAATATTCAGCAATGGTTAAATCGGCATTCGTTGCCGCAACAATTGCAGCGCCTCGCGCTTGGCCAAGCTTAAGTGCAGAATCTGGGTTTTTTGCCATAAAGACTTGCTCAATAGCAAACATGTCCGGCTGAAATTGAAGAATAAGTTCAGACACGCCAGCAAAGATAGTTTGTAATCGAGGGCCGAGTTCTTTGCCAGCGGAAATTGCTTTAATACAACCACTGCCCAAATAAGTAAAATTACGCCCTTCTTGTTTAATAATGCCATAACCCGTTAAGCGAGAGCCGGGATCAATACCGAGAATAATGGACAAAGTACAACCTGAACAAAAATCTTATCATGCAGGGAAGTTTATCAGTTTTTACTAGGGTCTGTTTATCTTTGTTTAATAATTTAGCTGAGAGATAAAATCGTTTTAATCAAGGCTGAAATTATGTCGTTTAGTCATCTAAACCAATAATTTTTAACGCCGAGTAAAGCGATTTTAGCCTCAGCCCTCAGTGCATAGTGCAATGGCTATTTTTTACACTAGCTGCATTAGAATTTCACTCATTTGGAATAAGCAAACAACGTTCATTCTGCGTTGCTATCACTAAAAATAGCCTATTGCTGAAAATATAAACAAAGTTAACAGACCCTAAAAGTTATAGCCTTGATTTATTTACATTTATGGTTTTCTTATTAAATAATCGCTAAGTAGTTGATAGAAGTTTTTTGATCTATCGGTTTTGCTATGTGCGCATTAAAACCTGAACTTAAATATTGGCTCACTTCATCTTTCATAACATTCGCTGTTAAAGCAATGATAGGAACCTTACTGCCTAATGCTCTAATATTTTGACAAGCTCCAACGCCATCAAGCTCTGGCATCTGAATATCCATTAAAATAATATCAGGTTGCTCTTGTTGGTAAAGTTTAATTGCTTCAATGCCATTTTGTGCAAGGTAAACCTTTGCTTTGGTTAACTCGAGCATTTTTTTAACGACCATTTGGTTAATACGGTTATCTTCGGCAACAAGTATAATTTTATCTTGTAGATCCGGTGCATTTATCACTTCAGCTGCCGAGTTAATTTCTTGTTCAACTGATAATTTATCTACTTTAACCATAGGTAAATTAACCATAAAGCTTGTACCAACATGCTCTTTACTTTTAACGCTAATTTCACCGTCCATTAAATTGGTTAAGTTTTGAGATATCGCCATGCCTAGCCCAGTACCACCATATTTACGTGTAGTTGAACTATCCGCTTGAGTAAAATGATGGAACAACTTAGCTAGAGCGACTTCATTCATACCAATTCCGGTATCGGTAATAGTAAAACTTATGCCTTTTAAATAATGGTTAAGCTTAACATTCAATTCAACAGAGCCTTGCTCAGTAAACTTAATAGCATTAAACAATAAATTAACCAATATTTGTTTAATACGAACTTGATCACCTAACCAATACGATGGCAAATCATCTGCAACAACCACATCAAAAGTTAATGATTTTTCTTGTGCTAAGGTACTAAATTCATATTCTATTTCTTTTAAAATGGTGGATAAATTAAACTCGCAACATTCAATTTGTAATTGCCCTGCTTCAATTTTAGAAAAATCTAATATTTCATTGACTATCGTCAATAATTTTTTCGTTGATGAAATAGCATTACCTACTAATTCAACACCATTATTACTGAGCTGCTCGTTACGCAATAATTGCAATGAGCCGTAAATGCCATTCATTGGTGTTCTAATTTCATGGCTCATATTAGCCACAAATAAACTCTTTGCTCGATTAGCTATTTCTGCTTTTTCTTTTCCTGCTCTAACAACGAATTTTGCGAATTTACCAATGCATTCTTTTCATTTAAATCATCATTAAGCTTTTGCAAAGATAAGGTTTTTTCTTTAACACTTTTTCTTAACTGACGATTAAAAACAAAACTTAATACTAGTAGTAGAAAACTAATACCTATCGCTGTAAACAAATACTGTCGATTAATGCCTTTATCTTGATTAAGATAATCGTCAAAAATTAAACCATCTAGCGAACTTTCTCTTTCAACTAAGCCTAAATTTCGATAAATATTCGCTATATGTAAAAAACGGCTTTTCGAGACAGTACCTATTGGAGTGATCTCAGAATATATTAACGGCTTGGTTTTTATCGCTTCAGAGGTGAGAACTGCTTTATCTGCATTAGGGTTATATTGATTAATGATCAATTCAACTAACTCTGCTTGATGGCTTAACGCGTACTTCCAACCTTTTATACTCGCTTCAATAAAAGCTTGTGCTCGCTCTGGATGCTCTTCAACATATTGTTGAGAAGTAAAAATCATATCACCGTAAAAATCGATACCATAATTACGCGGATCAAGAATAGTAACCTGGTGTCCTTTATTTTGATAATAAGCTGGCTGATTAGTGATATAAACAGAAAATGCGTCAACACTACCATCTAATAGTGCATCGTCGTTAAAGGTAAAAGGCACATAAGAATAATTATCTTGGGTGAGGCCGACTGAGGCAAATAATGCCGTGATTGCTGCGCCATCAATTCCTTTTTGAAAAGACACTTTTTTATTAATTAAATCTTCAGGGCTGCGAATATTAGCATCAGCTAGTGCCATTAGCACAAGTGGACTATGTTGATAAATAGTACTTAGTACCACCACAGGTTCATTTTGCAAACGATGTAAAACAATACTTGAATCAGTGATGCCAAAAGTTGCACGGTCAGCTAAAACATCTTCCACTGGACTAGTTTTAATATTGCGTGCTTTTATCTCAACATCAAAGCCGACTTCTTGATAATAGCCTTGCTCTTTCGCTGCATAATAACCAGCAAACTGAAATTGATGTTTCCATTTTAATTGTAAGGTAACTTTTTCATTAGCTTGAACTAACGGCGCAGAAGCACTAAAAAGTACAAGGATAAAAATAAGAATGAGTTTAATAATAAAACGTCCTACCTGAACAATGAGTAACGTTTTAATAATATTGGATATTGTCAGAGTTGCAAGTTATATAGTTATTTAAAACAAGTCTTAATATACAAGCGTGTTTTAATTTAGAAGTAATATTTTACGATAAAAACAAAAAAGCTTGAATGTAGTAACATTCAAGCTTTTTTAGGATAACAAAATACCTTAGAGGTTAATTAACGATTTATTCGCTCGCCTCGGCTGGCGAATCAGCATTCTCTGTGGTTTTGTTTTCAACAATTGTAGCAACACCTAATTCCGCTAGTTGTGCTGGATTAGCTTCACCTGGCGCATTAGTTAACGGACAAGCCGCTGTCGTAGTTTTTGGGAATGCCATCACGTCACGAATCGATGAAGCTCCCGTCATTAACATCACTAAGCGATCTAAACCAAAAGCTAAACCAGCATGCGGTGGCGCACCGTATTGTAATGCTTCAAGTAAGAAGCCAAATTTCTCTTGTGCTTCCGCTTCATCAATACCTAATAAACCAAATACTGCCGACTGCATCGCTTGATCGTGGATACGGACAGAGCCACCACCTAATTCACAACCGTTTAACACCATGTCGTAGGCATCAGATAAAGCACCAACAGGATTAGCAACTAATTCTTCCGGTGTCATATTACTTGGCGCGGTAAACGGGTGATGAATTGCATGTAATTGCCCATCAACTTGTTCAAACATTGGAAAATCTACCACCCATAATGGTTTCCATTCATCCGTGGTAAAACCAAGATCTTCGCCTAATTTTAAACGTAATGCACCAAGCGCTTCGGTAACTATGTTTGTAGTATCTGCGCCAAATAAAATAATATCACCTGTTTGTGCATCAACACGGGTCAATAAAGCTGTCACCGCATCGTCAGACAAAAATTTCAAAATAGGTGATTGTAACCCTTCGCGACCTGCCGCAAGATCATTAACTTTTAACCATGGCATGCCTTTCGCGCCATAAATAGCAACAAACTTAGTATAGTCGTCTAAATTTTTACGAGACAGTTTACTAGCAGCCCCAGGTACTTTTATAACAGCAACGCGACCGTTTTCATCATTAGCAGGACCTGAGAATACTTTAAATTCAACATCTTTTAAAATATCAGCAACATCAACTAATTCTAATGGGTTACGTAAATCAGGTTTGTCAGAGCCAAATCGTTGCATCGCTTCTGAATAAGGCATTCTTGGGAACTCGCCTAAATCAACAGACAACATTTTTTGGAACAATTCACGGATCATCGTTTCTGTCACTGACATCACTTGCTCAGCACTCATAAACGAAGTTTCAATATCTATTTGCGTGAATTCAGGTTGGCGATCAGCACGTAAATCTTCATCACGGAAACATTTTACGATTTGATAATAACGCTCCATGCCTGACATCATTAATAATTGTTTAAATAACTGTGGTGATTGAGGTAAAGCAAAAAACTTCCCTTTATGAGTACGGCTTGGTACCAAATAATCACGCGCACCTTCTGGCGTTGCCGCAGTAAGGATTGGTGTTTCAATATCTAAGAAACCTTGTGCTTCTAATGACGCACGTACCGCTGATGTAACACGGGCACGAAAACGTAAACGTTCAGTCATTTCAGGGCGGCGTAAGTCTAAATAACGATACTTTAAACGCTGCTCTTCTGAGTTGTTTTGTTTTGAGTCTAACGGTAATGGTGCCGCTTTATTTAAAATAACCAGTTCTAAGCCTAAAACTTCAATACCGCCGGTAGCCATATCTTTATTGACTTGCCCTTCTGGACGAGCACGGACTTTACCTTTTACTTGCACGCAAAATTCATTACGTAAAGTATTGGCTTTGGCTAATACTTCTGGAAAATCAGGATCATAAACCACTTGCACTATACCTTCACGATCACGTAAATCTAAAAAGATAACGGCTCCGAGATCACGACGTCGGTTGACCCAACCACAAAGAGTTACTTCTTGACCAATGTGAGCTTCATTCACCTCACCACAATAGAGACTGCGCATGTATTTTGCCTTGAAAATTTGGTTTGTTTGAGGATCTTTCTAAAAGAATATAAAAGAAACTAAGAGAAAAATGCCTAACGGTTAACGATAAAAAATGAGCGACATTATATAGCAATATCAGGCAATGTCACCTTTGAGATAAAGAGAAAAGAATGTGTCAACCTGTGTGGTATGTTTTTACAGCAATTTAACGAGTTTAAGTCTAAGATTTTATCTGTGGCTTTATTGTCAAAGAACGCCAATGCAGCTTGATTTAGCCCACCTTACCTACAATACTTCGGCATGACTACGGCGTGTTAAAAATGCCTGAAATTTGATAGAATTCAGACAACAAAGCTCAACACGCTTTAATTAAAAATATAATGATTTTTGCCATGAGCTTTCACTCGATACATCAAGGTGTCAGCCACTTTTAACAATTCAGTATCGCTATCACCATCATCAGGAAAAGCCGAAATACCAATACTGCAACTTACGGCAACAGTAGCAATAGATAGCTCAACTGGCTGACGGATCACTTTTAATGCTTTTTCAGCAATAAAAGCCGCTTCTTTTTTATCATTTAGGCCGGTTAGCAATAACACGAATTCATCTCCGCCAAAACGTGCAACAGTGTCAGATTCTCGAACACAAGCTTGTAAACGATCCGTTAGCTGTACCAATAATTCGTCACCAACATCATGACCATAATTATCATTAATATGTTTAAAACCATCTAAATCAATAAACAAAACAGCCAAGGTTAACCCTTGTCGTTTATGAAAGTTAATCGCTGAATTAATTCGCTCAGTTAATAATGTTCGATTCGCTAAGCCTGTTAATTCATCATGGTTTGCCATGTGTTTCATTTTAATTTCTAACGCTTTACGACGCTTAATTTCATGATACAGCCGGCGATTCCAAAAAATAATCACCGCAATAACAATGACAGTGAAAACGCCAATTTGAATGGCTAATTTGATCACCACATTTTTTTCAAAACCGGTATTAATTTCAACGTTAAACCATTTATCAATAATGGTTTGTTTTTCTAACTCACTAATTGAAGCAAGTGCTTGATTAACTAGCAATAACAACTCTGGCCAGTCTTTGCGTATCCAATTTGTTCACCATCAACCGCTAAATTATCAATAACCGAAAGTCCCATCGTAATTAAGCTTTCACGTTTTAATAACTCAGAGGCTGGAGCTAATGACGTTACTAACGCCGCTACTTGCCCTTTTGTAATAAATGATATCCCGCTTCTATCGTATCAACTTCAACCAACTCTATTGCTGGGTATAATTTATTGATGATACTAATGACATGAACACCAGATAAAACGGCCACTTTACGATCAACAAAATCAGACAGTACCGCCTTTTTCCCGCTGGTTACCGGATGAACAATACCCCACGGCATATGCCAGTACGATTCAGAAAAATTCAAAAAACTTTGTCTTTCTTCGGTGTTTGACACACTTGTGATCATATCAACTTCTTTGTTTTCAACAGCGGCAATTAAATCTTGCCAACGCGTGTACGGCACAAACGTAAATTGTGTTCCCATACGTTGTGCAATCAGTTCAAAAACATCTGGGTTAATGCCAACAAAATCACCATAATTATCAACAAACTCCATTGGCGACCAATTCGTTGTCATACCAACTTTAATCTGTGGATGTTCTAACAGCCAAGCTTGTTGCTCAACACTAAGTTTAATGCGCTTAGACACTTGTTGAAAAAACGCATTTTGTTTTGCTGTTAACCACTGGTGTTCAATATCAATTAATTGATAATTAGGTATTTGCTCAAAGCCATTGACGATTAATTGTCTGATATTGTCATTATTTTGCTTAGTTAGCACATGAAAGCTGACTGGCAAATAATTTGAAATAATTGAAAAGTAATAAGGAGATAAGTTAGCTTGAGCTAATAACCAGCTAATATGCTGTGCTTCACCAACAATACCGTCAAGCTCCTCCGCATTAGTTGGTATTAAAGCGTCAGCTAAATTTTCATAGGGTAAAAACTGAATATTTGGGTATTTATGCTCTAAATCTAATAAATAAGGAGCATGGGCTGCAATAGCAATAGTTTTTCCCGCTAAATCATCAACATGCTTTACGCGATCTAATTGTTGAGAAATAAAAAACTGCACTTTATCTTGGTAAAAGCTTATGAATAGGTATGATTTTTTCATTTAAAGCCCTGTCTGCAAAAGCAATGTGGGCATCAGCATGATCATTAGTCAACTGTGACGTCGCTTGTATCTGAGATACTTTTTGCAAAATCAACATCGACGCCACTAAAACCTGACCAAATCCGCCATAAATCAATTAATAAACCTTCTGGCTCTCCTTTAACATTATGACCAATATAAGGAGGTTTTAATTGGTTGTATGTGACTAACAAACGCTGACGTTTTTCTGATTGCCCAAACCATTTTTGATATAGTTCAGTAAGTTCTTGTGCCGATATTAATGCTATCCCCTGACTTATATCAGAGCTTAACTTAATATCCTGTTCAACGGGCTTTTCACTCACAATTGCAAAGCTTATGGGTAAAACACTAATACGTTTGTGAATAGGATAAAAATTGGTTAATGAGGATTTTTGATGATAATTTTTACGCAAGTTATTGTGATCAGCAAAAGCAATAATTTGTTTTTGTTAATGCCGCTTGATATAACGCTTCAGGACTATTAAATAATTTGATAGAAAAAGCCGGAAAATATTGTTTAAAATAAAACGCTTGTGCTGAATTTTTTTAATACCCCAATGGCATAAGGTAAAAGATCCTCAAACTCAATAATATGAGAGTATTCTCGGTGAACATTAATATAAAAAGACTGTTCAAATGACACAGAGGTAATATGAGATTGAACTGATACTTGCTGCTTATTTGCAGATAATTCAAAGCCCTCCTGCTTTGAATGCGGATTATTTAAAATGCCGGCATAAAAATCTATTTGCGACAACTTAGCTAAGTCAACGTTATCTGTAGCTAAGGGAACAAACTGAACTTGATGTTTACTTTTATTCGCCCATAAACGCCAAAAATCAACGAACAGGCCATCGGGTTGACCTTGTTCATTAATATACTGCAACGGATATTGATGATGATTTACCGCAATATTATAAACAGGCGTACTTTGTTCTGCGGCAAATACTGATAGCTGAAAACAACAACTAACGATAAACGTAAACCAAGCTAACTTCGCGGTTTGAGTCATTACAACCTAATTCAAAAAAGTAAAAATAAAGGCAATATCGTTTTATCTTAATTTATTTTTCATTAAATCAAAGAGAAAACTTCAATCGCTAAAAAAATACGTTAAAATAACGCTAATTTTTTCGTATAAAAAGTATGCACATGACGCCATCAGATACTGATCTTATCTACTCAAATCCTCACAGCCAAGTAAAAGACTTTAAATTTGACGCTCAAGTAGTGGAAGTATTCCCTGATATGATCTCGCGTTCTGTGCCAGGCTACAATACTATTATTGATACCATTGGCCGTTTAAGCAAACAATATGCGCAAGATAATAGCACTATTTATGATTTAGGTTGTTCTTTAGGTGCAGCCACCTTAGCAATGCGTAAAGCCATTACCGCCCGAAATTGCCATATTATTGGTATTGATAATTCCGCCGCGATGGTTGAACGCTGCAAAATGCACGTTCAAGCTTTTAAAGGCGCAACCCCTGTTGATATTATGCAAGCCGATATTATGGACGTTGACTTTAAACCCGCATCCATGATGGTACTTAACTTTACGTTACAGTTTATTGAACGCGAACATCGTCAAAACTTATTAACAAAAATTGCCGATAACATGCTTGATAACGGCATTTTAGTTTTATCGGAAAAAATCACCCAAACCGATGACGTTTGCCAAGAGGTAGTGACAGAATTGCATCACAACTTTTAAACGCGCTAACGGTTATAGTGAATTAGAAATAGCACAAAAACGCACAGCCCTTGAAAACGTCATGAAACCCGATACCTTAGACCAACAAATCAACCGTTTAAAACAAGCCGGTTTCAAACATGTCACCCCTTGGTTTCAATGTTTTAACTTTACTTCACTTATCGCGATAAAATAATGAATTTTAATAAATTTTTTCAAACCATTGCAGGCAATCGTTTATCACCTTGGTTAAATGACTTACCGTCACAATTAACCACATGGAATAATCAACACCTACACGGTGAATTCGCTCAATGGCAAAAAGCGATTGATTTATTACCACAAGTTGAGAGCACAAAACTTGATTTATTAAACCAAGTGGCGGTTGGCGAACAAGGTGATTTATCTGACGGGGAAATAAAAAAATTAACCCATTTGTTAATGAAATTAAAACCTTGGCGTAAAGGCCCTTTTCATCTTCATGGTTTACACATAGATACCGAATGGCGATCAGATTTCAAATGGGACAGATTATTACCTTTTATTAGCGATTTATCAGGCCGTTATGTCTTAGACATTGGTTGTGGCAGTGGCTATCACCTATGGCGTATGCGCGGTGCAGGTGCAAAGTTTGTTGTGGGTATTGACCCAACACAGCTATTTTTAATGCAATTTGAAGCTGTTAAGCATTTCATTAAAGACGATAACGTAAATTTATTGCCTTTAGGTGTCGAGCAATTACCGGAGTTAAACGCTTTTGATACGGTTTTTTCAATGGGAGTTTTATATCACCGCCGTTCACCTATTGATTTTCTCTATCAACTAAAAGCGCAATTAGCGCCTGGCGGTGAACTGGTCTTAGAAACCTTAATTGTTGATGGTGATGTGAATACTGTGTTAGTGCCTGGTGAACGTTATGCCAAAATGCGTAATGTTTGGTTCTTACCGAGTGGTGAAGCTATGTGTTCATGGTTAGAGCGTTGTGGTTTTAAAAACGTTCGTTGGGTTAATACCGATCAAACCGCCTTTGAAGAACAGCGTAAAACTGACTGGTTAGATAATGAATCATTAGCGGATTTTCTTGATCCAAATGACCATAGTAAAACTATTGAAGGTTACCCTGCCCCTAAACGCGCTATTTTTATTGCCAATAAATAAAAGGGTTATGGCGAGGGATCACTAGGATCAGTTTGATCTTTGTTTATATTTTCAGCAATAGGCTCTTTTAAGTGATAGCAAAGCAGAATGAAGATTGTTTGGTTATTCCAAATGAATGAAATTCTACTCGCCATAAAAAGCAATAATCTTTTGATATCCTTGATTTTCCTTCAAGCAGGTTAAGCCTTTTTCAAACCTAGCTAATAAATTTTCATCCTTAAAGCCAATCGCATATCCTCCTTTATCAAATAACGAATGTATCGTAATATCTTTTTGATAGATGCTCGCTTTATGATGTTTTAAGAAATACTTTTAAAATTGATAAATCTAAAATGATCACTTCAATGTTTCGGCGATAAAACATTTCAATTTGTTTGTTTTGATCGGCAATTTCCCGATATTCAATCCCCGCATTTACCGCGTTTTGCATAAGCGGGAGGCAGAAACTTTTTGGCATTTTGAAAAGCGACAACACTTAATAAAGTTAAGTCATCAAACTGCTCAATGTTTAAGTGATTATCAGTTAAGCTAACAGCAACATTTTGATAATAGATATAAGGCGTTGAAACAAAAATTCCTGGGTGATCAAAATCAGCCGGTAACGTAATCATTCCGTCAGCGCCAAGTGTTTTTAGGCTGGTAATATTTCTACCTGCGGGAATATTAATAAATTCAACATCGATGTTTTCGCAAGCTAAAGCTTCTCGAATAATATCTAACTGTAAGCCACTTTGGCCATCTTCCAGAATAAAAGGCGGCTTAGGTAAACCGGTTAGTAAGGTTATTCTGCGCTCAGCTTTGTTAATGTTAACAACAGGCTTTATATTATTTATTTCATTCTCTTCGCTAAGAAGAAAACAGGTACTAAATAAATCAAAAAGACGACTAAACTTAATATATTTATCAACATAAAAACTAAACTGCCCAGATAGCAATAGCTAAAAATTAACGTCATGATAGCAAAATAAACGTAAAGCTGTTACAACATACTGTCAAAATTATATTTTTTAGAATTCATCTTTAATATCAATGGATAAGGAATATTAATAGTTTGAACATAAATCATCGGCATGAACGCCGCTTACCACAAATGGCAAAACGCGAACAAGATCATCGCAGCCCTTTCCAGCGAGATCGCGCTAGAGTTTTGCACTCTGCCGCTTTTCGGCGCTTGCAATCTAAAACACAGGTGATGGGTAGTGGTAAAAGTGATTTCTATCGCACCCGTTTAACCCATTCATTGAAGCCGCTCAAATAGGCTCAGGATCGCCGCACAATTGCGCTCTAAACACCCTAAAATAAGCCAGCAGTTATTACCCAATGAAGACTCATTAATTGAAACTATTTGTTTGGCCCATGATATTGGTCACCCTCCCTTTGGTCATGGCGGTGAAGTTGCCTTAAATTTTATGATGCGCGAACACGGTGGCTTTGAAGGTAATGGACAAACTTTACGTATTGTGGCGTATTTAGAGCCCTTTAGTGACAATTTTGGGATGAATTTAGCACGCCGAAGTTTATTAGGTTTAATAAAATACCCACAAGTTTTGTCCAGACTACATAATTGTGAAATAGCGATCCCGCCAGATAATTTACGCCAACTTAAAGCTAGCGAATGGCATCCACAAAAGGGATTTATGATGATGACAACAATATTCTTGATTGGGTACTTGCCCCTTTAAGCGCTGCCGATAAAGCACTATTTCAAACGACAAAACCACAAACAAGTGGTCACCATAAAACCCGCTTTAAATCTTTTGATTGCTCCATTATGGAGCTAGCTGATGATATTGCTTATGGTATTCATGACATGGAAGATGCTATTTTTACCGGTGTTGTTAGCCAGCAAGAATTTGAAGAACAAGTGATAACAAGGTTACTTGCCATTGAACACCCTTGGTTACACAAGTTTTGTCAAAATTTAACGCAACACTTATTTAGTGAACATCATTACGAGCAAAAAAGAAGCCATTGGCGGCCTAGTAAACTTTCTAATTACCGCCGTTGATATTGTTGATTTAAACCAAAGTGAAGGCATCAACTTTGAAGAAAACTTATTACGCTATAATGCAAAATTACCAACCGTTCATCAGCAAGTTTTAGCCATTTTTAAAGACTTTGTATTTCAATACGTGATTCAAAAAACCGAGATACAACGTTTAGAATATCGTGGCCAGCAAGTAGTTATGGAGCTTTTTGAAGCTTTTGCTTCTGATCCACAAAGATTATTACCTAAAGATGTTGTTAAACGTTGGCAACATGCACAGGAGCAAAATAATAACCCGTTACGCGTAATTGCTGATTATGTTTCGAGTATGACCGATGAATGTGCAACACGCCTCTATATGACTTTATTTTCACCAAGCGGCTATTAACTAGAGCGTGTTGATCTTTGATGTATGTTTTTGCAACAACTTGTTTGGTATTTATACAAGGCATCGGTTTTGACGTGTAGTTATTCTACTCAATAAAACGATAAAGACTTTGTGCTCCTGCAAAGTCACCTTACCTCACATCCGTGTGAGGCAACGTAGTAAAAATGTCAAACAAGTGTTGCCCTACGGGTTCATTTAAACGCGATTTACTCGTTGTTATAGCGCTTTCACATAGAATGACTATGTTTCAATTGCTACGCCTAGATTAAATCGCGTTTAACTTGAACAAAATTTATACCGCAAAGATCAACACGCTCTAATATTTAAAACTACTTTTTTGTCAGTTTTTCACAGCGTTGAGAAGAGTTCATCGGCGATACATTCACCGGTTTAAAGTTGGGTCGTTATTGCCACTTGGGTTTGATCGGTGTTAAAGGTAAACGCCGTTTTTTGGCAATAATGACATAAACAGAGCCTAAACTGGTAAAATAACGGCTAGCAAAGTTTTGCCAATAACTCGCGATAACGCCAGGCTCTTTATTACCTGACAAACGATGATGTAAAATTCGTTCATCTGCTAATATTTCGTAGCCCATTAAATGCAACCAATCTTTAATACGATTAGGTGAAAAAAATCGCTCGCTCCATGGATACGTCTGCCGACGATAGGGCAAAAGTTTATTTAACCCTGCCACACTAAACGGGTTGTAACCCGTTAACACCATATAACCATTTGGGATCAGTACCCTATTTGCTTCCCTCACCACATGGTGGGGATCAACACTAAATTCCAAAGTATGACTTAATAAACAAACATCGACACTATGCTCAAGAAAAGGTAAATCATCAATATCGGCAATAACACCACCAGCGTCATCACCGGTAACATTCATGGCAACATTCACTTGATTTTTTATCGGCGAAGATTGGCTGTCAATTTCAGTACTCAAATTACCTATTTTTAATAAATGATAACCAAAGAATTTTGGCCACCAATGTGCTAAAACCTGATTAACACCGGTTAAAATAAGCCCTCCTGAGGGTAATTTATGCCAATTTTTAGGTACAATCGGTTGCCGAAAACCTAATGCCGGTTTCATTAATATTTAAGCCCCTAATAATGATACAATAACGCAATAATCTTAAGGTAATTGAGCAATTTCTCGTTCAACTCAACACCTCAAGTATTCATGTTATTATCAATGAGGAAGACAGATGTCGCAACCGAAAACGCATATTACCGCCATTAAGGCCTTTAGCGACAATTACATATGGGCGCTGATCAACTCATCAACCAACGAATTAACTTTGGTTGATCCCGGCGATGCCACTCCTTGTATCAAGTACATCGAAGCGCATAATTTACAAGTCGTTAATATCTTAATTACTCATAACCATATTGATCATGTTGGCGGGATTGACAAGTTACGAAGCTATTGTGACAACAAAGCATGGCCATTAACCATTTACGGCCCCGCTTTTCAGCCTCTTGCCAACAGCGAAACTTTACCTATTCCCAAAAAACACAATACACATACCGATATCATCGTAAATGAACACGAGTGCGTTTATTTAGCCGCCCATGATCTCAACTTAACGGTTATGTCATTAACCGGTCATACCCTTGAGCATATTGCCTATTATAATGAGCAAATGATTTTTGTGGCGATACATTATTTTCGGGTGGTTGTGGCCGCATTTTTGAAGGTAGTGCGCAGCAAATGTTTCAATCGCTCAATAAAATAGCCAAATTACCAGCAAGCACGCAGATCTACTGTAGTCATGAATACACCCAAAGTAATTTACAATTTGCCATCGCGGCTGAACCTGACAATGCCGAGTTAATCGCCTATTACAATAAAGTGATTAAAATACGTGCCGCCGAACAAAGTACGTTACCAACAAATATTGCTACAGAGCTAGCAATAAATCCTTTTTACGAAGCCACTTAGACAGTATAAAAAACTCCGTAAGCTCTCATACAAATCAAACACTTAATTCACCATTATCAGTTTTTGCCGCATTACGACAATGGAAAGATACATTTTGAGACAATTATTAGCTGAGCTTTTAAGTAAGTTCGACTTGCTCAATGGGAGCAATCACGTAATAATCGCCATTCACTAAAAGCACGTGCAGTATTTATGACTTTAAAAACTTTCCTTATTACTTCTTCTTTCAGCTCTTTGTTACTGCTTAGCGCATGTCAAACAACACAACAAGCAGAAACCGACGAACAATCATTAGATAACGCCGAACTGATTGATATCGCCTCGGTTAGCGAAATAAATCAAGCGATACTTACCGACCCTAATGTCGATGTAATACACCCAATTGCTGATGTCGAATTTACCACTAATTCTGATAATATTGATGTGAATAATGATATTTGGCAGCGTATTCGTGCCAACTTATCGTTTGATATTCCACAAAACAAACGTTTAGTGACTCAACGCAACTGGTTTGCAAAACATCAAAGTTATTTAGACCGAGTTGCCAAACGTGCTGAGCCTTTTTTTGTATTATATTGTTGAACAGTTAGAAGCGAACGATATTCCATTAGAAATAGCATTATTACCGGTAGTAGAAAGCGCCTTTGATCCTTTTGCTTATTCTCACAGTCGGGCTTCCGGCATGTGGCAGTTTATGCCTGAAACCGGCAAACGTTTTGGTATGAAACAAGACTGGTGGTATGACGGACGTCGTGACGTTATCGCATCAACTGCAGGAGCTATTGCTTACCTTAAATATTTACATCAGTATTTTGATGGCGATTGGTTATTAGCACTTGCTGCTTATAACTCAGGTGAAGGTCGTGTTAAACGAGCCATGCGTAATAACGCAAGAAAAATAAGCCAACCGATTTTTGGTCGCTTGATCTACCGAAAGAAACCGAAGCTTATGTGCCTAAATTGTTAGCGTTAGTTGATATTATTAAGCGCCCTGACGATTTTAATATTAAATTATTTGAAATTGAAAATAAGTCAGTGATCTCCGTAATCGATATTGGTTCACAATTAGATCTTGCCAAAGCAGCAAAGTTATCACAAATATCACTGGCAGAATTACAGCGTTTAAATGCCGGTTTTAATCGTTGGGCGACAAATCCCGATGGCCCTCATTACTTAGTAATTCCTAATAATAAAAAAGACATTTTTACTGCCGCCATCAGCAAACTTCCAAAAGATGAACGCTTAGCATGGCAACGTTATAAAATAAAATCTGGCGACAGTTTAGGTAAAATAGCGCAAAAATTTCATACCAGTATTAGTCTCATTCAAAGTGTTAATAAAATTAAAGGCTCACAAATTCGCGCCGGTAAATATTTATTAATTCCCGTTGCAACCCAAGACCTTGACAGTTATATACTTTCAGAGCAGCAACGCATTGTTAAATCACAAAATCGCGAACGTGCCGGTACTAAGTTTGAATATCAAGTAAAAAGTGGTGACACCTTATGGGATATTTCACGAGCGCATAAAGTTACCAGTGCCCAAATAGCAAAGTGGAATGGTATGGCGCCAAAAGATATGATCAAGCCTGGCCAAAAATTAGTGATCTGGCAAAAAGCGCCAAGCCAATTTAATCGTTCTAATACCGCCGAACAAGCCGTGATGCGAAATATCACCTATAAGGTACGCAAAGGCGATTCTTTTGCACGTATCGCGGGTAAATTTAATGTTTCAATCAGCGACATTGAACGCTGGAATAACTTAAGCCGTAAAAACTATTTACAACCAGGCCAAAAATTAAAATTATCGGTGGATATCACCAATAATATTTAATACCTGAGGCAGTAGTTTCAATCAATGATAACTAAGATGAAATTACTGCCAACTTCAACCGCCTATTCTCTGTACTTCACTTACTAGGGTCTGTTTGATATAACTCCCATATTCCTATCTTCTAGCTTTTGGCTTTTGGCTTTTGGCTTTTGGCTTTTGGCTTTTGGCTTTTAGGCTAAACAAATCAGCTTTAATAGTCTTTTGTTAAAGCTTTTTAAATTTTTCTAAAAAACAGGCAAAAAAAAGGCATCCATAGGATGCCTGACAAAAATAAGAGTCTATAAGTATGAAGAAATCGGGGATATTTCGAAAACATGGTTAGAATACTTGCTCTAGCCGCTAATCACAAACGAGTAAAATTAATCTTTGATATTAGTTTTTCTAATCCGAAAGTATTTAATAGATTTTAATGAACGACAATAATCTTACTAAACCGATGAGATTTTATATAGGTTTGGAGTGATACCATATTAAACAGAGTATTATATTTTTTTAAGTTTATTACTTTTGCTTACGACAGTTATTTAACCTGAGCTACTAAATTTAATCGCAATATTTGTTGTGACTGACTAGGCTTAAATTTAAGGTAATAAAAAAAGCTCTACTAACATAGTAGAGCTTTAGATGTGCTAGCTTCTAGCAAAAGTAGAAAATTAACGCCTAATAACTTGCCTGCGTTATTTTTTCTTCGCTAAGGCCAGTTTACGCATATTCGCTTCTAAAAAGTAAAAATCAGCATAAACAATTGACGTATTAATTTCACTCGCATTAGGCAAGTTCCCTGTTGCTTCTGCTAAGATAAAACCTAATTGATAATCTATTGCTTTATTTTTACTGGTTAAATAATTTTCAGTTAACTCAAGCATAATTTTATCCGCTAAGGTAACTGCTTTATCACGTAACGGGCCTGCTTCAGTAAACTCTGCTAATCGATATAAGGCTGAGGCATATAAAGCGGCTGCTGAAGTATCACGAGGAATATGGGTAGCTTTGGTTTTATATGGCGCACTACCACAAGGGAATACGTAATCACCTTGTATAAAGGTTCATTGTAAGCAGAGGTCATTGTGGCAAGTTCCGCTAAAGTTTCTTCTGCTAAAATACCTTTTGCTATTTTAATTGGTGTATAACCAACATAAGGTAATATTTGATCTGATATTTCAATATCACATAAATCTAAAATACGTGAATAACGTACTGTAGCTGGATCTTGATCAGCGGCAATTTCAGCGGCATTAGGTAAAGTAGCAAAATAATCCCAATAAGGTATGACTTCTCCATCTAATAATTTAACAATCGAGTTAATTGATTTATCAATATGTTGTTCAAAATCAGGTAAACTCATGTCAGAACTATTGTCAGAGCTATTCAACTTAAGCGCTTCAACAACGGTTACAAAACCATATAAAGACCAGCCTTGACCACGAGCCCACGCTGAAATGTTACCAACACCTTGCCAATTACCCGGTAGTTTAGTGTCGTAATCATATAAATGATAAGCTATCGGGAATTCTTTATTAACATCATCTGCTGTATAAAAATAATGATTTAAATACGTTTGTTTCGCATGGCTAAGTGCTATCACATGATGAGCTGGCTTTTGACTACTTAACATATATTCTAAGTTCATCATATTGTCGACGATCACTGGAAAAGTGAACGGCTCTGCTAATGCTTTTTCTTCTCGAATAACTTTACCATTTTCTAAATAATGTACCGGTAAGCTAGGCACCCAGTCCCAAGATTCAATTAAACCGTGATCGGTTGAAAATCGCGTAGCTAAAGTATCACGACCTGTTGCTAAAGCTTGTTGATATAAGGCTCTGTCGGCAGTAGATAAACCATCATAATTTAACGCTTCACCAAATGAATCATATAAAATAAAGCCTAAATCATGCGTAGAACCTCGCAATGTTTCAGGCATTAAGGCCATTTGGTAATGTTTAGCTTTATTAAAAATTTTTTCTTGCTCGGCAGGCGTAAAACCATCAATTTGTTGATTAGCGCTCAATAATTTCCACAACAAGCCAGGATAAAAACCGTTAGTCCACTTTTTCGCTTTTTTCCATGAATATTACACCGTGCTCTTCTGCACGAGGAAAACACACCATGTCACTTTCAGTACATCCATTAGCAAAGTGCAAATGCTCATTATTATCGACATGATCAATCATTTTTAAATATTGATCTTTAATAAATACTAAATTTTGTTTCGCTGTCGCTTCATTAAATTGAGGTATTGAATTCGATACTTTCTTCGGTGCAGCTTGCACCTCACTTACATCATTATTTTGTTGTTCACATCCTAACAAACCGATGCAAAGCAAAAAGACCAACTGCTTTTTTCATGTTAACTGCCTCTAAATTGTATTTGTAACAAGATAAATTTTGGATGTTCTTAATACACCCTAATAGTAACTTCTATTTTAAAATAAACAACTTACAGCTTAACTTGGCTATTTATTTAGAAGTATTAAATTCATTTTCTATTCGAAGAATCATTTAGCTTTACTTTATGCTGAGTCATATTACACTGTAATAATTGGTAATACCACCCTACCAATATTATATTTAATAAAGTTAACGCTAAAGATAGCGTTCTGTCAAAGTAAAAAATAATGATGTTTAAACACTATTACTTTGACTTTCGAACCGAAAAGCTTAGCAACTAAGTTCAAATGAACTTTAAATAAGCATAAGGAAAAACATGAAGCTCCTAAAATTAATACCTATATTTTTACTATTTCTTTACGGTTGTAGTGCGAATATGGCGACTACTAAGCTAAATCAGCCTAAGCACACGTTGACTTCAATTTTAACAATAGACTTTGAGCAGTCACCGCTTGGCTTGTATAGCGATCATAGTATCAAAAATGAATGGCCCCAAATTAACTGGGCTAACGTTTATCAACGAGCAGAAATTACAAAAGATGAAACACAGGGAAAGTTATTCGGAATGTTTTATCCTCAAGGTGGTTTAGGCCCAAGAGAAACCGGTGGTCAATTTGAAGTAAAACTTCCAGCTGCGACAGAATATACCCTGTCATATAAAATTAAATTTGAACATGGTTTTGATTTCGCTAAAGGCGGTAAATTACCTAGATTAACCAGTGGCGGAGCAAAATTTACTGGCGGTAATCACCCAAATAATGGTGAAGGTTGGAGTGCTCGCTTTATGTGGCGAGCGCAAGGTACAGCTGAACTTTACCTTTATTATGTTGATATGAAAACTAAATGGGGCGAACAACTCCCCCTTAATGGTGTTACTTTTAAAACAGGTCAATGGTATGAAATAAAACAGCATATAAAATTGAATCAAGGCCATCAGAAAAATGCGAAGGTAACAGCTTGGGTTGATGGCAATCTCGTCATGGAAAAAACAAATTTCAGATTACGCTTAGGTGAACAAGGGCTAATTAATTGTTTTTACTTTTCAACCTTCTTTGGCGGTAATAGCCGTGATTGGGTTCCTAAACACGACTCTTTCATTCGGTTTGATGACTTTGTCATAAACACTCATTAACACTTAGCCGTTTACTCACCTACGAATTACGGTGTAGTATTACTCATTGTGGATATAGAGTTACTATGTTTGTACGCACAATACACAATATTTGTGTTTTCTTAGTCCAAGCCAAACTTGATTCAATAGCAAGTTTTGGCTTTGGTTCAAACGTCTCTCTATCTTCGTTATTCTTGAGTGTATTGCAACCAAATGTAACTAAGTAATAAAGAAAACAACAGTTAGAAAGTAAGTTGTTATCCCAACTTCAAATTAATGAACACCCCCTAAAATCACTATTGTAGGAGCATCAATGAACAAAGATAAATATGCGTTAGATCAGCATATCAACAACAATAGCCCTATTGTTTTTGGCTGTATGGGTTTAGGTGGCACTTGGGATAATACTCCAATTAATACCAGTGATATATCACTTGCGCATAACGTGGTCGATGCTGCTATCGATTGTGGCATCACACTTTTTGACCATGCTGACATCTATACAAAGGCAAAGCCGAACAAGTATTTGGTGAAGTATTAAAGCAACGTCCAACATTACGTGATCAAATTGCTATTCAATCAAAATGCTCGATTCGATTTGAAGATGAACTAGGGCCAAAGCGTTATGATTCATCCCCTAACTGGATTATCAATTCAGTTGAGAACTCCTTAAACCGTCTAAATATCGAACAGCTTGATATTCTAATGTTGCACCGCCCTGATCCTTTGATGGAACCAGAATTAATTGCACAAACTTTTGATAGTTTACAAACATCAGGGAAAGTGAAGCAGTTTGGTGTTTCCAACATGCAAGTTCATCAACTAACCTACTTACAAAAATACTTATCTCAACCATTAGTAGTCAACCAAGTTGAATTAAGTTTAAAACATCTAGCTTGGCTTGAAGAAGGCGTAACTTCTGGTAACTCAGGCGAAGCCGTTGTTAATTATGGTGCAGGAACAATTGAGTATTGCCGTGCAAATAATGTTCAGCTTCAATCTTGGGGAAGTTTATGCCAAGGCTTATTTACTGGTCGTGATATTAGTGCTGAAGCTGTTAATATTCAAAAAACAGCACAATTAGTTGCAACCTTGGCTGCTGAATATCAAACCTCAAAAGAAGCTATTATTTTAGCGTGGTTAATGCACCATCCCGCTAACATTCAGCCTATTATTGGCACAACTAACATAGAGCGTATTAAAGCTTGCGTTCAAGCCCAAAAGGTTAGTTTAACCAATGGTCAGTGGTATCAGTTATGGGTGACAGCCCGTGGCCATGAACTTCCATAAATAAGACTCACAATGGATTTTAATTTTGCTCAGTCATTAGGCTTACTCAGTTTTATATTGGGCACTTACACATTCTTGCAAAAAAATGACAAGCAACTCAAAGTAAGCTTGCTTTGTTTATTTGCTTGTCAAACAGCACATTTTTTCTTATTAGGCTCGCCTACCGCTGCAGCTGCTAATTTATTAAGCCTAATTCGCACTTTTATTTCAATTAAATTTAAAATGCCTTGGGTGGGAATAGTGTTTATCACGGTCAATATTATTTGGGGTGGAATATTATTTGACTCCATGCTCAGTATCTTACCTATTTTAGGTGCTTGCTGCGGTACGTATGCGGTATTCTTTTTACACGGTATAAAAATGCGTTTAGCGTTTATTTTGGGTGCAGTTTGTTGGATTACCCATAATATTTTAGTTGGCTCTATTGGAGGGATCTTACTTGAAATAATTGTGATCATTGCTAATACCCTAACCAGCGTAAGAATTTACTTGCACAACAAACAGCATAATATTCAATAAACAATATCAATAAAACCAACACGTTCTAAATGATCCATATAGATTTTTACACCCCCATATCGCCACATAATAATTTGCCTTTACATAAATTTGATAAAAACAGACACGAACACATCAAATTTGAAAAGCTCGTATTATCTAAGCGCTTTACCCTTAGCGATATTTAAATTAACATACCCTAATACCGCCTATCACAGTGACACTGTATTAAAATTGTTACATCATAAAATCAACAATAAAATTTAATTCGGAAAAAAGTGATTTTTGATTAGCTATTTGATACCTTTTAAAACCAAATCAATATTCATATGCGACACTTTTTGTCGCATAATAATGCTAAAGTCAATTTACATAAAAGCTAAGCAATACAAATGTCATGTCCGCATTTCAAAGACGATTAGATTTACTTGATTTTATCCCTAAATATCCTAGAAAAACCTCAACAAGCCAGGTGTTATCTTCGCTTGAGGATCATGGCCATGAAAATTTAAATATTAGAACCATTCAACGAGATTTAGAGTTTTTAGAATGTTTAGGCGCATTTGGGTTAGAGGTAGATAAACGCTCTAAACCTCACGGTTGGTCAATTAATTTAAACTGGAAAAAGCTTAATATTGCATTAATGGATGCCAATACCGCGCTCGCTTTTGCCACACTTGAAGAAATCGCGACAACGCTGTTACCTGAAACGACACTGTCTGATCTTTCTGCCTATTTTGAAAAAGCGCGAACCATTATTGATAACGAAAAGTCACCGTTAATTTCTCATTGGAAAAAGTCAGTTGCCCTTATCAATCGCCCTAGCCCAGTCATGTTACCTCTGCCTGACAGCAACGCTTTAACATTAATTAAAAATGCAATTTTCCATAAAAAACAAATCAACGCAGACTTAAAACGTTATTTACTACCGAACAAAGCCCCTATTTGGAAAACCTATCATAAAATTCACCCTCTAGGATTAATACAGCAAGATTACGTGATTACCCTAGTTTGCACCTTAGGCACTTTTCACCGGCGTGTTTATAAATTTCCAATGGCGTTTATTAAAAATGTCGAAGTACTGGATGATGAAATTAACGTACCGCCTTCGTACAAATTTGACGATATTAAAGACAATAACTTCCAGATATCTGAGCATCTAACGCCAATAAAGCTTTCTTTATTAGCTCGTAAAGATAGCTATTTTGTAATGAGCAACGCTCGTTTTAGTGAAGATCAAATTATTGAAGAAACCGATCAAATTGAATATGTAAAAATTTCAGCAACAGTACACGACACACCAAAATTACGTGCATTTTTACGAGGCTTTGGCCCAGCTATTGAAGTATTAGAGCCAGCCGCATTACGTGATTACTTCAAAGAAATCACCCAACAGTATCAGCAATTATACCTATAAAAAAGTGATTAAATGTCATGGTTATTATTATGAAAAACAATGTAAAGCTGTCGGTACAGTTACATCAAATATGATCATACAAGTGTTTAAGGCGTCATTGAAATTAAGTTGTTGTTAGTGACCGCTTTGTCGAATCTGATGACGTTTGTTAGTGAAACAAAAGCTAATGACAGCCAAGATCAATGTTAATAATTGCCGATTTTCATTGTGTTTTAGGGTAAATTGATGACGCACATTACACACCAACATTGTCTTTCATTTTTCTGGCAATGGCTGGAATATCTGTTAATTCTTCACCCTCATTTAAAAAGTATAAATCAGCGTCTAGATAATCAATTGGCCGTTCAGGTGTTTCAATTTTTACAATATCTGGTTCAGACGCTGAAGCGACATTGTGCTCAATACCCGAGGCAACAATCAGTATCTCTAATTCACACGTTAAATTAGGATCTAATGTTACGCCAGCGATCACTAAGGTTTGATTGTTGGAAATCCGGCGGTTCACTTCTTTCAACAAATTATTGTAAGTTGATATTTTAGGTTCGTTTTTACAACATATATGAATAATAACACCTTGAGCCGTGGCGATATTCGTACTATCAACTAATGGATTATTTAACGCTTGCTCAAGAGCTTCAAAAGCTTGCTCTTCCGTTTCAGCTTTGCCCACACCTAAAACAGACTCGCCTTGATACGAAATAATTCGAGCAAAATCTTCAATATCAACATTAATAAAACCACTTTGAGTCATCATTGTTACTAACGACATTAACAAATTATTAAGTACATCGTTTGAATGTTTAAACGCTGAAAACAATCCTATCGACTCACCTAAACCTTCAATCAATAAATCATTAGACAAAGTAATGTATGCTTCGGCGGTATCTTTAATATTTGCAATGCCTTCAAGTGCGTAGTTCATTCGCATTTGGCTTTCAGACTCAAAAGGTAAAGTAACCACAACAATGCAATTAATGCCTAACTCTTTAACTAGTTTGGCAATGAAAGGACTAGCGCCTGTACCTGTACCGCCACCAAAACCTGCCGTGATAATCACAATATCACTTCCTTGAATAATGCCTTTAAGCACTTCTTCACTTTCTTCTGCCGCTTTTAAACCCACAGCCGGATCTGCCCCTGCGCCATAGCCATTGGTTAAACTTTCGCCGATCAGTATTTTTGTTTCAACAGATGAGTGGTTAAGCACGGCAATATCGGTATTAACGGCAACTAACTGCACACAACTTGCTAAGTCATTTTCACTGAGCATATTAATGGTATTACAACCGCAGCCACCAACACCGATAACGGTAATTAACAACTCTGCACGACTATTGATTAATTCTTTCATGGCATCACCTATTTATGTTTTAAATAAGTGTAAATGTCAGGTACGACAATTTCTGTCGCACCTAGCGCTTAATAATGAAAATTAGTAGTTATTGACTTTAATGACTCGACAACCGGAAAGCATGGCTCGCCCCATAAAACTTCCGCATTATCCATCATAATAGTAATAATTGAAGGAACAAATTTACTCATAAAAGCAACAGCATCTCGCATTTGGTCTCGGTTAACAGTGCTATTCCATGTTGCACCACCATGCATAGTTTGATTACGTAATGTATACAAGCGTGAAAAAATAACGGAAAGCACCTTTTCAGTATTTTTTTGTCCTAGGGCCTTGTTTGCCGAAGCATTAGCTTTTTTAAACGCGGCTTGCCAATGCTCATCTGCTGGAACATTATCTGTAGTAAGGTGTTTATTATTTTGATATTGCCAAAAATGCTGAAATACAAATTTATTGTTTAGTAAAATACGTATGCTGCTAGTGAATTCTTTCCATACAAGGTCAGACAAATAATGTTGAGTGTCTAAAGCACATAAACGATCAATGAAATTTTTAAACGTTTGCTGTTCAGTAAAACGATGATTATTATCTATCTCATTTGCATAAGCGGCATTAAAAGCTATCCAGAGAAATATAAACTGCGCATCCTGGTCGCCTTCGGCTTGCTCTGCCCTGTCGAGCCAACTTAAAGCACGATGTACACGTAAGTTTAAATTTAGCGGGTAATGCTCACGTTCTTCACTTTGTCGAGTTTTAAGTGTTTGGTAATTTATTTTTGTATAAACAAGGAATACTTGGAATATGAGTGTAACATCAGTAAATTAACTCAATATTGAAACTCATTTATCAGTAAAAAATATTAATATGTCTATCGATTTTTATAACAACAACGCTGAAACCTTTTTTGACTCTACGAAAGCTATCGATATGAGTGTTTTGTATGATGAGTTTCTTCCTCATTTAAAAGCAAATGCCAATATACTTGATGCGGGTTGTGGCTCTGCACGTGATAGTTTGTATTTTAAAAAGCAGGGTTTTAATGTTACTGCTTTTGATGCTTCAGCATCTTTGGTAAAACTAGCAGAAAAGTTACTGAATCAAAAAGTAGAGTTAGCAACGTTTGAAAGTTTTGCTAGTGATCAGAAGTTTGATGGTATTTGGGCGTGTGCTTCTTTGCTTCATGTACCAAAGCAAGAGTTAAGCTCTGTATTAAATAAACTTTCTGGTTTACTTAATGGTGGCGGTATATTTTATTGCTCGTTTAAATATGGTGACCAAATGGTTGAACGTGACGGTCGAACTTTTACCAATTTAAATGAAGCATTACTTAGTGAGCAAATCAAAAATACAGCGTTAAGTATTTCCAAAACATGGATTACTTCTGATCAACGACCAGACAGGGCAGATGAAAAATGGCTAAATGCCATTCTAATTAAGCAAGCATAAAAAGGATTTTTCACGATTGAATAACGCTAGCGATTATGCCGATTTAGATAAAGCCTTAGCAAAGCTTAACTATTATTTGGTTGAGGTTTACCCAACGTCTCGTTTTTATCAGAAAAAAATTCACATCCAGTACTGATTGATACAACCCTATATCAGTTATCAGCAAAAAAATATCATTACGTTCATTACACTAGCCTGCAAAACAAATTGATGCATCAGTATCAAGGTGTTTTACGCTTTTTGTACCAAGACAATATCGAGACTTTACTTCAAGAATTGCAGTATTTTACTGATGATCCAGCGGAAATTGAGCAAATAAAAGTTTACGGTCAGCAAAGAGATGAGCATCATTTAGATCCTACACCGCCAGAATATAATTTCGCCTTAATTTTTGAACGCGTTTTTTCTGGTAAGGCGCTACATGCGTTAACCGCAGAAGATAATTTTATTGATAGAAAAGGTGTTAGACGTTTTATTGATTACACCTTGCAACGAAAAACCAGCCCAATCGCCATAGAGTTAAATGGTGAGCTTTATCACCATCCTTTAATAACAGGTGAGCAACAATATCAATCACAGCTTTTAAACAAAACTCTTTGGTAAGTAATGGTTATTTGGTTTATCGCTGGTCGAATAGAGGTATGGCTGATGACACTAAAATTGATGAACAGTTAAGAGAGTACTTTGGTAGTGCAGAGCAGTTTTGTGCAGCCCCTCAATTTAAAGCTCAGCGTAATATTGCAGACTTTGAGTTATATGAACATCAGGCAGATACCATTCAACGTATTAATGAGGAAAGAAAACGGTAAAGTACTTTTTGGTAGTGTTACCTACAGGTACTGGGGAAAACGGAAGTGTTTATTGAAGATATGCGACAGCAATATCAAGATAAAAAAATCGAAAAAGTATTGGTGATTGTGCCAACGACTGCATTGAAATCGCAAATGCTTGAACGAATTAAGCGACATTTACCCAATCTTACTGTTAGCCATGATCTTTATGATAAAAATACGGACATCATAATACAAACTAGCGCTTATATGCTCCGACATTTTAGACAGCAAAACGCTAATTATTATGACTATATTTTGGTAGATGAAGCTCATAGAGCTGCTGCACATGGTTTACGTAAAGTCTTAGAGCATTTTAACCCTAAAACCCTTATTGGTTTAACAGCAACAGATGAAAGGCTAGATAAGCAAAAGCTAGAAGATATATTTGGTAGTTATCAAGTTGATTTAACGCTTGAGCAAGCGATTGAAAAAGGACTCGCACCGCCAATTAGAGCGTTTCGTTTATCTTCAAATATTGATCTTTCAAAGGTGCGCTTTAACGGTAAAGATTTTGTTAAATCTGATCTGAATAAAACCGTGCAAGTACCATCGCGTGACCAATTAATTGCTGATGTACTGGTAAAATACTTTAAAACCCCATTGCTTGATAGTAAGCCACCTGCACAAGGAATTGTTTTTGTGTCGATATAAAACACACCCAACGTATGGCTGTTTTATTAAATAAACATGGTTTAAGTGCTGCTTCTGTTCATGGCAGGGATAGAAAAGGCATAGATGCTTATCAGCGTGGTGATGTTCGCTTTTTATGTGCTTGTGAATTATTGAATGAAGGTTGGGATGCACCACAAACAGAAGTTGTAGTAATGGCTAGACCAACTATGTCAAAGGTACTTTATACCCAGCAACTCGGTAGAGGCACACGCAAATATAAAGGCAAAGAAGCCCTATATGTTATTGATGTAGTAGACAGTTACGGCGCTGCAATCCAACCTTGGAGCTTGCATGGTTTATTTAATATTGATACTTACCAACCCTTTGGTAATGTGATTGAGCCAGAACAGGCACATGCTACAAATGAGCTTTTTGTATTTGATGGTTTATGGGAAGGTGAACGTAGACTCGAGCCGATAAATATTTTCAACTTTGAGAAAGAATTTGGAGATTTATTAAATGATGAACAATTAGCAAGGGAGCTTTTTGTATCTACCGGAACTATTAAAGCTTGGCTGAAAAAAGGTGAAATTAAAGCGGATAAAACCTTACCTTTGGGTCGCTCAACATTAAATTACTTTGAACCAAGTCAAGTTTATGAAATTCGCCAACTGAAAGGATTAAAAGAACGCACAGACGCTAGCCGTTATGAAGATTTTTTGAGTTTTTAGAGCAACGTGATTATACCTTCTCATACAAAATAGCATTTCTTCTTGCCTTGTTAAAACATTGCGATGAACAAGGTGAAGCCAATTTAGAAGAAGTTACCATCACATACCAAGCATTTTACCTTCAAGTGTTTAATCAGTTTGGTAAGGTTGAGAAAGAAAACAACCCGTTAAATGATAAAACTAAACTTGATGACACCAAGTAAGTACATACAGCGCAGTATGTTACAAAATCCGTTTGAAAAGTTTGAACGTAAACGCTTTATGTATCAATGCCAAGATCTCGCCTTAATTTCATTTGATGCAGTCTTATGGGAAAAACTCACTGAAAAAGACTTAGATAAAGTACGAAGACAATATATTGAAGATGGTATTTCTTACTTTGATAAGTTAGCTATTAAACTCAATGAAGCATACTTCTCTAATATATTTAATCGAGAAAGTAATGAAGCTAATCAAGGTGTAGTCCTTGAAAATACTGCGGAAGTTGTTCCATTAGATCAGCTTCAAGGCAATGCACAGCAAGTGATAGAAGAAGATACCGATAAAGTTGAAATACCGTTATTTCCAGATATTAAAATTGCTTGTGGTCATTTTAAAACCGGAAGTGCCGATTATTCAGAAACAATGGCACTTGGCATTGAATATGGGCACTTAAATCCAGAACGACACTTTTTAGCTTATGCATCGGGTAACTCAATGAATGGTGGTAAGAACCCTATTTATGATGGTGACTTATTGTTACTGGAAAGGGTTACATCTTCTAGCGCAGGTAGTATTAGCGGTAATACTATGGTGATTGAACAGCAAGATGAAACAGGCGATAACCAATACCTATTGCGCGTTGTTAAAAAACAAAATAATGGTACATATTTGCTTAGAGCACAAAACACTAGTCCAGACTACCCTGATATACTCGCCAATGAATCATTTAGAACATTAGCTAGATTGAGAGCAAAGGTAGATAATAGTCATTATTTGTACTAGTGTGATTTTCAATCAAATAAAAAGCGGCGGTATCTTTAATATTTGCAATGCCTTCAAGAGCGTAGTTCATTCGCATTTGGCTTTCAGACTCAAAAGGTAAAGTAACCACAACAATGCAGTTAATGCCTAACTCTTTAACTAATTTGGCAATAAAAGGACTAGCTCCCATACCTGTACCGCCACCAAAACCTGCCGTGATAATCACAATATCACTTCCTTGAAGAATACCTTTAAGCACTTCTTCACTTTCTTCTGCCGATTTTAAACCCACAGCCGGATCTGCCCCTGCGCCATAGCCATTGGTTAAACTTTCGCCGATCAGTATTTTTGTTTCAAAAGATGAATAGTTAAGTACGGCAATATCGGTATTAACGGTAATTAACAACTCTGCACGACTATTGATTAATTCTTTCATAGCATCACTTATTTATGTTTTAAATAAGTGTAAACATCAGGTACGACAATTTCTGTCACATCTAGCGCTTAATAATGAAATTAGTAGTTATTGGCTTTTCTTATAATTTGACAACAAGAAAGGACGGCTCCCCCATAAAATATCCGCATTATCCATCAAAATAATTATACCATTCACGTATGGTCACCTCTTCCACTGGAAATTCAAAAACACCCAATGCATGTCGCTTTAATGTGTAACGATATAGATCTTGAGTTTGAGGCCGAAGTTTAGCCACATGTCGCTCTAAAAAAGCATGAACACAATCATCAAGCGTTGCACCGGTAGGCATTGATAAACGTTTAAGCTCAACTCCCGGATCCTTGCCTTCTTTAATTAGTTGACGCAATTGTGGAATTTTATCTCTTGCCTGTGCTAAAGTCAGATCTGGATAACGGCCTAAATATAAACGCTTTGCTTTTGCTTTGAATCTATAGCGATATTGAAAACTTAGCGCCCCTGTTTGACTAACTCTAACGCTTAATCCATCACGATCACTTAATTCAAACCTTTTTGGTTGTGGCTTGTTTAACAAAAACTTTAATTTAGAATGGCTTATCGTCATAATGTGTCCCATAAAAACTCTTATATTGGGGACACACTAATTTAAGATTTGGGGACACACAAGGGTACACAAACAACATAAAACATTGGCTAATAATAAAGTTCATAAAAATACATTAGCTTACAATAAAACATTTAACATATTGTTTTACATGGACAAAATGAAACACAGTACTTCTAACCAAAACACCAAAATACAGTCGACAATCCTCTGGCACGACTATGAAACTTTTGGCATTTCGCCAAAGTTTGACAAGCCTTCTCAGTTTGCAGCTATCAGAACCGATCTTGATTTAAACATTATTGGTGAGCCTGAAGTATTTTATTGTCAGCCTCCTGCTGATTATCTGCCTCAACCTGAAGCCTGTTTAGTCACCGGCATAACGCCGCAAAAAGCCATGAATGAAGGGTTGCCTGAAGCTGAATTTGCCAAACGTATTCATGGTTTATTTTCCGTACCAAATACTTGCGTTGCAGGTTATAACAATATTCGTTTTGATGACGAAGTTACTCGCTACATGTTTTACCGAAACTTCTTTGATCCATATGCTCGTGAGTGGCAAAACGGCAATAGCCGTTGGGATATTATTGATATGGTGAGAGCTTGTTATGCTTTACGTCCTGACGGCATAAATTGGCCAACCATGGTGCGAGAAGATACCGGGCAAGAACAAGTAAGTTTTCGCTTAGAATTATTAACCGCCGCTAATGGTATTGCCCACGAAGCGGCACATGATGCAATGAGTGATGTTTATGCCACTATTGCCATGGCAAAATTAATAAAAGAGAAGCAACCAAAACTTTACGACTTTATTTTTAATTTACGTGATAAACGTAAAGTTGCTGACTTAATTGATGTATACAACATGACCCCGATTGTTCATACTTCTAGTAAAGTTTCATCAGAGCATGGCTGCACCAGTTGGTTTGCCCCGATCAGTTATCACCCAATTAATAAAAATGCAGTTATCGCCATTGATTTAGCACGCGATCCAAGCCCATTATTTGAATTAACCAGCGAGCAAATTGCTGAGCGTTTATATACTCGCTACAGCGATTTAGCACCTGATGAATTACCTATTCCTATAAAAATTAATTCATTTGAATAAATGCCCAGTTGTTTCTCCGGCAAAAACCTTATTGCCAGAAAATGCTCAACGATTAAATATTCCAAGAACCTTGTGTTTAGAAAATTTAGCCAAAATTAAAGCGGATAGCAGCTTACGAGAAAAATTAAGTGATGTGTTTGCTATTGAAGGCGAATTTGATGAAAATCCAGATCCTGAGCATGCATTATATGGCGGCAATTTTTTCAACGCCTCAGACAAAGCACAAATGGAAATTTTGCATCAGTTAACACCTGAGCAATTGGCTAATCATGTTTTTGAATTTCAAGATCAGCGGCTACCAACATTGTTATTTAGATATAAAGCCCGAAACTATCCTTATACGCTTTCAACCGAAGAACAAAACAAATGGCAGAGTTATTGCCAAAATAAATTGCAATATGGTGCTAAAGGTATTTTATCACTTGACGAGTTTATGATGAAAATTGAAAACCTTGCTCACGAACATGAGCAAGACAACACTAAAATGTCGGTATTAAAAGCTTTATACCAATATATTCAAGGTTAAAACTATTATAGAGCCTTGTTATTCCCTCTTATTACACAATCAACTTATTGTAAAAGCAGGATATTTTATTAATAAAAAATAAAATCTTGCTTTACAATCCTTGGCTCATAAACCACACTCAAGCAGCCAATATTTTTATAATTTATCATTTTTATTGGCTGGAGCCACATTTGCCAAAGCAAAATGGCAAGTTTATGCATACTAATAATGGAATATGATCATGAAAATAAAAAAACTTTCCTTTTATACAAGCCCTTTAATTATTTTATTAGCCAGTTTAAGCTCGGCGGCCTTTGCAGGTGAAAACCACCCGCAAAAGTCGCTAGAAAAATCATTAAAAAGCTTGTCTTCATATAAAGAAATAAAATGGCATTTACGCCAAATTGAAAGATGGAGCCGAAAAGATATTCAAACCGGGCCATTAATTGTTAATGGTAATAACCATGGTTTAATTGATATTGATGCAACGATTAATTCATATCTACCGATCAACACAGGGGTTTGTGGTGAAGAAAATCTAACACCAACGATCAGAGAAGGTGTGATTTGTACGGTAAATGACGCTTTAGGTGGTAATACTTTACCCGAGCAAATCGGTTTTTCTACACAAGGTCGTGAATTATTAGCAGCCCGTTTAGGTAACCCAAACTGTACTCGAGTCATGATCATCACTCAGCAACATGGTAATGAGCCCGCAGCAACTGAAGCCGCAATGAATGTATTAAGATGGCTCAGTTTTTCTTATCGTAAATCTGCTAAAGAAATATTAAATAAGCTTGATATTCTCATGCTGATCAGAGCCAATCCTGATGGCGGTGAACCTAATGCCAGACATTGTTCGATAACTCCTGCAACTGGTGAAGTACTAAGTCAAGATTGTGCCATGATCAGACAAAATGTTAACCCACATGCTGGAGGAGGTTTTGCCGCCAACTCAGAAGCTGGTTTTAGTGGTGTCGTCGGTTTTGGTTATGATTTAAATCGTTATCACTTTATTGATCTAGCTAGCCCTATTCGCCCTGTGGAAACCCAAGCTATGGTAGCAACAGCATTAGCTTTCCAACCAGAAATAGTACTTGATTTATATGGTGATCTACATAAAACCGATTGCGTGATTGATTACACTTCAATTAACCCCGGCCAAGTTTTAGGGCAGTTACCCACAGCAAACTGTCTGGAAAATGAGTCTAACCATGAGCAACGTTTGATCAGCCCATTTGCTGACGCCGTTTTTAGCCCAGAGAAAGAGTATTTAGCTCATTCGTTAGCGGTGAATGTCATGAACCAAATAGCAAGTCGTTTTAACGGGAGTGTTGGCCGATTTTCACAAATACAATTGGGTGATGACAATTTAAGTGACGGCGCTGCTTCAAACTACCAACTCATTGGAGCAATACATGCAGGTTGGGAAACCGCAAACTTTGATACCACCTTAAGAGCCGATGTCATTGCTGTTGAAAATTTCCAACCGGTGATTGGTGTTAATTCAGGTTTACCGGCACCTGAATTACTAAGAAAACAAATTGAATTAACCAAGTTGCTTTGGTTGAAGCATTAACCTCTTTAGCCGAATTTAGTGATAATGCACCAACCGACTCAAACGGTTTTTGTGATTTTCCATTAACAACCGGATTAAAAGCTTCGTTATCGCCCTTGATGTGGGGACCTGCGGCAACCAATGGTGAGGTTATTATTCCAATGTCACCTATGTTAGGAGTACCACAAATTATTAGTGGTAATTGCCCGAATTAGAGAGTAAAACTCATTTTTATGGTATGAAAACACTAAAAAGTAAGCTCATTTGAGCTTACTTTTTTTAGTAATTTTAGCTCTGGATAATACTTTGGTTATTTTAATTAAACCTTGTTAACAAACTAGAAGTATCCCAACGACCGCCACCTAAGTCTTGTACTTCTTGATAAAAACCATCAACCATTTTTGCCATCGGTAATTGGCTGCCATTTTTCTCTGCTTCAGCAAAAGCGATAGCTAAATCTTTGCGCATCCAATCAACGGCAAAGCCAAAGTCATATTCTCCTGCAAACATAGTGCGGTAGCGATTATCCATTTGCCATGATCCCGCCGCCCCTTTTGATATCGCACTCACTAAAGCTTCAGGATCAAGCCCCGCTTTTTTAGCAAACTGAAAACCTTCCGCCAACCCCTTGAACAACACCAGCTATGCAGATTTGATTAACCATTTTAGCAAGTTGACCACAACCAACCGGCCCCATATGTTGGCTAAATTTAGCATAAGCCGCTAGTACTGGAGCAACTTGCTTAAAAATATTACGTTCGCCGCCGCACATCACCGTCAAAACGCCATTTTCAGCTCCGGCTTGACCACCAGAAACGGTGCATCAATAAAGTGGCATTGCTGCTGCAGACAACTTATCGATAATTGTTTCGCTAACTCGGCTGACGCGGTCGTGTGATCAACCAATATTGCCCCTGGCTTTAGCGTTGTTAGTATACCGTTATCGCCATAAACAACCGATTGAACATCGTTATCGTTACCAACACAGGTAAATACCATCTCACTGTCTACTGCCGCTTCCGCGGGCGTTTCAGCAACATTACCAGCATAGGTTTCTTGCCAACAACGCGCTTTTGAAATGTTCTATTATAAACCGTGACTTGATGACCAGCTTTTTGCAAATGCCCCGCCATGGGATACCCCATAACGCCTAAACCAATAAATGCTATTTTCATTCAACTATCCTTTTCAAATGATATCAGTCGCTATCATTTTGCCCATGTATGTTTATAATTAGCTCCTAGCTTATTACATAAAAGGCCATATATCATGAGTAATATTTATCAATTTTCAGCACTTGACTATAAACAACAAGAACAAGCGTTATCGTTATATCAAGGTAAAGTGCTATTAATTGTGAATACAGCAAGCGCTTGTGGTTTTACGCCTCAATATCAAGGCTTACAAAGTTTATATGAAAAATATCAAGCACAAGGGTTTGAAGTACTCGCCTTTCCTTGCAATCAATTTAAAGCGCAAGAGCCTGGCAGTAATGAAGAAATTAAACAATTTTGTGATTTAAATTTTAATATCAGCTTTCCCTTATTTAGTAAAATTGACGTTAACGGCCAAGATACTCATCCGCTTTATCAATATTTAAAACAAGAAGCCAAAGGCATATTTGGGAGTGAAAGTATTAAGTGGAATTTTACTAAGTTTTTGGTAGGTCGTGATGGTCAGGTATTAAAACGTTTTGCCACAATAACAAAACCGCAAGCCATAGAGCCTTTTATTATTAGTGCATTAAAGAGCGCTTAATAACAAAGCTCTCAATAACACCAATCCAAATAACAAAGCTCTCAATAACTTGCCAGCTTAACAATAAAAAAGTCCGTAGATTAAAACAATCTACGGACTTTTTATTACTCTAGTTATTACTCAAGATAAAACAACTTAACTATTTTCAGTTGTTTTTTTCTTGGCTGGCGCTTTTTTAGCTGCTGGCTTTTTCTTTGCTGCCGCTTTTTTCTTCGGCTTAGGTATTTCTTCTACCCACTTATTGTCAATGTATTTTGCCGTCCAGCCTGTTGCTTTGCCTTCAACTTCAGTCATTACATACTGCTCTTTAGTCTTACGACTATAACGAACAATCGCTTCATTGCCTTTATTGTCGGTTTCAGGCGCATCAGCTAAATAATAAAACTTAGGAGAGATACGATCTCTAAAACGTTTTAATTCAGCCACTTTAGGGGCACGCGTTTCACGAGAACGTGGGAAAGTATTTGCTGCTAAGAAAATCCCCGCTGCACCATCGCGTAAAACAAAATGCGCATCTGATTTTTCACATGGCAATTCAGGTAACTGTACCGGATCTTCTTTTGGTGGCGCGGCTTCACCATTCGCTAATAACTTACGAGTATTTTTACACTCGCTATTAGTACAATCAAAATACTTACCAAAACGGCCTGATTTTAATTCCATTTCCGATTCACAACGATCACATTCTAAAATGGGGCCGTCGTAACCTTTAATTTTAAACGTACCTTTTTCAAGCTCAAAACCTTCACATTGTGGATTATTACCACAAACATGTAATTTACGATCTTCATCGATAAGATAACTGTCCATAGCAGTACCACATTTACCACAACGATGCATGGCACGAAGTGCTTCTGTTTCTTGATCTTCAGATAAAACACTAACCGCTTCTTCACCTGGGATTAAATTCAAGGTTTGTGTACAGCGCTCTTTAGGAGGTAGTGCATAACCCGAACATCCTAAGAATACCCCTGTTGAAGCGGTACGAATACCCATTTTACGATTACAGGTAGGACAGTCGATATCTGTCATCACCATTTCGTTACTCGGCATACCACCTTCTTCAGCTGGTGAATCGGCAATAGCTAACTTTTTACTGAAGTTATCATAAAATTTGTCTAAAACCGCTTTCCAATCAATTTTGCTTTCAGCAATATCATCTAATGAATTTTCCATGATCGTGGTGTAATCATAACTCATTAATTTAGGAAAACTTGTGGATAAACTATCGGTAACAATTTCACCCATTTTTTCAGCATAAAAGCGTTTTTTATCTAAACGAACATAACCACGGTCTTTAATAGTAGAAATAATTGACGCATAAGTTGATGGGCGGCCAATAGAGCGCTTTTCTAATTCTTTTACTAGTGACGCCTCACCATAACGAGCAACAGGCTTAGTGAAGTGCTGAGCCGGCTCTAACTCTTTAAGGGTTAACGTTTCGCCAACACTTAAGTCAGGTAAATGGGTATCGTCTTTTAATAATTGAGGGTGAACACGTGTCCAACCATCAAACTTCATCACTCGACCTTTGGCTTTTAAATCAAAGTCTGCCGCAGTCACTGTTAACGTTGAAACATCGTAACGAGCAGCGGTCATTTGACAAGCCACAAATTGACGCCAAATTAGCTCGTACAATTTACGGGCATCAGCTTCCATATCACCTAATAACGCAGCTTCTAGTTTTACATTTGACGGACGTATCGCCTCATGCGCCTCTTGAGCATTGCCTTTACTACCGTAAACTTTTGCTTTTTCGGGTAAGTAATTTTCACCAAAGGTATCGGCAATATAACCACGACACATTTCAACAGCATCTTTACTTAGGTTAGTTGAATCGGTACGCATATAAGTGATGTGACCCGCTTCATACAAACGCTGTGCTAGCCCCATCGTACGTTTAACACCAAATCCTAATTTAGTGCTAGCCGCTTGTTGTAACGTTGAAGTAATGAACGGCGCAGACGGAGAACTTTTTGATGGTTTATCTTCACGCTTGCTAACCGTGTAAGTTGCCGCTTCCAATGTTTTAACCGCTTGCATCGCATCGGTTTCATTACTTGGTTTAAACGCTTTGCCGCCTTGATGAGTAACGTCCAAGGTCAATGGTGTGGCATCGGCCGCTAAGGTATTGGCACTAATATCCCAATACTCTTCTGGCACAAAGGCTTTAATTTCACGTTCACGTTCAACCACTAATTTTACCGCAACCGACTGCACTCGGCCGGCTGATAAACCACGAGCCACTTTTTTCCATAGTAACGGACTTACCATAAAACCAACAACGCGGTCTAAAAAGCGACGTGCTTGCTGAGCATTTACCCCAGGTATACTTAATTCACCTGGTGTGGCAAAAGCTTGCTGAATAGCATTTTGGGTAATTTCATTAAAAACAACCCGTTTGAATTTTTCGTCATCACCGCCAATAATTTCTTTTAAGTGCCAAGCTATCGCCTCTCCCTCTCTATCCAAATCGGTTGCGAGATAGACAGTGTCAGCATTTTCAGCAAGTTTTTTTAATTCAGCGACAACTTTTTCTTTGCCCGGCAGAATGTGATATTCCGCTTGCCAATTATTTTCGGGGTCTATACCCATACGATTAACAAGTGCTTGCTTATCACGTTTGGCTTTATATTTAGCTTTAGCTGCAGGTGTCATTTTGCGCACTTCCGCTGCCGGCTTACTAGCAACTTTTTTACCTGTACTGCTAGTTGGCAAATCGCGAACATGGCCAACACTCGACTTAACAATAAAGTCTTTACCAAGATATTTATTAATCGTTTTCGCTTTTGCTGGAGACTCTACTATTACTAGAGATTTTGCCATAGGTATTCTAATTCCTGATGAAAATGGTCATTTACCATCGTTTTAATACCAAACCTAAATAGCGCCGTTTATATGCTACTGTGCATTACGGGAGGTAAAAAAACCTTAATGAACTCAATGTATTTATTAGATATATCTGTAATTTAACCACTAAACAAGTAATTATTTTAACAAAAATGTGAAAAAGTAATTATTTTAGACAGAATATGTCGAATTGCGCGACATCATAATCGACTTTATCAATAAAATTAATAGCAAAGACTTAATTTTTTACAAAGAAAAGATTAACTTTTGTTATATCTACTTAACTTAAGTGCAAATTTTAGATAAAAAAATACCGCTAACTCATTAATAAGAAAGCGGTATTTAAGATCAAATAAAAGAATTAACCTTCATTATGTAAATCTATAATCGAATCTGCATTTTTATCAGATAATTCTTTAGATTCATTATTTCGCTTCGCATCTAGCTTCTCTAAATAATCTTGATCAATATCATTTGTAATGTATTGACCGTTAAATACAGATGTTTCAAAACGAGTGACTTCTGGGTTGGCTTTACCAACCGCTTCAACTAAATCATCGATAGATTGATAAATTAATTTATCGGCACCGATCATTTCACAAATATCATCTAATTCGCGACCATGAGCAATTAATTCATTAGCACTTGGCATATCAATACCATAAACGTTCGGAAAACGAATCTCTGGCGCTGCAGAAGCAAAATAAACTTTTTTAGCACCTGAGGCTCTAGCCATGTCAATAATCTGCTCTGAGGTAGTACCTCGCACGATAGAGTCATCAACTAATAATACGTTTTTACCCTTAAACTCTGCACCAATAGCATTTAATTTACGGCGAACAGATTTTTTACGTTGTTCTTGACCCGGCATAATAAAGGTACGGCCAATGTATCGGTTTTTAACAAAACCTTGCCGATAAGGAATATTTAAATGATTAGCAATTTGTAAAGCGATATCACACGAGGTTTCTGGAATTGGAATAATCACGTCAATATCTTCATCGCCCCATTCACGTGATATTTTTTCCGCTAATTTGTTACCCATTTCAACACGTGAGGCATAAACCGACATTTTATCAATGGTTGAATCAGGACGTGCAAAATAAACAAATTCAAAAATACATGGGCTATACAAAGGATTTTCAGCACATTGCTGGCTGTGTAGTGAGCCATTTTCGCCAAAGAAAATAGCTTCGCCTGGCGCAATATCACGAACAAATTCAAAATCACAAGCATCCAATGCTACTGATTCTGATGCCACCATATATTCAACACCTGTTGAGGTTTCACGTTTACCAAATACTAATGGACGAATGCCATTTGGATCACGAAATGCCACCATGCCATGACCAATAATAATCGCAACCGTTGCATAACCACCACGACAGCGTTTATGAACATTGGTTACCGCATTAAAAATATCATTCGGTGTTAATTCAAGTGAGTCAGCGTTTTGTAACTCATGCCCTAAAATATTCATTAATACTTCAGAGTCTGATGTGGTATTCACATGACGACGAGCAGTTTTAAATAACCACTCTTGTAATTCTTCCGCATTGGTTAAATTACCATTATGCGCCAAAGCAATACCGTATGGTGAGCCCGTGTAAAACGGTTGAGCTTCAGATGAACTTGATGAACCAGCAGTTGGGTAACGAACATGACCAATACCAACATTACCTTGTAAACGTAACATATGGCGAGTATGGAAAACATCTTTCACTAAGCCATTATCTTTACGTAAACGGAAGGTATTATCGTGAATAGTCACAATACCAGCTGCATCTTGCCCACGGTGCTGAAGCACAGTTAATCCATCATAAAGTGACTGACCAACTGGCGTTTTACCGACTATACCAACAATACCACACATGTAACTCTCTCCGCCTACGCTAAGTTAGGATAAAAAACTTGATGATTGTTTGAGATACTCAAAAAACCATTCGATAACTAAAGTAAATTCTGGGATTAATAGTGATGCTTGCCACCATGCTGTTGAACTAGCCGGTGTAAAAGCATCCATAAAAAATAATAAGGCACTTGACACTAATACGCCTCTAAGTGCGCAAACACTAATCCGAGTACTCGATCTGTTCCGGTTAAACCAGTTTTGCTAACGAGCTGGCCAATCAAATAATTGATTAATGCGCCAAGGATTAATGTTGTAATAAAGAGGATAGCAACCGCTGCTGCGTTGCGTAAAAATTGATCTGAGATATTCGTTAATAACGTTGCTAAGTTAGCATAAAAGGTACTGGCGACAAAAAACGCGCCGATCCAGATCACAAGCGATACCGCTTCTTTGACGAAACCTCTCACTAAGCTAATTAACGTTGATATGCCAATCACCGCTAAAATGGCATAATCGATCCAAACCATATGTAGAATATTCTCATTATTTAGAGGCGCGCATTCTAGCAGAAGCGGGTAATCATTGCCTACTTTTTTATTGTGTTTTTCTCATTTTTTATCGCTTAATAACGAGCGACTTTACCATCAACTTTTGTCAACTCTTTGAGTTTAGGTAATTTTTTCTAAGACACTTTTTACTAATTCAGGGCCAACAAAGACTTTTGTTAAGCTACCATTTTCGTTTTAATTGGCCGTGTAAATACGTTAAAACCATTATCAGTTAGCTTTTCCACTAACACTTTAACGTTTTTCTCATGGCGAAAACTGCCAAGCTGCACTACCCATTGGGTCTGCTCTGGCTGTTTAATAATCTCTGCAGGTTCAGTTTTATTCACCTCGGCAACTTGAGGTTCTGAGCCAGAAGCCGTGAATCCGTCCGATTTATCTAAAGTGTTAATTTTCACCTTACTGGTGGTAATTTGTTGTGAGCCGCCCTGCTCAGTAGCATTGTCTTCATCGGCAATTTGATTGTATTTTTGCTGCTCAAAAACATCTGCCAAGGCTTGTGCTTTATCTATTTTTTCTTTCGGTAACTGTGCAATTTTATCTTCTGGAAAAGCTTTATTTTCTGGAGCCGACTCAATACTCGGCGCTTGAGGAATATCAGTAAAATCAACTTGGTATTGTTGCTTTTTACCATCAAGAAAATCAGGAAGAAAGATAACCGCCGCCGCAGCAACCATCACAGTACCTACCAATCTATTTTGAAAGGGTGTCGACAAAACTTACTCCTTAACTAATAATCGTCTGATCTCTGAGACTGTGAAAAAAGAACCAAAAACTAACACTAAATCCGTTGCTTCTGCATTTTTAATGGCCATTTTATAGCCTTCAGTGACATTGTTAAAACAATTAACTTTCGCTTCAAGGTTTGGTATCGCATTAACAAGTTCGTCAACCTTAGCCGCTCTTGGCACAGCCAGTGGCGCAAGATACCAATCATTTATTAAGCCATCAAAAGCTAACAAGCTATTTTTAATGTCTTTATCTGCTAGCATTGAGACAACCGCATGTACTTTACGATATTTGTTATCAGCTAAAGCCACACGCAATAAATCGGCTAAATAACGAGTCGCATGCGGATTATGGCCAACATCTAACATCACTTGGCAACCATCAACTAGTTGAAACACCTCTGTGCGGCCAGCTACTTTGGTTTGAGCAATGATCTTATTTACTTTTTCTGTGGTTAACCCCACCGACAAACTTTGTAAAACCATTAATGCCGTCGCTACATTATCAAGTGGAATAGCGGTATATCAAGATTGATAATTGAACTTGTTGGTAGTGCCATGACCATAGCTTTTTTAGTGTCTCTACGCTATTTGATGCCTTAACACTAAAATGCAAATCACGTGCTAATAAATTGGCTTGAATATTATTCGCATGGTCAATAACACTTTTGGGTGGCTGTGGGTCACCCACAATTGCTAATGTATCCGCTCGCATTATACCGGCTTTTTCAAAGCCAATTTTTTCTCGGGTATCACCTAAAAATGCCTGATGATCCAAGTCAACCGAAGTGATCACCGCAACGTCTGCATCAATTAAATTCGTTGCATCTAATCGACCACCTAAGCCAACTTCTAAAATAATAATATCCGGCTTTGTCGCCATCAAAACAATAAATGCCGCTAAAGTGGTATATTCATAATACGTTAAGGAAATATCTTCACGAATAGCTTCTATTTTACTGAAAGCCTCAATAAGTGGCTGATCCGTAATATCAACTTTATTCAGCCTTAAACGTTCATTGAATCGTTCAATGTGCGGCGATGAATAAACGGCAACGGATTTCCCTTCCAGTAAAAAAGCATTCTCTAAAAAAGCGCAGGTTGTACCTTTACCATTAGTACCGGCAACCGTGATCACTTTCGCAAAACTAAAATCAATTGCTAACCGCTGAGCTACTTTACCAATACGGGTTAAGCCTAAATCAATTTCAGTACTATGAATGTTTTCTAAATAAGAAAGCCATTCATCAAGCGTACGCTCAACTGAATGGCTTTGAGATGATATTGTCATACTTAAGCTGCGCTTAAAGGAAGTCCCATCAGTTTAGAAATATTACGCGCTAAAGTGTCACGCATATCACGACGATCAACAATTAAGTCAATAGCCCCTTTTTCTAATAAAAACTCACTGCGTTGGAAACCTTCAGGTAATTTTTCACGTACGGTTTGCTCAATAACACGAGGACCGGCAAAACCAATTAAGGCTTTTGGCTCAGCAACGTTTAAGTCACCTAACATTGCCAAACTGGCAGAAACACCACCCATTGTTGGATCAGTTAATACCGAAATATAAGGTAAACCTTTTTCGCTCATTTTCGCTAATGCTGCACTGGTCTTAGCCATTTGCATTAATGAAAATAAAGCTTCTTGCATACGGGCACCGCCACTTGCTGAAAAACAAACAAATGGTAAGTTATGCTTCAAACAATACTCAACGCCAGCAACAAAACGAGCACCAACCACAGATGCCATCGAACCACCTAAAAAGGCAAATTCAAAAGCTGCAACTACCACAGGCATACCTTTAAGTTCACCTTTCATTACCACTAAGGCATCTTTTTCACCGGTATTTTTTTGGGCAGCCGCTATACGGTCTTTATAACGTTTTGAATCTTTAAACTTTAAGATATCTTGCGCTTCAAATTCAACACCTAGCTCTAGGCGTTCACCCTGATCAAGAAAGCCTTCAATGCGTTTACGCGCACTAATACGCATATGATGATCACATTTTGGACAAACCGACATTTGACGATCAACTTCAGCTTGGTATAACACCGCACTACACGAAGTACATTTAACCCAAACGCCTTCTGGGATATTACGTTTTTGAGTTGCTTTTGCTTTTGGGAGAATTTTTTCAATCCAGCTCATAGTATATTTTAGCCTGTAGCTTGTAAAAACACGTGATTCAAAATAGGAGAGGTACGCATTTTAGGTCAATTATGTAATGAAAACAAATATAACCGCGAATTTAACCATATTTTAGTTGATTGTGAATACTAAAAACTGGTCGGCTCTGTCGGTTTTTTCTATTAATCAGCCAGAAACAAAGGTCCCATGGCATGTTTAGGTAATTCAAATATGTCAGGGTAGTCAACGGCAACAAAATATAAACCACCTGCAGGCGCTGTCATGCCAGCTAAGCAACGATTTTTAGCGGCAAGCACTTGTGCAATCCAATCAACGGTTTCTTGTGACTGCCCTACCCGCATTAAACTACCCGCAATATTTCTCACCATATGGTGCAAAAAAGCATTGCCTTTAACATCAATCACAATGTAATCACCATGACGAGTAACATTACATTGAGTGAGTGTTCGAACTGGCGAATGAGATTGACAATGGACGGTTCTAAATGAGGTAAAATCATGTTTACCCACTAAAGCTTGAGCTGCTTGGTGCATTAAATTTTCATCTAATGGATGCTGACAAAAGCTAACGCCGGAAGCCAAAATAGCCGGTCGTAAACGTGCATTATTGATAATATAACGATAGCGACGAGCAGTGGCAGAGAAACGGGCATGAAATTCATCCGAAACCGGCTTAACCCAACGGATGGCAATATCTAGCGGTAAATTAGTATTAACCCCTAATGTCCAAGCGATGTCTTTTCTAACTTTATTAGTGTCAAAATGGATTATTTGATTGGTGGCATTAACACCAGTATCTGTTCTGCCGGCGCAAACAACTTCAATGGGTTCATCAGCAACTTTTGACAGTGCTTCTTCAATTCGTTGCTGAACACCGATAACGTTCTTTTGGCGTTGCCAGCCACAATAATTTTTACCGTCGTATTCAACGCCTAATGCATACCGCATAGCTACCTCAAAGTTGGAGGCGCATTATCTACAATTTTAACAAAAAAGCCAACGGACAAACGTTGGCTTTCAGTAATTTTTTGAGGAAAAACGCTATTTTAAATTATCTAATAGTTGTTGGGCTTCGTATTGCTGCTGCGCATCACCTTTTTCAACCACGTCCATTAAAATCACTTCCGCATTTTCAAGGTCGCCAATTTCAAGATAAACCTTAGCAAGATCTAATTTAGCAGCAACCCCGTTTTCATCATCTTCATCAACATCAATAGGGTCACCATTATGACCAAATTCAGGGAAGTCTTCTAAACCCACGTCAATTTTCTTTTGATCATAAGGTTCATCAACCATATTGATATCTAAACTGTCTGATAATAATGAATCAACTGAAACAAAATCACTTTCTTGTTTGGCATCTTGCTGTTCAAGTAATTCGTTGATTTCATCTTCGTCGTCAATATCATCACCAATATCAAATTCATCGAGATCATCAGTAGTTGAACTGGCAGTTTCTTCTTCGATATTTGCTAATAACTCGTCAAAATCTAAATCGTCAAGCTCTTGAATATCATTCATTTCACTAGCTTCAACAACGTCTTCTTTTGCTTTTGCCTCGCCATCATTTAATAAATCAGCCAACACATTACTATCAGTAAAATCAGGTGATAATTCTATTGCCGGTTCATCATTATCTAATTCAACATCATCTTCGGTAAATTCTTCAGATAACAAACTATCGTCAATTTCATCAGATGCTGACGGCGCTTGTTCAACCGACGTATCAAGCTCATCATCCGATAACATATTTTCGATATCGTCTAGATCAATATCTGAAACTTCAAGTTCGCTAGCGTCATCATCAAGTTCAGAGTCATCCCCCATTTCAGCTAATAAGGCATCAATGTCTATATCATCCGATTCCACTTCGTCAGTTTCAGCGATATCAATATCATCTTGCAATTCATTCGAAGAAGAAATGTCACTAAAATCCATCGCTAAAAATGGCGTAATAAGTTCTTCAGATAAATTTTCAATTTGTTCAGCATTTTGACCTTGCTGAGGCGAAGAAGACTTATCATCTGTGTTAACAGATTCTTCATTGTGTTTATCGGATGGAGAAACCTCTGTCTCTATATTATCAGGGGTATCAAACCCCGCTAATAAAGCATCAATGTCATCAGGATCAGTTAATTCTTTTTGACTATCGTCTTCGGCACTTTCTGCTTCGATGCGGTCTTCTTCTGTCTCAGAACTTTCTTCAGCAGCACTTTCTTGCTCAACACCTGCTAATAAAGCATCAATGTCGTCAGGGTCTGTTAATTCTTTTTGGCTATCGTCTTCGGCTGATTCTGATTCAGAGCTTTCTTCAGTAGCACTTTCTTGTTCAACACCTGCTAATAAGGCATCGATATCATCAGGATCGGTTAATTCTTTTTGACTATCGTCTTCGGCTGCTTCTTCTGATTCAGAGCTTTCTTCAGTAGCACTTTCCTGCTCAACACCCGCTAATAAAGCATCGATATCATCAGGGTCGGTTAATTCTTTTTGGCTATCGTCTTCAGCACTTTCTTCTTCAATGCTGTTGTCTACTTCAGCTTCTTCCTCAGAATTTTCTTCAGTAGCGCTTTCTTGTTCAACACCCGCTAATAAAGCATCGATATCATCAGGGTCTGTTAATTCTTTTTGACTATCGTCTTCGGCACTTTCTGCTTCGATGCGGTCTTCTTCTGTCTCAGAACTTTCTTCAGCAGCACTTTCTTGCTCAACACCTGCTAATAAAGCATCAATGTCGTCAGGATCTGTTAATTCTTTTTGACTATCGTCTTCGGCACTTTCTTCTTCGATGCTGTCATCTTCTGTCTCAGAACTTTCTTCAGTAGCACTTTCTTGCTCAACACCAGCTAATAAGGCATCAATGTCATCAGGATCGGTTAATTCCTTTTGACTATCGTCTTCGGCACTTTCTTCTTCGATGCTGTCATCTTCTATCTCAGAATTTTCTTCAGTAGCACTTTCTTGCTCAACACCTGCTAATAAAGCATCGATATCATCAGGGTCTGTTAATTCTTTTTGGCTATCGTCGTCTTGAGTATTATCTTCTTCAACACCCGCTAATAAAGCATCAATGTCGTCAGGATCGGTTAACTCATCATTTTCATCAACTAAAGGATCTTCACCTGATAAAATCGCATCAATATCGTCTTGTGATGTATCTGACGTACTTTCAGGCTCTGCTGTCTCATCATCAGAAACTAAAAGTGCATCTAAAGCGTCTTGATCTAATTCACCACCTTCTAATATTTCGCTTTCATCCGTTTCCTTATCGGAATCAAAACCTGACAATAAGGCATCTAAATCGCCTTGATCAAGTTCGGTTGATCCTAACTCTTCGCCATCGTCATCATCTAAAGCGATTTCTTCAAGATCATCTAAACTATCATCATCTAATTCATCATCCAGTTGAATCACATCATCATCAAGTAATTCATCTAAACTACTTAAATCATCATCAAGTTCATCACCTAGATCAATCGATAATTCATCATCCAAATTCAACTCATCATCAAGCGATAATTCATCATCTAAACTAAGCTCATCATCCAGTGATAATTCATCATCACTCTTTGCTTCATTACTTTCTAACGAGAGGTCATCAGCGCCACTTTCTTTTGGATCAGGAAATGCTAAATCTTCATCGGTAATATTTTCAGCTTCTGCTTGTTTCTTTTTATCATCCGGCTGCGATTTTTTTCTCATTAACAATAATGCAAAGATACCAATTAGTAATATCGCAGGTACGGTTGCCAAAATCCCTGTCATCCAAGGACTGTTGGCAAAGTTTTGCCGTTCCAGCTCAGCTTGTTGCTTAGCTAGTAATAATTCTTGCTCGCGTGCGTTAGCTTTTTCTAATAAGGCTTGTTGATTAGTTAACAAATTATCCATTTGTAACTTAATTTCTTCGCTTTTTGCCACTTCATTTTGCATAACATTCAATTGTTTATCAAAATTAGTTAAGCGATTTTTTAAGCCTTCATTTTCTTGCAATAAGGCTTGTAAACCATCAATAGAGTCAGCTACATCATTTTGAATCGTCGATAAACGCTTCTCTTGTGTTTCGTCGATAGTTTTTAATTGCTCATTTATTTCTGATTTAGCCGCGTCTAAGTCTTTTTTCTTAACCGATATTTCTTCTGGTTTAATTTGTTCTTTTTTCGCAACAACAGCACTTTTAACTTTCTTTTCCCAAACCGTATCATCAACTTCTGACTTTTGTTTGGCACTAGTTGGGTTAATTGAGCGCATTTGCTCAATACTAGGTATTTTTAAATATTGGCCGTTAACTAGGTGATTTAAATTATTATCTTGAAAAGCTTGCGGGTTTTGTTGAAATAAAGCCGTCATCACTTGATACACGGTTAAGCGTGGATCTGGGCGTACTTTTAAAGCAATATTCCAAAGAGTATCTTTATTGGTTAGCGGGCCATACTGATCATAAGGAAAAGCATCGGAAGATTTTGGGCCACGTATACTAATACCGGCCTGTTCAGCAGCATAACTAGCAGGTATAAAAGTGACAATGCTTATTAAAATTACCCGTAAAATACACAGGCGTAACAATCGTTGCATTAAGGCTTCCTAAGTTTTATCATTATTGTCAATAATTTGGCTTTTTGACTAGCAATTTTTTAAATTGCAAAGTTTATTCCAACTCGGTAATAATACCAAGTTGATTGCAAGATAAAATTATTCATTCGCTAAAAATAAAAATCAGAAACAAGCCGCCACTACTATGTCGACTCATTTCTGATCTACTTTAATTAAATTCTAACTAAATAAAAAGTTAAAATTTATTATGAAAGGTATTCTTTAATTAACAATTCACCGATTTGAACTGAGTTAGTTGCCGCGCCTTTACGAACGTTGTCAGCAACAATCCATAGGTTAACCCCATTTTCATGGCTGATATCATCGCGAACACGACCAACATAAGTAGCGTCTTGACCACTTGCTTCACCAATTTGAGTTGGGAAGTCAGCATCGTTTTCACATAAAATCACACCATCAGCTTCTTTTAATAACGCTTTAACTTCTTCCGCTGAAATTGGCGATTTAGTTTCAATGTGTAACGCTTCAGCATGACCAAAAAATACAGGTACACGTACCGCTGTTGGGTTAACTAAAATAGTGTCGTCACCAAAAATTTTCTTAGTTTCCCATACCATTTTCATTTCTTCTTTGGTGTAACCATTTTCTAAGAAAACATCAATTTGAGGGATCACGTTAAACGCGATTTGACGAGAAAAGTTCTTCGGCTCAGCCGGATTGCCTTGTAATAAATCAGCTGTTTGTGTTGCTAATTCATCCATTGCTTCTTTACCGCCACCAGATACTGACTGATAAGTACATACGTTAATACGTGAAATACCAACAGCATCTTGAATTGGTTTTAATGCCACTAACATTTGAATAGTTGAACAGTTAGGGTTAGCAATAATATTGCGGTTACGGTAATCCGCTAAAGCACCTGGGTTTACTTCTGGTACCACTAATGGAATATCGTCTTCGTAACGGAATTCAAGTGTTATCAATAACAATACAACCGGCTTCACCAGCAATTGGCGCAAATTTAGCTGAAGTAGCACCACCAGCAGAAAAGAAACCAATTTGAGCTAAGCTAAAATCAAAGTTGTCTGCATCTAATACTTCAATGCTTTCACCATTAAATTCAATAAATTCGCCAGCTGAACGAGCACTTGCTAATGGATATAGTTTATTAATTGGAAAATCACGTTGCTCTAAGATTTCCATGATTGTTTTACCAACTAAACCTGTTGCGCCAAGTACGCAAACGTCAAATTTCTGTGCCATTTGAGCTTTATACCTCTTCTAATGGTGTTTGTTTAAAACCAAGTTCATACAAAGGCTGTAACTTAGTTTGATTAGTATTAATACTGTTTTCGATATCGCTTTCAATCTCTTCAATAATACTCAAAGATGAAAACTCTCGGCGAACAGGATATGTTTTTCGAATATGGTCAAAACCGAAGTCTGATATTTGTTGACGAAAAATAGCATCATCCCGCCTAACATCGTAAACCATTTTAACAGTCTGGTTTAATAAAATCTCGCTAAAATTGCTATTTATTTTAGTAACTGCAATATCAGGTTCAGGTAAAAAGTTTGTTAAGCTTTTTGTGATTGTTTTTCGAACTTACGACACAAAGCTTGATATAACATTTCAGTGCCACGTGACTTCCCTTCTAGGCTATAACCGGCAATATGAGCACTGGCTATTTCTGCATATTCAATAAGTGGCATTAAGATATTTGGTTCATTTTCCCAAACATCTAACACTAACTTAGTTTCATAACCATCTTGCTTTAACGCTAATAACGCTTGATTGTCGATCACTTCACCACGACAAGCATTAATCAATATTTGCTCTGGCTTTAATTGTTTTAACCTTTCTTCATTGAGTAAATGATAGGTTGGGTGCTCACCAGTACGGGTTAATGGCACATGTAAAGAAATAATGTCGCAAGACAAAATCTCTTCAATGGTCACAAATTCTCTGCTATCACCCTGTTCGGCTAAAAGTGGATCACAAATTTTATAATCAATACCTAGCGCTTTAAATTTTTCACTGGTGCGTGTACCGGTATTACCACCACCAATAATACCAACGGTTTTGTCTTTTAATGAAAAGTTATATTTCTCCGATAAGATCACCAACGAACTTAACACATATTCGGCCACCGAAATGGCATTACAGCCTGGTGAAGCAGTAAAGGTAATGTCACGCGACGATAAGTAGCTTTGTTCAATATGATCAACACCTATCGTTGCCGTACCAACAAAGGCTAAGTTTTTTTTTGCGCTAATAACGCTTGATTAACCTTAGTAACCGAACGTACTAATAAAACATCGGCACAAGCAACTTCATCTGCCGTTAAAGTTCGACCATTAAATGCCGTTAATTGCGTTTGCTCGCCAAAAAAGTCGCCAAAAAACTCTTTTGCAAATGGCATATTTTCATCATAAAAAATATTCATTAAAGCTCAAATATACGAATAAGTAAGTGGCGGCTATTTTAGCTAAGCCATAAAGGAAATAAAGCTTAGTTTTATCTTTGCTAGTACTAATTAGCATAACAAAATAATTTTCTATCTAACCCGAACTCGAGATACGAAATTAGCGAACAATATGAAGTACGTATTTTTTTTCTTAGTACAAGGCAATTTTGAGCGTCAATAGCGAGCCTCGGCTTTGGTTCAAACGTCGCTCTACCTTCCCCATCCATGGGGGCGTATTGTACTCAAATTTAACACAGTAATAAGGAAAAACAGCAGCTTGAATACAAGTTATTATCAAAGTTCAGGTTATTTATTGTGCACTAATTTTCTTTAACTAAAGTAAATTATCAACTACGCTTTAGTTATGATTGTCATACTAGAGTAAAGATTATTGCAAGAATTATTGTTTGCCTCTTATTGATATCATTTAACCTAATGGCAAAAACTGCGCATGTTGCTTATATCGGGCCTGCGCCAGAAACAAGCTCATACTGGAAAAATCTTTTAGCTCCCTTACCTGCGGTCGCTAAACAGCTAAACTTAACCATTAGCTTTCACCACCCCGAACATAACAACCGTTTTTTAATTGTACCGTTAGCGCAAGCGTTGATTAACTCTAATAATAAACCTGACTATATTATTTCCGTATTTAGAAATAACAATGCCCAGCCATTATTAGCGTTAGTTGAAAAACATAAAATACCATTAATTACCCTTTCAACCGGCGTCCCTCGGCTGGAACAAAAACAAGTAGGCACACCTCAACAAAATTATAAATACTGGTTTGCTCAAATACTTTCTGATGACCTGAGTTCGGGACAAGTGTTAGCGCAAAAATTAATTGAATATAGAAGAAACAAAGTACCAAATAAACAAGTAAAGTTAGCAGCAATTGGTGGTAACAATGTATTTGAAGCGTCAAGGTTAAGAGATGCAGGGTTAAAACAAGTAATAAAAACTAACCCTGATGTCGATTTCCTTCAGCTTGTGCACAGTAATTGGGATGAACAAACAACAAAACGGATGACTAAACAACTGATCAAACGGCACGAGCAGATAGACGCTATTTGGGCCGCCAATACTGATATAGCTCTCACGGTTAATAAAATTTATACAGAAAAGCTCCCCACCAAGAGCATCCAGATATAGCAGCAGTCGATTGGACAAAAGCAGGTTTTATAGCAATACAACAAGAAAAAATAGCTTTTAGTTTAGGTAGTAATCACTTTATTGGTGTTTGGGCATTAATACTTTTTCATGACATAACCCATGGCATACCGCTGTCAGTTTCCGAGCCGCCTACCTTTACCACCCCTTACATTTTAGCCGATAAAAATAATATAGATAAAATTGAACCCTACCTTGAAGGGAAATACTGGCAAGATGTAAATATAAAAATTTATTCAAAAGTATTTAATCAACAATTAAAAAAATATAATTTTGACTTTAACTTGTTATTAAAAAAAAGCAGCCATTAGTATTCAACTAATGGCTGCTAATAATTACTCTAAAATAATGAGTTAGAAATAATTATTTATATTTTTTAAGCAATAAGGTTGCGTTTGTACCACCAAAACCAAAACTGTTTGACATAGCTAAGTTAATTTCAGCGTCGCGAGTTTCAGTAACAATGTCTAAACCTTCGGCTTTTTCATCTAGCGTACTAATGTTAACAGACGGACAAATAAAGTTATTTTCCATCATTAACAAGGTATAAATCGCTTCATGAACACCAGCTGCACCTAAGGCATGGCCGGTCATTGCTTTAGTTGCAGAAATAGCCGGTGATTTTTCACCAAATACTTCTTGAATTGCACCTAATTCTTTAACATCACCAACCGGTGTTGATGTGCCGTGGGTATTTAAGTAATCAACATCACCTTCAACACCTTGCATAGCCATTTGCATACAACGAACAGCACCTTCACCTGATGGCGCTACCATATCGTAGCCATCTGATGTTGCACCGTAGCCAACAACTTCAGCATAAATATGCGCACCACGCGCTAAAGCATGTTCTAATTCTTCAACAACAACCATACCGCCGCCGCCAGAGATAACAAAACCATCACGATCAGCATCATAAGTACGAGAAGCCGTTTCAGGGCTGTCATTGTATTTAGAAGATAAAGCGCCCATGCCATCAAACATCATGGCTAATGACCAATGAACTTCTTCACCGCCACCAGCAAAAACAACATCTTGTTTGCCTAATTGAATTAATTCAGCGGCATTACCAATACAGTGAGCACTTGTAGCACACGCTGAACTGATCGAGTAGTTAACACCAAGAATTTTAAATGGTGTAGCTAAACAAGCAGATACTGTGCTCGACATTGTTTTTGGAACTGCATAAGGGCCAACGCGTTTTACGCCTTTTTCACGTAAAGTATCAGCTGATAAAACAATGTTTTCTGAAGATGCACCACCAGAGCCAGCAACAATACCCGTGCGGATATTTGACACTTGCTCAGGAGTTAATTTTGAATCTTCAATTGCTTGTTGCATAGCAATATAAGAATAAGCAGACGCTTCGCCCATAAAGCGTAACGCTTTACGGTCAATATGTTCTTTAACATCAATGTTTGGTTTACCCCAAACTTGACTACGTAAACCATACTCAGCAAAGCTCTCTGCGCGAGAAATACCAGAACGTCCAGTTTTTAATGATGCTAATACTTCATCAGCATCATTACCAATACTTGAGACAATTCCTAAACCAGTGATAACAACACGTTTCATTTTCAAACCATCGTAATTTTATAAAATCGAGCGTATGATAACGGCTTTTGCACCTCAAACTGGTCTATCCAGTGAACACTTGTACACTGAATAATGTTTCTGGCTAGCAGTTATCCCCATAAGTGCGTAACATAATACATGATAATTACTGAAGTTTAAATTTTGATGACATTCTCGTGAGCATAGAAAATAAAGTACTTTTCCAAAAAGATGGTAGTCCCTATTCCACCACATTTAATGATATTTATTTTGATACTGTTGATGGTTGTCGACAAAGTGTACAAGTGTTCATTAATAGTAACAATTTGCAACAACGGTTACAGGCTGAACAAAAATTATTCACTATTGCTGAAACGGGCTTTGGTACCGGCTTAAACTTTTTATTAACTTTAGCGCTTTATCAAAATATTGCTGAAAAAAAGCACTGGCCGCAGCACCTTGTCAAATAACAAATTTGCATTTTATCAGTGTTGAAAAATTACCCTTAACAAAAGCACAAATTAAACAATCATTAACCATTTGGCCCGAGCTAGCTGAACAGGTGTCGCTACTTTTAGAGCAATACCCTGAATCTCCTCAGCCGAATGAAACTATCAAACTAAATTTTTTAGCTGGTAAAGTTAGCCTAACCTTAATTTTTTCAGATGCTACCCTTGGCCTTGCCACGGTAAAATCAAATAAACACGGGATAGTAGATGCTTGGTATCTTGATGGTTTTTCGCCAGCACAAAATCCTGATATGTGGACACCAGCGTTATTTCAAGAAATTGCCCGACTTTCAAAAGAACAAGCAAGTTTAGCCACCTTTACCATTGCCGGCAGTGTTCGTAGGCAACTAAAAGAGGTTGGTTTTAGGGTGAGTAAAAAAATAACCGACGGTAAAAAACGAGAAACTTTAGTAGCACTTTTCCAGCAAAGTGAAAAGTTTGGTAAAGGCTATCAACTTCGCCCCAAAATAACCAAGCCGATGCACGCCGTCATTATTGGTGGTGGTATTGCTTCCGCTTGTGCCGCTTATGCTTTAACCAAACAAGGTATTAAAGTGGTGTTATATTGCCAAGACAATAAAGTCGCGCAAGGCGCTTCAAGTAATACCATTGGTGCTTTATTTCTGTTATTACATCAGCAGCAAGACGATATCAGCTTATTTTATCAACAAGCTTTTTGGCGCGCCCGGGAACTTTATGATGAATTATTAGCCGACGGCTTTCATTTTGCTCATGACTGGTGTGGTTTATTAGAAATTTCTTACAAAGATGCATTAGTTAAACGCCAGCAACAATTTGAACAATTAAACGCTTGGGATCAGAACCTGATCACCAGCATTGATGCACAGCAAGCATCTGCCATTGCCAAAATCCCACTAAAACACGGTGGCTTATTTATGCCAAACGCAGGCTGGATATCACCGCCTGAATTAGTACAGGCATTACTAAAAGCTGCCAGTCACACCAATCGCTTAAAAATTGAAACCGGCGTAAAAGTTAATCAAATAGAGCAATTAGCTAACGAGCAATGGCAATTAACCACATCACAAGGGCAAGTTACGGCAAGTACTTTAATTGTTTGTGGTGGCGCTGAAACCGCTAAATTAAATATTGTTAATCAACTGCCTTTTAGTTCAGTTCGTGGCCAAGTCAGTAATATGAAAGCAAATAACGCATTAGCAAACTTATCCACGGTTATTTGTCATAAAGGTTATTTAACACCTGCTCATAAAAACGTGCAATGCATAGGCGCCACTTTCGAAAAAGATACCTTTGATATTACGGTGAAAGCAGCTGAAGATGAATTTAACTTGAAGATGTTACAAACTTGCCTACCAGAGCTGGCCACATGGCAAACTGAAGATATTCATACCAGTAAAGCTAGATTACGTTGTATGACACCAGATCACCTGCCAATGGTGGGCTTTATGCCAAAACTGAATGAACATAAAAGTGAATATGCCCATTTAAGTAAAGATAAAAATTGGCGATATAAAACCCCTGCGCCTCACTATAAAAATTTATACGTGTTATCTGGTTTAGGGGCACGAGGTTTGTGCTCTGCGCCATTATTAGCTGACATTTTGGCTGCCGATCTAACCGGCGCACCTTATCCTGTTGATAATAAAATGCTGTTTAATTTAGCGCCTAATCGGTTTGTTATTCGCGATTTGATCAAACGTAAAGTGAGTTAATTAGCTACGCTTGAAGTACTTTGAATAACTTTAGGCAGTAAATTTTTCGGCTAACGACTGCCAATACTGCTTAACTAAGTTGCGATCATCAGGTGATAACTCTGCTCGTGCTTGATGGACTTTATCACTAATATTGTCAGCTAACGCTTGGCTTAACGGTTGCGACTCATCGCCAAATTCACTGCCTGCTAAAGCAATAAAACCACGTAAATAACTACTGGCAAATAAAATATCAGCGTCGGCATCTTGCGCAACTAATTCATCAAAATGCTGATATAAGTCGGTTAATGTTGTAAAAGTCATGTTTGTCCTAATAAGTTGTGTTTGGTTATTAATGTCGTAATAACGCTAATAATGCTGCTAGCAATTGCTTAAAAATTTTTGTTATTTATCCTGAGTTCAGATTATTGCGGCGAAGCCACCGGATACAAGACTTGGTCGTGATAGCCAGTAGTGATCGGCATAAAACCTGATAACTCTTGATCAAGGGCTTCATCACCGCTATCAACAATTAATGGTTTTTCATTTAAGGCCAATAATTTCGTTTTTGTCGCCACAATAATAATATTTTCTTTACCAATTAACCGTAAAATACGTGGGCTTAATTGTTGATTACCACGGCCAATAATATGCCCCTGACCACCAATTAAGGTGATCACTAATTTAATTTCTTGTTGTGGATTTTTTTGTTGTTGCTCAGTTAAAAACTGCCATAACTTAGCTTCGGTAATATCATGAAACAACACGGCTTGATGCTGAATAATATCTACCCCTAACAAGGTATTGTCTAACGCTAGCTCAGTCATAATAAATTCAGTTGTTGAGCCCGAGCCTATAATAAATATTTCATCATCCATGTTATCAATAACATCAGCAGCAATATCTTGCAGTACTAATTCATCCGACTCTTTACCGCCTGATTTTACCGCTTGTATATAACGTAACTCGCTAGGAATCGTCATTTCACCAAAGCGTTTCGCTTTAACAATGCCTTGTCGCACTAAGCCTTCATCAATATCCATGACATCCGCCGTCATTAACGACACAAGTTGATTACTCACCATTAATTCAATCACACGCCCTGCCGCTTTTGGTGTAACGGCATAAACCCCTGAATGAATTTTACAACCCGCTGGAATACCTAATACTGGTATTTGGCTTAATAAGTTACTAACTTGCTGACAAACATTGCGCGCGGTGCCATCCCCTCCAGCAAACAGAATAATATCAACATGCTCAGCCACTAACGCTTGAACTGCTGCTTCGGTATCTTCTGGGGTTGTTGATGATGAATTTTTTCTGAATCAGCTGCGGTGTCATAAACCACCTTGGTATTAAAACCTAAACCATTGGCACAATCAGCTCCCATTGCGCCATTAACGGTATAAACTTCGATATCTGCTTGATATGGCAATAACACACTAAGCGCTAAAGCCGCCCGTTTATTCGCTTGTGGCTGCGCCCCTAATGCTAAAGCTTGTGACAAGGTATTTTCACCGTCACTACCTTTTAATGCAACACTGCCACCAATGCCGGCAATAGGATTAATAATTAACCCTAATTTAAATTTTTTGCTCATTTTAAATACCACCACTTAGCTTTAATAACACAAACATCACCGTTCGCCATTGAAACAAACTCTTAGGCATACACTGATGGCTCCACATGTGCAGCAAAATTAGCTTGTAATTTTATTTGTCCGTCATATTGAAATGAAGCTAACGTTAAGGGTAAATGTACATGATAATACTCAGCTAATGCTTGTATTAGTTGCTGTGCTTGTGGCGGAAAACCTTGGCTTAAATAAACTTGTACTTGTTGCCATACTTTTGCTTTAAAGGCAAAACGATCTGGCTCGGCTTCACCATTTAAGTTATCAACCGACACATCGAACCCTTTACCACAAGCCACCGATAAAGCCCATTCAATGGCTTGCGGTTTAATTTCTGCTTGCTCAAATTTCGCTTGTTGTTCGGAATTTCTGCCATCAGGTAAATACCAATAACCAAAATCTTCTAATAATCTGCGCTTGGGTCCCGCTAAACACCAATGGGCAATTTCATGTAAGGCACTGGCATAAAAACCATGAGCAAAAATAATTTGATGATAAGGACATTGTTCATTTGCCGGTATATAAATAGGTTCATCATCGCCTTTTACTACTTTGGTATTAAAGTCGGCATAAAATGTTCGCTCAAACAATTTGATCAAGTCATCAACCTGATGAACTTTTGGCTGAGTTACATTATTTTCAAAAGATGATAATTGCATATACTGAGATTTATAAACCTGAAAAACAAAAATAACGGGTTATGTAATATTGTCCGGCATTTTAAACAAAAACGACGATGGATGCATCGTCGTTATGGTTATATTAACTATTCGCTTGTTAAATAAGTTTATTTAGGCTGTTTATTAACACCATTTTTAATCAGTAAGTATCCTAAAATACCTGAAATTAAAGAGCCAATAACAATACCTAAACGATCTTGAAACACTAAATTTTCAGCCGTTTGTTCAAAAGCCAACGAGCCAATAAATAAACTCATGGTAAAACCAACCCCACATAATAAGGCGGCACCATACAACAACTGCCAATTAACCCGCTCAGGTAATTGCGCAAAACCTAGTTTAATGGCAATAAAACAAAAGCCAAAAACACCTAACTGTTTACCCACTATTAAGCCTAAAATTATTCCTAACGGTACAGGCGCTAACACTTGATCAAGACCAACATTGGTAAAGTTAATACCGGCATTGGCAAACGCAAATATGGGTAAACAATAAATGCCACCATCGAATGTAAATTATGCTCTAACGATTTTAATGGTGAAGGCTCGCCTGCTTTGCCTTTTATTGGAATAAATAACGCCAGCACCACACCAGCTAAGGTGGCATGTACGCCTGATTTTAAAACCGCAATCCATAAAACAACACCAAAGAAAATATAAGGTGAAGTGCTAGTAACATTAGCTCGATTTAAAATGGTTAACGTAACAAGTACAACCGCCGAAACCACCAAAGAAGTTAACGATAATTGCTCCGTGTAAAATAATGCGATGATAATAATCGCACCTAAGTCATCAAAAATAGCTAATGAGGTTAAAAATACTTTTAATTGCAGCGGAACTTTTGAACCAATAATAGATAAAATACCTAAAGCAAAAGCAATATCGGTTGCCGTAGGAATTGCCCAACCACGGAGAGCTTCAGGATTATCATAATTTAAGGCGGCATAACACAAAGCCGGTACGATCATACCGCCAATAGCACCAACCGCTGGTAAGGTAATTTGCCCAGGCTGAGATAAATCACCTTCGATAAATTCACGCTTTAGCTCTAACCCCACTAAAAAAGAAAACAGCGCCATTAAGCCATCGTTAATCCATAACAACAATGGTTTGGCTATTTCAAAACTGCCAATCGATATTTGCACCGGTACATCTAAAAGCATGTCGTACCAAGGAGCAAATGTTGAATTAGCTAACACCATGGCAGCTACAGCCGCAAACATTAGAATAATACCGCTAGCGGCTTCCAATTTTAAAAATCTTGTATTGCTTTTACTGGCATAAATCCTCGTTAAAATAATAAATAACCTGAACTCGGGATAACAACTTGCTTTCTAGCAGCTGTTTTTCCTTATTACTGCGTTAAATTTAATTACAATACGCCCCCATGGATGGGGAAGGTAGAGCGACGTTTGAACTAAAGCCGAGGCTCGCTATTGGCGCTTAAATTTGCCTTGTACTAAGAAAAAACATCAAGCTAGAATATGTGAAATATCATAAAGTATATTTATTTCATATTGTTAGCTAATTTCTTATCCCGAGTTCAGGTTAAATAACTTTGGTTTTGTTAATATGATTGCGTAAATGATGGTGCATTAATAATAAAAAATAAAGCGTAGCAACATCCCAGACATAATATGTCAAAAATTCGTTTTTAAAAACCTTTTCCGTAAAAAAATTCTACGGTAAGTAAATAATTTTCTTATTGTTTACTGAGTGTAAAAAGGTAAAAATAGCTTTTCACGATTAAAGATTAGTTTATCTCATAAGGTTTGCCATGAAAAAATTAGATGATGTCGATTTAAAACTACTGACGGTTTTATATAAAAATGCCGATATCACCAATAAAGATCTGGCCGCAGAAATTGGCATTGCGCCTTCTACCTGTTTAGAGCGGGTTAAACGTATGAAACAAAAAGGTGTGATCAAAAGCGCCTTTGTTGATATTAACTTTAAAAATATCGGCGGTAATATTGAAGCCATTGCCGCTATTCGCTTACAACCTTACTCTGAAGAAATTGTTAATCAGCTACGTGATGACTTATTAAAGCTACCTGAAATTATCAGCCTGTATCATATGGGTGGTAGTTATGATTATTTTATTCATATGTCGGTAAAAGACAGCGAACATTTACGCCAATTTGTTTTTGAAGCGATCACCTCACGTGATGAAGTAACCACCGTTGAAACCTCATTAGTATTTGAACATAGCCGCAGTGGCGTGATGCCAAACTTTGTTGAAGAATAAACCAGAGCGTTTGCCTTTTTTTGCAAAACGATCACATCAAATTCCCTCCTAGTACTTAAAAACAGTGGCGAGAAAGCAAGTGTTATTCCCAGCTCAAGTTAGCTATAATGGGCTTGTTTTTTCTAACAATATTTTAAGCACAAATCTTAGTTAAATTTACCTGTGTTTAAACTTCAAACAGCTTCATTTTATTATTAAAGGCTCCTTTCATTATGTGGATAGTTTTTGCATTACTCGCTAGCTTATTTTTTGGCATCCGAGGAATAATGTATCAATGGACATCACAGGAAAAAATTAATCGTAACTTATTATTGTTTGGTGTTTTTTTTGTCGGCTTTATCATCAGCTTGTCAGGTATGATTATATTTGAACAGCAATGGTACGGCTGGCCAGATGTTGCGGTTGGTTTAGCATTAGGGATTGGCTCTTTTGCCGGCAATGCTTTTTTACACAAAGGCTTTTCAGTTGGCAAAACCGCTATTATCAGTATTTTGTCAGGCTTAACCCCGCTATTTGTGCTGGTATTTGCATTTTTGTTATGGCAAGAAACCTTAACAACTCTGCAATTGTTCGGGTTTTGTATTATTTTTATTGGCTTGTATATCATTCGCTATTCCAATGATATTTCGATAAACAATTTACAAGGCGCACAATGGGGCTTACTTGCTGCCCTTTTCTTTTCATTTAATGATTTATTAAGTAAACAATCCACTCGCCTTGAAGCTGATACCTTCGCAACCTTAACGGCTATGTTTAGTTTTGGTAGTTTGTTATTTGCCATAAGCTGGTTAACAAGCCGTAAGCAGGAACTTCCTGAGAGCAGTAAAAATAACGATCTTCAAGCCCATTGGTCTGGCATAAAAACCTTTTCTGCAGGCTTATTTATTGGCTTAACCAATGTCGCGGGAATGTTTTTCCCTCATATCCGCTTTTGCCACTGGCACCACCGGCTTAGTTTCGGCAATTTCTGGCATGAATATTTTAATTATTCTGCTGTACTCACGCATGGTTTTAAAAGACTCATTTACCCGCCAAGAGCTTATTGGCTTAACCACCGCTTTTGTCGGTGTTATTGTCTTGAGATTAAGTTATTAACAATTTTTATTATCTATTTAACCTGAACTCGGTTTGATGGGTTTTGTAATAGTCTGATTTATAATAAATAATTTTAAAATTCACGTACTTATTTTGTTGCACCTAGTTTATCTTAGATTCAATGATGAAATTTAAGTGGATATCAAGGTTTTTTTCGCATTAATAGCTGGCTATTAGAAGGAAAAATAACGTAGATAGGCGCTTAAATAGTGTTATTGAGCAAAATGGCTTAAACCGAATTCAGGTTATTTAATGCTGTTGATAATATTTATTGTCTCTTGGTAGCATTCTTTACAAAAATAAATGAAAGCTTCAAGTTCGTCCCCCGCGTGGTAAAGCGGTTCACCAATACTAGAGCTTTATGTTCAGCGCTATATTTAGAAAGAATAGCGATATAATCCAGCCTACGTGTAGCAGGTATAACAAGAGGGGCGTAACCTGCTCTTAGTAAAATAAGGTTAGCTATTAAGCGAGCAATACGTCCATTTCCGTCCCAGAATGGGTGTATCTGTCCAAAGATCAAATGCGCTTTTGCATACATAGTGATCGCTTCATCAATACTATCAGGCTTACACGACTCAATGTATTCTACTAAGCCAAATACAAGTTTTGGTACATCAAATGGTCGAGAGTACGCATGGTATACACTTGAGTTATCACTAAGCAATAAGTAGGTTCCATTAGGAACTACCTTGAAATCACCATAAGGTTTATCTATATCGAAAGTAACGTCAGTTTGAACAGCTTTATGTAACAGTTTGATTTTACTTACAGTGAGTTCACTACTAATCATACCGTAAAGCAAGTCGATAGCTGAAGCGTGCCCCATTACTTCTTTATGATCTTTTAAAGGCTTACCTGATACAGTTAAGCCTTCACTTAATATAAACTGTGTTTCACCTAAGTTTAGCGTATTCCCCTCAAGTGCTGTCGAGTTGTGCGTCCACAAAGTACGCAACATATTTAACAGTTCTTGTTGTTTTGAGCTTGGTAAACCTTCTAAGAATTTGAAGGTAGGTTTACTTTTTTCGGGTACGCTTACATATTTACGAGCCTTTCGCTCGCCCGTTATTAAAATTAGCCCCTGTTTAGCTGCGCTATTTAACCACCGTTGTACTGTACGGTTGTCAACTTGAAAATCTGTAGCTGTTTTTATTTCACTTATGGTTATAGGTTTATTGGCAGAACTTACGAAATTTAGGACTAGCTCTTTTTCAGTATGATTTTGTCGCATAAGAAGCTTTATCAGACAATTAGTGATTTATGCGGCATTGTCGCATAACCAACTTTATCGGACAATATTTTATTTATACGACACATGCATTACACCAGTTATGAATATGCCGGAGCTTCGATCATTAACGAAAAAGTATAAAGTGAGAACTTTAATGGCTGAGTTACCAACTCTACCAATAAAAAATAGATAATATATGCCTATGTCTTCAGCAAGCTCATTGCTGCCGTAGGAGTTCCTTCTTTTAATGTTAACTATTGCCACATTGCTGACATTTTCTGATTGAGGTTTAAAGTTCATTTAGATTACATTTTGTATGGATAACATCCACCTAAGACATACGGGTAACCAGCATAAAAAAACGGTTTCATTAATTTAATGAACCCTGATAAACATACATTATGGAAGTGTGTATTCATCTATATCAAATTTTAAATCGATTAAATCGACAACTCTTTCATATTTTTCATCCATACTAAAAGTTATTGCACCTGACACTGCTACTGAAGTGTCCCATGATTTTTCAATCAATTGGGGTCTATCAAGTTCAATGTCGTTTATTTCAATGTCCTGATAAGAAACCTCAAATTTAATAGAAAGGTTCCCAGAAAAAACAGCAGTACATCCGGTGGGGCTATATGAAAGCACATAAAATTCATTTAAAGAGGAGTACTTGCTTTTAATTTCAAGGTCACTTATGTGTGCATCCCATCCAAATTCATAGTTAAATTTATGCTTTAAAAAAGTGCAATGAATTGCTTGTGTTATATCAGAACTTCGCGATAGAGCTCTTTTAATGCTGATAATTCGATTTACATCAGGGTTATGCGACTCAGAAAAGGCCAAAATATTTTCGTAATAGACCAGCTCTGAAGATAGCTCACAAGCACTTTTTAAATCACCATCACCTGAAATAATGGCGACTCTAGATCTAATTGATTTTTGATATTGCTGTATTATTGATAAAGATATTGCATCAATAAATTCATTTGGTTTCTTTTCTGAAAATGGTGGTTCATGAAATTCCCAGCAACGCATAACATTTGTCATGTCTAACTTATTATAATCCAGCCTTACTACTTCAAACAACGCTAAAAATTCATCATAGTCAGCTAGAAGCCCTTTATACAACTCATCAATTAGCTCTTTTGCAGTATATATATTTAGAGGCCAGCAAATCATTTTTTTTAAAAGGAACGATTTCGAGTTTACCGCTTTTAGGGCTGAGACATTCTCTGATGCCATGTTATGCATGTGTCGTTTAATTTCAATTTCTACGGGCTTTGGAATTATTAAAGTGATTTTTGAACGCTTCGCTACCTCTTTAATGGCTTCGATTCGTGCTGCAGAAAAGTTAAAACCAACACCACGGAAAATATTTGTATCAATAAAAATGGTATTAGGAGCAGGCATTACTTTCAGTATCTTGGAATAATATATTTAGATAATAACGCATTAGAAAAAGTATTGATGATTTTTTTATACTAATATCTCCACTGCGCACAAAGTGATCGTAAATATTTCAAAGGTGAATGTCCGCAATGGTGGCATAGCGGTCATTCAAAAGTACTTTGGTTATCTAATTCTACAATCGATTATTACTACAAAATTCCCGATTAGATTAACTAAGAACATTAACTTCTAAAACGCAGTTCCCCCTTTAAGCGACTAAATCTAATCAAAATTAATCCACTCCTAAAAAACCGCCAGTTTGATGTTGCCATAATTGTGCATAAATACCACCAGAGGCGATAAGTTCTTGGTGAGTGCCCTGCTCAACAATTTTACCTTCGTCTAACACAATCAGTCTGTCCATTGCGGCAATGGTCGATAAACGGTGAGCAATGGCGATAACGGTTTTTCCTTCCATTAATTTATAAAGGCTGGTTTGAATGGCAGCTTCTACTTCGGAATCAAGCGCTGAGGTGGCTTCATCTAATAATAAAATAGGGGCATTTTTTAATAACACTCGGGCAATAGCAATACGTTGACGTTGACCACCCGATAACTTAACACCACGCTCGCCTACTTGTGCATCTAAGCCTTTATTGCCATGAGGGTCGGTTAAGTCATCAATAAAGCGCCCTGCTTCTGATTGCTCAATAGCGGTTGCTAATTCTTCATCGGTGGCATCAGGTTTGCCGTATAAAATATTTTCTTTAACTGAGCGATGTAACAATGAGGTATCTTGTGTCACCATGCCAATATATTCACGTAACGAGTCTTGTTTTACTTGGCTGATATCTTGGCCGTCAATAATAATAGTGCCTTTTTCAACATCATAAAAACGCATTAATAAATTCACTAAGGTTGATTTACCTGCACCAGAGCGCCCTACTAAACCCACTTTTTCTCCGGCTTTTATGTGTAAGTTTAAGTTATCAATAACTGCCGCTTTTTCACCGTAATTAAAAAGTTACGTCATTAAAATTAATTTCACCGTTTGATACGGTTAAGTCGTTGGCGTTTTTAATATCTTCTATTTCAGTATCAACCGACAAGGTATTAATACCGTCAGCCACGGTACCTATATTTTCTGATAACGAGCTAATTTCCCACATGATCCATTGTGATAAACCATTTAGCCTAAGTGCTAAACTCATGGCGATGGCAATTGCCCCTATGGTGATCGCATTCGCTTGCCATAGCCAAATAGCTAACGCTGCAACACTAAAAAACAGCAAATAATTAATAAATTGCACGCTAAAGTTAATTAAGGTAACTAAACGCATTTGGCGATAAACCGAGCTTAAAAACCCCGTCATGCTTTGTTTAGCGTATTCCGCTTCTTTATCGGTATGGGCAAATAACTTAACGGTTGAAATATTGGTATAACTATCAACAATTCTGCCGGTCATTAATGAACGGGCATCAGCTTGCTCGGTAGAGACTTTTTCAAACGTGGTAATAACAACGTTTGTATCACCATGTATAGCACTAACCACACTAACATTGGGATCATCAAACGCATATCGGCACTGCCCATGGTCACTACCATAGCGGTAAAATAAACTAAAATATAAACGATCACATCAAGTAATTTAGTTACCGTTTCACGTACGGCTAAGGCAGTTTGCATCACTTTATTGGCAATACGGCCAGCAAAGTCGTTTTGATAAAAAGACACACTTTGTTTTAATAAATAACGATGCGCTAACCAACGAATAGACATGGGGTAATTACCCAGTAACGATTGGTAAATAATCAACCCGTGTAACAATACAATTAACGGCATCGCCACCAATACTAAAGCTGACATGATCAGCAGTGTTAGCCCTTCTTCTTGGAAAAAGCTTTCTGGCGTGTGCTGTGTTAATAAATCAACTACCTCACCCATAAAACTGAATAACGCCACTTCTAAAATAGCCAGAGTTGCCGTTAATAAAGACATGAGTATTAATGGAAATTCAAAACCTTTAGTGTAATGGCGACAAAAAGCATAAAGCCCTTTAGGTGGTTTTATTGGGGCCTGATCAGGTAATGGGTTTAACCAAGATTCGAATTTTTTAAACATGAAATAACTCACCAGTTAAGTTTATAACTTAACGATACCATAGGGATAAATTGAGATAAAAACGGCGGTAAGGTTAAATTAACCTTACCGCCGTTTTTAATTGTACTACATTGCACAAGAACTAAGTGGTTGAATAACTCAGTTAATGGGCATTAATTGTTAATATACATTTCTAAATGATAAACCAGGTTCAATTACTGGGAAAATTAACTCTAAGGTTGCTGCTGGCAATGGCTGACCGTCGGCGTCATAAATTGTCACTTCGGTTTGCTCGCCATCGTCACCACGTTCTTTTAATTTAACTTGGTAAGCAGCATCTTCTAATTCAAGCACTGGTACTTCATCACCCCATAACGATGCCCAAATAGAGTTACTAGGCTGAACAAAGTCAACATAATAGATTTTTTCGGTTCATTTAAATCAGTAACTTTAAAACCATAATTATCGAAAAAGTTAGGCATGTTAGCCCATAGTGGATCTAATTCCATTTCAACAATATAACTTGGCTCTGATTTACTGTTTTCGCCTATTGTGACTAATTTTTGATTAGCACGCATTAAACGGTTTTCGTGTTGATAAATACGATATTTGTAATCAACTTGCGCAATAATATTATTGAGCATATTCATTTCAGCGCGTTGTTTATCAATAGCACCAATTTTATCTGTGCTGCCTTGTTCATCTGTTTTCATAAAACCGGCAACGTCAACTTTTACGCTAACACTACGGCCATGCGGCTTAACTTCAAAGGTGTAATTGAATTTTACGCTTTCAACTTCTGATACTTCTGAGAAATACCAAAAGCCATCTTCAGTTTCTTTGTGAAACCAAGTTGACTGAAACTTCTTTGCTTGCTCGTCAAGGGTAATTAACTCAACATCATCAACCAATAGTTGCTCTTTTAACGCCTCAAGAATAAAAGCATATAGCTCTTTATCATCTAACACCTGATCAAACCAAATGATCGCATCTGAGGCACTAGGCTCTAATCGAGAAGAAGCAGCAATTGGCAATACCAAAGATGGCGAACGCACATCCATTTTTTTACCAACTGGACCATCAGTGTCAACAGGGGCAATTTGAAATTTAGTGCCTTGTTTTGGTTTAGCTAAATGACTTGGTATAACTAGGGCTTTACCTTCTTCCACTTCGGTGTAGTCAAAACTTCCCAAAGCACCATTTGTCGGGCTAACTGAACAACCAGTAATAGCTGTACTTAATAAAGACAAATACAAAAAACGACGACTCATTCCAACTCCTGCAGAAAACTTCATCTGCTTATGACCGATCTTTTATCATTGAGTTCAAGTTTGATTCGAGTCAATGCGATCAGGCGTTATCTAATAATTTAATTGCGCCTCATGGTACTTTGCTGTTTTTACAAAGACAAGCGATGCAAGCAATAAAATATCGTTTGATGACAGATAATTGAAAAAACCCGCTTTAATAGTTAGATTTCGATTAAATTTCGGTTACAATGCGCGTAATTTTTCACCTCAAAAGTAATTCAATGTCGCAATATTTAATTATAAACGCTATGGGTGCCGATAGAACGGGTAGTGTTAGTGAATTAATCAAACTAGCCACTAAATGTGGTTGTCATATCAGAGATAGTCGAATGGCTATTTTTGGCCAAGAGTTTACCTTGATCATGTTATTAGATGGTGAGCCAAGAGCTATCAGTTTGGTAGAGCAACGCCTACCAGCCATTGCTCATCAATTAGAATTAATTACCATGATGAAAAGGACCTCAAATTACCAACCGTTACCTTGTTCTAAATATTACCAAGCAGAATATGCTGGTGTAGTGCAAGCAGGTATTTTGAAGTCAGTAACGGCATTTTTTGCCGCGAGAAAAATTGATTTATCTTCGTTAAAGTCTCATATCGACCCTGAAACCAACATGGTACAGGCGACAATCGATTTTTCTATTAACGAAAAAGACGATATTAATGAAATTGAAAATGACTTTTTACAACTGTGTCAGCAAATAGACATTCAAGGTTGTATTAAAGAAGCATCAAATAATTAAAGGATCAGTATGAATACATTAACGGTTGGCGATAACGCCCCTTTATTTACTTTATTAGATCAAAATTCAGCGTCGGTCTCGTTAAGCGATTATATTGGTAAACAACAAGTGCTGGTTTATTTTTACCCAAAAGCAATGACTCCAGGTTGTACTGTACAAGCGCAAAACTTGCGTGATAGCAAAGACGATTTAGCAAAATTAAATACGGTTGTTTTTGGCATTAGCCCTGACGAGCCAAAACGCTTAGCTAAGTTTTGTGAACGAGACCAATTAAATTTTACATTATTATCAGATGTTGATCATAAAGTAGCGGAAGATTTTGGCGTATGGGGTTTGAAGAAGTTTATGGGCCGTGAATATGATGGCATTCATCGTTTAAGCTTTTTAATTGGTTTAGATGGTAAAATTACTCACGTTTTTAATAAATTTAAAACGAAAGATCATCATCAAGTGGTACTTGATATGTTAAACAGTTTATAAGCTGAACGCTCTCAAAACAGAAATAGCAACAATGATTGGTCGCTATTTCTGTTTCTCGTAATACTTGTACTTCTAATTACTTCTACTTACTTCTTAATAGTCAAGCTCACCTTTAATATAAGCCATTCAAACGCCGAAAATTCACAGTTTTAAGCTTCTGCCGTTTCGGTTTCGTCAAGCTTAGCACTTGACCATGCAGTAACAATTGCTTTGACTAACGATGCTAATGGTATAGCAAAAAATACGCCCCAAAAGCCCCATAAGCCACCAAAAAACAATACGGCAATAATAATAAATACTGGGTGTAAGCTTACCGCTTCTGAAAATAATAACGGCACCAGTAAATTACCATCAAGCGCTTGAATAATACCGTACGCTAACATGACATAACCAAATTCAGGGCTAGTGCCAAATTGAAACAACGCCACTAAAACCACCGGAAAAGTCACTATGGTGGCGCCAACGTATGGGATCAATACTGATAAGCCCACTAATACCCCTAACAGCACCGAATACCGTAAATCGAGAGCAACAAAAGCAATTGTTGAGGCTGTACCCACAATTAATATTTCAATCACTTTGCCACGAATATAATTCATGATTTGCTGATTCATTTCGTCACTGACTTGATCCGCTAAGCGGCGCTCTTTGGGTAATAGTTTGACAAAACTGGTTAAGAGGAGCTTTTTATCTTTTTAGAAAAAAGAACACCATGAGCGGGACTAAAATCAAATAAATTAATAACGCCACCATGTCAGAAATTGAATTGAGTGACGCGGAAATAACTAACTCGCCCCACTCCAACACTTTTTCATTCACTATTGCCATGATTGCTTCTAAATGCGCGGCATCAATCAATTCAGGATATTTATCAGGCAAGGTTAATAAATACGCTTGTGCTTGTGAAAACATATGCGGCGCTTCTTTAACTAAGTTTGTACCTTGCTGCCAAATAACCGGCATTAAGCCTAAAATAGCAACCAGTGACAAACCAATAAATATTGAAACGACAATCGAAACACTGGCGGTACGACTTATTCCTAAATGAGATAACTTGGTGGCTGGCCAATCAAGTAAAAAAGCAATAGAAATTGCCACAAACACTGGCATTAAAATATTACTAAAAAAAGTAAATAAACAAAAAAGAACAGATGATAATGGCTAATAGCGCAACCGTATCAGGATTCGATAAATGACGCTTGTACCAATTATTTATCATGTTAACCATAAATTACTTACCTGCCTTGATATAAAGTTCAACAACATCATCATTGATTTGTTTTGTGGTAAAAGTATAACCTTGTTTAATAAGTAGCTTGGGAATATCTTGTTTTGAACCTTTGTCACGTATTTGTATCAAACAGCTATCACTGTTTGACATTTTTTTAATATTACACGTAATTTAACTAATGGTAGTGGGCACGATTCAGCACAAGCATCATATTCGTAAAGCATATAAATTTTATTAAACAAACCTTTTGTTTGATTATCTAATTTGCGACAATCGATTACAATCATCTACGAAAAATAGTTATAAATAAAACCACTTTCATAAGTTAAGTTTTATATGATGAAAATAATGGTGAATTAACACACTCCAAAATTACGCGATTTAAAACAAGTTTTTTGTAATAAACGGATAAGTATTTTGATAAAAATAAAGCCTTTAGTAATTACCAGCGCATTAATTTTTGCACTTTCATCGATCAATATTTCCGCGCGACAAAACGATAAAAATAAATTACCTGAAATTGGCGCTGCCGGTACCAGCGTATTATCAATAGAAAAAGAACGTATTATTGGTGACGCTATGATGCGTCAACTTCGTGGCCAGCAAGCGGTAATGAATGACCCAATATTAAATGAATATATTAATACGCTGGGCAACGACATGGTTAAAAATGCCCGTGATGTTAATTACAGCTTTGAGTTCTTTTTTAGTTAACAACAAAGAAATTAACGCTTTTGCTTTTTTGGTGGCCACATTGGTGTGCACAGCGCTTTAATTACCACCGCTGATAACGAAAGTGAACTGGCTTCAGTATTGGCTCATGAAATTTCACACGTTACCCAGCGCCATCTTGCAAGAAAAATAGAAGCACAACAGCGTACTCAACCATTAAGTACCGCAGGCTTGATCTCTGGTATTTTAATCGCGTTAGTTAACCCTACCGTTGGTATGGCTGCGCTTTCAACCAGTATGGCAGCCAGCCAACAAGCAAGTATTAATTATACCCGAGGCAATGAGCAAGAAGCGGATCGGGTTGGTATCGAGCTATTAGCCAACAGTGGTTATGATCCTTATGGCGCACCGAACTTTTTAGTAAGTTAGCTGAAAAATATCGCTATACTACCAAGCCGCCAGCTATGTTATTAACCCATCCATTGCCTGATTCACGGATCAGTGATGCTAGAATTCGTGCCCAAAAATACCCCGTTAGGCCACTAGCCCCTAGTTTAAATTTTTGAATTAGCAAAGCGAGAATTTTAAGTCGTTATCACAATACGCCTGAACAAAGCATTAGTTACTATCAAGGTTTATTAGACAAAAAGCGCTATATCATCAAAGAAGCGGCAGAATATGGCCTCGCTATCGCTTATTTTGAAGACAAACAATATACCAAATCATTTGATATTTTAGCCAAGCTATTTAGCAAAGATAGAAAGAACTTATTCTATTTAGATGTTTTATCTGACTTGGGCATTGCCATGAAGCAGTTTGATTCAACCTTAGATATGTTAGATAAATTGCACGCTATTATGCCTAATAATCAAGTAGTCACTTTAAATTATGCCAATGTGTTATATGAAGCAGGTAAATATGAGCAAGCAGGTAGCCTATTACGTGACTTTTTATTAGTAAAACCCGAGCATTTTATTGCTTATGACATTTTGACCAACGTCTATGAAAAATTAAACGATACGGCCATGAAGCACGCGACTAAAGCTGAGGTTTATGCCTTAATTGGTGCTTATCCGCGTGCTGTAGATGAATTACAAACCGCCTATAAACACGCTACTAAAAACCCCGTTAACTCAAAAACGTTTTAAAGCGCGGATATTACAATTTCAAGAGCAACAAGATAAACTTAAACGTTTATAAATTTCCATTCGTTATAAGAGAACATTATGTTAAAAATTTACCACAACCCCCGTTGTTCCAAAAGCAGACAAACATTGCAGTTAATAGAAGAAGCTGGTCACTCGGTTGAAATAGTTGAATATTTAAAAACGCCTTTGTCTGAAAGTGACATCAAACAATTATTAACATTACTCGCGATAAACCCCATTGAGATGATGCGAACAAAAGAAGCTGAATTTAAAGAGCAAAACTTAAAAACAGCAGACGATGACACCTTAATTCAAGCCATGGTTAACACACCAAAATTAATTGAGCGCCCAATTGTAACTTCAGAAGATAAAGCAGTGATCGGCCGACCTCCTGAAAACGTGTTAAGTTTGTGGCAATAAATGGCGGCTTCAGATAAAAAACTAAACCACAAAGTTTAGTACCAATACCTATAAAAAATTAGCGTTAACTGGCTATTTTTCGTTATTGGTGTTTATGCCATTATGGTTATTGGTATTAAACCCATCTCAAGGACTAAGCCCTTGGTTAAGTACCTTTATGTTTATTTTGCCATTATTATTGCCTTTAAAAGGCATTTTAGCGGGTAATCATATACCTTTGCTTGGGCAAACTTTGTATTAATGTTGTATTTTTTACACAGTTTAACCACGTTATGGGTGAGTGCTGACGACAGAATATGGGCAGGATTAGAATTATTATTTGCCTGTATGATGTTTTATGGTGGCACTTTTTACGCTAAATATCGTGGCCAAGAGTTAGGTTTAAGTATTAGAAAACCTAAAACGGAAGAATAAAAAACAGAAACTATTAGCTGGATGCGAGAGACTAGTATCACTTGCAGCTTGCAACTTCTATCTTCTGGCTTCTGGCTTCTGGCTTCTGGCTTCTGGCTTCTGGCTTCTGGCTTCTGGCTTCTGGCTTCTGGCTTCTGGCTAATCAAGATTAAACAAAACTTCCTTGATAAAGGGAATGGTAATTTTTCGCTGTTCTCTTATCGAGGCTTTATCAAGTTTATCTAAACTACTAATTAAACTGGCCATGTCACGCGCTTGGCGATTAATTAAAAATTTTGCCACTTCAACAGACAATTGCATACCACGCTGATTCGCCCTAAATTGCAGCGCTAGCACTTTATCACTATCAGATAATTGTTTAATTGATTGAGTTTCCCCCAAGCTAAACGAGAGACCAGATCAGGTAAGGTAATAGCAAGTTCTTTAACACTATCATTACCGGTAATAATAATTTTATTACCTTGTTCAATTACTCGATTAAACAGATCAAACACCGCTTGTTGCCAAACTTTATTGCCAGCAATCAATTGAATATCATCTAAACACACCAGATCAAAGTGCTCTAAACCTTCTAACACTTCAATTGATAATTCTGTCAGCTGTGAAAAAGACATACAAAAATTAGTTTGATTCATCGAGTCGGCATAACTACAAGCCGCATGTAATAAGTGTGATTTACCAACCCCATGATTACCAAAAAGATAAAAACTTAAGGGTTCTTCTACACCGGCTACTTTTTCAATAAAGTTTTTTAATTGTAAAACACAAGCCTGATTGTCTCCTAGCTGAAAACTGGTGAAGGTTTCATCATCAGGTAACTGAACCGCTAGGGTTAATTGTGAAGTCGGGGTCATTATTCTTGCCAATGAAAAATAGGAATATCATCAACATGATTAGCCGCAAGCGGATCTATTTGCTGAGTTAATTGCGCGCTTAACTTAAATGAAGCTAATAAAGATTCTTTCGAGCCTAATACTACGAGTTTAAAGCGGCGATGCTGGCCTTTCACTTGAGTTAGCATCACCTCTTGAATTGACGATAAACTTTCTAAAAATTCATATAATTTCACATCTTGCGACAAGCTATTAATATTATTTACATCAATATAAAGTTCATTGTTGGTAGAAGTAGCTGAGGCATATTGCTGGTAAATATGTTCGGTTATATCATCAACCACCAGCCCTAATAGCTCGTTTATATCGTTGCCTTTATAAGGTTGGCTAAACAATTGTTGCTCTTCAATGATGCTCCAATCTACCACTACCTGTTGTTGACAAACTAAACATTCACTTGCCGCATCAATACTATCAACCAAACTATGATCAGAAATACGGATGATCACTATTTTTTCAGGTTGGTACCGACTTTGAACTTTCCATAACGGGTTCAGCAAAACGTCCCCACATTTCTGAGGTAGAAATATTAGTCGCTTCTTCTAAGTCCATTAACGGTAAAATTACCGGTAAACCCCGCTGTTTAGCTAATTGTTTAATACGTTGCGACAATGGCGATTCACTGGAACTTGCGATAATGTTCCGCGATAATTTTTCTTCATTGATCAGCCAAATTAAAACTTGTGGCCGTAAACTGCCCCATAGTGGTTGTTGTGCTTGCTTAAATAGCTGATTAATTTTGTCTTGATCAAAATCAACCACTAAATTAAGCGCCTGCTGGTTATTTTCATAACGATATTGCAGAAAATAATTATCGGGCTGATTCATTGCTTGTTGCAAAATGGTGTTGTTTTTAATGGTTTTTTGACCACTGACTTTGATCAAAATATCCGTCATCGCTTGTTTGATACCGCGCCGACGATCTTGGCTCGATTGACTGGGCACTTCAACACTCGCTTGGTAAAGATCGGTTACTTCAACAGCTAAGGTCGAAAAACTCACCATTAAAGTAAAAAATAAGGTGATTATATACAGAGGAAAAAATCTAATCATTTCAAACAGGCTATCAACATTCGTAGCTAAATCTTAACATAATATTTTGTTATTTTACTCATATAATAAATTAATTGCGTTTAAAGATTTTAACCTTGCGCTTGCGCTGGTAGAATACCCGCCAATTATCTTAATTGGTTTAATGAATAGAGGTTTCTTGTGAGTGATAAACAGTCGCTAAGCTATAAAGACGCTGGTGTAGACATTGATGCTGGTAATGCACTAGTTGAAAATATTAAAGGTGCAGTTAAACGCACTACTCGTCCTGAAGTGATGGGTGGTTTAGGTGGCTTTGGCTCTGTATGTCAACTTCCTACTAATTATAAAGAGCCGGTACTTGTTGCTGGTACTGACGGTGTTGGTACTAAACTTCGTTTAGCAATTGATTTAGAAAAACACGACACAGTTGGTATCGATTTAGTCGCTATGTGTGTTAACGATTTGATTGTACAAGGCGCTGAACCTTTATTCTTTTTAGATTATTACGCAACAGCTAAGCTTGATGTTAAAGTTGCTTCTGACGTGGTATCAGGTATTGCTGACGGTTGTGTGCTTGCTGGTTGTGCTTTAGTTGGTGGTGAAACCGCTGAAATGCCAGGCATGTATCACAAAGGTGATTATGACATCGCAGGTTTCTGTGTTGGTGTTGCTGAAAAGTCTCGTTTATTAGATGGCTCGAAAGTACAAGCGGGTGATCAGTTAATTGCTTAGCTTCTTCAGGCCCACATTCAAACGGTTATTCATTAATTCGTAAAGTATTAGAAGTTAATAACACAGATACTAATGAATTACTTGATGGCAAATCGCTAGCTGAGCATTTATTAGCGCCAACCAATATTTATGTAAAATCAGTATTAGCTTTATTAAGTGAAGTTGACGTACATGCGTTATCTCACATTACCGGTGGTGGCTTCTGGGAAAATATTCCACGCGTTTTACCTGAGTCAGCTCAAGCAGTAATTGATGATTCAAGCTGGCAATGGCCTGAAATTTTCAACTGGTTACAAGAAAAAGGCAATATAACTACACATGAAATGTACCGTACCTTTAACTGTGGTGTTGGTATGATCATTGTTGTTCCTGCTGACAGCGTTGAAAAAAGCTTGGATATTTTAGCGGAGTTTGGTGAAAATGCTTGGCATATTGGTGCGATTGCTGATTTACCTGCTGATGCTGAACAAGTTGTTATTGCTTAAGGCTTGATATGACCAACCGAATTGTAGTTTTAATTTCGGGTAGTGGCAGTAATTTACAGGCATTAATTGATGCCTGTAAACAAAGTGATTATCCCGGTGAAATTGTTGGCGTTATTTCGAATAAAGCCGACGCCTATGGATTAGAACGCGCCAAACAAGCCAATATTGCCCAGCAAGCACTTGAGCATAAAAATTTCGAATCACGTGAACTTTATGACCAAGCACTAGTCAAAGCTATTGATGTGTATCAACCTGATGTTGTTGTATTAGCAGGTTTTATGCGTATTTTAACCGCCGAATTTGTTCAGCATTATCAAGGGCGATTAATTAATATTCACCCTTCTTTGCTGCCTAAATATCAAGGGTTACATACACATCAACGTGCACTTGATGCCGGTGATGAAGAACATGGTGTTAGTGTTCATTTTGTTACCGAAGAACTTGATGGCGGCCCAGTGATATTACAGGCAAAAATACCAATTTTTCCTGGTGATAACGCTGACGACCTTGCCAGCCGAGTTCATGAGCAAGAACACCGCATTTATCCTTTAGTGGTAAAGTGGTTTTGTCAAAAACGGTTATCAATGCAAGATGGTTTTGCGATATTAGATGGTTGCCAATTACCAACATCAGGGTACGCAAACGACTAGAATTATTTGAGGTTTTATTGATGTTCAAATTATCCAAGTGTTGTATGTTATCAGTTTTAGCACTGTCTTTCTCAAACCAAGCAGCTGATGTTGCCACTACTGATTTAAAACCTCAAAAATTTCCTATAGCGCCATTCACGGCCGAATATAATATCATCCATAAAGGCAGCCCCGTTGGTACTGCTGTTCGCGAATTAAGTTATTTAGCCGATGGTAAAATTCACTATAGCTATAATACTGAAATTGAATGGTTAATATTTTCAGATAACCGCAAAGAATCTTCCGTTTTAAGCTTTAACAACAATCATGTGATCCCAAATCATTATCTGTTTGAAAGAAGTGGTACTGGCAAAGACAAACGCAGTGAATGGAAATTTATTCCAGAAAAAATCACGCCTTTATCATGGAAGAAGATGAAGATGATCATCAAATCGAACTCGATTTTACTACCCAAATACAAGATAAATTAAGTTACCATTTACAGCAACGCTTAGACTTAATTGAAAACCCGAAGCAAAAACATTTTGTATTTGAGGTTATTCAAAGTTCAGGTAGAACAAAAAATTATGTCTACGAATTTGATGCTGAAGAAGAACTAATGTTGCCTTATGGCAGTATTAAAACTATTCGTTTAAAACGTGAAGTTGTTGAAAAACAAAGAATAACCTATGCATGGTTTGCGCCTGAACTAAATTATTTATTAGTGCGTTTAAATCAAATAAAAGGTGATGTTAATCAATTTGAAGCGCAGTTAGATAAATATTCATTGTCGCCTACCACCACCAAAAAGTAATGCTTGCACCTAAAGAAGCAAAAGCTAACTTTGCTTCTTTAACCCGCTTTTAGGGCTATTTTAATTTTCGTTAACCTCAGCCTTGTGCTCATTTTCACCTGAAAGTATGCCTTTACCTAAATAAAATAGCTGCCATTGACTTGGTTGCATTTTATGCCAATTTTCATTATCAGTTAATGGTTGCGTCGCAATAATTGTCACCACATCGCTAGCCGAGGTTTCTTGGTGAAAATCAACCGTCAGCTCAGCATCAATTAGTTTTGCTTCACCAAACGGAGCTCGTCGTGTCAGCCAGTGTAAGTTATTTGAACAATAAGCAAATAAATAATCACCATTGGTTAAAATCACATTAAAAACACCACGTTTATTGATCTCATGGCATTGTGCAGCAATAAATTCAAACAAGGTCTTAACATCGGGCTCTTGCGCACCAAATTGATAATGCAACTTATCAAGAATATAACAAAAAGCATGTTCGCTATCGGTTGCCCCCACCGGAATATGAGCTTGTATTGCCAATTCTTTAAAATTACTCAGTTGGCCATTATGTGCATACGTCCAATTACGGCCCCACATATTACGAGTAAATGGATGAGTATTTTCTAAACAGACACCACCAGAATTAGCTTGTCTAATATGGCAAATAACAGATTCACTTTTGATCGGATATTCTGTTACTAACTGAGCAATTTTCGATTCTGCGCTCGGCAAAGGATCTTTAAAGCTTCGGCAGCCTTTGCCCTCATAAAAAGTAATGCCCCAGCCATCTTTATGTGGTCCAGTATTACCACCTCTTTGCATTAAACCACTAAAACTAAAGCAAATATCGGTAGGCACATTGGCACTCATGGCTAATAATTCACACATTTATCTATTCTCACAACTCGTTATAAATACATCATAACTCAAATTACACACTATAATTAAGCTGAATTCGATTTAAGTTATTTATCAATAATACCATTTAAGCATTAAATATAACGTAAGCAATTTAAACAAAATTAACGTGCCAATATTTTAATTATTTATTTTAAATCAAAGAATTATAAATCCCATTAAACCGAGTTCAAGATAATTAATAAAAACTGTTTGATGTTTTATCAATTAAGGGATAATCTAAAAATAAGTGGTACGACCTCTTATGAGTTTACGGAGATGTTATGGAATTTTCAATTTGGATACTTAGCGTAATGATATTGAGTGGCTATATGGCTTACACTCGAGCTTCATTAGCAACTTACACTTCGCTATTAACCTTGTTAATGGTATTAGGCAGTATTTATCAAATCATTTTTTGGCCAACTTGGCTGATTTTTGCTGTGTTCGCCTTACCGTTAAATATTAAAAGCATTCGTCAAAAATATTTAACTAAGCCATTATTAAAAGCTTACCAACAAATCATGCCGGAAATGTCGCAAACCGAAAAAGAAGCCATTGATGCCGGCACAACTTGGTTTGAATCTGATTTATTTCGCGGTGCCCCCGATTGGAATAAACTTCATGATTATCCTGTACCAACACTTTCTAAAGAAGAACAAGACTTTTTAGACGGGCCGGTTGAGGAAGTTTGTCGTTTATTTGATGATTGGGATACCACTCATGAGCGTGCTGATATGTCGCCTGAGGTATGGCAGTACCTTAAAGACAATAAGTTTTTTGCCATGATCATTAAAAAACAATATGGCGGCTTAGAATTCTCAGCTTATGCTCAGTCACGTGTTTTACAAAAGTTAACCGGTGTTAGCACTGTATTAGCGAGTACTGTTGGTGTGCCAAACTCTTTAGGGCCTGGCGAGTTATTACAACACTATGGTACAAAAGAGCAGCAAGATTATTACTTACCTCGATTAGTAAAAGGTGATGAAATTCCTTGTTTTGCATTAACTAGCCCTGAAGCTGGCTCTGATGCTGGTTCAATTCCTGATTTTGGTATTGTTTGTCGTGATACTTTTAACGGCGAAGAAGTTTTAGGAATGCGTTTAACTTGGGATAAGCGTTATATTACCTTAGCCCCTGTTGCGACCGTACTTGGTTTAGCATTTAAGCTACAAGATCCTGACCATTTACTTGGAGATACCGAAGATTTAGGTATTACTTGTGCCCTGATCCCAACAGACTTACCTGGGGTGATCACTGGCCGTCGTCACTTTCCTTTAAATGTGCCATTTCAAAATGGTCCAACTCAAGGTAAAGATATATTTGTACCGCTTGATTTTATTATTGGTGGTCCAGAAATGGCCGGACAAGGCTGGCGTATGTTGGTTGAATGTTTATCGGTTGGCCGTGCCATAACCTTACCTTCAAACAGTACCGGAGGCATCAAAACAGCAGCAATAGCAACGGGTGCTTATAGCCGTATTCGTCGCCAATTCAAATTACCAATGAGTAAAATGGAGGGTTGAAGAAGCACTAGCAAGATTAGGTGGTAACGCCTATTTAATGGATGCCGTAACTACCATGTCAACCGGTGCCATTGATCTTGGTGAAAAACCATCGGTTATTTCTGCGATTTCTAAATATCATTTAACCGAAAAAATGCGTTCCTCGGTGATTGATGCCATGGATATACATGGCGGCAAAGGCATTTGTATGGGGCCAAACAATTACCTTGCACGTGGTTACCAAGGTGCCCCTGTAGCAATCACTGTCGAAGGTGCCAATATACTAACCCGCAGTATGATCATCTACGGCAAGGTGCAATTCGTTGTCATCCTTATGTGTTAGCTGAATTAGAGTCAGCCAGTAACCCGAATGAACAACAAGCGTTAAATGACTTTGATCATGCCCTGTTTGGCCATATTGGTTTTTCAATTAGTAATATTTGCCGAAGTGTTTGGTTTTCTTTTACTGGTAGCCGTTTATTGTCAACTCCTTTTGCCGATGAAAGTAAACGTTATTATCAATTAATGACTCGTTTTAGTGCTAACTTAGCTATGTTATCTGATATTGCTATGTTATCCCTAGGCGGAGAATTAAAACGAAAAGAGCGTATTTCAGCGCGTTTAGGTGACATTTTAAGTTATTTATATTTAGCTTCAGCCACCCTAAAACGTTTTAATGATGAAGGCCGCCAACAAGAAGATTTACCATTAATGCAATGGGCGGTGGAAGATTGTTTATTCAAAGCACAACAAGCAATGGATGAACTAATTAATAATTTTCCAAATAAACTGGTTGCTTGCACATTAAGAGCCATTATCTTCCCACTAGGTTGTCATTTAAAACGTCCAAGTGATTTAACAGATCACAAGGTTGCACGAATATTACAAACACCAAGTGCGACTCGTAATCGTTTAGGTGAAGGTCAATATTTAACACGAGAAGCAGGCAATGCTGTTGGTATGATGGAACAAACCCTTGATGATATTTTGGCTTGCGAGCCTATTTATCAAAAAGTGTGTCAAGCAACGGGCCAAAAATTGCCCTTTTTCTATCTAGATAAAGTTGCTCAACAGGGGTTAGAGCTAAACGCTATAACCCAAGCAGAAGCTGATTTATTGATCAAAGCAGAAAAAGGCAGAAAAGCAGCCATTGATGTTGACGATTTTGCACCCGATGCTTTAGCTGCAGACAAATCACTTTTTAAGCAAAAAGCCAAAAGTGAATGAAAAAAGCAAAGCAACAGATCAAAATACGGCGGCATGATCGCTAAAAACGATAGTTAGTCTAACAAAAACTTGCTAACGATGAATTTAAGGCCTTAGCTTATAATGAGCTAAGGCCTTTTATTTAGGGTTTGTTTATCTTTGTTTAATAATTCAGCTGAGAGATACAATCGTTTTAATCAAGGCTGAAATTATCTCGTTTAGTCACCCAAACCAATACTTTTTAACCCCCAGTAAAGCGATTTTAGCCTCAGCCCACAAGGTAATGACTATTTGTGCGCTAGTTGCATTAGAATTTCACTCATTTGAAATAACCAAACAACCTTCATTCTGCTTTGCTATCACTTAAAATATAATTATGTTAATAGAAGCAAGCACATAGCAATTAAAATAGACGTTAAATAACAGGTTGATAACATTATTATTATTTAACAAAGCATTGATTAAATGTTAATAAATTGTTAATTTACATGTAAACGTAAAATAATAATTCTTATAAAATGATCGCAGATAAAGCAAATAGCAGTATAAAACGTCGCTCTAAAGGTGAAAGAACAAGACTTCATATTCTTGAGTCAGCGATCCAAGTTATCGCCAGTCATGGCATAAAAGGCACCACTCACCGAGCAATTGCAAAAGCAGCCAATATTCAATTATCACTAACCACCTATTATTTTAAAGATATAGAAGAGCTTATTTATCAAGCTATTGTATTAAATACTGAAAAACTATTACCTTGTCATGATGAAATGTGGTTAAGCATATTTAAGTTAATTGAAAGCCATCCACCATCAGAGCTGAAAAAATTAGCGGTAAAAAAAACATTAGCAGAAGATATTAGTGCCGTATTTGTTGAGCAAATTATTAATAACCTAATGCTAACCCCACATGTTTTAGCCGTCGAACAAGTATTGTTTACCCAAACTCACATTAGTCATGATTTATTTGAGTTGGCCGAACAACATCAACAAATATTATTAGCCCCCTACATTAAGTTCTGCCAATATTTCAATCGTACTTCGGCAGAATTAGATGCTGAAATTTTATTCAATCTGCACAAACAACAAGAGTATCAAGCGTTAGCACTGGTCATTAATAACCCTTTTGAGCAAACATTTAACAAACAAGCGATTGCTGACTATCAGCAAAAATTGCAAGCGATCATCTATCGTACATTAGGATTATTATTAACTAAAAAGTAGCGTAAGCGCTCTGTGCTTTCGCTACTTAGCCTTGTCTGACTTAGTATTAGGTTAGATAGTAAATATTAACAATTTAATTTAACTCACTAATAATGATAAGCTAGCTGGTATGACTTCTTTATTCTATTTAGCGTATGCCTTTTACTCAGCTTATTAATGATCAGAAAGAATATTTTAATAGCCAAATAACCAAAGATATTAACTGGCGTACAACACAACTTCACAAGATCAAACGTTTAGTCATTGAAAATGAGCAAGCTTTACTACAGGCACTAGCTGATGATTTAGCTAAACCCTATCAAGAAAGCTGGATGACTGAGCTAAGTTATATTACCAGTGAAGTTGATCATACCTTAAAGCATTTAATATAATGGGCTGCTATCAGACGAGTTAACTCGCCGCTTGTGACTTGGCCAGCACGTTCTTTTATTCAACCTGAGCCCTTAGGCACGGTACTAATCATTGGTGCATGGAATTACCCTTTACAATTAATTTTATCCCCTTTAGTTGCCGTTATCGCCGCAGGTAACTGTGCTATTTTAAAACCGTCTGAATTAGCACCAGCAACCGCTCAACTGCTTGAAACATTATTACCACAATACGTAGACCCTAAAGCCGTTAGTCTTGTTCAAGGAGGTGTTGAGCAAACAACTGAATTATTAAACGCTAAATTTGACCATATTATGTATACCGGCAATGGCCAAGTCGCTAAAATAATTATGGCGGCCGCAGCTAAACATTTAACACCGATGACCTTAGAACTCGGCGGTAAAAGCCCTGTATTTATTGATGATTCTGCAGATATAGCAATAGCCGCACAACGATTAGCTTGGGGTAAATGGCTAAATGCAGGGCAAACCTGCATCGCTCCCGATCATGTCATGGTGACACAATCACTCCTAGCGCCTTTATTAACTGCCCTAAAAACTGAAATTGTGGCCATGTTTGGCGAAGAGCCAAAACGCAGTGATAGTTATGGCCGGATCATTAATCAGCGCCACGCTAAACGATTGGCTAATTATCTCACCATGGCTAATATCGCTTTTGGTGGTGATGTGGATATTCAAAATTGCTATATTTCGCCAACCATAGTGGTTAATCCCGAGACAAAATCAGCTTTAATGCAAGAAGAAATTTTTGGTCCCATTTTACCCATCATTGTCGTTGATGATTTTCAGCATGCCATTAATTTAATTGTTGAAAATGATAAACCTCTCGCCGCCTATTTATTTACCCGTAATAAAAAACAAGAACAACAATGGCTCACAGAAATTAGCGCAGGTAGTATCGCTATTAATGATGTCATGATGTTTAGTGCGGTTGCCGACTTACCCTTTGGTGGAGTTGGTGAAAGTGGCTTTGGGCAATATAGCGGTAAAGTAGGGTTTGATAATTTTAGTCATTTAAAAGCGGTGATTAAACGCCCTTTCTTAAAAGACTTAGCTTTACGATTTGCGCCGTTTACCGCGAAAAAATGGCGTCAGCTTAAATGGTTTAGATAAAAACATTAACTCAATGACACTAATATATCTGACATATCTGACATATTAGAATTCATCAAAGCATAATACCAATTTCATTAAATTATTGCCCACTTGTGCGGGTTAAAATATTCCATGGCTGCGTTGCTTTCAATCCCAATAGCCCCAGGGTAAGATTACGTGTGTTTAAAAAACAAGCTGAAGGATCTTGTCTGCATAATCAGTATCTAAAGCGGCTTTAAATCGTTTTGCTTTTAACCCTTTCTTTACGCTTGTTTCTTTTTTAATAAGTTGAGCACCAAATGGCGTAATACAGACATATTTTCTGCTGCATTGCCTCGTCTCACTCGGCTTAAATCTTCATTAAAACTAACATCTAGCACCCAGTGTAACTGATTTTCTATACTCCAGTGTTTTCTTACTGCTTGTGAAAACTTTGGCATCTGCGCTAATTGAGCAAATAAAATAGCGCACTTCTTTGCTGACTTTACCGTTGATTTTTCAAGTTCAGTTGTCGCCATACCCAGGCTAAATTAAGCCGCCTTGCTTTTTTTGACGTTAAGTCTTTTCAGGATTTAGATAAACTTCTTCAATATGATCCCAGTTCTTTATCGTGACCATCGACCTGGATTGGATAATTTTCTTTGATATGATACGATACGGTTGGCTAAAACCTTCCTTTGACAGATATGACGTCTTTAATCGATTGGTGAATTTGATCCCGCTGTGGCGATGTTCCTTTACCACTGCGATAACGTAATCCAACATCTTTCTTCACTTATATCTGCTAAAGGTTTTTTGACACCCCATGGCCGATATTTCAAGGTGCGAAATACTGATTTGAATCTAACAAATCACTGATGGTCAGTTGAACGATGGCATACGCCTAACTCTTTCATTAGATTTTTCTGCCGTTTTTATTTGCCGTTATCTAAGACAACACCGTTATTGGCTCGCTGGCAAATGCACGGTCATCAAATGTGGATCGCATTTTTCTTAGATTGTTTTGCCAGCCAACAATTTTTCGGCATCAATATCTATGACTTAGATACAAATGGCAAAAAGATGCGGCTTTATCCAGCTGATGAAACACTGATGTCCCAGGTATAAATTTATAGTTGCCGTTAATGCTCTTGGTTTATTAACTTGTCGAGCGGGTTTGCTTTTTCTCGATGCTTTAATTGGTTGTATTTTTAATATAACGATAAAAACTGGCTTCTGACGCAATATAAACACCAGTATCCGCTAATCTCGGTACTATCTGACATGGTGGTAAGTTCGTGTATTCGGGCTCATTGGCGACGTTGATAATGCGCTGTCGCTCGAGCTCAGTTAATTTATGCTTAGGGCTATGCTGAGGCTCTATACGACCATCTTGTTTAGTCGAACTTCTATTCCAGCGCTGAAACGTCTTGCTACTGATACCAATGACATGACAGGCGCTTTCTTGTTTGGCACCTGAATTACATGCTTCAGTGATTAACGTGATAATGTTTACTCGCTCAACGCTCATAGTCAGCTGTCCTCGTCCCCCAGATTTCGTGGACTTTTTTTGGAGAACTATAAAAGTTGCGGTTTCCGCTAACGCTTTATCTTTACGGTTTAATTTTTCTTTAACGCTTTGTTTTCATGATTTAAAACTTTAACTTCATGACGTGAAGCTGGCTTATTATCTGACTGACTTCCGTTAGCAAAATCAAGCTTCCACTGCGCTACATGATGAGGGTAAATGCCTTGTTCACGACAATGTTCACTTAGTGCTTTATCATCCAGCACCGCGCAACTTATGACCATATTTAAGCGTTCTTCTAATGTCCAATCTTGTGGCCGTTTTTCTTGAGTCAAAAGGGATATCTCGTTTGTTGGCGTTATATTAAGTGTTTGTTGTTTAGCTTCAATCCGCCATCGATTTAAAGATGAAACATCAACACCTAAAGAATTAGCGACTTCTTTTATTGTTACATTATCTGCTCTAAGTAATACTTTTTCTACCGCTTGTATTTTAAATGTTTGTGAGTATTTTCGATTCATATTTATTGCCTCTAACTAAAATTTAGAGGCGACAACTAGTCTGACACAGGGGGTTACCGTTGATATGTCGTTCAGACTCCGCCATACCCACGCTCATTAAGCCACGCCACTTTGACGTTAAGTCTTGTATGCTGGTTAAGTTGTCACTTATCCAATATTTACGTGACTCAACTCGACCATGCCCACTCTCTATTTCTTCATGATATTGATGCGATACATTTGTAAAACCTTCCTTATGACAGATATCAAAAAAAGTCTTTAATCGATTGATGTAAATAAGCTGATTGAAATTTTACTGCGATAACGTAATCCGCATCTTTCTCTTTATCTTTGCTGCTATCGCCTTTTGACACCCCATGGCATCTATCGTCACGGTACTACCTTGATATCTAACAAATCAAGCAGTTGAGGGATCGCCGTAATTTCATTAGATTTTTCTGCCGTTTTTATTTGCCCTAAGACAACACCGTTATTGGCAGCAAAAGCACTGACCATGTGGATCGCATTTTTCTTAGATTGTTTATCGTAAGAGCCACGAACTGTTTTACCATCAATCGCAATAACTTCGCCTTGGGTGGCAATATGCGCGGCTTTCATCCAGCTGATGAAACACTGCTGTAATTGGTCGGGAGCTATAAATGAAATAACCCTGGCTATGGTGTCATGCACAGGAATACCATGCTCAAATGAGCCGTATTTTTTAGTAACGCTATTTTATTGTGAGCGACCTCTTCTATGGCTTCCCATCCATCTGCGCCACAGATCACACCAACAACCAGTGTTAGTAAGATGTCGTGAAGTTTATGTTCGACTTTAGATTGTTGTCTATTATCAGGAATGGTTGAAAAATGTTCGTTGAAATATCATAGAGCATGGTGACTTCTATTTATAAGAGTCTATTTGATCATACTTTACGATAAAAAGAAAAGTTTTTGATCTTGACCCTGCCAATAAGCCCGCTATTGCTCAATCAAGCGCCTTGCCATGATTTATTTTTCCTACGCACAACAAGAACACAAACTTAATGCAATTGGTATAAGACCCAAAATAAGCCCTAGGCATAATCAATGATTTTACAAAGTTAAACGTCTTGCTTAAATTGTTCTTTTGCTTTTTCTACTGCTGAAAAGTCCAAACCGAGCTCTTCAACTGCTTCTTTAATTAAATTAGGTTGAGTCATTACCTGCATCATCACGGCCTGTAATTTGGCAGGTTCAATACCTAGCTGACTGATCGTAGTCATCGCCATTAAAGGGCTTTCAGTTAATGCTTGAAAAATTTCTTTGGTTTTTTCATCACTAATATTGGCGTCTTTTAATAATTGCAGTATTGGGTTCATTGTTGTACTTCAAATTTTGTTAAAAATAATAGCCCTATTATAAAGCCTTTAACCCGTTAACAAAGTTTTTAGAGAAATAAAAAACCACAAAAGACTATTTTGTGGTTTTATTAAAATGAGGTAGTGATATATTAATTAGCAGCTAATAAAACTTTGCTGCGTTCTTCTAACGATTTAACAACAATTAAATTTTGCTTTGGATAATGGCTAACGGTAGCAAACGCTGCTTTTTCATTCACCACTTTTTTAAGTGCTAACTCTTGAAAGAAATGGTTCTTCTGAGTTTCTTTCTCAATGGTTTTTACCATGCAGCTTTCATTAGCTGACATTGTCGACTTTTCAAGACAATTAAAAATTTCAGCTCGCTCAGCTAAAGCAACTTGACTAAAAGTTAAAGCGCTAATGGCTACAATAATTGATTTTTTCATATTTGATCCCCCTAACAACGACCCATTCATACTAACAAAACCTAACCAAATTCACCTAGCATATTTTTTATGACAAGTTTATTACACTAATAATCTTTTTTAATTTATTTTAATTTTCTTGAACGATACCAGCATAAAGCTATATCAGAATCATAAAACAGAAGCATAAAAAAACCGGCTGAAACCGGTTTTTTATTAATCTTTATATCGTGGCTTAAATTTGATAACTTTTTCTGCCTGATAAAGCATGAGATAAGGTATTACCATCAACAAACTCTAATTCCCCCCCCATAGGAACACCATGTGCAATACGTGAGATTTCCACTTGGTATTTATCGGTTAGCTCAGCAATAAAGTGTGCCGTTGCTTCCCCTTCAACCGTTGGGTTAGTCGCTAAAATCACTTCCGTAATTTCACCTTTTTTAACTGCTTTTCTAAAACGTCTAAACCTAAGTCATCAGGGCCAATACCATCAATTGGTGATAAGTGCCCCATTAAAACAAAATAACGACCGGTAAACTCCCCTGTTTGCTCTATAGCTAAAACATCGGCAGGAGTTTCTACCACACATAATTGTCCAGCCATTTGTCTTTTAGCACTTAAACAAATTTCACAACGCTCTTGCTCGGTAAAGTTTCGGCAATCTTGGCAATGACCAACTTCCGCCATGGCTTTGGCTAAACTAGCAGATAACTTATCACCACCATGACGATTTCGTTCTAATAAATGAAACGCCATACGCTGGGCAGATTTGGCACCAACACCAGGTAAACAACGAAAAGACTCAATGAGTTCTTGAACTAATGGACTAAATTTCATGAAAACAACAGTAGATAAATAACAAAGAAAATAATCTATGAAGATTACCATAGATAGACAGAGATAAAAAAAGGTTTAACCTAAGTTAAACCTTTAATAAAATGTAATAATTCAGAGAAGTATTTATAAATAGCTTAAATAAGTATCTACTTCTTTTGCTGAACCTAACGCAACCGGCACACGTTGGTGTAAGCTTGATGGCTCTATATCTAAAATACGCGTTTTATCAGCATAAGCCTTACCGCCCGCTTTTTCCGTTAGCATCGCAATTGGATTGGCTTCATATAATAAACGTAGTTTACCGTTTTTTGTGCTTTCTCGTGAGTCGCTTGGATATAAGAAAATACCACCACGCGACAAAATACGATGAACATCACCAACCATAGCAGCATTCCAGCGCATGTTATATTGTTTGGCCATTGGACCATTAGGCCCTAAAATCAAATCATCAATATACTGTTTACTTTCTTGATGCCAAAACGGCTGATTAGACATATTAATCGCAAATTCGGCACATTCAGGGACAACGTTTAATTCTGGATGCGTTAATAAAAAGCCACCATGGGTTAAATCTAAGGTATAACCTCGTGTTGGGCCGCCTGTTGTCATCACTAACAAAGTTGAAGGACCATATAATACATAACCCGCGCATACTTGGTTTTTACCCGGCTGTGCAAACTGTCGTTCGTCGTTAGCTGGTATATCATCAAGTCCACGATAAACGGTAAAAATAGTGCCTATTTGACCATTGATATCAACATTTGATGAACCGTCTAGCGGGTCAAAAGCAACAATGTATTGTCCTTGCTCATTGCCTGCAACAATGTAGTCTTCTTCTTCCGACGCAATCGCTTTAACTGATTCATCTTCTAATAAAATATCTTTTAATAATTGATTAGAAATAATATCGAGTTTTTTTCTGAGTTTCACCTTGAATATTTTCATCTAAGGTTGAGCCTAATACACCCGCTAATTCACCTTGACTGACACGAAATGAAATTTCTTTACAGCCAGCTAAAATAGTACGAATTAACATAATTAATTCGATTGGAGTATTGTCATTTTTAAGGACTGGTATTAATCGTTGCATGCGGTTTCCTTGATCAACTATAACGGTTGATACAATTAAGATCTAAAAAGGTAGTTTCTAAACGTCGAGTCATTGATTTTTCGCCTTCACGTAACCAAACACGCGGATCATAATATTTTTTGTTCGGAACATCATAACCTTCTGGGTTACCAATTTGATTAGCTAAATATGAGCTTTTGCTAAGATGATAATCTCTAACACCCTGCCAAGTCGCCCATTGGGTATCAGTGTCTATATTCATTTTAATAGCACCGTAACTAATCGCTTCTTTAATATCGTTTCACGTCAGAGCCTGAGCCGCCATGAAAAACGAAGTTTAATGGCTGAGCTGGTAAATTAAATTTCTCTGAAACATAGGCTTGAGATTTTTTCAAAATCAATGGTGTTAATTCAACGTTACCGGGTTTGTATACGCCATGAACATTACCAAACGAGGCTGCGATTGTAAATTTATCACTAATTTTAATTAACTGCTCATAAGCATAAGCAACATCTTCAGGCTGTGTATAAAGCGATGAGTTATCAAGGTGGGTATTATCAACACCATCTTCTTCACCACCAGTACAACCTAATTCAATTTCAAGGTCGCCCATTTTGCTCATTCTTTTGAGGTATTCACCACATATTTCAATGTTTTCTTCTAGTGACTCTTCAGAAAGATCAATCATATGAGAGCTAAATAAAGGCTTACCTGTTGCAGCGAAAAACTTTTCACCTGCCGCTAACATACCATCAATCCAAGGTAATAACTTTTTAGCGGCGTGATCGGTATTAATGATCACCGGAACACCATAAAACTCAGCAACATTATGTAAATAATGTGCTGCTGCTACCGCACCATGAATTGAAGCATCAATACCGTCTAAGTTAACACCTTTACCAAGAAAGAATGCGGCTCCGCCATTTGAAACTTGTATAATAACTGGAGAATTTACTTTAGCGGCCGCTTCCAATGTTGCGTTTGCTGAAGAAGTACCAATAATATTAACCGCAGGATAAGCAAAGTTATTTTTACGCGCATAACTAAATAAAGTTTGCACATCATCGCCTGTTACAATACCTGGCTTAATAGATTTTATTGATTCTGTCATTTATAACTCCCAAACAATAAATTTTTTAAATTAATTAGTTAACCAGCAAACATCTTCAATTGATTGCCTAGTCAATATAGCTCCAACTTAGAACAGCGTTATTAAACACGTTAGATACAACAAGAATATGACAACTAGGTTAATTAACCTTATTCGCTTTCATATTCTTATGATCTAGTGTTGTAATCACTATCATCAGCTTAACTAGTTGATTTTAATGCTTTATGTGATTTATCAATGCAGAGGGGTTTTATTATATTGCGGTAGTAAAACAATATTATGTAACTCATACTGACTAACTTTCATAAAAAAATGTTATTTCGACAATTTTTTTTAGCATCTTAACGAACTGATACCTATCTTATTTCATTTGATAGTAATAGTAATTATTTTTTTAATAACATTTAAATATATATAAATGTTTTTTGAATAGATGATTTTTTTACACCTACCTGTAAAAAAATAGGCATAAAACGTTTATTTATAAAGAATAAATAGTAAAAAAACAAAAATAAAGCTGAAAAAATAAACAATGTGAAAATTTAATAGGCAAATTTAAAGGAAATGATTTTATATGAATTGATATTAAAATTCATGAAAACCTATATGAAAGCAACCAAACCAACTTTCAAAAAATATATAAATTTATTTTCACTTAATTTTTCACTTAATAACATAACTAAAATAGTATTTAGCTCAAGGCTATTTAAATAGAGGCGGGCAAGATAAAAATTAAGGTGAGTTCAATGAAGAACTCACCTATAGCGTAAACTAAATTATACCAATTCCATTAAGTTTGTGATCCTGTTGTGCGTAGGAAAAATAAATCATGGCAAGGCGCTTGATTGAGCAATAGCGGGCTTATGTGGACTCCCTTGTCAACAACAAAAAACTTTATTCAAAGAAGTTAATGCGTGCTTATGTACGAGCTCTATTTGAGAAGCGATCTCTGGCTCTATGATATTTACGCGAACCCATTGTCAAAATTAAGCGAGCTCAAATGCCAGCTACTGACTAAACAAGTTGATTTTTATCTTCGTTTATTGCATTTTGTTGATTGAACTCTTTTTAAACAGTGAGTAATTCTGCTTTGTATTCTGTACCTTGCGTTAACATGGCATAAGCTGTTCTTATCGTTTTATTAGCTAACGCGACTGCTGCACATTTTTTACCTGACGCTCGACTAACGCCTTAAGCCAAACATCTTTTTGGGTTTTGGCTTCTCGCTTTACTACGTGGCGTATTTTTGCCATCGCACCACAAATAAGCTGACTCCTTAATAAACCATTCTTTGTATATTTCCCTATCGAGCCTAATTTGACTTTTCCCCCGATGAATACTGTATCGGGGTGACACCGATACAAGCCGATGCATCTCTCCCTCTATTAAACGTTCCTATCTCTGCACAACCTAGCGCAAGATTTAATAGCATTCGTCGTACCAATAATTTCAATAGCTTTTTGCAATCAGGGTGTGTGGAAACTGATTTTTCTAAACAATCATCATAACGATGAGCCGATTTAATTAATGCCCTTAACTGCTCTTTCGCCGTATGGATAGCTGCTCTACATTCTGCCGACAAACCATTTTCTGCATCTTCTAATACGCCCTCTATGGCGCTTATTATTCCGCTTTTGCGATTAGATATACGAATGTTCAACTCCAACAATAAAGAGACGAGCTGTTTTTGTGACGCTGCTTGTTGTTTTACAGCTAAGTTAACCGCTTAATTGATTGTAATTGTTGTTGCTCAACAGTTTTGCCACCAATAAAGGTTACATCAGGCAATGAGGCCGCTTGGACGATAGCTAAGGCATCATTTTTATCTGTTTTTTGATTTTGTCTTACCGTAGACACTAACTTCGCCGAAATTAAACGCGCATCATGACCCGCTTCTATTGCTCTTTGTTTCCAGTAATTAGAGGTGCTACAAGCTTCAAATATTATTGTTGGGTTTATTGTTGATAAGCCAACAAAGAAACTCATCAGGTGACATTTCAATATTTGATTGCACTTTTTTGTTTCGATAAGTACAAACTTGAATAACTTCTTTTGCTAAATCAACACCAATTCTAGTACGATACATGTTAAGGACTCTTTTAATATATTTGTGTGAGAACTTTTATATTACCCACATTTTCGGATGTGGGGGAGTCCAATTATCTATTGGGATTGAAAGCAACGCAGCCATGGAATATTTTAACCCGCACAAGTGAGCAATAATTTAATGAAATTGGTACTAGTTTACTTTTCGCTTTTTAATGGCTCAATTTTAGGAATTAATATCCAAACCGATAACATCGCAATAACCGCTAAAGAAGCGCCAATAACAAAGGCTGGTGTATAGTTACCATCCGCTGTTAGCATAGGTACTAATGCAGTTAAACCTAATGCCCCTAGTTTTGCCGCCATTCCTGAAAAACCAGACAGTGTTCCTACCGCTTTTTTGCCGTAAAGATCACTTGGTAACGTTTGAACATTACCAATTGCCGTTTGGAAACCAAACAGAATAATCGCCATAATAATTACCGCTGTTGTTGGACCACCAGGATTCGCCATAGCAAGTAAAGCAGGTAACATGATCATACAACCTAAGGTAATGGTTAACTTACGTGTTTTATCGGTATTCCAGCCTGCATGGATTCGATTCTGTGCAAGTAAACCACCAAACCATGCACCTAACATAGCACCAACATAAGGAACCCAACCATAGATACCAATAGACTTAACATCCATTGCATAGACTTCATTAAGATAGATAGGGATCCAAAATACGAATAACCACCAAATTGGGTCAATTGCCGCTGAAGCAATAATAACACCCCAGCTTAGTTTACGAGAAAGTAACTCACCTGTTGAAGGGTTATTCTCATCTTCTTCAGCTTTCTCTTCGGTTACGTCACTGCTTCTTTGACCAGTTAAAATGTATTCACGTTCTTCTTCTGTGATCCATGGGTGCTTTTTAGGTGGCGCTTTCACTAGAATAATCCAAGGGATCAACCATAATAAACCAACTAAACCAATCACAATAAAGACCATTTGCCAGCTAAAAAACACGGTTAAATAAGCGATTAAAGGAATTGCAACAATACCACCGATAGCTGCACCCGAATTAAAGATACCTTGCGCTAAAGCACGTTCTTTTGTTGGGAACCAATCAGCATTACTTTTAGCCGCACCTGGCCAGTTACCAGCCTCGGCCACACCTAAAATGGCACGGAAAATACTGAAACTTAATACACCTTGTGCAAAGGCATGTGCCGCTGTTGCAAGCGACCAAACACCAATTGATAGTACAAAGCCTAAACGTGTACCTACCCAGTCAAAAATTTTGCCAAATATCGCTTGACCAAACGCATAAGATAATATGAAAACAATGGAGATATTTGCATATATTTGTTTACGTTCTAACGCTGTTTCATCAGGAAACAGTTCTTCAACAATATCGGGCCAAAGTACGCTAAGCGCCGAACGATCAATATAATTTATAACGGTAGCTAAAGCGATTAAAGCAATCACCCACCAACGTAAGCCTTTAACTTTCATAATATTTACTCTTTTTATTACGTGTGAATCATGCGAATACTTTATTGTTATAATAATTTTGCTAATAAAATATTCATTCTTATACTAAAAACTTAGCGCAACATAGTATTAAGGTAGTGATCTATTTAACAATGTCCTTACCTTAACAACTATATATAACATTATGTTTCAATTAACTATTTTACAACCTTTACTTTAATAAAAGGCTAAAAAACAAACGTTTTAGGACGTTTTTATTTGGTTGTCACTTTAAAAGTATTATTTTTTACTTCTGCGGTATGTGGCCCAGGAAAATTTAATTCTTCAATCTTAAATTCTTTTGTATCAATAAATTGGTTATCAACCACTTTAGTGATTGGCTCACCAACCGTATGATTAATTAATAAAGGTGCGGTATTTTTGAAAGTATTACCCATCACGGTTGTTACTTGCACACCATGAATATAAGCCACAGCTTGTTCTTTATTTCGGCGACCTAGTCCTACGTTATTAAGCTGATTGTTAGCTAATAATAAATGCGGGCCGAAAGTGCTTTCATCAGTACCTCCACGGTATAATTTGATTAACGCACCTTCAATATTATTAAACTCAGAATTAACAATAGTAACGTACTCTGCGTTGTATATACCTAAATCGTCGGTTTCTTTGTTTAAACGTAAAACGTCTCCGGTCATATTTTTAAAACTGCTGTTTTTTAATAAAATTTCAAACGCTAAGCTACGAGATCCAGCATCAAAGAAATGAAAAGAATGGTTAATATTAAAGTTACTGATCTGGCTATTTAACAACTCCAAACGAAAAGTTGTTAGCATAGGTAAACGCGATGTACGTACAAAAACATTACCGGCAGAATCAGCCGCTTTACTAGCATCAATATTTAAGCCATCAAGCTGTAAACTACCGTTATCTAAAATTTCAAAAGTGGTTGAACGCGTCACATTTAAGGTTACTTTTGCTTGTTCAGCCGCTTTAACCGTGATCACTTTGTTAACTTTAATAATTTTATTTAACGTATATTCACCTTCGGCAAGCTCAATCACATCGCCATTTTCAGCTAAAGCAATAGCTTCAAAAATAGCCCCTTCAGCTGGCGATACAGGGATTATTTTACCTGAAGAAAAAGCAATACTCGGCTCTGCTTTAGCGTACCAGCTAACACCAACATCAGCTTTTTGAGTAACAACAAGATCCTTGCCCACCCCTTTATTCTGTAATTTTTTATCTACCGGGTATAACAAGCCATTGCTGTGACGTTTCATAGTAACAGTTAAGCTTTCAAACCCTTTATTTAATTGAGCATTAGCAATGTTATTGTAAATATTGCCCTTGAACTTAATACCGCTGATATCATCAAAAACAGTGAAAGGGTCGCGACCTTTTTCATGGCTTACCAAGTTATTATAAAAACGGCTATCAATTGGCGTAGCTGAGCGTTCGGTATCACTACCTGCGGCTAATTGAATATTATCAACATTAACTAAAGTATTGTTTTCAATTAACGCATTTTTAACTTGGTGGTAACGGTTAATACTTGAATTAGGCACTCCATTCATAACAGTAAAACCACTGCCAAAACGATAACCAGTTAAACCTTCCATATAATTGTTACGAATGACTTGATCAGCATTAATGACTCGAATACCACCTGTATGATCAACACCATTACCAAAAACACGTTATTCTCGACAACATTACCATTGCCATGTCGTAACGTTAAAGTACCTCTTGATTCAAAAAAGGTATTATTTCGAATGGCATTACTTCCTGATTTATTTGAAATGATCTCTACTTCACCGTTACAACGGTCAAAATAATTATTTTCAATAATAGTAAAAGAGTCATTTAAAGAATGGTGACTAGTACCAATACGTAAAGTTTCACCGCCGTTTGAACCTAACACTGGACGTGGGCCAAAATAGTTATGATCAATGCGATGATGGTTTTCAATGCTCTCTTTTGAGTTTAAGCGAACAGCCATAGTAACACCGGCATTACTTTTACCCACTAAATGACTGTGATCAAAACGGTTATGTTTACCATACATCACAACCCATTTATCTTGTTCAAATTTATTAGGATTATTAAAAGTGGTCAATTACCACCTCAGTGACTCTTGAATGATAAGCAAAATTACTTGAATTTTGGCGAAATGAAATCACCTCACCGCGCGGCGAATAGCCGTCTTTAAAAAACTAAGCCCGAGACAATTAAATGCTCTCCAGCTAAACGTAAATCTGATTGACCTGAAATAATAACCTTACCTTTTGTTTCTGCAGTAAGTGTTATTGGTTGCTCTGCTGTACCTTGAGCGGTAAATAAAATTTCAAAATCTTGCCAAACACCATTAGCTAAAACGATAGTATCGCCAGCAACAACAGATTGTTCAGCTTTTTAAATTCTTTCTGTGTAGACACCTGCCATGTTTTAGCAGTAGAAGAAATGCTTAAAAAGCTAGCTGTAAAAATAACAAAACATGAAAAAACAGCGGATTTTTTTTTTACACAATTTAACATAAACATTCGCTCGACTTTTGATAGAAAAAAATAAATGGAGCTCAATAAGACAAGAGTTTATTGAGCTCCATGCTTTTTCTTATAAATTTAAAACCTTAACAATTAATTAAAATTTATGTTTTTAAACTTAAAAAGTACTTAGGACCTGTGCTTGAAATAAGCGTAGGTGTTTTATCGATAGAACGCGTCATATATTGCGCTTCATCCAATACGTTTAACGCTTTGAATGAAATCGATGTATTTTTGCTAAATTTATATTTAGCATTAAAATCTAAATACTCAAACGGTTCAACATAGCGGTTGGCTGCTGCACCTGAGTTAGGTTGATAGTACTTAGAACGTGTTTTATATAAAACACGGAATGATACGTCATCACCTTCCCAGTAGATTGAGCTGAAAAAATACATTTTTAGAAAAACCGAATAAGTTAGCTGCAGCAACATTTTCAAATGCCGGTACTTCTAAGTCGCCATTTGCATCGTACATATTACCAAATCGACCATCTTCATTTTTAAATGAAGAATTTGCATAGTTATATGAAGCTTTCATACCTAAACCGTCAAACGGTGCCGGTAAATCGGTAAAGTGATGCTGAGCGGCTAATTCAAAACCACGTAAATAAGCAGGGTCATCAGTATAAGTGTTTGTCACCAAATCAACTGAGATTGATTGACCATCAATCACTAAGTCTTCTTGCTCAACAATACTTTTGAAATTAGCTTCAAATTGTTTACCATAAAACGCTAAAAGAAACCGCTGTATCAAGTGATGGGTACCATTCAAATGAAACATCGAAGTTATTTGACATCAATGGTTCTAAATATGGGTTACCGCCACTCACTTCAGAAATTAGCTCATTTGGATCCGTAATTTCTTCACTGGTATCGCTTTGTTTAATAACTCGACCAGCTCATATCCAATAATTGTGGACGTGACATCGCACGATAAGCCGCTGTTCTAATTAAAAACTCTTCACTGTAATGGAAGGTAATGTTAGCACTTGGTAAAACAGTAGTAACATCATGCTTTTGGATATTAGTTGTTAAAACATTATTACCTTCGGCGTCTTGAACGATATCTAATTCATAAGTAATCAGATCCAGAATCCGTAGGATCAACTGTAGGATTAATCTTATACTCATTTAAATAACCTAATGACTCAACATCAGTACGTATGATACGGACACCAAAGTTACCCGACACAGGTAAACCAAAAAGTTCGCTGGCAAAGTTCGCCATACCATAAATTGCTAAGGTATCTTCTTCTACGTTGACATCACCAGTAGAGCGACGATCTTTTTTCTTGGCCCTAAATCGACGAAGCTTCTGTCTTCATTCGCTTGTGAAAGTGAACCATAACCACATTTAGCATCAAATTGTGCAAATTGACCACCTTGTAAACCAGCGCCACTTTCACTTGATAACCATTCGTCGTTATTCCAATCAACAAAACAGTTTTTCAATTAATAAACCAACTTCTGTTGCATCTTTAGTTTTATATTCAGGTAATTCTTCACCTGTTGCAGGGTCAATACCAACATCATCATCTAAATCTGACCAAAGTGAGGCTTCAGAATAACGGATACCCGCTTTTAAGTTAGTGAAAAAGTCACCATCTACAGCATATTCAATATCAACTTTAGCTGCATTAACTCGGTTAATACGTTCTTCTACTTCACGTTCGTATTTACCTTCACCACCGACCCAAGATTCAGGATTGGTTGGATCGAATGCGGTTGTCGCATCATAACCGGCATCACCAACTGCATTAAAATTAGCATCTAAGAATTTTAATTCCGCTAAACGGTGTTCACGGTATCTAAACTATAGTTACCGTATACACCACTGTTAATACGTGATTTAAAACTAGTACGGTCACGGTGCGATTTTGAATAAGATAAGTCACCAGTGATCACTAAATCATCAGTAATATAATGCTTAACTTCTAAACCAAAACCGTTGTAGCTTTCGTCTTCTGTACGGTAATAACCTTGTGTTTCAAACTTCGCAATACCTTCACGGTAAAGTAAGTTCATATTCTCGTCTATTACATGGTTTTGTAAGTTACGACGAGCAGAGGTAACAATAAAATCATGACGATTTTCAGAATAATGATTATCAGAATACTCAACATCTAAGTTGATATCCCATTCATCATTTGGCTGCCATTGTAAGGTAGTTACAACCGCTTCACGGAAATCTTCTTCTTCCATGTTGCGATAAGTCAGCTTGAAGGCGTTAAAAACACTTTACCCTCTTGATATTGATCAAGATTATCGCCTGTAATCCCTAAATTAGTGCCAGGATAATTATCTTCACAATCATCGACGTCATTCACTGGTGTACCATCGGCTAAATGTGTCGCACAAGCATACATGGTTGAACTGGTTAACATACTCTCTTCAGGGTTAGCCGAATCAGTACGCTGATAACCGAAAGTAAAACCAATATCGCCTAAATTCTCGGTTTCAAATTGTCTAACAAGAGAAGCAGTAACTTTATTACCTAATCCATTGTTATCATCAAGATGTGCTGAATGAGAGTTATAAATTGCACCTAACTCAATTGAAGTTTCTTCTTCACCATAATCTAAAGCTCTTAATGAGTCGATATTAATAGTACCGCAGGGCAAGATCATGAACTTTTCTTTTTATCGTAAAGTATGATCAAATAGACTCTTATAAATAGGAGTCACCATGCTATCTGCTTTCAACGAACATTTTTCAACCATTCCTGATAATAGACAACAATCTAAAGTCGAACATAAACTTCACGACATCTTATTAACACTGGTAGTTGGTGTGATCTGTGGCGCAGATGGATGGGAAGCCATAGAAGAGGTCGCTCACAATAAAATAGCGTTACTTAAAAATACGGCTCATTTGAGCATGGTATTCCTGTGCATGACACCATAGCTAGAGTTATTTCATCTATAGCTCCCGACCAATTACAGCAGTGCTTCATCAGCTGGATGAAAGCCGCGCATATTGCCACCCAAGGCGAAGTTATTGCGATTGATGGTAAAACAGTACGTGGCTCTTATGATAAACAATCTAAGAAAAATGCGATCCACATGGTCAGTGCTTTTGCTGCCAATAACGGTGTTGTCTTAGGGCAAATAAAAACGGCAGAAAAATCTAATGAAATTACGGCGATCCCTCAACTGCTTGATTTGTTAGATATCAAAGGTAGTACCGTGACGATAGATGCCATGGGGTGTCAAAAAGCGATAGCAGCAAAGATAAAAGAGAAAGATGCGGATTATGTTATCGCAGTAAAAGGCAATCAGGGGTATTTACATCAATCGATTAAAGACTTTTTTGATATCTGTCATAAGGAAGGTTTTACAAATGTATCGCATCAATATCATGAAGAAATAGAGAGTGGGCATGGTCAGTTGAGTCACGTAAATATTGGATAAGTGACAACTTAACCAGCATACAAGACTTAACGTCAAAGTGGCGTGGCTTAATGAGCGTGGGTATGGCGGAGTCTGAACGACATATCAACGGTAAAGTCAGCAAAGAAGTGCGCTATTTTATTTGCTCAATTAGCGCAGATGCCAAAGTTTTTCACAAGCAGTAAGAAAACACTGGAGTATAGAAAATCAGTTACACTGGGTGCTAGATGTTAGTTTTAATGAAGATTTAAGCCGAGTGAGACGAGGCAATGCAGCAGAAAATATGTCTGTATTACGCCATTTGGTGCTCAACTTATTAAAAAAAGAAACAAGCGTAAAGAAAGGGTTAAAAGCAAAACGATTTAAAGCCGCTTTAGATACTGATTATGCAGATAAGATCCTTCAGCTTGTTTTTTAAACACACGTAATCTTACCCTGAATAGTACCGGCAACACCACCTTCTGTGATATCAGCTTGTTGTGACTTATAAACAAGTACATCATTAACTAATTCTGATGGGAATTTTTTAAAGTTAACGGCACGAGAGTAACCCGCACTGGTTACGGTACGACCATTAAATGTAGCATAACCAAGAAATGGTCCCATACCACGAATAGACGTTTCAGAACTACTACCTTTACCGCGGTGACCAGATACTGAAGTAATATTTTCAATAACATCAGAAACAGACAAACCAGGTAATTCACCAAAATCTGCTGCTGAAATACCATCGGTGATCGCGGCAGTATTTTCTTGATATTAAGTGAACGCGACATAGTGCCTCGCATTCCTTTTACTTCAATAACTTCAACTTCTTCCGCTGCATTATTGTTATTCTCTTCTGCTGCAAATGCAGGTGAACCTAATAATGATAATAATGCAGTTGCTGCAAGTGCACTTTTACCAATAGCATTCTTATTTCGAAGAGCAGTACTTATTTTGTTAAGCTTTGCTTGATTTAACATGGTCATAATCTCTCTTGTCGTTATATGTTTTTAGTACAGACAATTAAATGTACTACCACCATACCACACTGTCAAGACAATCATTACCAATGACAACAAAAAAGTATTACCAATTGGTTTACTTAATTGTTTTTTATTGGTAACTTAAATTTACCAGTTTGACAATTTGAAGCCCTCTACTATAGAATGCTTGCAAAAATGGCGTATAAAGAAACTTATATAATAAGTTTTAGACCATTATTATAAGAATTCAAGCTATTGGACTTACCAATACGATTAGGAATACAGTTATGAAAAGCCGTCGTTTATTTTGGCACATAGTGGAAAAAATAGAATTATCTATTGATTCAGGCACTTATCCTCCTGGCAGCCGCTTACCAGCGGAGCGTGTTTTAGCTGAAACATTTGAAGTAAGCAGACCAACTATTCGTGAAGCAATAATTGCTTTGGAAGTTAGAGGACGAGTTGAAGTAAAAACTAGCTCAGGTGTTTATGTATTAGAGCATAAAAATTCAAACGATGACCTTTCTAACATCAGTGCTTTTGAATTAACACAGGCTCGCGCTTTAATTGAAGGTGAGGCAGCGGCTTTAGCTGCGTCAGCAATTACAACAGAAGAACTATCAGCCTTAGATGATACTTTAATTGCCATGGAAAATGGTATTAACGCTGATGAAGCGGACAAAACCTTTCATATTATCATTGCCCAAGCTACCCGCAACAAAGCTGTACAAGCAGCTATTCATCGCCTCTGGGAATTAAGACAAACAGATAGTGGTATTAAAGAAGCTTACCAAGGGGTTTGTTGTCAAAGTGACAGTGATCGTTGTAAAGAACATAGAGATATTTATAATGCCCTTAAAAATCGCGATTCGGTCGCAGCTAGAGGCGCAATGCATTACCATTTCAATCGTTTAATTAATGCGTTATTTGATGCTAGCGAAGCAAAAGCACTGGAAGAAATCAAACGTAAAACCAGTGAAACTCGCGATTTATACTCATTGAATCATATTGTAAAATCAGCGCACTAATTTAGGCTGTAAATAACAATTGTGAAAAGCTACCTTAGGTAGCTTTTTTTATGCGGTAAATTTATGATAAGACAACAGCCAAGATATAAATTTTTCGTTTGCTGACCAACACCTGCTCATCTTACAGCAGTAATTCCATTTCAGTTATTGTCCTTTCCATTTTGTAAATTCAGCAGATTCATCAAGTAGCAGGTAACAAAAAGCCGTATTAAAACGGCTTTATAGTTTGAACCTTAGTTTCTATTTATGAAAAAACTAAACCGGCATTAATATCAACGTTTGTACCTGTCATGTAAGAAGCATCATCGCTTGCTAAAAAGCCAACTAACTTTGCAACCTCTTGAGCAGTACCTTCCCGTTTAAGTGCTGTCATACCGGCTACTGCGCTGCGTACGGCATCTTTAGTAAAGGTATCGTGGAAACCGGTACTGATCATTCCTGGACACAAGGCATTAACTCGAATACCTTTAGGTCCTAATTCCTTAGCTAAACCACGGGTGAAACTGGTAACCGCCCCCTTAGATGCCGCATAAGCAACAGAGCCAGGGCCACCACCGTCACGTGCAGCTTGTGATGAAAAAGTAACAATAGCGCTACCTTCAGACAAATGAGGAATAACAGCGTTGCACATCATGAATAAGGATTTAAGATTAACGTCCATCACGTTATCCCAATGTTCTACTGACATTTCATCAATGGTTACCCGTGCTAATAAGCCACCAGAAACATGTACCAAAATATCAACTTTACCAAAGGCTTCAAGTGTCGAATCTAGGGTTTTTTAACATCAGCCGCTGACGTTAAGTCAGCTTGAATAGCAATCGCTTTAGCACCTAATGCTTCTATTTCTTTAACAGCACTTTGTGCCGTTTCTGCACTCGAATGATAGGTCAATACAACATTCACGCCTTTACTTGCTAATTCAATCGCACACGCTCTACCGATATCTCTACCGCCACCAGCAACGATTGCAACCTTGCCTTTCATTGTCATAGAATTCTCAAAAAAATAAATACAATATGTTAACTAATACAAGTTAAGGTTAAATCTTTTCCACAACTCAATTTTTCGCAATTAATGCTGGAACACTAAGTTAGTTTCATTTATAAAAATAGCTAAGCCCTTACAGTATGTCAACCAATAAACATCTACAATGTAATACCAATAACCTTAAATAAAATAGCCAGTTCCGTTGTGTATTTTTTATTTACCAATTATTTTTCAACTCTTGGCATAATCAGTGATTTTTACGAGTTTTTACTATTTAACGCTTTTACACAATCTAAAAAACGAACAATATAAAAAACATCTTTACCAATAAACATAAAAAATGGCCTGATTTATCCAGTATGGCTAACCATTTTAAAATTAATTAAAATTCATACAATTTAAAATTATTTTCTAACAAGCCAATAAGTCTCCTTATCAACAATAGCATTACTAAGTAAAGTTACGCTAAATTCCCATTAAAAAAGCCAGTTAGAAAATCTAACTGGCTTGTATACATACTACTTTTAGGCTTTAAACCCGCGGCTTTATTACCGCATTACTTAGAATAAAGTTGAATCTAAATTATCAAAGTAACTATAAGTACCAGTAGAGCTGTTATCGCCAACATAAAGTGCTACTAATGTTGGTGCACCTGTATCATTTTCAGCGACTAATGGCACGGCTGTACCACCATCGTCATACGTTGTGTAATCAGTACCATCAATATTCACAGTGATCGCATGACTAGCATCCCAAGACACAGTTACATCAATCCAAGTATCCTTAGCGTAATCAGCAAGATCTTTTTGACTGCCATTTTCATCTCTAAATTTAACTTTAGAGCCAAAAACCACTTCAGTATAACGAGCACTTGATGAACCACCTTCTGATGTACCTAAGAAGAAGTAGGTTGATTTAACATAACCTGATGTTGGAATGAACACTGAGAAAGAAACTGAGCCGCTAGCAGCTGCGCCACCAGTAAACTCACGACTTACTACCGGTTTAGTCGAATCACTGTTATCTTCTAAGTACAGAGAGAAACTATCTTTAGCTTCGTCATCGCTTATTTGAGCAAGGGTCAAAGTGCCATCAACATTACTCGCTGTGTAAGCCGAATTCGTTGCTATTTGAACACCATCAGCATAACCTTCAAAATCATCGGTAATCGTTGGTGCTGCTGCAACATCGAATAAATCAGAATCTAAATTATCAAAGTAACTATAAGTACCAGTAGAGCTGTTATCACCAACATAAAGCGCAGCTAAGGTTGGCGCACCAGTATCATTTTCAGCGACTAATGGCACGGCTGTACCGCCATCGTCATAAGTTGTGTAATCAGTACCGTCAATATTCACTGTGATCGCATGACTAGCATCCCAAGAAACCGTTACATCAATCCAAGTATCTTTAGCGTAATCAGCAAGATCTTTTTGACTGCCATTTTCATCTCTGAATTTAACTTTAGAGCCAAAAACCACTTCAGTATAACGAGCACTTGATGAACCACCTTCAGAACTACCTAAGAAGAAGTAAGTTGATTTAACATAGCCTGAAGTTGGAATAAACACTGAGAAAGAAACTGAACCGCTAGCTGCAGCGCCATCAGTAAATGCACGGCTTACTACTGGTTTAGTTGAATCACTGTTATCTTCTAAATATAGTGAAAAACTGTCTTTAGCTTCAACATTGCTGATTTTTGCAATAGTACTAGTACCATCAACATTGGTTGCTGTATACGCAGTATTCGCCGCATCAACTTGTACACCATCAGCATAACCTTCAAAATCATCGGTAATGGTTTCAGGTAATGGCACATCAAACAAATCTGAGTCTAAATCATCAAAGTAGCTATATGTACCAGTAGAGCTATTGTCACCAACATAAAGCGCAGCTAACGTTGGTGCGCCAGTATCATTTTCAGCGACTAATGGAACCGCTGTACCACCATCGTCATAAGTTGTGTAATCGGTACCATCAATATTCACAGTAATAGCATTAGACGCATCCCAAGAAACAATAACATCTACCCAAGTATCTTTATCATATGAAACAAGATCTTTTTGGCTACCACTTTCATTTCTAAATTTAATTTTAGAACCAAAAACAAGTTCAGTATAACGAGCACTTGATGAACCACCTTCTGATGTCCCTAAGAAGAAATAGGTTGATTTAACATAACCTGAAGTAGGAATAAACACAGAGAAAGATACTGAACCGCTCGTAGCTGCACCATCAGTAAATGCACGACTTACTACAGGTTTAGTTGAATCACTGTTATCTTCCAAATACAATGAATAAGTATCTTTCGCTTGATCATCACTTATTACAGCAATAGTGTTTGTACCGTCTACATTCGTTGCTGTGTAAAGCGCATTAGCTGCATCAATTTGCACACCATCAGCATAACCTTCAAAATCATCTGTTATCGCATTAGGATCAACATAACCACCTGAAGCAACAACATCAGAATCACCGGTGATAGTAGCGGAAAAACCACGATCATCCGTATAGGTAATTGATACTGACACTGTATTACCAATGTCGCCAGCACCAATAACGTATTTATTATCGGTTGCAGTACCTGCACCTGACCAAGTATAAACAGGTGAAGAAGTAAGGTAGCCGTCACTATCAGAAATAAAAGCCGACAGTGTTTCACCTACGGTAGCAGTACCAGCGACAGTAACTTCACCCAGTGTATCCATATCGCTTAAAACAGGACCTGTTGCTTCTGATCTAACATGTGAAAAATAGCCATCATCATCTGTATAGGCAGCTCTCACTGTAATATCTGAACCAAGTTCATTGGCTGTTAGTGTATAGCTAGAACCAGTAGCACCTGGAATATCAACATTATCAGACACCCAATAGTAAACGATGGTAGAACCCGTAAGACCATTTGCATCAGATACTGAAGCAGATAATGTGGCACCAATTTCTAACTCTGCGCCTGGCTCACCACTAATTGTCACTAGCCCTGCGGAATCGCCGGTAGCACCTTTATACTCGTGATCATCACAAGCACTTATGGCAAGTACTAGTGCTGAAATAGCTAATAGTTTATTACTCATATCTCACGTTTCCCTTTATATTTTTTATAATGTCATCAATAAAAACAGCTATATAACTAAAATAAAATATAAAACAGCATCAATTGGTCAATACATTTAACTATAAATCAAAATAAAAACTTTGCATTTAACGCTAAACCATATAACAACAATATGATAAATAGAGCACCAAATGTCAAGCCAAAGTTAAACCAAAAACGCAACTTTGTTATTACCAAATAAATTACCACAACGAAATTAACAAATTGAGGACATAAAAAAAGCGACATAAAGTCGCTTGTTTTATTAAGTAAATATTAGTTTAACTCGAGGGTGTCAAACGCTTCTCGAGCAATTGTTCGCCACTTGTTTTTTGCTTTTCTTTCTAATGAGTTATATGAAACAAACAATAACTTACCATTCAAAGGGATACCGTAAATTATATTATAATCATTTGATCTTACTGATTTATTTTCAAACTCAAGGATAAACACCTTAGTTTCAAATTTGTTGATAACTTTATCTTTAGACCAATTAGCATCTGGATAGCCCTTGTGGTATTTAGCTGAGATAGCTTTATGTATTTGTTTAATTGTTTTGACATCAGCTGCAATATTGGTCTGGTGAAAAGTGAATTTAGCTAAACCAGACTTATTATCCAATACCACTTTATCTGCTGATTCTTCTTTAATTTTAACGCTCGTTGGAAAATCGATAAAAACCGTACTATTAAGTAATTCTCTCGTTTCCCAGTCAGCGCTATAAGCAGATGTGGTTAAACTTAGTAATAGGGTTAAAATTATAGCTCTCATGTTTAATTCCTTATTTTTGCAGACTAATAGTTATAGCCGGTATGTGAATTGTCGATTTGATAAAAGGTCGCTTGCACATAATCATCAGCATTACCTGTATTATTTTGATTATAGACGCCAGCTTTAAAATACATATATTGACCGCCACTATGATAATTACTCGCTGTCATATCGTAAGAAGCGGTAACATCGGGTTTACCAGTTCGAGTAATAGTGACATTTAACATATTGCCGATGACTTCGATTTGGTAACTAAAGCGTTCATTTAAGGCAATACCATCGGTTGGATTACTGGCACTTTGGGATCTTGTACCTATCATCTCAACATACTTATCATCACCACCTAGTACTTCATGGGCAAAATAAATAGAACCTTTGTCATTATTAGGTAGCTTTCGATAATAAAGGCGAATAGGCTCATCATCATTGGCATGTATTTGCCCGATGATCACACGCCCTACTTGGCTGGTAGAGCCTGTGGTAGTAACATAATTAACCGCTAATGTTGCGTTTAATACACCATCTACACCACCAGCAGCATCTTGCTCGGCTTGTGATGCTGATGAAAATACCCAGTTATTTTTATTGATACCTTGGGTTTTATGACTTGAATTACCACGACGTAACATTTCTCTTAGTTCTGTTCGAGTATAGCTGGTATTTGTTGATGTTTTATAACCTGCAACAGGTACCTTAAAGACTAAACCACCATCACTAGATGGATAAAAGTAATGACTGTTTTGATAGCCGGCAACTAATTCATTTTCACTAATACTGTCAGACTTACCATTACCATCATCGTCAGTTGGAATACTTAAATACCAATCGTTCAGCTCAATCGTATGAGTGCTTTCAATTGGCTGTTCAGGCGTATTATCTACTGGTGGTTCAGGTATATTGTCTTCAGGTTCTTCGATGATTTCAGGTAATAGATCACCAAGTTCGCCACAGTGATTAACCACTATTTCAATAATGCTATTCCACTGATTAACAGAATTTCCTTGGCCAATAACTTTAACGTAACGACCAGTTGAAGGAAGTAATTCATACTGTTCAAATGCTTTACTGGTCACTGTTGTTTGACCTGAAACCAGCACTGATTGCCAACTACTTTGATCCAGTGATGTTTCTACTTCGAAATAAGAGGTTCGTACATCAGCTTGATACCACAAAATAGCTAGATTGCTTAATGCGATGCTCTGACCTAAGTCAATAATAAGTTCTTGGGCTGCGCCTTCACTTGACCAGCGAGAATCATTGTCTGTGTTACCATCGATCACGTTTTCGGGTAAATGACCATCATTTAAACCTTGGTCACTCGCCATTAGGGTTAATGTTGATGTACTAACACAGGTTTCGTTCTCAACGGGGGTTTCAATTATCGGGCTTTGCTCATTATCAGATTGATCTGAGTTGTTAGGCTGTGAGCCACTCGAACCACCGCCACATCCGGTTAAAACTAACATTAACACTGGAAGAATATTAACTGCTTTCATAACATCCACTTAACTGTTGACTAAATTCAAATACAGCGTACTGACATACGGCTTGATGACAGCATCTATATTACAATTTGTTTATTTAACTATGGTTTAATTTTCTGGAAAAACAACACAGACCAAAACAACCATTCATAGTTGACAAAACATCGATAACAACTAATTAAACCAGAAATCAAGTGTAATACCAATGATTATTACCAAAAATTTACCAAGATTTACAAACCATAATATTGGTCAACCACAAATATGATTGATAAATATTCAAGTAGAAGATTGAAAATATTGATAAAAAATCAAAAAACGGTGGATAAAAAAAACCTCGAACAAAAGTTCGAGGTTGATCAAAATGATTCTATTTACGCTCTTAGAATTTCAAAAGAAGTAAAGCAGGTTACGCCTTTTTCATTTTATGGCCTTTAACGGCATAAAACAGAATAAATAAATAACAAGGTAACATAACTGAGTAACCCATTTGTAATGAACTGACGCCACTTAATAAGCCCCAAAACATAGGACCAAACGCACCACCAGCTATCCCCATAACTAATAGGGCTGAGCCTGTACTGGTTAATTTACCCATACCTGACAACGCTAAAGGAAATACCGCCGGCCATACAATTGCATTAGCTAAACCTAAAAAAGCAATGAATAACAAAACATCGGGTAAATGCGCGCCGCCAAATGGCACTAATAACGCATCAGCAATAACAAATGAGTTTGGATCGCCAAATAATATGCCGAGTGTAAAAGCCAAACCTAAAACGGCCGATACCATCAAAGCTTTTGCTTGGCTAATAAAGCGCGGTATTAAAGCAATACCTAAGATATAACCAAGCACCATACAAATCATGGTATACGACGTCATAATACTGTAGCTTTCAACACCCAACGATAAAGCAAAGGTACCAATGGTATCGCCAGCAATCACTTCAACCGCAACATAAACAAAAATAGCGATAACACCAAAAGCTAAATTAGGGTGAGATAAGGCTTCTTTAATTTCTGCTGTTGAACTGCTAGCCGACTCATCTTCATTACTCAATTCAGGTAATGGCGACTTTTTAACAGCAAAAGCTAAAATACCAATGAATAACGCCATGCCAAGATAAGGAAAAATTAAGCTGTTGGCCATCTCATCAATTTGACCTTGGCTTAGTTCTGTTCCTACCGTATCCGTAAAGTTACTTAAAATAAGTGCGGTAAACACCATAGGGGCAATAACACCAGCACCTTTATTTAAAATACCCATAATACTAATACGAGCAGCGGCTGATTCTTCAGGCCCCAAACGTACAACATAAGGGTTAACCGCAGTTTGTAACAAGGTTTGCCCTGCTCCCATCACCAATTGTGCTAATAAAAACAAAGGGAAAAACTGTGATTTGGCGGCAGGTATAAATAACAAGCCAGCGACCATCATTACCGCCATACCTAAAGCCATACCATTTTTATAGCCAACTTTTTTAATAACCGTTGCCGAGGCAGGGTAAGATTACGTGTGTTTAAAAAACAAGCTGAAGGATCTTATCTGCATAATCAGTATCTAAAGCGGCTTTAAATCGTTTTGCTTTTAACCCTTTCTTTACGCTTGTTTCTTTTTTTAATAAGTTGAGCACCAAATGGCGTAATACAGACATATTTTCTGCTGCATTGCCTCGTCTCACTCGGCTTAAATCTTCATTAAAACTAACATCTAGCACCCAGTGTAACTGATTTTCTATACTCCAGTGTTTTCTTACTGCTTGTGAAAAAACTTTGGCATCTGCGCTAATTGAGCAAATAAAATAGCGCACTTCTTTGCTGACTTTACCGTTGATATGTCGTTCAGACTCCGCCATACCCACGCTCATTGCCACGCCACTTTGACGTTAAGTCTTGTATGCTGGTTAAGTTGTCACTTATCCAATATTTACGTGACTCAACTCGACCATGCCCACTCTCTATTTCTTCATGATATTGATGCGATACATTTGTAAAACCTTCCTTATGACAGATATCAAAAAAGTCTTTAATCGATTGATGTAAATACCCCTGATTGCCTTTTACTGCGATAACATAATCCGCATCTTTCTCTTTTATCTTTGCTGCTATCGCTTTTTGACACCCCATGGCATCTATCGTCACGGTACTACCTTTGATATCTAACAAATCAAGCAGTTGAGGGATCGCCGTAATTTCATTAGATTTTTCTGCCGTTTTTATTTGCCCTAAGACAACACCGTTATTGGCAGCAAAAGCACTGACCATGTGGATCGCATTTTTCTTAGATTGTTTATCATAAGAGCCACGTACTGTTTTTTACCATCAATCGCAATAACTTCGCCTTGGGTGGCAATATGCGCGGCTTTCATCCAGCTGATGAAGCACTGCTGTAATTGGTCGGGAGCTATAGATGAAATAACTCTAGCTATGGTGTCATGCACAGGAATACCATGCTCAAATGAGCCGTATTTTTTAAGTAACGCTATTTTATTGTGAGCGACCTCTTCTATGGCTTCCCATCCATCTGCGCCACAGATCACACCAACTACCAGTGTTAATAAGATGTCGTGAAGTTTATGTTCGACTTTAGATTGTTGTCTATTATCAGGAATGGTTGAAAAATGTTCGTTGAAAGCAGATAGCATGGTGACTCCTATTTATAAGAGTCTATTTGATCATACTTTACGATAAAAAAAAAAGTTCAAGATCTTGCCCTAGTTTGCCGAGGGTAAAGCGGTAAGGTCACCGCAATATAAAATGAAAAGAGAATTAACGAACCCTGAAACGGGGTTAATTTTAGTATTTGACTTAAATACGGCATCAATGAACCATTGAGCCAAGTAGCAAAACCTAGTATGAAAAATAGCATGGCAACAATGGCCATTGGCACCACGCTGCTTTTTGTTGATGTATCAATTACCTGTGTTGTCATAGCTACTTCCTCACTCTTATCTTATTAGGTTAAATATTATTGTTAATAATCGGGTAAACTTGTTTGCCATTTATCCAAGTACTTAATACCTGTTGTTGTTCATTAAGTTCAACAAAGTCTGCTTGGCTATTAACCATAAGCATGCCCCGTAAATGGCTTTGTTTAAGATAGTCAGCCGGATTTTTAGCTGCCATATTAAGGGCTTGGGCTAACGGTAAGTTAACATGATTAACGGTATTACGAACCGCTGTCGCCATATCAAGTACCGAGCCAGCAAGCTCGCCCGTAGTTGACGTTAACTTGCCATCAGCTAACTGTACCGTGCGATCAAAAAAAAGCAAATTCAGTATCCTTAGTGCCTACTGGCGGCATGGCGTCCGTCACTAAAAAACCTTACCTTGAGGTTTGGTTTTTATCGCTAATTGACAGCTGACATAATCAACATGGTGACCATCAACAATTAAACCGCAACTAGTTTGATCGTTTAACAAAGCCGCACCAACCACACCGGGTTCACGACCTTGTAAAGGTGACATGGCATTAAACAAATGGGTAAAACCGCTAGCGCCAATATCAATCGCTTTTTGAGTAGTCGTATAGTCAGCATTGGTATGCCCTAAACAAACGTGAATACCTAAGCCAACCATTTTTTCAATATCGCTAGGTAACACATTTTCAGGTGCCAGTGTCACAATAACGGCACCTAAATCTTGGCGTGATAATACCTGCCATTCTTGTTCAGATATCGGACGAATATATTCTTCGCTGTGCGCACCTTTTTTAGCCACCGATAAATGTGGTCCCTCAAAGTGCACCCCGATAATGCCAGGTACTTTTCTTTGATTGCTTCGGCGATACTATCCGCCGCTTGTTGCATCACCTCAACCGTATCAGTGATCAAGGTTGGTAACATCGCCGTTGTACCAAATTGAGCATGAGCTTGCATTATCGACTTAATGCCGGCAACAGTAGGAGTGCTATTAAATAATACGCCACCGCCGCCATTAACTTGTAGGTCAATAAATCCCAGTACAACTAAGCCTTGCAAACTTTCATCAACGTTTGTGATGTCATCATCTATTGCAATAATTTTTCCTTGTTCAATGGTTAATACCTGATCAAGTAGAAAATCTTCACCGTTAAATAATTTTTTTGCATGAATTCGTTGTACTGACATTTATAAAGTCCTTGTTACTTTTTTAAGCCTTTTGGCTCATCAGGGTTAAAACCACGACTAACCGCAACTTTTGCCACATCTAAATAAAAGCGTTGTAAAACAACAAGTGGCGCTAAACGAGGATGAACAATAACATCATTTTGACGTAAATGAACAAGATCTGCGCCACGGTCAATTACTTCATCAATTTGCTCTTGATGAGAGGTAGCACTTTCATCATTCACGGCACAGTTTAAAATTGCTAATCCTTGCTCAACTAAGGTTACTGGCCCATGTAAAAATTCTGCACTACTAAACGCTTCGGCATGAATACTAGACACTTCTTTCAGTTTTAAAGCCATTTCTTTTGCAATTGCAAAACCTAAACCACGACCTAATACCACCATATTTTTAACGTTCGCTATCGACGCTGGCGTTAATTGCGCTGGTGATGCAATCATTTCTTCCATCGCGGCAGGTAACTCAGCCAAGGCATTAATAAGTTCTTGATTTTCTGTCCAGTTAGCAACTAAATGCGCTAACGCAGATAAAGTTGCTAAATAACTTTTTGTTGCCGCTACTGAAATTTCAGCGCCGGCTTTTAATGGTAGTACTTCATCAACAATATCACCTAAAGGAGATGTTTCATCATTCACCAAAGCGACACAATAAGCACCGGCATCTTTTGCCATTTGAGCTTGGGCAATAATGTCTGGGCTACGACCAGATTGTGAAATAACAATCACTAAACTGTCTTGCAATTTTAATTTTTTACCATAAACACTCGCCACTGATGGCGCTGCAGAACTGACCGGTACACCCGCTTCAATTTCAATTAAGTATTTACCAAAAACACCAGCATGATCAGATGAACCACGACCAATAATCATCACTGACTTAGGCGCTATTTCACGTAATTTAGCTCCGATTTTAGCAGCTATTGACTGATTTTCTATGAGCTGATTTTTAATAACACTTGGCGCTTGCGCTGCCTCTTTTTTCCATGATTGTTGACATGATAAACCTTAACTCTTATGAGATTTTGCAATATTTAGCTTGTTGCTGTCTGGCGTAAATAACCGAACCTATTTCAGGTGGCGATAAAGGAGCGGATAGCTTCCCTTGCACATCAGCATCTAACCAAGGGGTAATGACTGGGGTTAAACCGCCAATCAACGAAATTCTAGGTGGATTTTTTGTTAATAATTTTCTTGCGACATTGCTGATATAACCAGCACCTTCTTGCACTATGGCACGAGCGATATCGTCACCGGCACAAGCTTCAATAAAGACATCGCGAGCAAATTCTGCAAAGAATGCGGCCGGTTTACCTGCGATCACTTCCACCATTTCCACGGCATCATTAACTTGTAAATGTTTTAATAGCTTAGGCGTTAAAGATGTTTCTGGAATTAATTTATCTAACGATAACAGTACTTGTTTAGCTGCTTGAAAGCCTGTCCATGCGCCACTACCTTTATCACCGTGAGGAAAACCATGACCACCGATCATAAACACTTCATCATCAACATGTGAAAAACCGCAAGAACCCGTACCCGTGATCATTACAGCGCCATATTCACCTTGATGCGCACCTAAACAGGCAATAAGTAAATCAGTCGCTAAATGCATTTGTTTAAAAGGATGTTGCCAGTCACTCATTTGTTTGTATAACACAGGTAAATTAACCCCTGCTAAACCAACACCAGCAACTAAATCGTTTAATGATAAATGGCCAAGGCCTGCATCAATTAATGCCAATTTTGCTGATTGTTCAATAGAATGTGTTGCTTGTTCAAAACCGTGTAACGGATTACCAGGACCAGAAACTCCTGTCCCTAAAACCTCATTTTCACTGTTAACAATAATGGCTTTACACTTAGTACCGCCACCATCAATCCCCAAGAACAGTTCGTTTTTATTGTTACCACTTGTTAGCATTTTGACCTCGTGTCAGGCTGACTCTTTTACGTGAAAAACATTCCGCTTTAGCTTGGGTGTTTTCCCGTGGTTCTAATTTTAATGTAATCATATTACCACAAATGACAGCGTTGTCATTTGTTTTTTACATTATTCGCTATTTTTTTGTTTTTTTATCACTTAATGCCGATAAAAAATAAAATTAAATGAATTTTTATCGGCATTAAGTGATAAAAAAATAAAGATTAAGCTACTGATTTTTATCGACATTAAACTATTATATTATTTTGATTATTTGCTTTTTATTTTAATAAACTTGTAATTTTCGACCAAAACGCTGGCCATTATGTGTTTTTGTTCGTACCCAAACCTCGCCCGATACCTTAACTGGCGCATGGTATGTTGACCACTGACCACCATTTACTTGATATTCAATGGTTAATCCCGGATAAGCAACATTAGCAAATAAATGTCCTTCAATAATTTTGGCTCCTACCGTTGGTAAACGATAATGAACTCCTGCTTGCTCTAATTTAGCAAACTCTTTCAAACCTAAAGTAGCAGCGAACAACTGCCACTGGCTATCGCGCTGAGTTTGTAAATCAGTGCTAAATCGGTTGCTATTTTGGCTATAGACAAAACCATCATAATCATAAGGAACTGCCCACTCGGCTTGATGCCAAGCGCGTTCAGCCAATGATAATAATCGAGGAAATAATTTATATTCAGCGGTATTATCCGTGCGCGTATTTTCACTCCATAACTGACCTTGAATACCAGCAAACACTCTACCCGGCTCTAATGGCTGAGATAAAATTTTACCACTTTCATCAACTTTTAACGTGTCGTTAGCAATATAAGGTTGTTCTTCACGATCAAGCCAAAATTCAGCATGAATAGGTAAATTATCAGGCATAAATTGGAAGATTTTTTCGCTGTTAATATGGCGTGATGCCCAGTAATAACCATGCTCTTTAGGATCGGCTTCATAAGGAAAATCAAAATATAAAACATCCGGCGTTGAAACCACCACATGCCAATTGCGATTAGCAAGTTCATGCGCGGCATTATGACCGTCCCACATCAACAGGCTCCACGCGTTTGCTTGTACCACTGCAGGCATTTTATCGCGACGTGTATGTGACAAACCATCACTCCATGCTGCCGTTTCAATATCCATTGAAGCTAATAAATTAGCAACCCGTTCAACAAAGTAGCCACCTAATTGACCAACATCTGTGATCCCATGATCATTTTTGTTCAAAAATTTATGACAAGCCGGTGACGATACCCAAGCCCCTGCGGTTTCATCCGCGCCAATATGATAACGAGTCAGCGGTTGCCCTGCTTGTTGATGAATAGATTTAACTTGTTGCATAACTTCAGCAACAAAAGCATATGACGACTCTAAACACACGTTAATGGTATTGTCGTTATAATATTGCACCGATGAATATACGGTTGTGTCTTGTGGATCATGCAGTAAATATTGCTCTGCTTTATCTTTTTCTTCTTTAAGCATGTATTTATTATATCTCGCCGTCATTGCTTTCACTGCCGCACGTGAATGACCTGGCATATCTAACGACGGGATAACTTGAATATGGCGAGCACTGGCTGCTTGCAAAATTTCTTGGTAATCAGCTACCGAATAATAACCATTGACAGCACTGTTTGGATCAAGCCCTGCACCTAGCTGAGGCATTAAACATTGTTGCTCTGTTACATCAAAACAACGCTTACTACTTATTTCAGTTAATTCAGGTAATGACGGAATTTCTAAACGCCAGCCTTCATCATCACCTAAATGTAAATGCAGTTTGTTTAATTTATAAGCCGACATTTGCTCTAATAATTTTAAAATAAATGCCTTATCACGAAAGTTACGCGCAACATCAACTAACAAACCCCGAAACTCGTAATGAGGTTGATCAGTGATCTCAACAACAGGTAAACGCTGGCTACCTAATTGATACAAACTGGCAATACTTTGTAAGCCATAAAAAGCACCAGAGGCATCATTTGCTATAATGTTAATTTGTTGGGGTTGGATACTTAATTGATAAGACCCTAAGGCTTTAGTGCTTGTGCTGGCTTGTTCATCAACCTGAATAGATAATGATAATTTGCTCTCACTATTTTGCTTGATGCCCAATTCTGCAAGTCTTGTTAATGCGGCGGCAACGGCAACGGGTTCAACGCCTTGATAAGTCACCTTCAAACCATTGGAAATATCAAGTGTTGCACCTGTTTTGCTAAACTCAGCGCTAGTTGGAGTCGGTATTATTTGTTGTGAAACTTTATTGATACCGGCGTCTTGCTCAAACATACTAAAATCATGAGCTTGGTTACGCTCATACAAACGCTCTGCTGTTAACCACTCGGTTTTATCATTTGCCGTACGTTTAAACTGTTTTTCTTCGTCTGTATAGGTAACAACATACGGTAAAATTTCTAAGCCCGTTTTCTGGATCTATTACAACCTTGGTACTTTCTATTACTCGTGCTTCAATCGCTGTATCAAGAACCGCCTTATCTTGCTTACCGGTGATAATATAATTAGGTAAAGCATCCGTTTCGGATAATGACCAAAAAAGTTAGCATAAAAAGTAATAACTTTAGTTTCGCCAGCGTTAAAGCCGGAAAATTTATCGGTTAAATTAATTTGATGTAAATCACCGTTTAAATGGGTAATAGTAAATTCATCGCTAATTGATTTTTGAATGGGGTAATTTGGCTAAAATAAATCTGCCAATCATTCGCTTTTATCGCTTTATTGGCGGTTAATACTAAATCCACTCGAAAGCAGTTACCATTTTCAATATTCGGATCACATTCAGCTGATGGACGATTATCTATTTGTTGATATTTAACCTGTAAACTCTGTGCGATGTTATCAATATCTTGTTGCTTAGCCGCGGTTAAAACTTGTTGTTCACTCAATGTTTCAGCTTGATTGTTTACGGTTTCATTTTCTGGGCTGCATGCACTGACCAAGCTCATTGATGTTAACATAACCGTGCCAACCATAGCTTTACGCATCAAAGCGCTGAATGATAATACTTTAATGGGAATTTGATCGGATATTTGCCCGATAGAATTGCGCATATTTAACGACGATAATTTTACTGACATAATAAATCTCATAAATAAAGTTAACTTAACTGGCTATTTAGCCACTTTTTAATATTGATAATGTGCTCTAGTGATAACGGCGCTAAAATGCCTTTTATCTGCTTAGGAATATGTTGTTGGCTTTGCTCACTATGGTCAAAAACATAATGATTAAAAAAGGCCTGCCATGCTTTTTTTGTGGTGTAGGTAAATCTCGAATAGTTAATATGGCTAATAACATAGCATCCATGGGCACAGGTTTATTGCTGGTAGCAATAGAGCCACCCGCCCAATAATTTATGAGCATGTTAATGTCACTTAACGCTTGCACATGATGCCACCATAAACGTGGAATATATAAAGCATCGCCAGGTTCAAGCTCAGCAACAAGCGCATAGTTTAATGCTTGTTTAAAGCGTGGGAACTTATCGAAATCAGGCGCAGATAAATCCACCATACTCACTGGTGCCCCTGCAGGAGTAAACTGTAATGGCCCAACATATAAGTTAGCAATTTGATCTGGCGGAAATAAGGTCACACGCCGACGACCTGCAACAACACAAGCAATATTGTCGGCGTCATCATAATGCGCAACCACGGTTGATTTATTACCTAACCAAAAACGTGGTTCAGTTGTTTCTTTGCCAAATAACGCCATGTCATGCTGGCTAGGTAATGTTGGAAAATAATCTTTTAAGGGCGCGCTTTGAATAGCCACTGCCCCTTGAGTTAAGCTATCAGGGGCTTGATTAATCGCTTGAGCATAATTATTTAAACAGTTAATAAATGTTTGATAGCTAGTTACCTTGCGTTCAAAATTAAAACCGTGAAATGCTTGGTTATAAAAAAACTGTGTTTTTTCTCCGGCCTTAATTTCAGCTAAACGAACATCACCACCAACATAATGCTCAGTTAAAAAATCCAGTAGTGTCGAATGAGTTGACGTATTTTGTTTGCTTGGCTCACTCTTTTGCTCTTGTTCTGGCCTACTTTTTTCAACTAACGGCCAGTGTTTTACTAAACCTTTTAAAAGTGCAGGCTCAGCTAAAGGTGCGATTTCTTGTTGAAAAAGTTCGGTGGTCACATTATGCCAAGTGGCAACTTGCTTTAATGCTCTGATAAATCACCTCCGAAAATATTTATCATTATTTGTTATCGATTAAAGAACAAATGATGACACTAAAATAATGATTAAAAATACTTATCAATATTGCGATTAACTTAGCAAAAAATACCTTTAATCATTATCTCTAAGTTCAATATAGTCACTGAAAATAGAGATAAAAAAGCCGAGCAAAGCTCGGCTTCAAAATACGCGTTAATTAGAAGTTAACACGAACACCAGCAACAAATCGGCGACCATTTTGGTAAATAGACATAATGCGTTCTTTGTTAGTGTTGTATTCAACAATTTCTTCATCAGCAAGGTTTACGGCTTCTAACGTAAATGTAACATTTTCATTTAAGTTATAAGAAGCACTAGCATCCCATTGACCAAACTCATCGTTAAATAACTCATCACCATTAAAGTGTAAACCTTTGTACCATTCACTACGGTAGTTATACATTACACGTGCTTGGAAATCGTCATTTTCATAATAAGCGGTTAAGTTCAGCATATCTTGCGAAGTACCTTCTACTAAACCTGTACCGGCATACTTATATCACGCGCTTCTTTAGCACTTGAATCCGTATAAGTATAGTTAGCTGAGAAACCGTAACCACCTAAATCATGTTGGATACCAATTTCGATACCATCAATAGTACCACCTAAGCCATTACCTGGTTGAGCAAAGTTAACCGGTACCCAAATTTCATTATCTTCATCATAACGCTCTTCAGTAAAAAAAGTTGATGTTCGTAATGAATCTAAGTTCTTCATAAAATAGGCAACTGATAACATAGAAGCATCGTCGTAATACCATTCCCATGAAATATCTAACTGGTTAGCAATAGTAGGCGCTAAATTTGGATTACCTCGAGTACCTGTTCCCTGTCCTCCCTCTAATGAGCCAAACGTTTCAGAAGAAGAAATATCAGCCCAATTTTGGCGCGCCATGACTCTTGCTGCACCAACACGTAAAATTTGGTCTGACGTTAAGTCAAAGGCAATATTAAAGCTTGGCAAAAGTTCAGAGTAATTATTTTCTTTTTCAACCCAATTTAATACATCCGGTTTTAACCATTCTCTATCAAGCGTATTAAAGCCCCAAGAATTAGAAGAAAATTCATAACCACCTGATGTTTGCTCAGTACTGACATAACGTAAGCCTACATTACCTCGGTAATTATCACCTTCAAAGTCACCTTGTACATATAGAGCCAAAATATCTTTCTTCAACTCCCCATATATTAGCTAATTCTTGGCTAACAGCTGCATCTGCATCAACACCGTTTAATGAGCCAAAGGCAATTTGTTCCATTACCGTTCGGTTATGACCTACTTGTTGATTGATGTTACCCGTTGATGCTACATCAATGTTAACGGCACCAAGATCATTCAAGCCACATGAATTAAGCGTTGACATTGTTCAATAATATAACCTAAATATGATAATGGAACTTGCTCACCAAAAGTATCACTGTCAGGGTTAGTATCTTCTCTTGTTAAATTGGTTGTTTCTGGGCCGTGCCAGCTATAAACCACACGGTCTTGTGTCCGTTCTGCTTGACGATATTTAAAACCGGTTTTAAACGCAGTGAATGGACCAAGATCTAAAGCAATGTTTAAATCCGTTTGTACAAAGGTTTCTTCATCTGTGGTTGGTTTAGCTCCACCCCAAATCCAACCAGCGGCAAAGTTACTACCATTTGAGGCATCAACACCTACATTAACATCTGGTGTACCGGTTAGGTCAAAATCATATCCTGAACCAACAGCAACATATTCCCATGAAGTTTCACGGTAAGTACCACCACTTGCTTCAGTCGTACCAATTTCAAAGCTGAGGTCGTATCCTTCACCTTCATATTCAAGGTCTAAATGAATTTGCTCAGTTTCTGTACTTGATACACGGTTGATATAGTTATAGCAAAGTTACCACTGGCACTTGATGCTAAGACAGCACCATTTACTACTTTTGTTGCATTAGCAATCACTTCATCACGATCTGATGCGCCAGCAAAGTTAATTAAATTAGAGTTTTGGTTATCAACATCCATTTTAGAACTTAACACGTTTAAGGTCATTAATAAGCTATCTGTTGGCGCATATTGAGCCGAGGCAAATAAAGTTTGACGATCGCGTTCTTGAATAAATTTCGGTACACCTATATTACGTGGAACACTATACTCATCATCGTCACTTTCGATCCAACCTAATACTTCAAAACCTTGGCGCTCTACATTACGTTTTTGATCAACCGCTGAGACCATAATACCAAAGTTTTCATCGTTATTTTCCAAGAGTACATGCCAGCTAATTGAGGATCAGTTTTGCCAGAAGTTTCAGAATATTGACCTTCTAATGAAAGACTAACGGTATTGGTATCCATATCTAGTGGACGACGAGTACGTAGTACAACACTACCGCCGATTGAACCTTCATCAACACTTGCCATTGGTGATTATTTCACTTCTAAACCTTTAACAATAACTGACGGCAACATGGTGTAGTTAAAACTACGGTTTGCTTCATCAAGAATAAACCAGTCAGCGGTACCAACAGTTTGACCATTTAATAAGGTACGGTTGCATTTAGGACCTGCGCCACGAATACTGATTTTTTCACCTTCACCAAATTCACGACTTACCGCAACACCGGTGATACGAGATAAAGTTTCAGCAACGTTTTTATCGGGAATTTACCGATATATTCAGAGGTAATAACGTCTGATACATTAGCTGCAAAACGTTTTGCATTAATGTTCTCTCTTAAAGAGCCACGCAGACCTTTTACTTCAATGATTTCAACTTGCTCAGTTGCACCACTCGTTTCTTCAGCCATAGCGATAGCCGAAGAACCACCTGATAAGATAACTGCAATTGAACTTGCGAGTATGCCTTTTTAAATAGTGTAGATGACATTGCTTTTTCCCTTATACCGTTTTTTTATAAATATGATTTAAAAGTTGAATCCGTTATGACAACGCTGTCTTTTATTTATGACAACGCTGTCAAAACACTGAATAAACCTTACTACTAAATTATTACTGTGGCTAGAACTAATTACTATTTTTTTCATAAATTATAGACAAGTGAATGTTTTTATTAAAAATTTAGTTGATAACATTTTTTAACTGTAGATGGTTTTCTAACAATTTCCGAATAAATAACCAACATTTTTTACTTAAATTTTGAACTTTATCACGATAAAAAAAGGGTTTTTAACAACTTAAAATGACAAAAATAATAGGGTCTGTTTATCTTTGTTTAATAATTCAGCTGAGAGATAAAATCGTTTTAATCAAGGCTGAAATTATGTCGTTTAGTCATCTCTAAACCAATAATTTTTAACGAAGAGTAAAGCGATTTTAGCCTCAGCCCACAGGGCAATGGCTATTTTTTTGCGCTAGCTGCATTAGAATTTTACTCATTTGAATTCACGCATTTGGAATAAGCAAACAACCTTCATTCTGCTTTGCTATCACTTAAAATAGCCTATTGCTGAAAATATAAACAAAGAACAACAGACCCTAGTTAAAAACCTACCCTTATGGTTTTATCTGCAGATAACTATTGCTGTCAGCTGATTAAAGCAATAACCTATGCTGATATTTTTTTATTTAGCATTAAAAAACAGGTAGTTTGATTTAATGAAAGCGACAATCAATGACGTTGCAAAACATGCTGGCGTTTCAATAAAAACCGTTTCGCGGGTAATGAATAACGAAAGTGCTGTGCGCCCAAATACCCGGAGAAAAAGTAATGGCTTCTGTTGCAGAGTTAAATTATCGCCCTAATTTAGCCGCTAGAAATTTAGCCGGTACTAAATCTTACAGTATTGCTTATGTCTACGATAACCCGAATGCTTATTATGTAATTGATATGCAAAATGGCATTTTAAATGCTTGTAAAAAACAAGGTTTTGAGCTATTAATTCATCCTTGTAATGCTAAAGAAAGTAGTACCATTGAAGAAATCACTAACATGGTAAAACATTCTCGTATTGCTGGCTTAGTATTAACACCACCATTTTCTGAAATGCCTGAGTTTGTTGCACAATTAACCGCTTTAGAAGTTAAAGTTGTTCGTATTATGTCGGGTGATAAAGCACCGGATCAATTAACCCCCTGTATCATGATCAATGATAATGCAGCGTCAAAAGTTATTACCCAACATTTAATCGATAATGGCCATCAGCGTATTGGTTTTATTGCCGGTGGTGCTGAGCATAACTCAACCGTAGAACGTTTAGAGGGATATAAACAAGCATTAAGTGATAATAACATCAGCCTTGATGATGACATTATTATTCATGCTGAATACTCGTTTGAGTCAGGCGTGGAAGGAGCAAAAGCTTTGATGGCTAAAAAAAATAAACCAACCGCGATATTTTCTTGTAACGATGAAATTGCCGCCGGAGCTTTATTTGCAGCTCGATTAATGAATATTGAAATTCCACAACAATTATCGATATCTGGTTTCGAAAACAGCCCATTCTCAAGACAAACATGGCCAAAGTTAACCACGGCTAACCAACCCAATATGAAAATAGCAGAAGAAGCGGCCAACTTATTAATTGCTCAGATCAGAAATAATGATGATAGAGAGATTTGTAAGCAATATACGCCTGAATTAGTGGTTCGAGACTCTACTAATACCCTGATAGCAGAACAAGCCTAAACAATTATTTTTCACAATAAAAAAGGGAAGTTACTTCCCTTTTACTAGGGTCTGTTTATCTTTGTTTAATAATTCAGCTGAGAGATAAAATTGTTTTAATCAAGGCTGAAATTATCTCGTTTAGTCATCTAAACCAATAATTTTTAACGCCCAGTAAAGCGATTTTAGCCTCAGCCCTCAGTGCATAGTGCATAGTGCAATGGCTATTTTGTACGCTAGCTGCATTAGAATTTCACTCATTTGGAATTCACGCATTTGGAATAAGCAAACAACCTTCATTCTGCTTTGCTATCACTTAAATTAGCCTATTGCTGAAAATATAAACAAAGTTCTACAGAACCTAAACTGAGTTGTCTCTAAAGCTTTACGCTTTTTTCAAATACCCAGCCACTAAGACAATTCTAGTACCATTAACTTTACCCTCAATATGCTCAGGGTTATCAGTTAAGGTAATACCTCTTACTATAGTGCCTTGCTTGGCAATAAAGTTAGCGCCTTTTACTTTTTTAAATCTTTAATCAAAGTAACATTATCGCCATTTTGTAACTCAGCGCCATTGCTGTCACGGGTTGGTCCATTGCTTTGCTCTGCGGCAATGCCCTGCTCAGCCCAAGTTTTAACGTCATCATCTAAATAGATCATATCAAGCGCATCTTGCGCCCAAGTTTCGGTAGATAACTTATGTAATAAACGATAAGACATCACTTGCACAGCCGGTTCTTGACTCCACATGCTGTCATTTAAACAGCGCCAATGATTTACCTCTAAAGGTGTTTCACCATTAATTTGGCTTAAACAATGACCACAAAGGTAAATACTTTGTTGTGCACTTAAATCACTGCTCGGCGGTACCGGATAAACGGCAAGTTCGGTTGTTGAGGCGCATAATTCGCAGCTACTATTACTACGTAGTTTTAAAGCTTGTTCGACAGGCATAAATTAAAGTTCCTGAAATATTTTGCCGCTATTATGCCTGTAATTAATGATGATAAAAAGCCACATAATTAAATCCTCGAAACACTGTTTTAGTGGTTGAATTACTTTCATTGCTCAAAAGCTTACCCAGCACCTTGTTGGTTAACTTAGCAAAATGAAAACATTGTTTATAAAAAGTCACTTAAAGATAATTAAACACCTGTACAAACAAGGTGTTAGCTTTAAAAATTAAATAATTAAAACCATGGTAAAAACATTTTTAATAGTGTTATTCTATTAGGGTCTGTTGATCTTTGTTTAATAATTCAGCTAAGAGATAAAATCGCTTTAATCAAGGCTGAAATTATGTCGTTTAGTCATCTAAACCAATAATTTTTAACGCCGAGTAAAGCGATTTTAGCCTCAGCCCACAGGGCAATGGCTATTTTCTGCGCTAGCTGCATTAGAATTTCACTCGTTTGGAATAACCAAACAACGTTCATTCTGCTTTGCTATCACTTAAAATAGCCTGTTGCTGAAAATATAAACAAAGATCAACAGACCCTAAGATAATAATAAAAACAATTAGAGAAGATAATGACTTATCATCACAATAATTATGATGAGGCAATGCAGCAAGCTGAGTTAACTTGGCTTAAAAATAGACGAGAGCAAGCGCTTTTACCCAAGATTAACAAAGATAATATTAATGGCTTAGCACTTTCTGGCGGTGGCATTCGCTCTGCGGTATTTAATCTAGGGGTCTTACAAGCCTTAGAAAATCATCAAAAACTTAAACAAGTCGATGTTCTGTCATCCGTTTCAGGCGGTGGTTACATTGCAAGTGCGCTGACTTGGTTTAGCGCAAAAATTTCACAGCAATTCCCTTTTGGCAGCCGGCGTGAAGACCATGATAAACTTGGCGGTTCGGTGATCAATTGGCTACGTGCTCACAGTAGTTTTTTAACTCCCGGCAATGGTATTAACAAAATGTCGTTATTTACCGCGATATTTACTGGCAGTTTAATTAACTTACTTATTCTATTACCTATTTCTATTTTAAATTATTTATTTCGCCAATTTACCTATTCCCGCGTTAAGTCAGCTAATGAATACTGACAAAGTCGTTAGGTTTTTTGATGTTTTACGGGTTAGTTCATCGGCATTAATGCTCATGAGTATCGCCTTTATTTTATTAACCGCGTTAAGTACCGGTGTTAATGGTTTAAAGAATAAAAGTACTGAAAATTGCCGGCGTTGTGTTACCCACCTTTTTCTTGGGGTATATTGTTGTTTATGCTCTCACTCATTCCTATTATTCATCGTTACTTCGAACAGTTCACCGAATGGGTGGTGCATGCCAGCTTTAGTGTTTCTTTATTTGGTATCTTGTTAACTTGGTTATCAAGCTCACAAATCACCAGTAAAAAAATTCACTACTTAAAAGTTTGATCATCAATTTAGGTTTGTTATTAGCTTGTCTCGGTTTTTTCATTATGACTTTTCATTATGCAAATCAGTGGCAACATAGCCATGGCGAGAATTTCACCTATGTTTTTATTGGCTTGATCAGCCTTTCATTTATCTTGGCCCTCACCTGTAATATTAACTTAATTTCAATGCACGGCTATTATCGTAATCGCTTACGTGATGCTTTTATGCCTTACCAAGTACCTAACACACACGATTGTAGTCAATATAAAATAGCCACTTGGCAAGATTCACAAGCCTGTTATTTAACAAGCTTACCCAACAACCAAGCACCATTACATATTATCAATTGCAATGTTGAATTAACCGGCTCAAAGCAGCCTAAATACCGTAATCGCGCCGGTGATTGTTTTAGTTTTACACCGCTCTTTACCGGCTCTAACGCAACCGGTTATATTGCCACTAAAAATTATCAAAATGGCGAGATGGACTTGGCCACCGCTTGTGCTATTTCCGGTGCTGCCGTTGCAACTAATACCTCACAAACACGTTCAAAAACATTAAACTTTCTCTTAGGATTATTAAATTTACGCTTAGGTTGTTGGTTGCCAAATCCTGACAAAATAGAAACGTCAAAATGGCACTTAAAACCATTGTGGTATCTTTACATGTTCCGCGATATGTTTGGTGCAGGGCTAAATGAAAAACAAAAGTATATCCACCTTTCTGATGGTGGCCACTTTGAAAAACTTAGCTGTGTACGAACTAGTAAGACGCCGTTGTGCTACCATTATTGCCTCAGATGCCGGTGCCGATCCGTTATTTCAGTTTAAAGACTTAGCTAAACTAACCGAAATGATCCGCGTTGATTTTGGCGCTAAATTAACCATAGACACCAGTCCATTACTGCCCAATGAACAAGGCATATCAGATGCTGCTTATGTCATTGGTGACATCACCTATCACTGCGGAAAAAAAGCACAATTTATCTATATCAAAGCGACTTTACAAAGTGAATTAAGTGCTGATGTTTTAGGTTATAAAAACCAAAATCCGACATTCCCAGATCAGAGCACAATAGATCAATTTTTTGATGAATTGCAATTTGAAGCTTATCGCGAATTAGGCTTTCAAATCGCCCATCGATTATTAAAACAACAACCGCAGCTTTTAGCACAATAACATATTCAATATACAATAATAAAAAGACAAGGAAGAAAAAATGACCAGTTTTTTATGCTCAGAATTTGAAATGGTTTCAGATCAACTCTCTTACCCTGAAGGCCCCGTTTATCTAGCTGACGGTAGTATATTATTAGTTGATATAAAAGAAGAAACCTTAACTAAAATTTCAGCCAATGGGGAAAAATCTATCATTGCCAACATTCCAGGTGGGCCTAATGGATTAGCGATTGGCCCTGATGGTAATGCCTATATTTGTAATTGTGGTGGTTTTCAATGGCTGCCCGTTCCTATAGCCAGTACCAAACAAACCTTGTTTATTGGGGGGATGAACCCGCTAATTATCAGGGCGGCTCAATTGTCAAAGTCAACTTAACAACGCAGAGTATAGAAACTTTATACACTCAAGTAGAGCTTGGCCGCCATTTAAATTTTGAGACCTTTCAATGGCAAACATCAACATTACCAACGCCAGCCAAATTAAAAGGACCTGACGATTTGGTATTTGATGAAACTGGCGGATTATGGTTTACCGATTGGGGCAAAAGCAAAGGTGATAAACGTGACATTACCGGAATTTATTATGCTAAAGCCGATGGTAGTGAAATTACTCAAATGGTTTACCCACTTAACGCCCCTAATGGTATTGCACTTTCCCCTAAAGGAGACCGTTTATATACGGTAGAAACATATACCGGCAATATTTTATATTGGCAGTTGTCAGCACCTGGCGTGATTGAAGCTAATCCAAAAACACTTGATGGTACTTATTGTTTACATGGTTTTGCCGGCCAAGCCATTTATGATTCTATGGCGGTTGATGTTGAAGGCAATTTATATATTGCCACTATGTTGCCTGAAGGTAACAACCCAATGAGTAACGGTGGTATTAGTGTCGTTTCGCCAAGCGGTGAATTGTTAGAATACATTGAAATAAAACGTCCTGATGGCAAGTTCGCGCCACTTCCTTCGAATATTTGTTTTGGTGGTAAAGATAATAAAACCGCTTTTATCACCTTAGGTGCTAGTGGTGCCTTAGTAAAGGCACAAATGAAAGTTGCCGGTTTACCGCTGGCCTTTAATGCTTAAAGCGAGCCATAACGTTAAAAAATAATAATTTATGCCTGTGATTCAAACCTTAGATGATACCTTGGATTCGTCCATGAATTCATCGTGTTGAGAAAAGGCATAAAAACAACTGAGCTTACCAATGGATCATAATAATGATTAGCTTTTTTAAAAAAATAATAACAAAACTACAACAACTTTTTCGCTTAAAAACATATACAAAAATTCTATGTAACGTTTATCAAGTGCTGAAAAACTTAACTTTAATCAAATTTCTTAAAGTCGTTTTATTCACTTTAATTGGCGGCTTTACTTTATTAAGTTTAATGCTGTTTTTAATTATTCATTACCCTGATACACAAATTCCCGAATATGAAAAAATTGACCAAACGGTGTATTTAGACCAAGGCTGGGGGCTTTCGGCAAAAGCAAAACAACGCCAACTGTATTATTACACCCCTCAAGGTACAAATTTAAAAGGGTTAGAATATGAATGGTTTGTCAATTTAGAGCGTGCTTGGGGACAAGAAAAATTTGCTGATCATGATCATATGCAAGCTTATGGTTTTATTGTTGACGACCAGCCTAGCCCCCATAACCCTGATCGCCTGCCCGTTGGTTTTACCCAACATTTTGATCCCGCTCAAAACGTTAATTATTTAGATATTACCTGCGCCGCTTGTCATAACGGACAATTAAATATCACCAAAAACGGCAAACGCTATGGCGTTCGTATTGATGGCGGCCAAGCCATGCATGCTTTTACTACCATGAAAGTTGGGCACTTTGTCCCTAGTATGTTAGCCGCTATGGCCAGTACTTATATAAATCCGTTTAAATTTCATCGTTTTGCTGAAAATGTCTTAGGCAAAACCCGAGTAAAAAAGCAAAGTCAGCGTTAAAACGGCGTTTTGGTAAAGTCTTATGGAATTTTGTTAAACAAGGTTATAACGACACCAGTAAACACTTATACCCAGTAGAAGAAGGTTTTGGCCGTACTGACGCTCTTGCTCGTATTGGTAATACCGTATTTGGCGACAATTTAAGTGATGAAAACTATCACCTTGCCACCGGGCCTGTAAGTTACCCACCAGTGTGGAATATTTGGAAGTTTGATTGGGTACAATATGGTGCTTCCGTTAAACAGCCAATGGCTCGTAATATGGGGGAAGCTTTAGGTTGGCGCACATATTAACTTTATGGATCCTATGGCGCGCCATTAAAACCAGAGCAACGTTTTAGCAGCGGTGTCTTGGTTAATAATATTCATGATATTGAAAATACCTTACAAACCTTAACTCCACCACCATGGCCTGAAGAGTTATTTGGTAAAATCGACCATGAAAAAGCTAAAAAAGGTGAAATATTATTTAAACAACATTGCCAAGGCTGCCATGGCCCATTTCCTGCCAATGACGCAATTAAAGCCATTGATATGCCACTTAAAACCGATGAGCAACCGGTTTGGGTAGTAAAAACCTTACCGATTGAAGAAATAGGCACCGACCCTAACACCGCTTATAACTTTGTTAATAACCGTTTTAATCTTGAAAAAACCGGTTTAACTGATCAAGACATTATCAATACCGTACGCCCTATTCATGTTAAACAATTAAAACGTGTGGTTGAGGTTAGTTTAGCAGCACCTGAATTAGTTGAATTTTTATCTCAAGCACAGCCTAATGCCGCTGACTTAAACTTTAACACCGATTGGGTCATTAAAAATTCGGCGATCATGGCTGAACTAAATCAACAATTTAGTGCATGGCAACATAGTTATAACAACATTAGCTACTTAGCCGAAAAAATTAGTCAATTAGGTGATGAAGCTATTCAAACGGATATTAAAACAGCGATCATTAAAACCCAACTTGAACGCTTAGATAGTGTTTTAGAAAGCTTAGAAGTTACCAATTTAACAGTTGGCGAGGCACTTAATTTGGTCGGAATTATCATTCGTGAAAAATACTACCAAGCACAAAATTACAGCCAAGCACAACGTGATTGCTTTGATGGTTTTGCCGCCCTAGATTTACCACAACAACCACTCGCTTATAAAGCCCGGCCTTTAGCCGGAATGTGGGCAACCCCCCCATTTTTACATAACGGCTCAGTACCCAATATTTATCAATTGTTATCACCGGTAAGTGAGCGTGATAGCAATTTTTTTGTTGGCCGACACGAATTTGACCCAACAGTATTGGGCTATAGCACAACCCCGATGTCTAAAGCCGGATTCTGGTTTGACACCTCAATTTCAGGCAATACCAATGTTGGGCATGAGTTTAGAGCCGGTTACGTGAAATACAAACCGGGTAATCCACCACAATACGGCGTTATTGGTCCGGAGTTAACACCCGAGCAAAGATGGCAATTAATTGAGTATTTAAAAATACATCAAGACAATCCACCAAGTGCGCCAACCGCACAGCCTAGCTGTCAAAGCTTGTAACCTTAACGAATAACAAGAAATAAATTTTAAGAGAAACTCATGCAAAAAAAATTAATCGCCTTACCCATCACAGCCGTTATTGCCGCAGGCTTAACTTACGCATTTAGCGATAGCTCAAATGGAAAATTAAATAACGGTATTTACGAGCCACCGGAAGAAAAACCTATATCGCCAATATCATTTCATCAGCGGTCGACATGGTTAACAACGCCCATAAGGATGCTAAACAAAGTGCCACCGGCAAAACGCCATATCACCGAGATGTTCATGCTAAAGCTCACGGCTGTTTGAAAGCTACCTTTAGTGTACCTGAACTTGAGCAAGCTAATTTACGTTATGGTATTTTTAAACAAGCGGGTGATTATCAAGCTTGGATACGTTATTCAAGTGGTGATACCCGACCACAAGCCGACTCCGTAAAAGATGCACGCGGTATGGCAATTAAGGTTATGGGTGCGCCCGGTAAAAAATTATTAAAAGATCAAGAAGACGCTGGCACGCAAGATTTTGTTATGATCAATAACGATGTCTTTTTTATTCCAACCGTTAAAGAATATATGGAATTTATGCAATACCAAGCACAAGGTAGCAAGTTTGGTTATTTTTTTAATAACTTTAACTGGAATATATTTACTTGGCACTTTCGTCAGCTTTATCTTGGCGCTTCAACATTAAAAAATCCGCCAAATAGTTTACTTCAAGAGCAATACCACAGTTTATCTGCTTATCGATTGGGGCCAAACCAATTTATGAAATACAGTGCTAAAGCTTGTAACAGTAATAAAGCAAGGCCTGTAGATGAAGATAAACCAAATTTTTTACGCACCGAGTTAATTGATAATTTAAAAACCAACAGTGCTTGTTTTGATTTTATGGTGCAACTGCAAAATCCGATGAAAAACATGCCAGTGGAAGACACCACCATAAAATGGTCTGAAGATGACTCTCCTTTTATTACCGTTGCAAGAATCAATATAGAGCCACAAGCTTTTAGTAGCCCAGAACAAAATGCCTTTGTGAAAATTTATCATTTACGCCATGGCATGCAACTAAAGATATAGAACCCGTGGGTGGTATTAACCGTTTAAGAAAAGCTGTTTACGACGGTATTTCACGCTATCGTCACGGTAAAAATGGCGTAAAAAAAGAGGAACCACAAGGTTGGTGTTTACAATTAAATGGCGAGGCTTGTCCTGATAAGCTTTAAGCTTTAAGCGGTAAGCTTTAAGCGGTAAGCTTTAAGCGAGAAGCGGTAATCGGTAAGCGATAAGCTTTAAGCGAAAAGCGGTAAGCCGTAAGCCGTAAGCCGTAAGCGATAAGCGATAAGCGGTAAGCGATAAGCGGTAAGCGATAAGCGGGGGAAGCGATAAGCGGGAAGCGATAAGCGATAAGCAGGAAGCTTTAAGCGAGAAGCGGTAAACGAGAAGCAAAATGGGCTCAGTTTTTATCTATCTTTGTATCAATAAATTGATAACTATAACTCGATACGATTACGACCATTTTGCTTAGCGCGATATAACGCTTGATCAGCACAATTTACTAATTCAGTTAACGAATTAAAGCCATGTTCATTATCTGCAATACCAAGACTAATCGTACAATTAATAGTTTGTAGCGTATTAACTTCTATTGATAATAATTCAACAGCATTACGTAAACTTTCCGCTAATTCTTTCGCTGAATTTTTATCGGTATCGGGTAATAAAATAACAAATTCCTCACCACCATAACGCGCAAGAACATCACTGCTTCTTAACTGCATTTTTAATAAATTAGCGACTTGTTTTAAGGTGTTGTCACCAACTAAATGGCTGTATTGATCATTAATTTTTTAAAAAAATCAATATCTAATAAAATAACACTAAAGTCTTTTTGATAGCGTTTAGCATAAGCAAACATTTCATCGCCTACGGTCATAAAGGTTCGACGATTATTAATACCTGTTAATGGGTCAATCGTTGCCATTTCACGTAAGTCTTGCTCATGGCGTGACATCGCTTTGCTAAAAATTGACATCACAAAATAAATTTCACTCATGATGATGATAATGGTGGAAGCAAAAATCAATTTTTCAGCTTGTTCAGAAAGTACGACTAATGGCTGCGGTGGATAATTATGACAAATAAAAATAAAGCTAAACCCAATAGCATAATCAAGGCTTTAGCAAAGGTTTCATCTTCATCCAGTAATAAAAAAACGCCACTAGGCAACAATAAATAATAGAAATGAAAACCACTATTAGCGGTAAAAATTTGCGTAGTTAGTATAAACACATGCAACATTAAAATAGAAAAAAACCACAGCTTAGCAATTCGATAATAGTGGTATTTAGATAATAAAATACCTGCGCCGTAAGCAGCAACAAAGGTTAAGTTAATTGCGGCAATAAAAGGCTCGGATAAATTGAGCCAAAATATAAGGTATAAAACAGCGCAACCGCGCAGGTAAAATAACTGACAACATTAGTTAGGTTAATTTTTGACACTTGCTGCGAATTAGCTAAATTAGCTCGTTGCATAATAGATTCCATAACAATATTCTTCTTATTATAAGTAACATATTCCGTATATAGCCTTGCTAATATTAACAGGTCAACCAGCGTTAAGCTATGGTGCTAAAGCAATTCCATATTTATTGCACAATTAAGCGCACAGGTATCATTTAACTAAATCAATAATATAAAACTTTTTTGACACCTTTATTAAATCATTTTGTTGAAAAGGCTGACAAATAAACTGCCCCGCCACGCCAACCAATAACGAATTCTGCATAAGAAAAGCTGCCGTTTACGTAACCAAGGTGCAATATTAAGCTCTTGTAATACTTTTTTAATGAGCGGCTTTTATCACGAAAATCCGGTAAGCATTTGGGGTTATCATGACTAAAAGTTAAAGTTAGCGGTAAGTTTTCATCTAAAAATAGAGACTGTTGCTTTGACTGCTCAAAAATTGAATTAGCCAAGGCTGAACTAACGGGAGTGGCATTAATCATCTCGCCTTTTGTGATGCTAAATTCACCAAGCTGATCCGGTAATGAAATGGAAATTGTTTTACCCTCAGAAAGCTCACTTAAATCAACAGTACGTTGCCACTGACTTAAATCGCTATATTCTGGTGTAATATATAAAGAATCTTGATATCGCCTTAACCAATAGTTACCGATTTTTATTGCCGGCGCTTTATCACAAGCTGCTTTTAATTGCTGCCCTAGCTCGACAAGCTGTTGACGACTAGGCATTAAACCGTGATTTTGTTTTAAAAAGTAACGAATGAGTAAATTAAATCGAGCCGGTGAGAGTGTTAATAATGCACTGACCGAAAGGCTATTATCACTATTACAGCACTGTTGATAATCCTGCTCGGTAACTTCTAAGATCAAGTTTTCAGCATCACGGCAATGTTCAGCACTGCGGGCAATGGTTTGTTTGATCGCCGGCCAACGCTCAGTTAATAACGGCAGATTGTCATTACGTAAAAAGTTACGATCAAAGCGATTATCGTGATTTGACTCGTCTTCGATCCAAGTTAATTGGTGAGCATCAGCATATGCTTCAATCGTTTGACGGGGAATAGCTAATAAAGGCCGTACCAGTTGTCGCTGATAAAAAGCTTGCTGCTCCTTCATCGCTGCTAAGCCCGTTAAACCTGAACCTCGCTTTAGCGCTAATAAAAAAGTTTCAGCTTGATCATCGTTATGATGGCCGGTTGCGATAACATCATTAACCTCAGTCATCTCAACCAAGGCTTGATATCGAGCATCTCGTGCTAAGGCTTCGAGGCTTTCACCACTATCCTGCATTAATTGCACTTTTTTGCTAAGGAAGCCGCTTTGATAATGCTGACTTTGTTGCTCTGCAAATGCTAGCCAGCGATCAGCATTGTCACTTAAGCCGTGGTGAATATGACAAACCACGAGGGCATTGGTTAATTTACCTTGAGTGAGCAACTGAGCAGCTGCATGTAACAGTACTTGCGAATCAACACCACCACTATACGCTAAATAAATAGGCTTATTAGGAAACTGGCTGAAACAGTCAAAAATATGTTGCTCAATCATCGACATCATCTAAAGATTAAACCTATCAATCGCTAAAAAATAACTGATACCAATTCCATTAAGTTTGTGAGCTTGTTGTGCTTAGGAAAAATAAATCATGGCAAGGCGCTTGATTGAGCAATAGCTGGCTATTGGGATTGTAAGCAACGCAGCCATGGAATATTTTAACCCGCACAAGTGGGCAATAATTTAATGAAATTGGTATCACTATAAATGAATAGTTAAAATAACCTGTTATAACAAAAACAGCCAGCATAATGCTGGCTGTTTAAAATTTTTTACAACTTTATATGGTGTTGTATCGTGCTGAAATTAACAGTAACCAAACGACATTAATTTTTCATATCGTTTTTCAATTAATGTTTCAGCATCAAAAGCGGCAAGCTCGTTCAAATCCTTTTTCACTGCTTGCTTTAAAAAAGCCGCCATTTGATCAATATCACGATGTGCGCCACCTAATGGCTCTTCAACAATCGAGTCAATTAAACCTAATTCTTTAATACGGGTTGCTGTGATCCCCATGGCTTCTGCAGCCGTTGACGCTTTTTCTGCCGTTTTCCATAAGATTGATGCACAACCTTCTGGCGAAATTACCGAATAAGTAGAATATTGCAACATGTTAACACGATCACCAACACCAATTGCTAATGCGCCACCTGAACCACCTTCACCAATCACGGTACAAACGATTGGAACCGTTAAACGCGCCATTACTTTCAAGTTGGTAGCAATTGCTTCACTTTGACCGCGCTCTTCAGCACCAATACCAGGGTAAGCACCCGGAGTGTCAATAAAGGTAACAATTGGCATATTAAAACGCTGCGCCATTTCCATTGCGTAAAGCTTTACGATAACCTTCAGGACGTGGCATACCAAAATTACGTTTTACTTTTTCGGTAGTTGTACGGCCTTTTTGCTGACCAATCACCATCACCGTTTGTCCGTCTAAACGAGCAGTGCCACCAATAATGGCTTTGTCATCGGCATACGCACGATCACCCGCATATTCATCAAAATCTTCAAACACACGCTCAATATAATCTAAGGTATAAGGACGTTGTGGATGACGAGCAACACGTGCTGTTTGCCATGGGTCTAAATTGGCAAAGATTTTTTTTGTTTGCTCTTTATTTTTTTCACGTAATTGTGAAATTTGATCTTCAAGATCAAGATCTAATTCTTGACCATTATTAACAATTTGAAGTTCTTTTCTATCTTGGCTTCAAGCTCAGCAATTGGCTGCTCGAAGTCTAAAAATTTAATGACATATGTATAAAACCTAATGTAATTTCTGGCGCTATTATACACGTAAATACGTGCAGGATAATAGCCGCAACTATTTAAATTGTAGAGTTAATTTATCTTCACCCAACAACATATTTAATTCGTGCAATAATTTATCATCTGGCGATACTCGCCATTGTACCCCTAACTCTAATAAAGCTTGTGCTTCTTCTCGCTGGTAATTAATGCGAACAGGACAGGTACCGTCTTTATATTGGGACAAAATCTGGTCAAATTTAGCTAAAAATTTGTCATCCACTTGGCTCTGCGTTATTGATAAATCTAACGATTCAACAAAATGTTCCCGTGCTTGCGCTATGGTCATAATATCTCTGCCAGACATTGTAAGGCCACCAGAGTAATCATCAAAGCTGACCTGTCCTGAACAGACTAAAATAGCGTCTTTTTCGATAATGTCTTCAAATTTTTCATAATCTGCAGGAAATAAGCGCACATCAATACGGGCACTTTTATCATCTAGCGTCACCAATGCCCAGCGCTGGCCACGTTTATTTACCAAAACACGAACGGCAATAACCAAGCCAACGGCTGTTGCCGGTTTTTCTTTACTGGTTGGCTGCATCGCTACTAACCGACCAGAAGCATAGCGTTTAATTTCACTTAAATAGCGATTGATCGGATGCCCAGTTAAATATAAACCTAAGGTTTCCGTTCACCTTCAAGCCATTCAGGTTCCGGCCAAGGTGGCACTACTTTAAAGGCTTGGCGGGTATCTTCTGGTTCTTCATTAATTAAACCAAATAAATCATGTTGGCCTAAGGCTTCGGCTTTAGCATGTTGATCGGCTGCGCGCATGGCATCAGACAAGGTTTCTTGTAAAGCAGCACGATGGGTTTTGCCATCACTTAATTTAGGCCCTAACGCATCCATAGCGCCAGCTTTAATTAACCGCTCTAAGACACGACGATTAATCTTCTTTAAATCAATACGGGCACAAAAATCAAATAAATCGGCAAATTCACCGCCCGCTTGCCCGCGCTGCGATAATGGCTTCAATTGGGCCTTCACCAACCCCCTTTAACCGCCCCTATACCATAAACAATTTGATTATCGTCGTTGACGGTAAATTTATAAGAGCCCGCGTTAACATCCGGCGGTAATAAAGTAATGCCCATGTTTTTACATTCATCAACTAGGGTCACTATTTTATCGGTATTATCCATATCCGCAGACATTACCGCGGCCATAAAAGGCGCTGGATAATGCGCTTTCATCCACAAGGTTTGGTAAGAAACTAACGCATAAGCGGCCGAGTGGGATTTGTTAAAACCATAACCGGCAAACTTTTCTACCAAATCGAATATTTTCATGGCAAGTTCGCCATCAACACCACGATTTATCGCACCCTGTTCAAAACCAGCTCGCTGCTTTGCCATTTCTTCTGGTTTTTTCTTACCCATGGCACGACGAAGCATGTCAGCACCACCAAGCGTATAGCCTGCAAGTACTTGGGCTATTTGCATAACCTGCTCTTGATAAAGAATAATACCGTAGGTAGGCTCAAGAATTGGTTTTAAATCTTCATGCTGCCAAGTTGAATCAGGGTATGATACTTCTTCACGGCCATGTTTTCGCTCAATGAAGTTATCCACCATGCCTGATTGCAAAGGTCCTGGCCTAAATAAAGCCACCAATGCGATAATATCTTCAAAGCAATCGGGTTTTAGCTTTTCAATCAGCGCTTTCATACCGCTGGATTCAAGTTGGAAAACCGCGGTAGTTTGCGCCGCTAATAACACTTTAAATGACTTGGGATCATCAAGTGGAATGCGCGCGATATTGATCGGCTCTTTGCCTTGTTTTAATAACTTTTCATCGGCTATTTCAATAGCCCACTGCAAAATAGTTAAAGTACGTAATCCTAAGAAATCGAACTTAACTAAACCTGCATCTTCAACATCGTTTTTATCAAATTGGGTAACTGGGTTTTTACCTTCGTCATCACAATACAGGGGCGCAAAATCTGTGATGGTTGTAGGTGATATAACAACACCACCCGCATGTTTACCCGCATTACGCGTTGTGCCTTCAAGAATACGGCACATGTCGATTAAATCTTTAACATCGCTGTCTTGAGCATAGGCTTCAGGTAAACGAGGTTCTTCTTCAAAAGCTTTAGCTAAGGTCATACCCGGATCACCTGGTATTAACTTAGAAATACGATCGACAAAACCATAAGGATGACCAAGTACCCTGCCAACATCACGAATTACCGCTTTTGCCGCCATGGTACCAAAGGTAATAATTTGTGAAACGGCATCTCGGCCATAAAGCTCCGCCACATGATCAATTACTTCATCACGTCGATCCATACAGAAATCGATATCAAAATCTGGCATTGACACCCGTTCGGGGTTTAAGAATCGTTCAAAAAGCAAATCGAATTCAAGTGGGTCAAGATCGGTAATTTTTGTGCATAAGCCACTAATGACCCCGCACCCGAACCACGCCCTGGACCAACCGGAATATTGTTATCTTTACTCCACTGAATAAACTCCATTACGATCAAGAAATAACCGGGAAAGCCCATGTTATTAATTACTTTAAGTTCAATATCTAAGCGTTCATCGTAAGGTTTACGTTTTTCAGCAAAATCAGGCGAGTTTTTATCAAAAGAAAATCTAAGCGCTCTTCTAACCCTTCTTTTGATACTTTAATAAAATATTCTTCGATGGGCATACCTTCAGTTGGAAAGTCAGGTAAAAAGTACTCCCTAACCGAACGGTAACATTACAACGTTTAGCTATTTCCACCGAGTTTTGTAATGCTTCAGGAATATCAGCAAATAATTCGCACATTTCAGCTTCTGAACGTAAATATTGCTCAGGGCTATAACGTTTTGGTCGGCGTTTATCGTCTAAAGTGTAACCGTCATGTATGGCGACACGTATTTCATGGCATCAAAATCTTCCGGTGCTAAAAACACCACTTCATTGGTCGCAACCACTGGAATATAATGAAGCGTCGCTAATTCTACTGCTTGATGAAGGTAAGTTTCTTCATCTTCTCGTCCAGTACGTAGCAATTCAAGATAATAACAATTGGGAAAATACTGCTGATAAAAATCAACCATAGTATCAACTAAGGCTTGATTGCCTTTAATTAATACTTTGCCAAGATCCTTCTCGGCCACCAGATAATAAAATTAAACCGCTGGCATGCTCAATCAACCAAAGTTTATCAATTACCGGTTTATCTTGATGGAGCCTCGTAAATAGGCTTTTGAAATAAGTTCGGTTAAATTTTTATAACCAACATTATCAGACGCTAAAATAACAAGACGTGAAAGTTCATCGCCTAATTCATCACTTTTACCCAAAAATCACTGCCAATAATCGGTTTAATACCAGCTCCATGAGCCGCATGATAAAAATTTAACTAAAACCACATAAATTGGTTTGATCGGTTAAGGCAATGGCTGGCATTTTTTCATCTGCCGCTTTAGCAATAATAGGCTTAACTTTTTTTAAGCCGTCACACATTGAAAAAATCGCTATGAACACGCAAATGAATAAATTTAGGCGGGCAATACACTTCTGCGGTTTTCGGCTTGTTCAATCACCTCTGACATCTAATTATTTCCTGCTGCATTAACGTTAACCTGAGCAAGAACATTCGCTACCGGTTTAAAACTTTTACGGTAATTGTCGAGCACACCTAAGGTGGTAATTTTTCTAAATGAGCTTTAGTAGGATAACCTTTATGGGCAGCAAAACCATAATCAGGATATAGAGCATCAAGCTCGATCATATCTTGGTCGCGCGCCACTTTAGCAATGATGGAAGCCGCACTAATTTCTGCAACACGGCCATCACCTTTGATCACAGCTTGGCTTGGTGCATTAAATTTTTGGTGTTCTATTACCATCAACTAAGACATAATCAGGCTCAATAGCTAAGCCGGCAACAGCACGTTGCATTGCAAGCATAGTAGCATGGAGAATATTAAGCGTATCAATTTCTTCCGGCGTTGCTCGTCCTATTGACCAAGCCAAGGCATGTTGTTTAATTTCACTCGCCAGTAAGTTACGTTTTTTTTCTGATAATTTTTTTGAATCTGCCAATCCGGCAATAGGATTATCTGGGTCGAGAATAACCGCCGCGGTAACGACATCACCAACCAAAGGTCCTCTACCTACTTCGTCGACACCAGCAATACAATAAGCAACAGGGTAAACAAACTCTGGTAAGTTTTTTTTATCAGTTGCCATTGCCATTAACCTTCTGTTGTCATTAAGGCGATAACCGCATCTGCCGATTTTTCGCTAGCATTTTGTTTAAGTTCGAGATGGATCTGAGTAAAAGTTTCAATTAAATGCGTTTGATCCTGATAAAGGCGTTCATGGATCAACGGGTAAATATGCTCAGCATCAACATTTAATTGTATTAATTCAGGTATAAGTTCTTTATTGACCATTAAGTTAGGTAAAGAAAACCACTTAAGTTTGATCATTTTTCGGATCAGGTAATAAGTTAACCAATTCACTTTATAAACCACTACCATTGGGCGTTTGATCAATGCCGCTTCAAGCGTCACTGTACCTGAGGCGATCATTAAACAATCGGCCGCAGCCATGACATCTTGGGTTTGATTAACAAAAGTAGTCACGGGTAAATCAGGCGCTATTTTCGCTTTCATGTCATTGAATTGCTGTAAGCGTTTTTCAGTGATCATCGGAGCGACAAAATGTAGCTCTGAGTCATTTTTATGTAGCTGTAATGCGGTTTGTAAAAATGGCTGTACTAATCTTGCTAGCTCGCCACCACGACTGCCCGGCATAATAGCTAATATTTTTTTATCTTGCGGTAAACCTAACTTAACTCTAGCGGCTGATTTATCAGAAAACATTGGTACATCATCAGCCAAAGTATGACCAACAAAAGTACAAGGAATTTGATGTTTGTCGTAAAAAGCTTTTTCAAAAGGTAATAGCGATAACACCATGTTAGTGGCGCGAGCAATTTTAAAAATACGTTTTTCACGCCAAGCCCATACAGACGGACTAACATATTGCACCGTTTTAATACCTTTAGCTTTTAATTTTTCTTCTAAGGTTAAATTAAAATCCGGTGCATCTATCCCAATAAAAACATCGGGTTTATTGGTAGTGAAATAATCAACAAGCTCTTTACGAACGGTTAATAAACGCCGTAAACGGCCTAATACTTCAACAATCCCCATAACCGCAAGCTCTTCCATAGCGTATAAGCTTTGAAAACCTAATGCTTGCATTTTAGGGCCACCAATACCGACAAATTTGGCATCAGGACAATGTTTTAATAGAGCTGACATTAAGCTGCTCCTAAGGTATCACCTGAATGTTCGCCAACAACTATGGCAAAAACAGGTGATTTTTTAATGATGGTATCAGGCATAATTTGATTAAGCTCAGTCACTGGTTTTTCTAACGAATAATTCCGCGACTTGAAGCTTGAATAAAGTCAGAAAATAACTTTATTTCTGGATGTTGTTCAGAGAGCTTAGCTAATGCAGCGATAGCCTCGTCAACACTATTACCTTGGCGATAAACCACTTTATAAGCACGTTTAATTTCACTGATAATTTCAGGACTAAAACCTCGGCGTTTTAACCCTTCTGAGTTTAACCCGAACGGTTTTGCCGCACTTCCTGATGCCATGACATACGGAGGAATATCTTTCAGTATTAATGAACTTGCAGCAACAAAACTATGGGCACCAATATGACAAAACTGATGAACCGCGGTCATGCCACCTAAAATTGCCCAATCTCCAACATGAACATGACCCGCTATTGAAGCATTGTTGGCTAAAATACAATGACTTCCAACCATACAATCATGCGCGACATGGGTATAAGCCATAAATAAGTTATTAGAGCCTATTTGTGTCAAACTATTATCTTGGATGGGTCCTCGATGAATAGTACAAGATTCACGAAAGGTATTATTATCACCAATAATTAATTGAGTTGGCTCACCTTTATATTTAAGGTCTTGGCACTCTTCACCAATGGAAGCAAACTGGAAAAAACGATTACCTTTACCTATGGTTGTCGGCCCTTTAATAACAACATGTGAATTTAGCTCACAGTCGTCACCAATAATGACATCTTTACCAATATAACAAAATGGCCCAATTTTAACGTTGTTACCAATTTGAGCCCCTGGATCAATAACAGCTAGTTCGCTAATCAACACTATAACACTCTTCTCGCACACATAAGATCGGCAGTACAAACCACTTTGCCATCCACTTTTGCTTCACAATAAAACTTCCACATACCACGGCGTTCTTTAATAAATTGCACGTGTAAATGCATAGTATCACCCGGCACAACCGGCTGTTTGAACTTGGCATTATCAATTGAAGCAAAAAGGTATAATTCTTTTTCGGCTTTATCTTGTGCCGTTTTAAAACCTAAAATACCGGTTGCTTGTGCCATCGCTTCAAGGATCAAAACCCCTGGGAAAATAGCTAATTCAGGAAAATGACCGGTAAAAATAGGTTCATTAATAGAGATATTTTTTATTGCATGCAACCATTGCCCTGGTTCAAAATCAAGTACTCGGTCAACAAGTAACATAGGATATCTATGAGGAATAATGGTTTGAATTTCTTCAACTTTAATTACATTTTTAACTCTATCCAACTCAGTCATTCTGTTACTCTTTCTCTGCTTTTAAGTTGTCTAACTGGACCGTTAATGCTTTAACTTGCTCAGTCAATTTATCTAATTTGTTAATTCTAACATTATTTTTAAGCCAATCTCTATTCGTCATTGCTGGCATACCAGAAGAATAGACACCCGCGCTGGTAATCGATTTAATCACCATGGTATTACCAGTGATCATAACTTTATCAGCAATGGTAAGATGTCCCGCAATAGCGACACAACCACCAATAGTACAATTAGCACCAATGATGGTACTACCTGCAACCGCGGTGCAAGCCGCAATACAGGAGTTTTGACCAACAACCGCGTTATGACCTATTTGAATTTGGTTATCAAGAATAACCCCATCATGTATTTCAGTATTATCTAACGCACCACGGTCAATCGTGGTACTAGCACCAATTTCTACCTTGTTGCCTATGATCACAGTACCTAGCTGAGGTATTTTCAACCATTGCCCTTGATGATTAGCATAGCCAAAACCATCAGCGCCAATAACAGAGCCGGACTGAATTAAACAATCATGACCAATTTCAACGTTATGATAAATTGTTACGTTGGCCCAACACTTAGTATTTTCAGCAACTTTAACGGATTTACCGATAAAACAATTCGCGCCAATAACCACGTTATCAGCTAACTCAACACCTGATTCAACAACACTATTAGCACCAATACAGACACCACTACCTAATATCGCGTCATCGGCAATAACGGCACTTGGATGAATATTATCAGCAGGATTTGGTGTTGTATCCAGTAACTGTGCTGTCAAGGCAAACCCTAAATAAGGGTTGTCCATCACCAGCTTATTTCCTGAAAAATCTGCTTGGCAATCTGGCGCTAAAATAACCGCACTGGCTAAAGTAGTTGATAATTGTTTTTTGTATTTTTTATTGGCAAGAAAAGCGACTTGTCCACGCTCAGCTGATGCTAACGTAGCAAGGCTACTGATCAAGCAATTTTCATCGCCTTCAACAGTAGCCCCAATTTTTTCAGCAATTTCTTTAAGGGTAAAACTTAATGACATTATTTTAATTTGCTTACTTGCTCAACCACTTGGTTTGAAATATCGAGTTCAGGTTTAACAAACGTTGCTGTTTCTGCACGTAAAATAAGATCGTATTTTTCTTTCGCGGCAATATTATCAATCGCTTGCTTAACTAAACCTAATAACTTATTGGTTTCTTCGTTTTGACGCGCTTGAGATTTTTGCTGTAACGCTTTCCTTTTTCTTGATAAGCCTTATAAAGTTCCATAATTTCTTTATCAAGGGCTTCAATGTCTTTTAGCCATTAAAGCAGAATCACGCTTTTTCTTTTCTTGGTTATATTTAATGTCTTGCTCTAATTTAGCAATTTCAGCACCATCATCTTGAAACTCAGCTTTTAATGCTTCAACCATTTTTGCTGTTTGTGGTAATTGTTGCATAACCGCTTGAATATCCACAACCGCTAACTTTTGCTCTGCTGATGCAGACGCTGCTAATAATGCACTTGAAGCGGCAACCGTGAATACTACTGATTTAATAAACTTGTTCAATGTGTTCTCTAAAACTTGGTAAATGGACTTATTAATTAGAATGTTTGTCCAATGTTAAAACTAAAGAAACTAGTATCGTCACTATCTTCTTTTTTAAGTGGTTTTGCAAAGCTAAATATCATCGGTCCCATCGGTGATAACCACTGAAGTGATAAACCGGCAGAACTACGATATCGACCAATATCAGAATAATCATCAATTTTACTAAACTGATCCTCTGCTAAATCACGATAATCGTCAAGGTTAAATTCAGTATCCCATACAGTACCAACATCAACAAATAAACTTGTGCGTACTGAGTTTGAATACCCTTCATCTAAAAATGGAATTGGGAAGATAAGTTCAATACCACCTAGAACTTTTTTGCATTACCACCAACCGCACGTAGGTTTTGTGTTGACTCGATACGGTCATGATCTGGGCCTAAACAACATATAGCGCCGCTACCTAATGGATCTGACGGATTAGGAATGGCGGTTGCACTTCGGTAAATCGGGCGTGGACCTATGATATTGGTTTCAAAACCACGTAAGGTATCAGCACCACCAGCACGGAAGTTTTCCCAAAATGGTAATAATTGATCATTGCCACGATAAGAGCCATAACCATTACCATAACCAAATTCAAAGCGAGTTAAGAAACTCCAACGTTGATCTCGCGATAATGGGAAATACCATTTAGCATCTAAGTTTAATTTAAAATAATTTACGTCTGAATTAGGCGTTGTTACTTTAAAGCCTAATGACTGCATTGAACCTGCCGTAGGAAAGTACCACGGTTTAAGGTTGAGCGTGAAATACCTAAATTCAAATCGAAGGTGTCAAACTCAAGACCTGAATCTGGGTTTTCTAAGTCAATATATAAGTCGTAAAATGCTTGTATTTGCTCATAAGAACGCAGTTTAGTAATACCGTTATGTTTATAACCTACACCCATACTTAATCTAACATACTCGTTAATTGGGAAGCCCCAAGTTAAACCAACACCGTAGGTTTTATTATTATTATATTTAGCTAAGTTAGCATTACCGGCATCAAACTCGGTATAAAATAAATTACCACCTAATGACACACCATCAATAGTAAAATAAGGATCGGTATAAGTTACATTCGCCGTACGTGAATAACTCACGGTATTTAAACTTAAACCTAAACGATTACCGGTACCTAAGAAGTTATTTTGCTGAATACCCGCATTTAAACTCATTTTAGTAGTAGAGCCATAACCGATACCGGCAGTAAATGAACCTGAAGGCTGCTCTTTTACCGTGAAATCAACATCAACTTTATCTTCTTCTTCTGGTAATTGAATAGTTTCAAATTCTACCGTTTCTAAATAAGGTAAACGTTGTAAACGTGCTTTTCGAACCTTCAACAAGGCTGTTTGATAACCACGCCCCTTCCATTTGACGCATTTCTCGGCGTAACACTTCATCAGCTGTAACCGTATTACCTGTGATGTTGATACGGTTAACATAAATTCGTTTACCGGGGTCAACCGAGATAGATAACTTAACCGTATGATCTTCGTCGTTAATATCAGGAATTGTCGTAACTTTAGGGTAAGCATAACCATAGCGACCTAAAAATTTACTGATCGACTCTTCCGTATAAGTCACTAAAGCACCATTGTATAAGGTATCTTTTTGGATAGGGTTTAAGCTTCTAATAATCGGTTCAAAGCCCGCCATATCACCAATAAAGTCAACTTCACTAACGGTGTATTGCTCACCTTCAGTAATATTCAACGAAATATAAACACCTTCTTTATTCGGTGTCATTGATACTTGTGTAGAATCAACTTTATAACGTAAATAACCACGGTCTAAATAATAGCTCTCAATGGTTTCTTTATCGCCTTGTAAGGTTTGCTTTTGATATCTGTCTTGCGCCATGATATCCCACCAAGGCGAATCAAATTTCAATTCTATTTTACTGAGTAGTTCTTCATCGGTAAAAACTTCATTACCAACAACATTAATTTGTTCAATGGCAGCGGCATCACCTTCATTAAAAACAAATTTCACACTGACTCGGTTTCTTGGTAAATAGGTAATTTCTGACTTTACATTGGCATTGTATTTACCAATACCATGATAAAAGTCTTCTAAACCCATTTCTAAATTCGTTAATACGGTTTTGTCGAGGGTTTCACCAATGCGAATATTATTTTCATCTAAACTTTCAGTTAGCTGCTCGTCTTTGATGTCTTTGTTGCCATCAAATTCAATTTCACTAATAGTTTCACGTTCTTTTAACTTTATAAATAACTCGATTACCGTCACGGTATACCACAATATTGTTAAAGTGACCTGATTTAAATAATCGTCTTACCGATTGAGAAATACGAAAGTCATCTAACGTATCGCCAATATTAAAAGGAATGTGAGTTAAAGCTGCACCTAAAGCTACACGTTGCAGGCCTTTGACTTGAATATCTTCAACCTTAAAATCTTCAGCTAACGTAGCTGAACTAAAGGGCCAATGATGCTGCAATAGCTAATTTTTTTATTATCATAAATGTAAACTTAATCTACTTCTAATTCATTACAATCGGGAAATATCATTTAATAAAGCAAACGCCATTAAACTAAATAATGCTATAGCACCAAACCGAAAACCTATCGCTTGGATTTTTTCAGGCACAGGCTTTCCTGTTAAAAGCTCTATAAGGTAATAGAGTAAGTGCCCGCCATCAAGTACTGGTAGTGGTAAAAGGTTAAAAATACCTAAATTTATACTAAAAAAGGCAATAAAGCTTAAAAAATAAACAAAACTTACCCCAGCACTGTTACCTGCTCCTTGAGCAATCCCGATAGGACCACTCAAATTTTTAGCTGAAATATCACCGGTGATTAATTTACCTATCATTTCAAAAGATAATACCAGTGACATCCCAGGTTTTTTCAATGCCTTTGTCAAAGGAGTCCAAAAAACCATACGTTAAATCAAAACGATATTGCTCTGGCCATTCATCACGTACTCGACCAATTCCTAAATAACCAATGGTTTGGTTATCTTTTACTTTATTCGCTAATTGAATCGCTAAGGTTTTTTCCAAGCCCTTACGTTCAACTTTCAATTCAATATCAGCATTTGCTAAGGCTTGAATTTTGTCAGTAAAATTTTCACAGCGCGGTTGTACTAAGCTACCATTAAGCGCCAACAATTTATCACCCGGGAGCAAGCCGCCAAGCTCAGCTGGGCTATTTTTTGCCACTTGCCCAATCACACAAGTTCCTTTAGGAACATACGGCATAATGCCTAAACTGTGCATAGCTGTCATTTTTTCTGGTTGATATTGCCAGTTAGCTATATTTAGTGTGGTTGGCTTTATATACTGACTTTCAAAACTCTTGGTTTTAATGGTGACGGCATCATTGCCTGTTTCCGCCACTAACGCCATATTCACATCTTGCCAAGTAACCACCTTTCGGCCGCCTACTTCAACAATTTGACTATTGATCGGTAGCTCAGCTTTGGCCGCAATAGAGTTAACTGTTAACTCACCAATCACCGGTTTTATCGCTGGAGAGCCGATAAAAAAACAAAATAAAAGCCACTATCGCTAATAAAAAGTTAGCTAAAGGGCCTGCCGCAATTATGGCGATGCGTTGATAAACAGATTTTGAGTTAAAGGTTTTATCTTTATCTTCAGGTTTGACGTCATCAACACGCTCATCAAGCATTTTGACATAACCGCCTAAAGGAATAGCAGCGATGACATATTCAGTGCCATGTTTATCATATTTTCGCCATAATGCTTTGCCAAAACCAATAGAAAAACGCTCAACTTTAACGCCACATCTACGGGCAACCCAAAAGTGACCATATTCATGAAAAGTAACCAGCACACCAATGGCAATAATAAAAGCGGCTATATTCCAGAAAAAATCAAACATGCTAAGTTAAATTCACTTTTTAGTTAACAACGAACGGGCAAATATTCTGACAGTTTGATCTAAGGCAATAACATCATCAATATTGGCTACACTTTGTGAGACAAATTTTTTCACAGAAGTTTCATTTATTTTGTAGATATCGGTAAATTTTATTTTTTTGTTCAAAAAGGCATCAACGGCAATTTCATTCGCTGCATTTAATGCCGTACAGGCTGCTTGCCCCTGTTTACAGGCATCTATCGCTAATTTTAAGTTTGGATATTTTTCAAAATCTGGTGCTTGAAACTCGAATGAACAAGTATTAAAAAAATCTAAATCTTCAACACCGGCATCAATACGCTCTGGGTAAGCTAAGGCATGTGCTATTGGTGTTCGCATATCAGGGTTACCCATTTGTGCTAACACTGAACCATCAACATACTGCACCATAGAATGTATGGTACTTTGTGGATGCAGCACAACTTGAATATCTTCAGGTTCCAAATTAAATAGCCATTTAGCTTCAATAAGCTCTAAGCCTTTATTCATCATAGTGGCTGAGTCTACCGAAATTTTTCGCCCCATATCCCAATTAGGATGCGCACAGGCTTCTTCCGGCGTAACCGCTGATAAAGTGGCGTTATCTCGTAATCGAAACGGACCACCTGAGCCGGTTAATAATAATTTTTTAATACCTTTTGTTTTTAATTGGCATAAGCCTGGGCGTGCTTGTTCAGATTCAGGTAAACATTGAAAGATTGCATTATGCTCACTGTCGATTGGCAATAATTGTGCACCTGAATTTTGCATAGCTTCAATAAAAATGGCACCCGAAGTTACTAGTGCTTCTTTATTTGCCAGCAATACACGCTTACCTGCTTTGACCGCTTCATAAGTTGATACCAACCCTGTAGCACCAACAATAGCTGCCATGACTGAATCCACGGTTGTTGATGTTGCTAATCTAACTAAAGCGTCTTGCCCTGATAAGACCTCAATATTAAGTTCAGTTTCGTTTAATAAGGCACTTAATTGTTGAGCATGTGGTTCTGAAACTAAGACGACAGTTTCAGGTTTAAATTGACAACATTGCTCAAACATACGCTGAACATTAGTGTTAGCAGCTAAGCTTTCGATGATAAATTTAGTCGGATGACGAGCAACAACATCTAAGGTGCTTTCACCAATAGAACCTGTTGAACCTAAAACACAAAGCCGTTGTAAAGCCACTAGTTACCAACCAAAATATAAAAAACATAAGGCAAAGATAGGTGCTGTTGCCGTTAAACTATCGATACGATCTAAAATACCACCATGACCAGGTAAAATACTGCCACTGTCTTTAACACCCGCTTGGCGCTTAAACATACTTTCGTTTAAATCACCTAAAACCGAAATTGTGGTAATTAATACCGTTACCCCTAAAACCGTCATATATTGCGCTGTTTGCCAACTAAGTACGCAACCTAAAATAAGCACCATAATACAAGCGCACACAATTCCCCTAAAAGCCTTCTAGGTTTTACCTGGGCTGACATTGGGTAATAATTTTCGTTTACCAAGTGATTTACCAACAAAATAAGCGCCAACGTCAGCACTCCAAACCAGTAAAAATAAGAACATGATCAGTTGCGCACCATGATAAGTGCTGGTTTGATAGTCATAACTACGTAACACCAAAAAAGCAACCCAAGTCGGTAAAAGCGTTAACCAACCAAACAAACCTCGAACTGAACGATGGCTTGACCAAAAAGTGCTACATCTAGGATAAACATAAGTAAGAAAAGCGGATAAACACCACCAAATAACCGATAACCAAAGAATGTATTCAACATTTTTAGTTAACTCACCGGTATCTGACCATAGCTGTTCTGCCGGTAATAAACGCCATAAAACAGCTAAAATAACGACATTGGATAAAACAAAAGCACAACGTTTGCCAAAGGAGTTAAAACCCATTAATGGCCCCCACTCCCATGCACCTATGCCTATTAAGGCAACCAATAAAATAGCAAAGTAGTTTAAAGGTAAATAAAATATTGCGCAGATTGCCGCTGGTGCTAAAACCAATGCGGTTAAGATTCTTTTAATTAACAAGGCGAGTCCTTTTTTTAATTATTATTTTCTTTTATTTGGTCACCGGTTTTACCGAACCGTCGCTCACGTTGTTTGAACGTTGACATGGCTTTAATAAATTCATCGTCATTAAAATCCGGCCATAAAACATCGGTAAAATAAAATTCAGCATAAGCTGATTGCCATAATAAGAAATTACTAATGCGATAATCGCCCCCGGTTCGGATCAGTAAATCTAATTCAGGCAAACCAAATAAGCTTGTTTTTTCATTTAGGCTTGTTTCATCAATATCATCAATTGATATTTGCTTATCAAGCACTTGCTGAGCTAACTGTTTAGCCGCATGACTAATATCCCAACGACCGCCATAGTTTGCCGCAACCGATAAGACTAAACCATTATTATCTGCGGTTAATTGTTCCGCATCTGTGATTTTCTTTTGTAATTTATCAGAAAAGCGGCTTAAGTCACCAATCACTTGAAATTTAATTTCGTTTTTATGTAATCGCTTAACTTCACGAGTTAGCACATACATAAACAAATCCATTAGAACGCTAACTTCCGACGCCGGTCTTTTCCAGTTTTCACTGCTAAAAGCAAACAAGGTAAGTGCTTTTACCCCATGTTCCCTGGCTGTTTTTACCGCCGCACGAACAGATTCAACCCCTTGTTTATGACCGATAACCCGTGATTTACCTCGCTGTTGAGCCCAACGACCGTTACCGTCCATAATAATGGCAACATGTTGTGGTACAGGTTGTAGTTCAGAGGGTGCTTCCAATTCTTTAACGTTCGTCATGATCTCTAAATTTACCGCTAGACAATAAATACAAAAACGCCGTAACAGTCATGTTCGGCGTTTTTACAGGCTTAATTAAAAGCTTAAATTTCCATTAATTCTTTTTCTTTTTCAGCAAGAATAGCATCAACTTTTTTAACGTATTCGTCAGTGATTTTTTGAATTTCGTCTTCTGATTGACGTAACTCATCATCGCTAATTTCTTTTTCTTTATTTAAGCTTTTAAGTCAGAGTTAGAATCACGACGAATATTACGAATAGCAATTTTTCCGTTTTCAGCTTCACCACGCACAACTTTAACTAAATCTTTACGACGTTCTTCAGTTAATGGTGGTAATGGAATACGAATTAATGTGCCTTGCGATGAAGGGTTTAAACCAAGATCAGATGAAAGGATCGCTTTTTCAACCGCACTGATCATGCTTTTGTCAAAAACCGTAATAGCTAATGTTCGAGCATCGGCAACCGACACGTTACCTACTTGGTTTAATGGTGTGTCCATTCCATAATATTCAATTGTAATATTATCTAATAATGATGGATGCGCACGACCCGTTCTAATTTTATTTAAATTGGTTTTAAGTGAGTCAATACTCTTGCCCATTCTTTCTTGAGCACTCTGTTTGATTTCGTTTATCACGCGTAAATTCCTTAAACTATTACATTCTTAAACTATGGCTAATTTATAATTTTTAAAACCTTTTTATTGTTCACTTACCATGAACAATTAAGCAAAGTTTTTCCGCATGATCAATCGTTGTACCTTCATCATCACCCATAATTACCGCTTTTAAAGCACCAGGTTTGTTCATGTTAAACACACGAATAGGCATATTGTGATCACGCGCTAAAGTAAAGGCCGCTAAGTCCATTACTTTTAATTTTTTCAAGTACTTCTTGATACGTTAAGTTACTGTATAACTCAGCTTCTGGATTTTTAACTGGATCGGCAGAATAGATACCATCAACCTTAGTTGCCTTTAATACCGCATCAGCTTGAATTTCAATACCGCGTAAACACGCTGCTGAATCTGTGGTAAAAATGGGTTGCCCGTACCAGCACTGAAAATAACAACGCGGCCAGACTTTAATAAACTGATTGCTTCAGCCCAGTTGTATGTGTCACTAACACCAGCTAGGTCAATCGCAGACATTAAACGAGCATTAACAAACGCACGATGTAAAGCATCACGCATCGCTAAACCGTTCATTACGGTCGCTAACATGCCCATTTGGTCGCCAACAACACGATTCATACCGGCTTCTGCTAAACCTGCGCCACGGAACAAGTTACCGCCACCAATGACCAAACCAACTTGAATGCCCATTTCAACTAATTCTTTGATTTCTTGAGCCATACGATCTAAAACTTTTGGATCAATACCAAAACTTTCTTCCCCCATTAGGGCTTCACCGCTAAGTTTTAAAAGAATTCGACGATATGTAGGTTTAAGGTTGGTAGTCATAAAACAATCCTGTAGGTAAAAAAAATAGCCAAGACCAAATTTGGCCGCGGCTATTTTAATACGTTTATCTCAGTCACGAAAGCCTTAACTGAAAAAAGTCGGTTTTAATATACTTTTATCTGCCAATTAGCACAAATACGTTCAAAAAACAGGCATAAAAAAAGCGTTCAAATGAACGCTTTTTGAAATCATTATTAAAAATTAAGCTTTTTGCTTTAGCAGCAGCTACTTGAGCTTCAACTTCAGCAGCAAAATTTTCTTCTTTCTTCTCAATACCTTCACCCACTTCTAAACGGATAAATGTAGAAACAGAAAGACCTTTTTCTTTTAAGATTTCACCAACAGATTTCTTTGGTTCCATGATAAAAGGTTGACCTGTTAAAGAAACTTCACCGGTGAATTTCTTCATGCGGCCAGTAACCATTTTCTCAGCGATTTCTTGAGGCTTACCTTCATTCATCGCGATTTCGATTTGGATAGCTTTTTCTTTTTCAACTACGTCAGCTGGAACATCATCTGGTGTTACATATTCAGGCTTGCTCGCTGCAACGTGCATTGCAATGTGCTTAAGACCTTCAGCATCACCTTCACCAGCAACAACAACACCAATAGTGCCACCGTGGATGTATGAAGCTAATGAAACACCTTCAACATACTCAACACGACGAACGTTGATGTTTTCACCAATTTTGGTTACTAACGCAATACGTTGTTCTTCGAATTGTGCTTGTAAATCAGCAATCGCTAATTTAGAAGCTAATGCAGCATCAGCTACTTCGTTAGCAAATGCTAAGAAGTTTGCATCTTTAGCTACGAAATCAGTTTGACAGTTAACTTCAACTAACGCCGCAACACCGCCGTCAGTTTTAATTAAAATAGCACCTTCAGCTGCAATGTTACCTGCTTTTTTAGCTGCTTTTGCTTGACCTGATTTACGCATGTTTTCAATGGCTAAATCGATGTCACCATCAGTTTCTTGTAAAGCTTTTTTACAATCCATCATGCCCGCGCCAGTGCGGTCACGAAGTTCTTTAACTTGTTTAGCAGTAATTGCCATCAGTTATTCCTCAAATTTTCAGATAAGTTTTTACTTGGTATCTTGCTAAAAAATTAACACGATACCAAGTCGATTTTATGACAAAGTAATGAATTACTCAGTTTCTACGAAACCGTCTTTCTCAGCTTGTACAGAGATGTTTTGCTCGCGACCTTCTAAAGCAGCGTTAGCAGCAGAATCTGTGTATAAAGTGATAGCGCGGATCGCATCATCGTTACCTGGAACGATGTAATCAACACCATCTGGATTTGAGTTAGTATCAACTACAGCAATTACTGGAATGCCTAAGTTGTTAGCTTCTTTAATAGCAATGTGTTCATGGTCAGCATCGATAACGAAGATAGCATCTGGTAAGCCACCCATGTTTTTGATACCACCTAAGCTTTTTTTCAAGCTTTTCCATTTCACGAGTACGCATTAAAGCTTCTTTTTTAGTTAATGCATCAAAAGTACCGTCAGTGCTTTGTGATTCAAGATCTTTTAAACGCTTGATAGATTGACGAACTGTTTTCCAGTTAGTCAACATACCACCTAACCAACGGTGGTTAACGTAGAATTGGTCACATTTGATTGCTGATTCTTTGATTGCATCACTTGCCGCGCGCTTAGTACCAACGAATAAAATTTTACCTTTCTTAGATGAAACACCTGATAAGAAAGCTAAAGCTTCGTTGAACATAGGAACAGTTTGTTCTAAGTTGATGATATGAACTTTATCACGAGCACCAAAAATGTAAGATTTCATTTTTGGATTCCAGTAACGAGTTTTGTGACCGAAATGAACACCTGCTTTAAGCATGTCGCGCATAGAAACGTTTGGCATAATATTTTTCCTTGGGGGTTAAGCGTTCATACATCCAATATACTCGACCCTTATGCATATAAATGCTGAGCACCCCGGTATACCTTTGCTAGATGTATGTGAGTTTAATTTAAGAACAGACATTATTGTATGTTCAAGTTAGGCTAAAACTACTACCTAAAACCTTTTATTATCTTTTGGTATGGTAACCTCAAGCAACAAACTGTATTTAGGCACAGAAATAGCGGCGCACTTTATACCATATAGCGCAGCTTTTAACCAGTATTTTTTCTATTAACCCAAGGTCTGTTAATCTTTGTTTATATTTTCAGCAATAGGCTATTTTTAGTGATAGCAAAGCAGAATGAACGTTGTTTGGTTATTCCAAATGAGTGAAATTCTAATGCAGCTAGCGCAAAAAATAGCCATTGCCCTGTGGGCTGAGGCTAAAATCGCTTTACTCGGCGTTAAAAATTATTGGTTTAGATGACTAAACGACATAATTTCAGCCTTGATTAAAACGATTTTATCTCTCAGCTGAATTATTAAACAAAGATAAACAGACCCTAGTTTGTCTGTCTTTTATCGATTGCATAGCTGATGCTCAATAAAGTTTAAGTATCAGACTATTAAATGTTATCGCTTCAATGTTAAAATCCACCTTCATTGACTATTTTAATCTTTTGAACTTTATCTCCTAGGAAACTAAATGAGCGCCGAATTATTTTTTATCTATGACAGTCACTGCGTGGAGCTACGCGGCAACCCAACTGGTAAATGAAGTAGCAAAATCACTTCCCGATATTAAAATTCATTTTTGGCATGGTGCTTATTTTGAAGGTGATGAAGGCGTTAGTAACAAACAAATTGCTTCCGTTCAACAAATGACCAATTTGTCTTTTGCTAAAAGTTATGAAATTCAATGCGACAAACCAAAAGATTCAACACTAGCCGCAAATGTATTAGCTTGGGCAGATCAAAAAGCGCCACACAGCACTTTAGCGCTATTAAACGCGATGCAAGAAGCGCACTTCCAGCAAGGGAAAGCATTAACAGAAAAAAACCATGTTGAAGCTATTTGTACGCAATTAAAATTATCACCACCCGCAAAAGCGTTAACCACAGAAAAGTTAACTAAAGATGCCGAGCATAACATTCATGAGATATTTGAAATGCAAGACATTATTGGCACCAAAGCTATTCCTGCGTTATTACTCGCGGTTAATGATAATTTAATATTATTAAACCACAGTTTATATTTATTAGAGCCGAAAGCCATTATTGATGCGATTTCAGCAGAACTTAAATAAGCTGACGATAACGCCAACATTCTAAAATGGTTGCTATTACTCAATACCTATTGCTCATTTGGCTTAAATTACCATTATGTAATTAGTCATTGGGAAGCAATCAAAAAACATGTAAAATGCGGCTATTAATTTAACATATCAAACAATGACACTTAAAATTCATGACCATCACAATTAAAAGCGAAGCTGAAATAGAAAAAATGCGCGTAGCCGGTAAACTCGCCGCTGAGGTATTAGAAATGATCGAACCTCACGTTAAAGCTGGGGTTACTACCAATGAATTAGACGCTATTTGTGCTGAATATACCGAAAAAGTACAAAATGCTATTTCTGCGCCACTGAATTATCATGGTTTCCCAAAGTCTATTTGTACCTCAATAAATCATGTCGTTTGTCACGGTATTCCTGACGATACCGTTTTAAAAGACGGCGATATCATTAACATTGATGTCACTGTGATTAAAGATGGCTACCACGGTGATACCAGTAAAATGTTTTTGATCGGCAATGTTTCACCTGAAGATAGCCGTTTATGTCGCCTTACCCAAGAAGCGTTATATGTAGGTTTAAAAGATAAAACCCGGTAATACCTTCGGTGAAATTGGCACGGCCATTAGCAAGTTTATCAAAAAATCCGGCCGTTTTGGTATTGTTAAAGAATTTTGTGGTCATGGTATTGGTGCGGTTTTCCATGAGGAACCGCAAATTGTTCATTATAAAAATAATGACAAAACCAAAATGGAAGTTGGCATGTGTTTTACTGTAGAGCCAATGATCAACGCCGGCAAAGCGAATACTATTGTTGATAAAGAAGATGGTTGGACTGTTTATACTGTCGATAAGAAAATTCAGCCCAATGGGAGCACACCATAGTGGTTACTCGCACTGGCTGTGAAATTCTGACTTTACGCAAAGAAGAAAAAGTATTCTTAGATTACTCAATAATTAATCACAAAACCCGTTGTGCTAAAGCGTTATTAATTAACAAACAGATAAAAGGTTAATAAAACTAATTATTAACCTTTAAAAATAGTTAAACCTATATTTTCATTACTCGAGCACCTGTTAACTATGCCTTTTATTATTCCAGAGCAGTTTCACGAAAAATTATCGATTACCTCAAAAAGTGTAACCAGCGCCGAAATTTGTCAGTTAACCCTCGAGTTTAATGAATGGTTAAAGTCATGTTTCCCTGATGCGGATATGGAAACTATTGTTGCTTCTCGGGCACAATACGTCGATTTAATCTTATCGAAGCTTTGGTGCCAACATCATCTTGATGAATATCAAATTAGTTTAATGGCTGTTGGTGGTTATGGCCGTGGTGAACTTAACCCGCATTCAGATGTTGATATTTTAATATTAACTCAAGAAGAAATAGATAAAGCACAAGAAGATAAAAATGTGCGTTTATCACCCAGCTTTGGGATGTAAAAAACTTGATATCGGCTCTAGTGTTCGTTCAATCAATGAATGTATAGAGCAAGGAAAAATGACGTTACCATTGCCACCAATTTAATTGAAATGCGCTTGGTTTGTGGTAATAAAATGCTTGCTGAGCAACTTACCCATTAGTATTAGAAGAAAACTTTGGAATTCAAAAGACTTCTTTATTGCAAAACGTGATGAACAAATTAATCGTCATGATCAATATCACGGTGCTTCGTATACCTTAGAGCCTAACTTAAAAGCGAATCCTGGTGGTTTGCGTGATATTCAAACCATCGGCTGGGTTGCCAAGCGTCATTTCCAAGCGGATTCATTAGAAGAGCTTGTCGAACATGGTTATTTAACCCGTAATGAATATTTTGAATTAGTTGAATGTCAAGATTACCTATGGCGCATGCGCTTTGCTTTACACTTTGTTGCTGGCCGCAGCGAAAACCGCTTATTGCTTGATTATCTTGCCGACGTTGCCAAAATGATGGGGTTTGGTGATCAAGGTAAAGCAGTTGTTGAGAGCGTATGATGAAACGCTTTTTCAGAATCATTGCTCGGGTTAATGAATTAAACCGTATGTTGTTACAGCATTTTGAAAAAGAAATTATTAATAAAGATGTACCCGCAGTAGAAATTAAAATTGATGATGATTTTGCTATCAGTGACGGCTTATTAAAAACTACCGACAAACAGATATTTTTACGTCCAACTAAACTGATGGAAGTTTTTTTGATTATTGCTGAACGTGAAGAAATCAAAGGTTTTCATTCTGAAACCTTACGATTATTACGTAACACTCGCCGTCGTTTAGTTTCTTGCTTAAACGATTATGATGGCTGTCGTCAAATCTTCATGAAGATCATGCGTCATCCACGCGGTTTAGGCTTAGCTTTTTCATTAATGCATCGTCAAAGTATCTTAAGTGCTTATTTACCTGAGTGGCGACAAATTGTCGGTCAAATGCAATTTGATTTATTCCATGCCTATTCGGTTGACGAACACAGTTATCGCTTGATCAAAAACCTATACCGCTTCAGTTTACCTAAATACAACCATCAATTTCCGCAATGCAGTAAAATAGTTCAGCGTATGCGTAAACCTGAAATGTTGTATATTGCCGGTATTTTCCATGATATTGCCAAAGGTCGTGGTGGTGATCATGCAATACTAGGAGCAGAAGATGCCTTAGTTTTTGCTAAAATGCATAATTTAAGTGATCATGATGGTCGTCGTATTTCATGGTTAGTTCGTCACCATTTAACCATGTCGGTTACCGCTCAGCGTAAAGATATTTCCGATGAGCAAGTGATCAAAGAATTTGCTGAAATTGTGCGAGATGAAGACAGTTTAGATAGCTTATATTGTTTAACTGTCGCCGATATGCGCTACAAATGAAAGCTTATGGAATAGCTGGAAAGCAAACCTGTTAGAAGAATTATATAACGCCACCAAACGTGCTTTACGCAGAGGCTTAGAAAAACCTGTTGATTTACGCTCAAAAATTCGTGAAAACCAACAATTAGCTATTGAAGCGTTGCAAGCCAATAATATCAGTAAAGAGCAACTAAAACCTTTATGGCAGCACTTAAAAGCGGATTACTTTTTACGTTATACACCTGAGCAAATCGCTTGGCATGCAGATCACATTCTCGCCAAGCTTGCTAAAGGGGATCACAGCTCCATTGTTTTGATCAGCCCTAAGCCTTATCGTGGTGGTACCGAAGTATTTATTTACACCGAAGATAAAAAGAATTTATTTGCTTATACCGCTGCATTTTTAGGTGCGCGTAAATTATCAATTCATGATGCTAAAATCATTACCAGCAAAAATGGCTATACCTTAAATACCTTTGTTGTCTTAGATCATCAAAATAAAGCAATTAATGACGCAGCAAGAGCAAGTGAAATAGCGGCCTCATTAGCCATGGCAATTGACAACAACGCCTTTAATAACATTAAAACGCAGCCAATATCAAAACGTTTACGCCAATTTGAACGCCCTATTGAAGTGAACTTTGGCAAAACCAATAGTCAAAAGCGTACCCTGTTACAGATCACTGCCATTGACCGTCCAGGGTTACTTGCCAGTATCGGACAAGTATTTAATGACTGTAATATTCATATACATTCAGCTAAAATTACCACTTTCGGTGAACGTGCAGAAGATGTTTTCACCGTATCAAACAGTGAATACCAATATTTAACCGAGCAAGAACAACAATTGTTTGCCCAGCGCTTAAGCGCAGAAATAGATTAATTAAATAAAGCCTCAAAATTTAACACTAGGAAAATAACATGAGTGAATTACAAACCATCATTGAACAAGCGTTTGAAGACCGCGCAAAACATTACACCAGCAACCGTTTCAGCTGACGTTAAACAAGCGGTATTAGATGCTTTAGCAGCATTAAATAACGGTTCAGCCCGTGTTGCAGAAAAAATTGATGGTGAGTGGGTTGTTCATCAATGGTTGAAAAAAGCGGTACTATTATCTTTCCGTATTTGGGATAACGAAACGTTAGACGGCGCTGAAAGCAAGTTCTACGACAAAGTTCCAATGAAATACGCTGACTACGGCAATGCAGAATTTAAAGCTGACGGTGTTCGTGTTGTTCCTGGTGCTTCTGTGCGTACCGGTAGCTACATAGGTAAAAACGTTGTGGTAATGCCATCATTTGTCAACATTGGTGCTTTTGTTGACGAAGGTACTATGGTTGATACTTGGGCTACTGTTGGTTCATGTGCTCAAATTGGTAAAAACGTTCACCTTTCTGGTGGTGTTGGTATTGGTGGTGTTTTAGAACCATTACAAGCTGGCCCTACTATCATTGAAGATGACTGTTTCATTGGCGCACGTTCAGAAATCGTTGAAGGTGTTGTTGTTGAAAAAGGCAGTGTTATTTCAATGGGTGTTTACATTGGTCAATCAACTAAAATTTTAGATCGTGAAACTGGTGAAGTATTCTACGGCCGCGTACCTGCTGGCTCAGTAGTTGTTTCTGGTAACATGCCTTCTAAGTGTGGTACTTACAGCTTATATTGTGCCGTGATCGTGAAAAAGTTGACGCTAAAACTTTAGGTAAAACAGGCCTTAACGATTTATTACGTTCAATTGATTAATTTATAAAACGCATAAATAATCCCAAAACCTAGGTAACAAATCAGCTACCTAGGTTTTTTTATCTCTTATATTTATCTATTCCTAGCGATATCACGCAATGAAAAAGCTTTCCAAAGTCACTACTAAACTCAACAATACTTTACTCGAAATACTCACGACACTTAGCACGCAATTAAGTGCTGAAGTAAACGGTTTTATCAAACTAGACCATGAGGTTAAATTTGATAACTTTCCGGCCAGTATTTTAGTATATGGTTATCTTGATAATGAACAAAAATTTAGCCGCAGCTAAAAATTTAGAAAAAGCCTATCAAAAACAACTAAAAGCACTCTTACTAAAAAAAGGCATATTGTTAAAAACAGCCAACCCTTTTCAGTTTGTTGTTATATCAGATGAAGCTCAATAAATTCGTTTTTTTGATCAGGCCTACCCTATTTTTATAAAACAATAAAAAGCAAAAAAGCGAGAAAAACTCGCTTTTTATTCACTGATGTCCGGTGTTAAATTATACCGGTATAAAGGTGATTTTATATTTATCTATCCCTTCATATTCAATTTCACATTCAGCATTTAAATCAACCTCAACAATGCCTGCAAATGAGCCTGTGATGATCGCTTGACCCTTGGTAAAGCTAATGCCACGTTTACTCATGGTATCAATAAACCAGTGTACCGGCTGATAAGGAAGTTCATTTGGATGAACACCAGCATAATCCGTGGTTTCTCCATTTTGTGTCACTTTAATATTAATTTTATTGCTATTGTAAGCTAGCTTTTTATCAATAATAGGACCAATAAACATGCCTTGGTTAACTAAACAATCTGCTAATTTTTCATAAAAATCGGCTTCCGCACTTTCAGCAAAACGACTTTTCATTAATTCTAGCGCCATATGACAATTACCAACAGCGGCATCAATTTGCTCAGCTGTGTAACCTTCTTTTCTGGCAGGTAAATCTTTTGCTAGCACAAAGGCAATTTCAGGTTCAATACGAGCTAATCCTTTATCAGGAACTATCTCACATTTTTATCGCGGCGAATGGTATTAGCAAAAATTGGTGCGGCAATCCATTTATCTTCTGCTAATGGCAATAAACATTTCCAGCCACCAACAGTATCTTCACTTTGTTTAATAAGTTCATCATGGATAGCAAATGCCTCGTCTAAATTAGTTGGACGATATGATTCATTTAAACGACCAAGTTGTTGGTCATTTTGACGACGATTTAAAAGCTCAGTTGCGGCTTCGGCTGCAGGAGAAGTAGACATAAATATCTCTAATTAATTCAAGTGACAAGATTCTATCGCTTTTATAAAAATAAGCAAAATATTAAAATTTAATTCTTACTATTAATGATTAATATAGGAAAAAAAATCCCGTATGATAAGCTCACAAACCCATAATGATTATAATTAACATACATATGCAAAGTTTTAATTTTCGAAAACAACAACACCTGACATTGAGCGGTAAACTCAAAACATTTGTCACTTTCATCAGCCTCGCTTTTATCATGGCCGGTTGTCAAACAACCACGCAAAGTAGCCTGAACAAAGTGAATGGAAAAGAATATTTTTTAATTGGTAATATGAGTCCAAATAAGCAACATGGTGTTACGCTAATAAGTTTAGATCACCAAAAACTTACACTAAATAACGAAGACATTATTGCCGACGCTCATCTTGGCTCGTATATCGCTTTAACTAAAGATCATAAAAATTTGTTTACCGTCATCGCTGATAACGTTGGTGGTGTTAACCATTTTAAATGGCACTCTGAGCAACAAAAATATTTATTAGAGCAAACGATTAAGGTGCCAGGTAAAGGTACTTGCCATGTCGCGTTAAATCACGACGAAAGCCAGTTGGTTATTTCAAACTATCGTTCTGGCGATGTTCACCTCTTTGATATTAATAAAAACAACCAGCATTTAACTGAAGTTGGTTATTTCAAAAACACACCAAAAGATCAAAAAGCTATTCATCAATACCCTCGTATGCACTACAGCAACTGGGATAACAGTGGCAAATATTTATATTCAGTTGATTTAGGTACCGATGAAATCAAAGTATTTAATAGTCAAAGTCGTGAGTTTACCCCGACAGTAGCAGCACATCTTATTGATGGCGACGGCCCTCGTCACTTAGCATTTCATCCTGATCAGAGCATTGTTTATGCTCTAAATGAATTTTCAAGTGATGTTGTGGTTTATCAACAAGATATGGCAAATGGTCAATTAAAACCAAAGCAGCGATTAACAGCTTTACCGGCAACTTATAAAACCGGTGATGTGCCTAAAATTGCAGCATCGGCAATTAGAATTTCACATGATGGCAAATTTTTATATGCGGGAGTACGTGGTATTAACGCCATTGCCGTGTTTAGCATTGCCGATGATGGCACCCTTAACATGATCCAATCACAAAGCAGCTTAGCTGACTGGCCTAGAGACTTGAACTTTTCAGCGCAAGCTAACTATTTACTGGTGGCGAACAAACGTGCTAATACCGTGACTGTATTAGCACGTGATATAAAAACCGGCTTATTATCAGCAACGGATATGAAGCTGGAATTGCCGATCCCGTCAGTGATCACCAGCTTTAATATCTTAAAATAATCACCGATATCGTATAGGTAGCAAATTTAAAAGCAGTGCTGTTTTTAATAGTACTGCTGCTTTTTAGGTCTTTCAAGCTAACCGTAGAAGAAAAATTAGCTAACAACCTACAAAAAATGAATTTTATAATTCTACTTCAATTAATTTAGCGATAGTGCCATCAGCAAGTAATGAGTCTAAAATAATAGACAGTTGATTAACATCAAGCTTCGCGGCTGATTTTTTAGAAATGGCAATATACGAATCGTTCTTTTTATTATAAATATAAGGCGTAATAGCTAATTGTAAGTTATAAATATCTTCACTGACTCGATTTTTAATCGATAACTCTCGAGCTAAAAAAGTATCAATTCTATTTTTTAACAACATTTCGATTAATTGACGATGAGTGGTAATTTCAACTTTATTTAATAATTGATCATTGTCAAAACGCGGAAAATAGGTAGCCCCCCTCAAGACCCCGATATTCAAGCCTTGTAAATCTTCATATTGAGTAATATTTATCTGACGCCCTTTTTTTATATAAAAGCGCACAGGAGTGATTTTACTGGAAAAAGGCTGAGTTAAATAATCTAGATATTCTTGCCTTTTGGGCGTTTTATTAATTGCCACCATCATGTCGGCTTTACCATCTTTGGTCATGCTTAAACAGCGAGCAAATGGGCAATAAATAAAAGTGGCTTTTTCCCGATTGCTGCCGCTAGCCTTTTAGCAACGGCAACATTAGTACCGGTAAACTCACCATTTTTTATATATACCAGTGGTGGCTCAATATGGGTAGCAATAACAATGGTGTCATTCTCACTAGCATGAACAAAGCTAAAGAATAAGCTCAGAGCACTTACCTTTAATAATACCAGTAGCTTTAATGCTGTTTTAACACCCACTATCTTAAAATTAAAAAATTTTTGCCACATTATTCTCACACTAACAACATTGTCAACCAATTGGTAACAATTATTTTATTACCAATATTTAAAATGTAACATACAATTGCTGAGTAATGTTGAAAAATTTAACTTTATCCGCCAATAAAACCCTAACTTATTGTAATAATTAATAAATTATAACATCACGATAATAGCAGCTACATTAATCTATCTTGCAACCAAGCAGAAATATCGGCTAATTGCTCTGGTAGAACACTGTGTGGCATAACATAACTTTGCCACTGCGTTTGATAACCTTGCCCATGTAATAAGTCATAGAGCCATTTTACCCGCCGACATAGGTACAACTTCATCTTGGCTACCATGATGTTGTAAAATAGCGGTATTTTTATTTGCGTCATGTAGCAGTGCTGGTAATTTATCAGCGGTGGGCAAATAACAAGACAAAGCCATAATGCCCGCTAATGTTTGTTCAAACCTAAGACCGGTAAATAAACTTAAAACACCACCTTGGCTAAAACCGGCAAGAATAATTTTATTGGCAGAATACCTGAAGCTATTTGTTCTTGAATAAGTGCCCGAACTAACAACTCTGACGCTTCAACACCGGCCATATCAGCGCGATTATGTAGGTCCATACTTTTAATGTCGTACCAAGAGCGCATCACGTAGCCGTTATTAATAGTTACCGCCTGCTCAGGGGCGTGTGGAAAAACAAAACGAATAGCGTGATCATTTGGCAAATTTAATACCGGCACAATTGGTGCAAATCCAGCACCTGAGTCACCTAAACCGTGTAACCAAATAACACAAGCTGTTGCTTGTGAACTCGGTTCAATCACTATTTTTTCAGAGGAGAAGACATATAACACCGCAAATATAAATAAAAGCGCTATCATACCTAGCAAGAAGAAATCTTTCGAGAGTTCTTTTAAAAGTGGCTAACAATCAGGAGCTTTAACTGTACTTAGCATCAATCGCTTTTAAAGAGCGTAAAAATAAACCTAGCCCTCCCACCGATAGTACTAAAATCACAATCAAATCAAATGATGTCATCGTACGCAAACTAAAACGAACAGTTGATATAACACCAAAAATTAATGCCGTTAATGAACCTAAAGTTAATAACCAAGCAATAATATTTTTGGCGTTGTAAAAAATCAGCCCGACACCAAAAATAAATGGGATCATGATCATGCCACCGGTTAAACCAAAACCGGTACCAAAACCACTAATATGATACAAACGAGAACCCATACCAAAACTTGACGTAACGGTGATAGCATTTAGTAACAAATAAAAACCACCACACATCATGATCAAACCTATGAAAAAATGCCCTATACCACCCGAACTTCCACCTGCACCTTTCATTATTACTCCTGTTATAACACTTTCTTTATTATTTTATAAAATTATCATCTTTAACAATTAGCACGATAAAGCCACTACGATTATGACTTTGTTAAGGGGATAATTTCTGCTTTTAATCGCTTTAATGCCGCTAATTGCTCAATCGATGTTTGGCTTGGCGCTGGGCTGCCTTGACGATTATGAGAATAACTCACCATTTTTAACGCCATTTCAACTTTACCTAACAAGGTTTTAGCATCCTCAGGGAGCGGATTAACCCACTGAGCCACGGTCACAAGATCGTCTTTGGCAGTTGCTGATAAAAGATTCATTATTTCGTCAGAGTTCATGATAAAAACATATAATTACAGATAAATAAAACAAAATTTAGAACACCTTACATATGTTCGCTACGTTCTTCAATACATTCATATGAACCCATTTCAAACTCGCGACATACCCAAGGTCTGTTTTCATAAATAGTGCTCATTAAAGTATGTCGATCTAACGCTGAGCACCAACCATCACTGGTTCTTCGCATCGTTTCTTTACGCCTGTCATCAACAGTAATATGTTTTTCAGGTACACCAGTATCGGTTAAAATCATCACTTCTAAGCGACAACAACATGCCTCACAGTTAGCGCAAGTTATCTCCGGTTCAACGATGTTTTTTACAGGAATACTCATAAGCTAATGCACTAGGTGATAAATTTTAACCACAGGATACGCTAATTTAGCGATTTCCTCACCGCTAAATTAGCGGTCATTAACCTTTAGCTAAAATTTTATCTAACCAAGTTATTGGCAAAATACGCTTAAAAATGGCCATTAAGTAAGTCGGCGTAGTCACGTAATAACGCGCCTTAGCTTTTTTACTCATTAAAGCATGTACCAATTTTTTAGTCACTGCGCTGGCAGGTAAAGTAAAACGCGTGCTCGATTCTTCTCGTTCTAGGCGAGCTATTTGTGGTAAATACTCCGCTTTATGCGCCGAATGTTCAACATCAATATATTCTTGTATTTTAGCTAGCGCATTGGCACGAAAACGAGTTTCTATTGGCCCAGGTTCAATTAAGCTTACTTGAATATTGGTATTGCTTAATTCTAATCTTAATGTGTCGGTATAACCTTCAATCGCAAATTTTGATGCGTTATAAGCCCCACGGTATGGCATAGCAACAAAACCAAGCACTGAGCTATTTTGAATAATACGGCCAAAACCTTGTTCACGCATGATCGGGATCACTTTCTGAGTTAATGAGTGCCAACCAAAAAAGTTAGTGTCAAACTGTGCTTTTAATGCCTCTAAAGGTAAGTCTTCCAATGCACCTGGTTGGCCGTAAGCGCCATTATTAAATAGCGCATAAAGCGTACCGCCGGTTTCAGACAAAACCCATTTCACCGCATTATCAATTGACGCTTCATCCGTTAGATCAAGTCGCTTTGCTTTTAATCCCAATTCACGGAGTTTCTCCACATCCTGTTGTTTACGTGCTGTGGCAAACACCTCAAAATTTAAACTTTGCAGCGTTACTGCCGCATCAAAACCGATACCGGTTGAACAACCGGTGATCAAAACACTGGGTTTATTCCCTGCAACTGGAGTCATAGCTTATATCATTCCTTTTTAGTTATTTAACTACATTCATTAATGTGCAATTTTACTGGGCGACATTTTATTACGCCATATTAACGCTTAATAGCTGATTAATCAGTAAAAAACCTAACCTGTGCTCAATATTAACAATCAGCTCTTACCTAGCTTTACTCTCGCTTTCTTTTTCAGTAACCTGCGCAATCAGCAAAAACATCGGCAATGAACTTCTTTAGGAACAACCTGTGAAAAATTACTTATTTTGCTTATCAATGTTAATCACGTTAGTGGCCTGCTCTGGCCAAGATCAAGCAATTACCGAAATTGAACATTTTATCAAGCAACAAAACATAGATAAAAGTCAGCCCTCATGGAAAACCCAATTAGCCAAACCTGAGCCAGTAAACTTTAATACAAATAAACGCTATATTTGGCAATTAGAAACTTCCACGGTAAATTATCCTTGCTGCTATTTCCAGATGTTGCACCTATGCATGTCACCAGTACAATATATTTAACGCAACTGGGATTTTACGATGATATTACTTTTCACCGAGTTATCCCTCAGTTTATGGCACAAGGGGGTGATCCGTTAGGAAATGGCCGCGGCGGCCCTGGTTATTTATATGCCGGTGAATTTGACCTAGCCACTGATAACAAAGATAAAAACCTTGCCAAGCACCATAAAGCGGGCATGTTAAGTATGGCTAATCGAGGCCCTAATACCGACGGTAGCCAATTTTTTATTACGTTTAACGCCACACCACACTTAGATGGACGTCATACCGTTTTTGGTGAAGTGATTAACGATGTCGACAATGTTTTAGCAACAATAGAAGCTTTAGGTAGTCGCAGTGGCCAAACTTCAGAAACAGTAAAAATACTTAAGGCACGTATTATAGTTGAAGCCTTATAAAAATAATGAAATGGGTAAGCAAAAATCAAGTTTAAAGCGTTCATCTTCCGATAAAAAATGATTTTTGTGATAATGAACATAAGCCGGTGTTGACTGCATTTTAAAACCAGACGCCGGCAACCAACGTTCCAATATATTACTCAATTGTGGTAACAGCTCACCATATTTGCCTTCTAATTTAAACACCGCATGTAAACCACCCGGTATCGTTAAACTATTAACAATACCACGATGCTGTAAAGGTTTATCAATACCTAAACAGGCAACATAACGACACTTAGCTAATTCAACCCAAGCAGGATTGGAATGATGTAAACCATATTGCTCGGTAAAATCTCGCTGCTCGGCATTCGCCCATGCTTTTAATACTTGCCAAGCTGAGCTAATAGAACGCCCATAACCTAAGTGACGAACATACGCGACATGGCGATCCGGTAATTCTAGAAATTGTGCCTGTGGTAAAGCACGTTGATGAATGCGCTGATAAGCATGCGCTATTTCTGCATCGGCTAGATAAGGTTTACCTTGTTGCTGCTCACCACGATTACGCCACTGCCCGGGCGACATGCCAAAAGTTGCCTTAAAAGCTCGACTAAACGACGATAATGATGAAAAACCGGATTTAGTCGCAATATCTAACACTGAGGCATTCATATCAAACATTAATTGATTAGCAGCAAACTCCATTCGAATACGGCGAATATAGCCATGAACAGGCTCCCCTACTACCGCTTGAAATATGCGATGAAAATGTTGCTCCGAATAAGCCGCAATACTAGCAAGCTGTTTGGCCGGTAATGGTTGGTTGATGTCTTTATGGATCATCACTAATACATCATTGATGCGTGATATTTGTTGGCTAGTTGGCATAAAAATAAGGCATTAAATTGCCATAAAAAGCATAAATGGACATATAACAAATCATAAACGGACAATTATTAATTAGCAAGTTTAAGTAGAATTTTGCCACTTTTAATTTGCTAACTTCTACCAGAGTCACTTATGGAACTTGCGCAATCGTTACAACAAATACAACCATCATACATTCGTGAAATTTTAAGTGCAGCTCAAGCTGAAGGCGTTATTTCTTTAGCTGGTGGTCTGCCAGATGGTGATAAGTTTCCATTAGCGTTAATGACTGAATCTCTGTTAGCGTTGCCAAACCGACCTGATCTTTTTCAATATGGTAATACCGCCGGTTACGCGCCACTGTTAAACCATTTTAAAGAAAAATATCAATTGCCTGAAAACCAAAGTGCTCTCGTTTGTACCGGCTCTCAGCAAGGTTTAGATTTAATTGCCCGCGCTTTTATTAATCCAAACGATAATATTGTGATGGAAGCACCTAGTTATTTAGGGGCTTTACAAGTATTTGGTTTAGCGCAAGCTAATATCATCAGTGTTTCACAACAAGCCGATGGCCCAAATTTAACAGAGCTTGAGCAATGTTTTGCTAGCCAAAAAGTGTCTATATTTTACGCTGTTCCAGATTTTCATAATCCTACCGGCGTTTCTTGGTCATTAGCTGTACGTAAAAAAGTTGCCGAACTTTGCCAGCAATATAAGGTAACTTTAATTGAAGATGTACCTTACCGTGAACTCCGTTTTAATGGTGATTTTTTACCGTTAGTTTCAAGCTTTTGTCCTGATAATGCGTTAGTGCTTCGTTCGTTTTCCAAAATTGCCACACCTGGTATTCGTTTAGGTTTAGTGACCGGCAAAACAGAGTGGATCAATCCACTGATCAAAGTTAAGCAATGTGCTGATTTACACTCAAGCATTCCAATGCAGGCCGTGTTATTAGATTTATTAAGTCATGATGGTTTTGAACAGCATTTAACTGAACAACGTGAATTATATCAATCACGTTATCAAGCGCTTACTGAGCAATTAGAGAAAAAATTACCAACAGGGTGTCACTTTAATCAAGTGGATGGTGGTATGTTTATTTGGCTTACCTTACCTGAATGTGATGACTTTGCCTTGGCTAAAGCTGCTATTGATAATAACGTTGCAGTTGTTCCAAGTAGTGTGTTTTATCAAAAAGGTCAAAAAATTACGCCGGCGCTAAGATTAAACTTTACTAATGCTAGTGTTGAAGATTTAGCCATTGCTGTTGATCGTTTAGTTGCCGTGATCAAATCAGAATGCAACATAAAATAAGCCTTTGAATAATGACCCGCTTTTTAAATCCTGCCAAGTGCAGGATTTTTTTACCGAACCAGACCTGACTTCGAGACAAAAAGTTAGCTAACTAACCTGAACTCGGGATAAGAAATTAGCTAACAATATGAAATAAATATACTTTATGATATTTCACATATTCTAGCTTGATGTTTTTTCTTAGTACAAGGCAAATTTAAGCGCCAATAGCGAGCCTCGGCTTTGGTTCAAACGTCGCTCTACCTTCCCATCCATGGGGGCGTATTGCAATTAAATTTAACGCAGTAATAAGGAAAAACAGCAGCTAGAAAGCAAGTTGTTATCCCGAGTTCAGGTTAACTACTTGTAATAATGTAAACCTGCCCAATACTATATCCATAGCAAATGAATGTTTCCTTACGGTATCAAGTTTATACGGATTGGTATTAGTTTTTAACTTGCCCTGATCAACACGGAGTACACTATGGCACAACTTAAAATCAGTTATTTTGATGTAAATGGCGGTCGTGCAGAGCCGATCCGCTTAGCGCTTCACCTTGCTGGCATTAACTTTGAAGATCATCGTTTTCCTTTTAGTGATTTTGCACAAGAGCGTGAACAAACCCCACTTGGACAAGTACCTATACTAACCCTTGATGGTAAAAAAATAACACAATCAAATGCTATTTTACGTTATATAGGTAAACAAGCTGAGCTCTACCCTAGCGATATTTATCAAGCCTTGTTGTGTGACGAAATTCTCGATGCGGCAGAAGATTGTATTAATAAAATCGTCGCGACCTTTCCATTAACCGGAGACTCTTTAAAAACAGCCAGAGACAATTTAATTACTGGCGATCTCACCAAATATTTACGTTTTATTGAAAGTAAATTAATTGAGCAAGGCGGTGAGTATTTTGTTGCTCAAAAACTATCAATAGCTGATCTTAAAATAGTTCCTATCGTCGGCTGGATAAACTCGGCCATGTTAGAACACATTCCAACCGACTTAGTTGCAAAGGTAGCGCCCAAATTAAATGAACATTTAACACGTATTAGTAGCTTACCGGCAATAAAATCATATTATGAAAAGCGATAATTAGAGCCAGAGTCACTCTGTTTTCTTACCTGCACCATCGCTTACTGATATTAATAACAGCAGGCGATGGCGCAAATTAGCTCAGTTCATTCAGCTAGCTAAAGACAAATTATTCACTCAAAAGTGCTCCAAGTACATAGACCAATGGTGCGTTCCAATTGATCGTGACTTCATTGGTTGAAAAACTACACCAATCATCAAGATAAGAACGTGCTGGTTCCAAATGTGCATAACTACAACCATCTTGACGACCACTGTGCGGACCACCAACTAACATACCAGGGATAGGCGCAACGATACCATCTGCGGCACTAATACGGTGATGAGGAAACATGGGGGGTTTATCACCATAGCCGGTAACAAAAAGAATAATCGGTTGGATTGCGGCCTAAAACATAGTTTACATGTTCTAAAGCAACCGCTTTGTAATTTTCATCGCCGGATAAACGATACGCTTGCAATAACACTATCGCTTTATTTAATACCTGACCATTACTGCCCCAAACAAAATCAGAGGCCACTATCGCCACCGCATAATGATTATTTTCATATTGTGAAATAATGCTATCCGCTAAGGCTAATTGCGCTGTTTTAACCGATTGATAATCACTGGCATTAAGATAAGTTTCACCTTGTAATAACAAAGTGCTTGTTCCTAAATAGGCAACATTTGCCCATGATGGTACAGATTGCGCACCTGACTTTTCAAAGTAAGTTGTCAGGTAACTTTCCTGTTGTGTTGTAATAAATAACTCTGCCGCCGCCCAAGCAAACTCATCATCAAAATGGTTATCGCCATACGCACCACTATTAACATCATCCGGTTGTTGATACGCTAAATTTGGATTTTCTACCGCCCAACGCCAAGCCGACTCTGCTGCGGTTAGCCATTGTGCACTTTTACCGGGAAACTCATCTTCGAATGGCTGATAGATTCTACTGGCCATTGATAAAACCGCAGCAAAATTTAACGCGGCTGCTGTTGATTTACCAATAAAAAACGCTCTCTAGTATCTATATTTGGCATTTCGATACCTGGCCAATCAAGTGTTGTTAACTTATGGTAAACACTGCCATCTTGGTCTTGCATAGTTGCCAACCACTCTATATTCCATAAAGCTTCATCAAGAATATCTGGGATCTTATTATTAGATTCTGGAATATTGAGATCACGGTTTTGATAAAACATTGAAAAATGCTCATAAGCGGCAAGTAAGGTATAAGTAGAAATACCTGAATTAACAACATATTTGCCATAATCGCCGGCATCATACCAGCCTTTAGCTGATGGTAGCACAGTAAGCGCTGGTCTTTGTGTTGATGCCCCTGATGCATGAACTTTCACTTGCTCATCACTATGCCCTGCAGCACGAGCCCACTCCCTGCATAAGTGCTCTCTAACGCCATACTTGAACGATTAAAATAATAATATTTTAATGCTGCATCATGTAAAGAAGAATAAACATCGGCATTGATCTCAAATTCAGCTGAATCCTCAACCCCAGCAACGCTTAATTTATACGTTCCAGGTTGAACAAATGCCGAGAAATCAGCTTGTTTAAATTGCTCATTGCCCGCTAATGACCAAGTTAGAGCATTTGATAAAGTTCCTTCAAAAACAACTTGTGCTGTTGTCGTTGAAATCACCGAAAATGAGGCACTGTTAACATTAGGAACAATTGCTATTTTTTGCGCATTAGGTAAATAGCCAAGTTGATTTAACTTAATTTTTATCGTGCTTGATTCAACGACTATAGGTTCGTTCTCAGGCGTTTGATTTTCACTTGGTTTTGAAGTTGCTGTGTTATTCGCATTATTACTTCCTGAACTGCCACATGCGCTTAACAACACCAAAATTGACGCTGTCATAATAGATTGAATATATTTCATCTCTACTCCGTATTTTTATTATTGATAAACATTTATTTTAAACCAGTTAATTTATTGCTCGTTTTAACTGTTGCTAAATTAACATTCAGATAAATTGTTCAAGTATTTTTAAATACTCAAACGGTTATTTAATTTGTCTGATATAAAATAGTGCGGGAAAAAAGGCTAAAGTCGTTCAAATAAATGATTTAAACGTATAACTTTACTCAATGAGGGTATTTGAACTTAACAAAGCTAAAATTATTTTTAGCTTTGTTATTATAATGTCCAAAAACTTTCCACTGCTATCCTGCTAACATTGCAAATTAAAGGCTAAATAACCTGAACTCGGTTTAAGCTATTGTGTTCAATAAATAGTGTCTCCTAGCAACTTACCGTCAATTATAAATCGCCACTGCAAAAAAATTCTTTGAATTTATCAATCACTATCAGGTTAAAGAAAGTAAAAACGGTTCCAAACGGCTAAAAGTAATAATAACTAGGTTAGATGTGTGACGAATTCTAGCTATAGCAATAATGCTAGCTTTAATACTTTATCAAAAAACTCATTAGTTTTACCCCTACCAAATATAGAAAACAATTTGGGTAACTCGAACTAAACTAAGGAGTAACAGTAACCACAACCCGCTTATATCGCGTTAATGAAGGTGAGCCACGATCACTGATTTTAACAATAAAATGTAATATTTCAGTACGCTTAACGTCCGGTGCAATCACCGCAACCCTATCCATATTCTCAGCACTAGCGATTTTAACTTCAGTCGTTTTCATCGAGCCCACTTCAGGGTAATTAAACCACCAGTAACGCAAACTATCACCATCAGGATCAAAAGAGTTACGCGCATCTAAAGTAAAATGACTACCCGATTTAACGGTAAATTTTTCCGGGTGATTTAATACAGGAACCGGTGGATGATTAGCCTCATCATAAGACTTAACTGTCCAATCTAGGCGCGCGGCAAAGTCATTTTGAAAGTCATCCCGCCAACGCCACAAGGTAGTACGCTAACCAGTAAAACTTTTTTTCCCTGGCTTTAACGAGCGGCCATATTCACCCGCCATTGGAGGGGTGTATTTATCAATAGCATTGGTCCAAATAGCCCGAGTTTCCGCTTCAATAGCAACACCACCTGTAAAACCATTTACATCCATGTTTGCTAATTGAGGAATATAGAATTCATAACGTCCACCCCAACCACCCCAGTTTGGTTTTTCCGGCGTATTTAAGCCATTGGGGATCAAGTTAAGCCAAGTAGGAGTATCACCTTCAACACCATAAGCCACATCAGGATAATCGGCACCTAAAGGACCATGTGCTTGTTGTATATTATCAGCAATCCATTGGTTACTTATGGTGCTATTATCGATACCTTCAATATATTTGTTAATTCCCATCCAAGTTGCTGCGCCATAACCACCAGGACTAACAATATAAAATAATTCAGGGAAGTTTTTTCTGATCCAAATCCCTGAATCATCTTGATCTGAAATGGTATAAACCCGTAATTTACTAATCAGTTCTGCTAGTTCAGCGGCTGTTTTTGTTGCTTTAAGTTTATATAAGGCTTGCGCTAATGTGTTCGCCCCACCCCATACTGTCACCCAAAGGGGACGCTCATCTTGACGTTCTATAACCTTAATTAAATGCTCCGAACCTTCAGAATCTTTATCTTGTCCAACCCCTGCCATACCATAGATAGGTAAGCCCGACTTCACTAATTTTCGTAAACTATCTGCGCTTGGAAACCCTGCTTCATGCTGTAATAAATTATGATGAACCTTTTCGTAAGCTGTTAATATTTTATGAATAGTTTCCGGCGCCACCATCGTTTTTTGATGGACGGATGTTGTTGCAACTAAACCTTCGAGATCTATTTGATTGACATACAGCAGTAACCGGATCAGTGTTTGAGCATCATCAGGATCCGCTTCAATATCGGTTAAAACTAACATTCGAGCTGGTGAGCTAGTTGCTGATGGCTGGTCGTTAAGTAACTTAGCACTAATCAAAAAACTAGATAAAAATAATAATGTTCCCAAGAACAAGCTTGATAAATACAGAAGGTTCATAATTGTTAGCTGTAGTAATACTTGTTTAACCATCAGTTTAATGGTTAAACAAGTAGAGAAAATTATGATTGTCGGTTTTTAACTTATGTTATTTTTCAACCCCATAAAATATCAGCCAAGCTTTTCTTTAAAAAAGGCTAAGGTACGTTGCCATGCAAGTTCTGCATTTTCAGGATCGTAACGCGCTGTTGAGTCGTTATGAAACCCGTGATTAGCATTTTTATACATATGCATCTGATAAGGAGCATTGATAGCTTTTAAATCGAGCTCATATTCAGGCCAAGTATTATTTACTCTTTTATCAAGTTCCCCTAATTGAATAAGTAAAGGTGCCTTAATGTTTTTTCTTAATTCTTTCGCCGCTGGTGTTCCATAAAAAGGGACACCGGCATTAAGTAAAGTGGGATCAACCGCCGCAAGGTAATTCACCATATAACCACCAAAACAAAAACCAACTGCACCTAACTTGCCGTTACTATTTTTATACCCCTTTAAAAAATTAGCCGCAGCAATAAAATCTTGTTCAATTTTAGTGCGTTCTAACGTTTTTTGCATTGCTCTACCTTCATCGTCATTGCCTGGGTAGCCACCTAAGGGAAATAAAGCATCTGGTGCAAAAGCAATAAAGCCAGCTTTGGCTAAACGGCGCGCTACATCTTTAACATACGGATTCAAACCGCGATTTTCATGAATAACCAAGACAACGGGTAATTGGCCCACTTTATTTTGGGGTAAAACTAAATAGCCTTGACCTTTACCATGACCTAAAGGCGAGGCAAACGTTTGATAACTTGCTTTAATCTCAGGGTCGTTAAATGAAACCTGCTCAGCCAAAGCATAATTAGGTAATAAAGCTGAGGTTAACACTGTCATCGAATAACCAACCGCAACTAAGGTTCCTAACTTTTTCATAAAGGTTCGTCGATCCATCCCACCATGAGCATATTCATCGTACCAATCAAAAGCTTCTGCTGGAATTTCAGGATTAATTGTTGTTGACTGTTTTGACATAAATTACCTCAATAATAACCTTTTGCTAAAATATTACCGTTCCAGTATAGCGACATTTTCCTCTATGTTGCCAAGTTTTAAATTTTGATAAAAAAGGGCTGATATGGTATTACCAAATCAGCCCTTAGTATTTAAATAACTAACAATAATGTAGCTATTTAATTTTTATGAGAATGATTACATTCTGTATTTCAAACCTAAGAATACTTTAGGACCACTGTATTCAATTTGGTTGAAAGCACCAGGAGCAACACGATATTGCACAGCAGGTTCATTCGTTAAATTAAGCATTTGCGCTTTAATACTTAAGTTTTTAGTAAATTTATAACCTAAGCTTAAATCTAATGATTTTTGGTCTTCAACAAAACGGTTAGTTTGGCCAAAATTAGCACCAAAAAAGGTTTTAAATAATCTGAACGATATTTATATGATAAACGCACTGAGGCATTATCTCCTTCCCAATACACTTGAGAATTAGCAACATGCTCAGATAAACCAGGTAAGTTGCCTGGTGTCACATTTGCACTTACTTCTGCAGGAATACTACCACCAGCTTCTGGCGTTTTATAATCAGAATCCGCGTAGTTATAACTTGCTGAAATACCTAAACCATCAAACGGTGCCGGTAAACTAGAAAATTGATGCGTTAAAGTTAACTCTAAACCATTTATGTCTGATTTATCATCAAAAATAGTTGGCGTACCGATAACCTCAGCTTCATACGCTTGACCATCAATAATGACATCTTCAACATTATTTTCTGATCCCATACGTGCCGCAAACGACTTACTATATAAAGCTAATGAAAACATCGATTCTTCAGCAAAATACCAGTTAACACCTAACTCATAGTTATTAGACTCTAATAATTCCAAATAAGGGTTACCACTTGAAGCTACATTACCGTCTGATAATGCGGCTTCCACTGTGCGATATTCACCGTCATTAAAGTCTTTAACATCACGGCCTGCACCATAAAACCACATATCAGGTCGTGATACGGCTTTATAAGCAGCTAAACGAAGTTCAACATCATCAAGTAATTCTAAGGTCATGTTAATACTTGGTAATAAGTTACTGAAACTATTGGTTAATGTATAAGTGTCAATCTCACCTTTGGCATTAAGATCAACAAAACCAGCTTCATCAGTAGTCACCGTATAACCTTGTGAAACACCGTGTGATGTAATGTCAGTTTCAACATAACGCAAGCCAACATTACCAGATAAATACATGCCACTCACTTGAGTTTCGAAGTCTGACATAACATAAAATGAGGTAACTTCTTCAACCATGTTAATATCATTTTCACTCGGTGCTTTAGGATCAGGCATTAATACCTCTCCTTCAGTGATGACATTATGCGCACAGAAAGTATCAATATAGGCCCATTCTGAAACAGGGCTGTTGGCATCATCACCATAATCTTTTTGTCGGAAGTCACTACTACAATTAGCAAGTGTTGCAGCTAAATTAGCATCAACATCTGCACTTGCACTTCTGGCTGTAATGCTTTCTTCGGCATAGTTTTGATGAGAGCGTTCGGAGTAAGCAATACCCGTATTTAAGTACGTGAAAATACCTTTATCTAGTAAATATACCGCATCAAGTTTAGCGCTGCGAATGCGATCATCAATATCAAAACGATATTTTCTGGCTTCACTATCAGCATCAAAAAATGCTAAATCTTTAACCTCTTCACGCCAGTCAACCGCAGAGCCCGTAGGATCATCTAAATCAGTATAAACATTGGTAATATCTGGAAATTGTGACGTAGTTCCTTGCTTCCAATCAAACCAAACACGATCGCTTCGAAAACGAGCACGTGTTTGATTTTGCCAGCGATTAGTACCAGAATAAGCGGCATCAAATATCAAGGCTAAATCTTCATTTGCTTGCCATTTTACATTTAAACCTAAGCCTTTATATTCTTCATTACGATCACGATATTCATTCGAGATGCCAAGACGAGAATTACCAGTATAACTTTGTAAAACATGGTTTTCGTCTGTTAGCCAATTAGTGATTCTACGGCGACCATCATCAAACGATAAATCGTGACGATCTTCAAAATAATAACGTTCTGACCATTGACCATCAAGATTAATATCAATAGTGTCAGTTTTCCATTGCAGCGCGACAATAGCAGCATCATTATCTTCAATAGATTCTAGCTGACGAAAACTTTGCAAATTAGGAATAAAGTAATAATCACCATCTATCTTACTGCCGTTAACTGCCGCCGCATTGTCATCATCAAAACTACAGTTACTACCACCGTCTAAAGCATAATCTGAATTACATGGACGCAAAGTAGAACTTGTTAAATAAGTATCTTCCGGACGAGATGTTTTACCACCAGCATAACCAACAGCAAAACCAAATTCCGCTTCACTGACATCAAAGCTATTTACATAACTAAATGATTTTTTATGTCCTAAGCCATCGTGATCATCAAATTTAGCTTGGTATTCGTTATAAAGTCCTTTAATTTCAGCTTGAAAGCGTTCTTTACCATAATCAACAGGGCGAATAGTGCCCAAATCAATCGTACCTGAAACACCACCTTCTAATAAGTTAGCTGACTGTGATTTATAAACGGTAACACCATTCACTAATTCTGATGGGAACTGACTAAAGGCAACACTACGGTTACCACTGCCTGATGAAATAGCACGACCATTAATCGTCGACATGCCTAAAAATGGTCCTAAACCACGAATTGAAATTTCACTGGCATTGCCTTTAAAACGGTCAGCTGATACACCAGTAATACGTTCTAACGTTTCAGCAACTGAGTTATCAGGTAAAGCACCTATGTCTTTTAATGAAATAGAGTCAACAATATTAGCAGCACCACGTTTGTTATTAATCGCACTACGGTATGATTCTCGAATACCAGAAACCGTGATAACTTCAACGTTGTCGGCATCATCCGCTGTTTTTTTGTTCAACCTCTTGAGCGTTAACACCCATAATATTCATTACGATGATCGAACTTAGCACTGTTCTTTTAAAGCAAGGAAAAGGCTTTTTAAATTTATGATTTGGCATATAACTCCCCTTTAACACATTTTTTATTAATTTTAGAAATCGTAAATTAATATATCACCATGCGGACTTAAGGTATAGTGACCTAGTGGCCTTACCAATTAAATTATATTACCAATTTATCTAAGCTTTTGAATATAAAGAAATTAAAATTTTAAAAAAATTTAAAAGTTAACTTGTATGCTTATTGAATAAATATGCTATAAATAAAGAGGTTGAATAGAAGCAGAATCACTCAAACTAAAGGCTATAAAAGACTTTGGCGTTATTTATTTTCATCAATACGTTAAATAATGCTCGGTAGCATAAATCTCGTTTAGCATTTTATTAAATAGCTCCTTATTTCTAACATGATCTTTCGTTATCAAAAAAAGATGTTGTAAAACTATGTTTAAAAAATTATTTAAATTTTTATATCCATCATCTAATAAAGGCAATAAACAAAACTTTTATTATTTTGAAGAAAATAGAAATACACAAGCGGAAGAACAAGAAAAATCAGTTGCTGAGTTACAAACAGCATTAGCGTCAAAGTCAATTGACTTGTATTCAACCGAAGAAAAATATCAGAAATTGTTTTATGACTTTCTCTTTGGGCAGTCACCGCCTAGTGAAAAATATGACGAGCTTTCTTTATATATCGCTAACCAAGTAGAAAAATTGTTAAGTAATCCCAAACATATTTTGGCATCGCTACCAGCAATTCCACCTTCTTTGGCAGCTGTACTAGAACAATTAAATGATAAAGAGTTTGATGCTGATGTCTTAGTTGCATTGATTGAACAAGAGCCAATTATTGCTGCCAAAGTCGTAGAGCTTGCAAACTCTTCATTTTATAACCGCAGTAACAAAGAAGTATCAGATCTTAAAACCGCTTTTATGTTGCTGGGCATTAATGGTTTAATGGAGGGGATTATTAATGGCTTTGTCAGCAAATTAGCACCTCAAACATTAATTTATTTTAAGCAATATGGTACCAAAATATGGCAGCACAGCCTTGCTACAGGCGTTGTCGCTAAAACTTTGTTAAGTAAGTCACCTTATAAATCAGAAAGTGCACAAGGCTATTTAATCGGCTTAATTTGTAACTTAGGTGATATGATCATTTACCAGTTATTGATCGAGTCATTTTCTTTCGTCAACCCTGATTGCCAGCCCAACTCATTTGCTTTTAAAGATTTAATGTTTAAAAACTCGAAAAAAAAATCACTTATTTTGTTGCTAAGCACTGGAACTTTCCAAGTTCGATTTTAGATGCACTTGCCCTACAGGCTAAGCTAACCAAATCGTCAATGTTATCCCCTGCCTTTAACAAACGACCTGTTGCTTGCTATATTTATGAGGCTAATTTTGTTAGCGAAATTGAAATGATGTTTCAGCAGCAAGTAATCAACAATGATGATATTCATGAGGTTATTGAAAGTTTAGTATTCAGTAATGAAGCTAAAAACTACTTATCTGATTTTTTAAACAGAGAAGCCCTAGAAAAAGTTTAATTAAATAAATCAGGTATATAACTAAACGTTCATTAAAGCTCAGACATTAAAGATAATAAATTTAAGCCCTAAATTAATTATTAACCTGCATTGTTAAAGCCATTAACGCATTTTGTTTGACCTGAATAAGCCCTCGTTTTGGTCGGTCTAAGTCAATAATAATAAAAACAATTAAGGTAATTAATAACGACACTAAGATCACCGGCGCAATAATACGTTTACCACTTAGCCCCGCAGAGTAGCCCATGATGCCACCTGATGAAATAAAAACAATAAACAGTAAAATTAACACCACTTCCGGCACGTGCATGTCAAGTAACGCATTTCGCTTACCTTGTCGTTCAATTGCATCGTTCAATGCTTTGATAAAAGTACCAGTAGTAACTGAACGCGGATCGTCATTGGTTGCTGCAATCGCTAAAGTCCATAACTGATGCTGCAACGCAGTTATTTTTTTATTGTACGCTTGGCGCTCCGTTTGCTTAGTTAAATCTATTTTGCTGATAGCAACACGTAAATCAATATACTCTGTTAACAAACGATCCGCGCTTGCTTGATATGCTTCAGGTAAAAGTTGCACTCTTAACAATGCACGACTTATCGCATTAGCTTCGTCTATCAACGCCATGCTTCTATTATCATAACGCTGCATTGACATACTAAATGTAAAACCAAGTAACAATGCCAATAAACCTAGAATACTCGCTTGAATAGAGCCCGTTAGTGTTTTCACTTCACTATCAATACGCGCTTGAATAAAACGGCCAACTCTAAAGCCTAATTCATTACATAAAATAATGGTCACAAAAAGCGTTATCGCGATGGTGACGCTACTAAAACCATATAATAATTCACCTTCGTACATAATATTGCTCTTAATTAATCGAGGACATGTAAACAGCTCACTTAACACCTTAAAGCATATATCAAATCTCGCTTAAAACTACATTTAAATCTCTAAATCTTTTCAAATATCAGCGTTGAATTCAAACCACCAAAAGCAAAAGAATTACTCATAACTTTTTTAACTGGTGTTATGAGCATTTGATTAATAACCAAGTTTAAATCACATAAAGGATCGGCTTGCTTATAATTTACGGTTGCCGGAATTTTTTGATGTTTAATTGCAAGGATACTAGCAATTGCTTCTAACGCGGCTCCTGCACCTAACACATGACCATGTATTGATTTTGTGGAAGAAACAAAAGGTTGTTTTGACGAACATTCAAATACGCTCTGTATTGCCTTAGTTTCCGTTTGATCATTGATCACTGTACCTGAGCCATGCGCATTAACATAGTCAATTGTATTCGCCGCTAAATTGGCATCTAATAGTGCCGCATTCATAGCATCTTCTGCCCCTTCGGCTAAAGGCTGAACAATATTATGGGCATCTGAACTCATGCCAATACCAGACAATTTAGCATGAATTTTTGCCCCTCTTTGCTTCGCATAGTCAGCTCGTTCTAACACTAATGTTGCAGCCCCTTCACCTAAAACCGAACCACTTCTATCAGCGGAAAAAGGTCGGCAATTATCATTAGAAATGACTCTTAAGCCCTCCCAAGCAAAAAAATTCCCCTGGGTAAGGCAAGCCTCAGAGCCACCAACCACGGCTATATCAATTAAATTACAACGTAACATTAGTACAGCCATAGAAATAGCATGCCCTGCAGAAGCACAAGCAGATGAAGTGGTAAACGTAGGGCCTTTAATGCCATATTTCATCGCTATATGACTTGCTGCGGAGCTAGGTAACAACTTGGGAACGGTAAAAGGATGAGTACGTGATTTACCATATTCAAATAATTGCGAGTAAGAAGCTTCAATTGTTTCTTGCCCACCAATACTTGTGCCATGCACAACACTGACCCGTTTAAGGTTACATGTTAGCAAATTTAATGAAGCGTCCTTGATAGCTTGCTCTGCAGAAATCAAGGCAAATTGCGCATAACGATCAAGTAACTTCAACTCTGCTTTGTTAAAATATTGTTCTGGAACGTAATCTTTTACTTGCGCAGCAACCACATTTCGTCCGTCACTTGCCTTAAAACCATCAGCTGGTCCAATTGCGGAACCAGCAGGAACAGAAAATAACATTTGTTCAAAAGTACTAACATCATGCCCTGCAGCAGAAATACAACCTAAACCTGTTACAACTATTTCCGACATTAGCCATTATCCTTAGTGATAAGCTGAGTGACCAATGTTACTAAGTCGTTGAAACTCGATAAATCGATATTATTCTCTGATAGTTCATTATCTTGTGGGATTTTAATATCAAAAGCTTCTTCAATATCAAAAACAATTTCAACTAAAGATAAAGAATCAATACCAAGCTCGTCAAAACTAGTTACTTCATCAAATTCTTCTGGGCTAACATCGGTATATTCAGCCACAATCGCAATGATGTTTTGCTTAATCTCTTGCACGGTTTCTTCTCCTGAAGACAATAACGGCACTAATAAAACAACAAAAATATTTAAATGCTTGAGGGTATTGTTGATAAAAACTTAACTCGGCAGTATGTGATAAATTAACCACAGCATAACTTTGAGTATTTTCTTGAATTATAGAATTAGGTGACATTTGACCACCCGCCGTAATTAAAGCGCTTTGCCCTGTATTGGTCACTCTAATTAAAGGTCTTCTATATTCAATACTACGAAATAACGACAACGCCAAATGTATTTTTACACCAGCTGTATTCACAAACCAGCCATCATTAACGCTATTTAATAAAACCTCTCCACCTAAGCCAACCCCTTTAGCAACAAAATCACTAAATACCGATTCATAACAAATTAATGGCACCACATTTAGGTTATCTTGTTTATTTTTAAATTTAAGCAAAATATTTTTATCACCCGAAAAAATAGTTAGGCGCATAAGGAAAAAGCTGTTTTAACCACGGAAAATAGTCAACAAACGGAAGGTATTCGGCAAAGGGTAATAATACCTGTTTACGATAAGTGCGGGTAACTTGCTGCTGTTCAATAAACTCAATTGTGTTATAAAAACCAGCGTCATTGCTTAATTCATCTCCTATCGGTTCGATTGATGTTAACATTAATGCTTTATTTTCTATCGCTGCATTAAATATTTCTGCATCTTCAGCAAAATATTGATATGAAATTGGCACTGGCAATTCTGGCATTAAAAATACATCAACATGCTGTTTTTGATTAATGTCGTTGATCATTCGTGCAACATTAACTGATGCCCTTAACCAATCTTCTCTTGTTCTATTATCGACAGTAATATTAGGCTGAATTAATGCTGCCGTGATTATGCCCTCTTCTGGTTTAGCGTGATACTTTTCTAATTGATGCTCACCATAAAACTGATTAGCCATAAAAATAAACACTGCAAAAGCAAAACATTGTAAACTTTGTAATGGTTTTTTCTTACATAGCAAAATCCCATTGGCTAATAACAAATTCACCGCATGAATAATAAAAAACACCAGAGGAACACCGCCAATATCAGCCAGCTGAATAAAACGAGTTTCTTGATATAAAGCGTGTGCCAAATTTCCAGGCAGTATTTGCGGAAGATAGTTAATTAGACAGGTAAAAATGATTGCCGATGAAAAAGCACCAACAACACTGGTTGAAAAGCGAAAATAACAATGCAGCCAACAAGCAATGGCATAAGGTAAAGCAAACAGCAAACAACAAATAAATACGAGTGGAATAATAATGTTGAACGGTGTTGATGTTATCTCAGCTAAACTACCAACCAGCCAAAAAACACTTACCATCCAGCCAAAGGTTGCGGCTATTAAACTTAATAAAAAGACATAACCTTTCGGTCGATGATTAATGGCCAGCAACAGTGGAACCATCACAAACCAAGCAGCATGCCCGTAACCACCACTTGGAAATGCTAAATAAAATAAAAAAACACTCAAGCATGCAAGTGATAAATCAGCGATTTGCTGTTTAAGTGATAGTTCGACCAACATCTATTGTTACATCACTTTAGTCGCAATAATTATTTATTTTTACGATATATAAAGGCAATTACAGCGATTAAACATATTTCGATAATAATATGTAAGGCAGGAACTCTAGCACCAGCGTCTACGCCGGGATCAACACCACCAGGCGCAGCGAAGACATAAGGTGTAAATAAAAAAATAATAATTATATAAAACAATATGTTAAACATACTTTCCTATCTATAAGTTAAACGTTCTTTGTTCAACACTTTTTTTATACCCCAAAGAACAATGAGCGCAGTAATAAAATTGAGACATTGCCAAACATAAAGATGATAAAAATCAAAGGCATTATTTGGCTTTTGTATTTCATAAAATAAATGACAAATTCGAATAATATTTTCAAACTGTAAAATAAGAAAAGCTGAAAAAATCATCATTATTTTAAGCTTAAACGGTTTTACCACTGCAACAATCAAAGCACAAACGCTAGCTAATAACATAAAGCCGGTACAGCTATTATCAACAATAACATAACGATTTGATATTGTGTGAATAATTCTGTGTTTTCAGCAACCGCTACATTAACATCAAAATAACTATAAAACCATGCTGAAACCTGAGCAATAGTCACTTGAATAAACTGTGCGGTTATAGGGAATGTTTGTAAAATAAAAACAGCACTTTGCAACACAATTAACGCCACAATAAAGCGAATAAAAAATGATATGTTCAAAGTAGCAACCTTGTCATTAATCCTAGAACGAGTGGCATTTTACCTCATATTATACAAAGCACAAAGATTAGGTGCATTGACCTTTCGTGTATGATTTTTGTTCTAATCACCTTCTTCTATACAGGAATATATAAACAATGAGTAACGCAGTGCTGGAGTGCTCAGAACGCTCCCAAGGGCAACATCTGTAGGCTTTGCTACTAAGTTATCGCTCATTTGTGTAGAACAACTACACTTCAATTGCTCTACCTTGGATAAAACCCATACAGCATGTTGAAAAAATATGCAGTGAAGATCAACACGCTCAAATAAGCTGAAGTCAACTATTCACTTAATTTGTAAAAAAAATATATCTGATTAACTTAGTTTTACACTTTTTTATTGTATTTAAGCATTCAGATCTTCTATGGTGTTAGTATATATTTTTGTTACTTTTTAAATAGATAAAACATTTTAACTCAGGTACCTCAAAACTCACATTCATTTTCATTCTTTCATCAAACATAAGGACAAGCATATGTTATTTAATGACTCGTTTTCCACCGACTGTCCCATTCGCCAGAAGATTCGTGACTTTTATCGTATTGATGAAAATATCGCTGTTGATCACATCCTGCCCTTAGCTGAAGTTAATGTTAGCGCACGCAGCCGAGCTTGGGAGCGCGCCCGTAAAATGGTATTAAAAATACGCCATGATCAAATCGATAACGGCGCCATTGATGCCTTATTAAATGAATATTCACTGTCAAGTGAAGAAGGCGTAGTTTTAATGTGTTTGGCTGAAGCACTATTGCGTGTGCCCGATAAAGAAACGCAAGATATTTTAATTCGCGACAAAATATCACAAGGCCAATGGAGCACTCATTTAGGCAGCAGTGAATCATTATTTGTTAATGCTTCTTCGTGGGGCTTATTGATCACCGGCGCTATGGTCAATTATGCCGATAAACGTAAACAAGACAGCTTTGGTTTACTCAAAAAACCATTGGCCGTTTAGGCGAACCGGTTATTCGTAAATCAATGAATTACGCCATGAAAATTATGGGTAATCAATTTGTCATGGGTGAAACCATTCAAGCGGCGACCGAGCGTGCCGCCAACAAAGAACAACAAGGTTATGTCTATTCCTACGATATGTTAGGCGAAGGTGCTCGCACTAGCGCTGATGCCGAACGTTATTTTAAAGCCTATCAAGATGCTATTGATGTTATCGGCGGGGTTGCCCAAGCTTCCGGTAAAAATGATCCACGACGTGTACCCGGAATTTCCGTCAAACTTTCCGCAATTCATCCTCGGTATGAATTTAGCCATAAAACCCGAGTGATGAATGAAATAGTGCCAAAACTGAAAGCCCTTTGTTTACAAGCAAAGCACTTTAATATTGGTTTAACCGTTGACGCAGAAGAATCTGAACGCTTAGATATTTCACTTGATATAATTGAAGCCGTTTTCAGCGATACCGATTTAGGCAACTGGCAAGGATTTGGTATTGCTCTACAAGCCTATCAAAAACGCGCGATTTTTGTTGTTGATTGGTTGCGAGAACTCACCCTTAAAACCAACCGAAAAATGATGGTGCGTTTAGTAAAAGGTGCGTATTGGGATACTGAAATAAAAAACGCCCAAAAAGATGGCCTACAAGATTTCCCTGTTTTTACTCGGAAATCATCCACCGATGTTTCTTATCACGCTTGTGCCAATAAATTACTCGCTTATCGCGATACCATTTACCCACAATTCGCCACCCATAATGCCTATACCGCAGCCACTATTTTTGAATTAGCCGGTGATGATAAAGAAGGCTTTGAATTTCAGTGTTTACACGGCATGGGTGACTCTTTATACGATCAAATAGTCACTAGTGAAAGCATACAATGTCGCATCTATGCACCTGTTGGTCAGCACGAAGATCTGTTGGCTTATTTAGTTCGTCGTTTGTTAGAAAATGGCGCAAATTCTTCCTTTGTTAATGCCATAGTTGACGAATCACAACCGGTGGAGTCGTTGTTAGAAGATCCAGTTGAAAAAACTCAACGTTTAAAAGATAAATACAATCAACAAATTACTAAACCTATCGCTTTATATCACGACAAAAATGGCTTAGGACGTGATAATTCCAAAGGGCTCGACTTAACGGATATTAATGAATTGACCCCATTAAAAGCCGCTTTAGATGATTGGTTAAATCGTCATTTAATTAATGAGCAAAATCGCCCCCAAGCAATTGCGGAACATATCGCTATTAAAAACCCAGCTGATCACCATGAAATTATTGGCTTTCACCAACATCATGAGCAAGCCGACATGCAATTGATGATCAAAACCGCAGAAACCACATTCGCTACTTGGTCACAAACGCCCGTTACCGAACGTGCCGCTTTATTATGCCGTATTGCTGATATTTTAGAACGCCATCGTGACGAGCTGATCGCTTTATGCATCAAAGAAGCTGGTAAAATTGCCCAAGACGGCATTGATGAAGTACGAGAAGCGGTAGATTTTTGTCGTTATTATGCAGAGCGTGCAATTGAACTAGCTGAAGATGAACGCTTAGAAGCCCGTGGGGTTATCTTATGTATTAGCCCGTGGAACTTCCCTTTAGCGATATTTTTAGGACAAGTGGCCGCCGCCATTGCTACAGGTAATACCGTATTAGCAAAACCGGCCGAGCAAACCAGTTTAATTGCCCTGCGTACCATAGAACTGATGCAATATGTTGGCTTGCCTCATGGTGTTGTGCAAGCAGTTATTGCCGAAGGTAGTGAAGTAGGACGAGTCATCATTCCTGATAGCCGTATTCAAACGGTTATGTTTACCGGCTCAACAGCCACTGGTACCAGAATATCACAAACATTAGCTGAGCGAGGTGGTGATCAAGTACCATTAATTGCTGAAACAGGCGGCCAAAACTGCATGATAGTAGACTCAACCGCATTGCCAGAACAAGTCGTTGATGATGTAATTTCATCTGGCTTTCAATCAGCAGGCCAGCGCTGCTCAGCTCTACGGGTATTGTTTTTACAGGATGACATTGCCGATAATATTATTACCATGCTCAAAGGCGCATTAGCCGAGTTACATGTTGGTGATCCGGCAAAGTTAAGTACCGACATAGGACCTGTCATCGATCAAAAAGCCCTTGATGCCCTCAATGCGCACAGCGACTATATGCAAACACATGGCAAACTGCTGTATCAATGCAAACTTGCTGAAGATATCGCTGGTAAGGAGCATTATTTCTTCGCCCCACGCCTATATGAAATTGACAATATCAGCGTATTAACACAAGAAGTATTTGGCCCATGTGTTCATATTGTTCGCTTTCAAGGCAATAACATCGAACAAGTGATCGATGAAATCAACAGCACAGGTTTTGGTTTAACCATGGGTATTCATACCCGTATTGAACATAGAGCCTTTGAACTAGCTAAATTATCACGTGCCGGCAATGTTTATATTAATCGTAATATGATTGGTGCTATAGTTGGCGTTCAGCCCTTTGGTGGTCGAGGCCTTTCCGGTACTGGCCCGAAAGCTGGCGGGCCTAATTATTTAACTCGTTTAGTTAAAGAAAAAGCCACACCTGATGCTGAGCAATTTAACTTATTGCCGTCACAAATTACCGCCTTAACCGGCGATAAAACATCACATATTGAAGCTGAACAATTCATGACAAAAGCCAATAAAGCTGAAAAGCATTGGCGCTTAACGGAATTAAATACACGTATTTCTGCGGTCCGTCAGTTATTAGCAAAAATAGCCCATGTTGAAATTGTTGATGATTTAGCGGACGATTTAAATCGCACGTTAAAAGCTGCCCGTTCACAGTTAATTGATATTGAAAAACGGTTAAAAAAACCAACGTTTTTACCTGGGCCAACTGGTGAATCTAACGTGCTTTATTTAGAAAATCGCGGCAATATTATTTGTTTTGCTGATGGCAATGTTAGCTTTCACTTTTGGGTGCTTTCTATTGTTACCGCATTAGCAACGGGTAATACCGTAATAACCGTAGTGTCTGATCTGTATTATGAAGAAGCGCTTGCCTTTCGAGACAAATTTATTGCTACCGGCGAAAACGAAAATGTTTTTCAGGTTGCGCGCCTACGTCATTTATCAACCATGCTGGCACATCCTGCACTATCAGGGGTTGTGGTTGATAGCCATTGTGATCGTAAACATTATATCAGTGAAAAACTAGCAGAGCGTCAAGGCGCTATTCTGCCCGTGATCAGCTCTGAATATTATGATCATTTAATACAGCGATTAGTAACAGAAAAAACCGTGAGTATTGATACCACAGCATCGGGTGGTAATACGTCACTAATGACCTTGGTGGAAGAAGAGGCGTAAACACTAAAACGTGGCCATCAAGTAAACCTGCTTGATGGCCTTTTTAGCTTGTTAAACTCTCATCGCTTAAACAGTAAAATTAAAAATATACTGCTGCCATTTTATTATGCAAGTTATTCAAGCCAAGCTGCATCTCATCAATAAACGCATGTAGCATTTCTTGCTTTAATGTCTCCGGCTGCGCAATCGTTAACTGCTGTTGCACAATTTGCAATTCATTACTTACCGCTTGATGATTTGGTAAATCGCTTAAACAATATTCCACTTGCTGCAAAATATGTTTAACCGCCCGTGGGAATTTATTATCAAGCAATAAAAAGCGTAAAACATCAGGTCGGGTAATACGTAAGCGCATCTGCCGACGATACATTTGATAACCGGTTAGCGATTTTAAAACACTCATCCATTGGATATTTTCAAACGGAGTACTTTCATTATCAACATCGGGTAATAAATTGGCCGAGCGCACATCAATAATACGAGTTGTCATATCAGCGCGCTCAATATTACGTCCAAGTCGTAAAAAACTGTAGCCTTCGTCATGGGTCATCGTACCGGCTAAATTACCAGTGATCGCCTGCTGCATTTGAATAATTTTATTCAAATAATTATGACGATAACGGCCATGATGTATTTGCGTTTGCTGCTCTTTAGCTAATAAATAAATTGAATTAATTTGCTCCCATGCTTCTCGCGGAATAATTTCTCGAATAGTACGGGCATTTTCTCGTGCGGCCACTAAAGAGCTAATAATTGAACTTGGATTACGTAAGTCAGTTATTAAAAAAGCAACCACACTAGCTTCATCAGGCTCTTGATAATATTCATCAAAAAGCTGACGTGATGACATGATCTCAAGTATCGGAGCCCAACCTAGGCGTACATGTTTAGGTAAGTCGAGTAATAAATTAGCATTCACATTAACAATGCGAGCGGTATTTTCAGCACGTTCTAAATAACGGCCTAACCAATAAATATTTTCGGCAACACGTGAAAGCATACTCATAATGACTCCATATCAACAATCCAAGTATCTTTACTACCACCACCTTGTGATGAATTAACCACGGTTGAACCTTTACGTAATGCCACACGAGTTAAGCCACCAGTAGTTACTGAAACATTTTTGCCGGTTAAAATAAATGGCCGTAAATCTAAATGCCTAGGTTCAACAGTTTCATCAACCATGGTTGGTGCCGTTGATAAAATTAACATAGGCTGAGCAATATAATTGCGCGGGTTCGCCTCAATTAGTTTTCTAAATTCATCATGTTCTTCTACCGAGGCATGCGGCCCAATTAACATACCATAACCGCCAGATTCATTAGCCGGTTTAACCACTAACTTTTCAATGTTCTTAATAACATAGTCACGTTCTGTTGGGTTAATGCATTTGTAGGTAGGTACATTGGGTAAAATTGCTTTTTCACCTAAATAATATTCAATAATTTCAGGCACAAACGCATAAACTACTTTATCATCAGCAACGCCAGAGCCGGGCGCATTCGCTAATGCTACATTACCCGCTTGCCATGCCCGCATTAATCCTGGCACCCCTAAGGTTGAATCCGGATTAAACACTTCAGGATCTAAAAATAAATCATCAATGCGACGATAAATCACATCAACACGTGATAACCCCTCAATGGTTCGCATATACACGCAGTTATCATCTTCAACCACTAAGTCATCACCCACCACTAATTCTGCGCCCATTTGTTGCGCAAGGTACGCATGTTCAAAATATGCGGAGTTGTAAATTCCAGGGGTAAGCACCACAATTTCAGGTTCTTTGATATCACGTGGAGAAAGCTCCGCCAGCATGTTGTACAATTCCGATGCATAATCATCAACAGGCAAAATATTGTATTTATCAAACATTTCAGGAAAAACACGCTTCATTACCTGACGGTTTTCTAACATATAAGAAACGCCTGAAGGTACGCGTAAGTTATCTTCAAGCACATACACAGTTCCGTCATTATCTCGAACAAGGTCGGAGCCACAAATATGCGCCCAAACACCTAGTGGTGGAGAAAAACCTTTACATTGCGGTAGAAAGTTTTTTGATTTTTCAAGTAAATGTGCGGGAAAAACACCATCTTTAATAATGTTCTGTTGATTGTATAAATCATCAATAAACAGGTTTAACGCTTTAACTCTTTGTTTAAGCCCTACTTCAATAGTTTGCCATTCAGCTTTGTTAATTAAACGCGGAATAATATCAAACGGCCAAGCGCGATCAATTGAGCCTTCTTCATCATTATAGACTCGAAATGTGATCCCCATGGTTTGAATCGCAAGATCAGCGGCGGTTTTGAATTCTTTAATATCATCATCAGATAAAACGGACAGGTATTCACAGAGATCATTGGCAAAATGCCTTGGCGTACTCGCAGTTTTGATCAATTCATCATGAAAGTTGGCAACTTTATAGCTATTCCAACGAATGGCCATCTAATATTCCTTAATGCAGTATGTGATTTAAGTATAGGCGCAAAACAAAATAACCACAGCTTTACGCGTTGAATACATAAGGATTATTTTTTACTTGGCATATATAATCGCTTGATGTACAAACCTCAGTTTATCTAATGCCGTGATCGAGATGACAAACGGATAAGCATCATCATGCCCCATACTACGATTAATGGCATTAATGGCTTTTGTTAAGCGACACCAGTCATTGAATAGCTGAGTAAAGCTAATGGCCGTGTATGCTTCATCAACATTGTCAGATTTTAACAGCGGGTTTTTTACCTGATTACCAGCAATACTGAGCTCGTAATTGTTAGCCGTTTCTAACGTCGACACCATATGTAAATAATGCGCCCATGTTTCTGCCCAATCTTCCCAAGGATGCATACTGGCATAGGCGCTGATCCATACATTTTGCCAATTTTCAGCCGGACCATTTTGGTAATAATGCTCTAACGCTTGGGTATAATTCAAACGTTCATCACCAAACAGAGCTCTAAAGGGTTCAAGTAACGATGAGTGTTTGATCAAACGATCCCAATAATAATGGCCAGATTCATGTCTAAAATGGCCAATAAGCGTGCGATAACGCTCATTCATTTTTTCACGCATTTCAATACGTGCACTATCTTGGGCTTCACTCAAGTTTAAGGTAATAAGGCCAGCGCTATGACCGGTAACTACATAATCTTTTACCGTTAATTCATTACCATATTCATCTTCAACTTGATCTTCTAAAAAAAAGAAAAACCTAAACCACTTACCGGTTCAATACTACGCCCCACCACAGGTAAGTTTAATTTATATAAGGTATACAAAAGGCCACGTTTTGACAGCTCCATTCGATACCATAACTTGATATTACCCGGCTTATTTAGGTTTGGAATGGTAACATTCAAGCGGCACGACTGGCATAACTCATTAGGATCGTCTGCGGGCACCATCCAATTACAAACGTCATGTTGCCAATAATTTTTACACTGTCGATACAAGTTATCGTTTGTTGATACCTTATATAATTTCTCAGGAGTAATGGTTAAAGCGGTTAATTGCAGATCTTCCGGTACAAATCCAAGCATAGCATTACAGTTAACACATTTGGTATTAACAAAATGTAGAGTGTTACCACATTGACAAGTAAAAGTTTTCAAATGATCTTCCAAACAAAAAAGCGGCTTTGATCTTCAGCCGTAACGACTTAGCTCGATAATAACAAGTAATAGTAGAACTGCAATTAAGTTAATAACGAAATGCGAATTTAGTTACACAGCTTATCCCTTTAGCATAAAGATGTTATTAAGCGATTTAACTACTTAACAAGTATTACGGTTTAGTTTACTATGCGCCACCGAAAATACTTCCGCTCAATTTCAGGCCAAAATGTCCGCCAACGCTTTATATACCGACCTCTCCGGTTATTACGATTTAATGTGCGCCAATATTAATTATCATGCGCAAAGTTACAGTATTAATAGATTACATCAAATATTCGGCAACAAGGGTAAATTACACCTTGATTTAGCCTGCGGTACTGGTCCGCATGTTCGTCATTTTATTGATTTAGGTTATCAAAGTTATGGGCTTGATCTTAATCAGCCCATGTTAGAGATAGCAAAAACACGTTGTCCAGAGGCCCATTTTAGCGTGCAAAATATGAGCGAATTTACCGTCAATGAACCTGTAGATTTAATCACCTGTTTTTTGTATTCATTGCATTACAATGATGGCACGGAAAACCTCAAAGCCTGCATTTCAAGGGTCTACAATGCGCTCAACCCACAGGGTGTTTTTTGTTTTAATGCGGTTGATAAAGATAAAATTAGCAATAATCTATTTGTAAAGCATAGTGCTGAACAAAATGACTGTTTATTTACTTTTCAATCCGAGTGGAATTACTCTGGCCTTGGTGACAAACAATCATTAAAACTCAGTATTCAAAAAACGACAAGTGAAGATAAGCAAGTTTGGCATGATGAACATCCGATGGTTGCTTTTAATTTCAAAGAACTAAACGATATTCTACAGCCATATTTTGAAGTTCATGTCTTTGAGCACGACTACGATAAAATCATGCCTTGGCAGAAAAATTCAGGCAACGCCCTTTTTGTTTGTGTGAAAATTTAATCACGCATAACAGCGCACTTTAAGTGCAAACCGCACTAGTGAAGGCTAGCAACGTTCAATATTGGGCTTTTAAAGAAACAAGCGATAAAAAACCTGAGCTCATTAACCCGAGATCAGGTTCATTATTCTTTAATATTTTCTGGTGGTTATTAACTCTCTCGCACTAAATAGTCAAATGCAGACAGTGACGCTTTTGCGCCTTCGCCCATTGCGATCACTATTTGCTTATAAGGAACCGTGGTAACATCACCGGCAGCAAAAATTCCCGGCGCTGATGTCTGACATTTTTCGTCAATAATAATTTCACCATGTTGAGTACGTTCAACCACGCCATTTAAAAAGGCACTGTTAGGTAATAATCCAATTTGCACAAAAATGCCGGATAAACGTTGTTGTTTTAACTCACCAGTGTCTCTATCTTCATAAGCCAATGCCACCACTTTCCCATTTTCAGCAATCACCTCTTTGGTGGCGGCATTTTTGATAATGGTGATTCTATCGTGCGCCAGCGCTTTTTCTACCAGCACTTGATCAGCTTTTAATTGAGGTAAAAATTCAAACACTGTGACATGATTAACCATACCAGCTAAATCTAATGCCGCTTCAATACCCGAATTACCACCACCAACAACCGCAACATCTTTGCCCTTAAAAAAAGGACCGTCACAATGTGGGCAATACGCAACACCTGCACCAATATTCTCTTTTTCGCCTGGCACACCTAGCTCGCGCCATTTTGCCCCTGTGGCAATGATCACGGTCTTAGACTCAATCACTTCACCACTAGAAAGATGTAATTTTTTTGGTGTTTTATTAACTGTGTCGCCTTTATCTATGTGATCAACACGCAAAAATTCTTTTATGGTAATATCGTAATCACTCAAATGAGCTTGCATATTACCCGTTAGCTCAGCTCCTGTTGTTTTAGGCACCGATATTAAGTTTTCGATCCCTACCGTATCTTTAACCTGACCACCAATTCGATCTGCGATCATAGTAACATTTAAACCTTTACGTGCCGCATAAATAGCTGCCGCCACGCCAGCAGGACCCGCACCAATAACCGTAACATCTTGCAATGGTAATTGCTCGGTTTCAGCCGCATTAACTATGTACGGAAAACGCTCAATCAGCTTATCAACTAACTGCGCAGTATCTATTTTACCATTAGCGAATAATTTGCCATTCAAATAAACACTTGGTACACCTTGAATGTTGCGTTCATCAATTAACGTTTTAAACAAACCACCATCAATCATTTCAGTAGTAATATTGTCATTTAATAACGCAAACTGATTTAACGACTGCACAACATCAGGACAATTATGACAACTAAGCGATATGAACACTTCAAAATGCAGCGGGTCAGTTATTTTTCGCACCATGTTAGTTAACGTGCTATCAAGTTTAAGTTCCGTGCCTGATGATTGTAAAATAGCTAAAATAAGTGAGTTGAACTCATGACCACTTGGGATCCCCGAAAAGTGAACACCATTATTTTTTCCTGCCACTTCTAAATAAAAAGTGATCGGGCTACGTAATCCTTCATCACGCTCAATCAGCGCTAAATTTTCAGATACGGAACATAATTGAGTTAGAAATTCTACTAACTCTGCACGTTTGTCATGCTCACCCGTTTGTATAACAAGTGAAACTTTATGGTTCATGTTTTGGGTATAATTTTTTAATGCGTTTAAAATTTCGTTGCTTAACATAGGGCGACCTTATTTATTGCGAACACTTGATTAACATAAAATAAGTATTCAGTTTGAATAATATTAATGCATTGGCGGAAACCTAAGTTATCCGCCAAGCTTTACGATGAAGGAAGCGTTTAGATTTTACCGACTAAGTCTAAACTTGGTGTTAACGTAGCCTCACCTTGCTCCCAAGCAGCTGGACATACTTCGCCATCATTTTCGCGAACATACTGCGCTGCTTTCACATTACGCACCATATCTTTTGCACTTCGGCCAATACCACCGGCATGAATATGAGCAACTTGAATAACACCGTCAGGATCAGCTAAAAAAGTACCACGATGTGCCATGTGATCTTCTTCAATCATGACATCAAAGCCACGTGTGATAGTGCCTGTTTGGTCCCCTAACATTGGAAATTTAATTTTACCAATCGCCTCTGAAGAATCGTGCCATGCTTTATGTGAAAAATGCGTGTCGGTTGATACGGCATAAACCTCTACTCCCAACTTTTGCAACTCTTCATACTGATTTGCCATGTCTTCTAGTTCAGTTGGACAAACAAAGGTAAAGTCTGCTGGGTAGAACAAAAATATTGACCACTTACCTTTAACACTGTCTGATGTTACTTCAACAAACTCACCGTTATGGAATGCTTGCGCTTTAAATTCTGGGATAGTTTTGCCTATTTGAGCCATGAGTATTTCCTCGTTTATTGTTAGGGTTAAAGACCCTAATTACTATTGTCTTTGCTTTGTTTCAAAAGCTGCTTTGCTTTCGATGTTGGTATATTAAAACGGCGGTAACGATAAATAAATTTGATAAAATTGATATTTACATTCTAAAAAACAGAACATTAATTGATAACCTTGCGCTTGATAATATTGAATGTTCATCTAAGTTTATTAAGTAACCTAAACTCGAGATAAGTAGCTATCTATAACAACTAAAGATGAGGTCGATAATGTCTAAGAAAAAATTAACAACCGCTGTCGGTTGTCCGGTTGCCGATAATCAAAATGTGATGACCGCTGGGCCAAGAGGCCCTCAACTTTTACAAGATGTCTGGTTTTTAGAAAAATTAGCGCACTTTGATCGGGAAGTTATTCCTGAGCGCCGTATGCATGCTAAAGGCTCTGGCGCTTTTGGTAAGTTCACCGTCACTCATGATATAAGCCAATATAGTCGCGCTAAAATTTTTTCAGAAATAGGCAAAGAAACTGAATTATTTGCCCGCTTTACAACAGTGGCAGGAGAACGAGGCGCTGCTGATGCCGAACGTGATATTAGAGGATTTGCCGTTAAATTTTATACCGAAGAAGGTAATTGGGATTTAGTGGGAAATAATACGCCGGTATTTTTTTTACGAGACCCACTTAAGTTTCCCGACCTCAACCATGCAGTAAAACGTGATCCTAAAACGAATATGCGTAGTGCCACCAATAACTGGGATTTCTGGACATCGTTACCCGAAGCATTACACCAAATTACTATTGTTATGAGTGATCGAGGTATTCCTGTAACCTATCGCCATATGCATGGTTTTGGTAGCCACACCTTTAGTTTTATTAATGCTAACAATGAACGTTTTTGGGTCAAGTTTCATTTAAAATCTCAACAAGGTATTAAAAACCTCACCGACGCAGAAGCAGAAA
>JAYQHI010000008.1:0-204324 GCA_038141035.1 Alteromonadaceae bacterium
CTAGCTAATCTCACTTGGGCTAATCAAAGGCGAAAGGTCCGAAGAGCCCCTCCTTTAGTCCGTAGACATTATGCGGTATTAGCAGTCGTTTCCAACTGTTGTCCCCACCTTAAGGCATATTCCCAAGCATTACTCACCCGTCCGCCGCTCGTCAGCAGAGAAGCAAGCTTCTCTCTGTTACCGCTCGACTTGCATGTGTTAAGCCTACCGCCAGCGTTCAATCTGAGCCATGATCAAACTCTTCAATTAAAAATCGTTTGTGTAACTATCTACAAAAAATAAATAAGTTACTGCTCTATGAATCTGTACTTTAAAACATATGTTTTACTTAAATTAATAAGTAATAGTTTTTATGTGAACTTCATCATTAAAGCTAAGTTGTCCCGAAGGACTATGAATTAGCATTTAATGTGAGTGCCCACACAAATTGCATGATAACTAATTGTTAAAGAACGTTATCTTTATCAGATAACTCAAGTTAAATCGCATTCGTTTAACTTGTTGCTTCGACTGACTTGAAAGCCTTGCCCGAAGCGAGATGCGCATTCTACGCAACTCAGTTTTGTTGTCAACAAGTTTTTGAATCTTTTTTTGAAAGAATTTTTTAATAACCTTTCAAAACGTTTTCTAAACTTATCTCTCTCAGTTAAATCCCTTATTCAGACAACTTAACTGTTCAAAACAACCTCTTGGGCTTGTCCCGAAGAAGTGGAGCGCATTTTTAGGAGTTTTCAAAAGGATCAAGCTTTATTTGTAATTAATTTGAAATAATCGCTCGTTTGCTGTTTTTTTATCCAAAACGTTGCTTTATCGAGCTTTTCGAGCAGATATGATAGTGTTATTGTCGATCTATTGTTAGATTAGTGTTTTTTTTCAGTAAACGGCATTTTTAAGGTAAAGATCTTTTATGATCTAATCGTTATAATTTATTAAGTACATATAGTAGAGATCTGTTTGTGCAAAGATTTATTTCTTAATATCACACTAAAGTGTTGCACAATGTTGAAAGCTGGGTAACATAGAATTTGCGATTTCTTTATGTAATAAAATAATAATTAGGTTAAATAAATATGAATTCTTCTCAAATATCCAAAGTTGTTATCATTTCTGCCGTATTAGCGGCAATTGGCTTTGCTTTAACATCGACAGTTATTTCTGCTAGTCCTTTAATTGTCGTTATGATCTTTGTTTCAAGTTTTGTTGCCGCGAATACAAGCAGCAATACTACTGAAACAAGTGAAGCTGATGCGGATGTAAAAACATTATATGTGGGTAATTTACCTTACCGTGCAAATGAAGCTGCAATCCGTGAATTATTTTCTTCATACGGTAAAGTTCATTCTGTTCGGTTAATGAAAGATATACACACAGGTAAGCGCCGCGGTTTTGGTTTTGTTGAAATATCAGCAAAAGATGCAGACAGCGCCGTTACTGCATTAAACGACCAAGAGTTTCAACAACGTACCTTAAAAGTTCGTGAAGCGAAAGAGCGTCCAGAAAAAACCGACGAAAACTAAACTTTAGTTTATAAATTACTTTATTTTAAAAAACCGCTAACTAGCGGTTTTTTCATTTAAATACTGACGATTAAATTAGCAAAGTAAATTATTGGTTAATATTGCCAGTAAACACTAGACAAATAGAGTACCCGCGCTAAAATCTGCCCCTTTATTGTTCTTATAATAGGTATAACCATGTTTAGTCATATTGATCCCACGGTTTATGATCAACAATTACACGAAAAACAACAGGCAATGGTTTCTCTATTTGAGCAATTTAACGGTCCTGATTTTGAACTTTTTAGCTCAGAGCCATTAAACTACCGACAAAGAGCTGAGTTTCGCGTATGGCATCAAGATGATGACCTTTATTACATAATGTTTAATAGTGAAACCAAGCAAAAATTTCGTGTTGATGACTTTCCTGTTGCCAGCGTGCTTATCAACCAAGCTATGAAAGCATTAATTCTCGCGATTAAAGATAATCAAATACTAAGAGAACGTTTATTCCAAGTTGATTTTTTAACGTCATTAAGTGGTGAGTTATTAATTAGCTTGCTTTACCACAAACAATTAGATGATGTTTGGCAAGCGCAAGCGCTGCAATTAAAAGCGACTCTGTCAACAATTTCACCGGTAGATATTATCGGCCGGGCACGTAAACAAAAAGTGATCCTTGATAAAGACTTTATCACTGAAAAACTTAATGTTGGGAATAATAGTTATATTTACCAACAAGTAGAAAACAGCTTTACGCAACCAAATGCAAAAGTTAATGAAAAAATGTTGTTATGGGCGCAACAAGTTACCCAAGGTATTGGGGGATTTAATCGAGCTCTATTGTGGTAACGGTAACTTTAGTATTGCTTTAGCCGAAAACTTTGAGCGTGTTTTAGGAACTGAAATTTCAAAAACCTCAGTTAATTCAGCGCAAGTAAATATCAAAGCGAATAACATAAAAAATATTGATATTGTCCGTATGTCAGTGAAGAATTTAGCCAAGCAATGAACGGAGAAAGAAAGTTTAGACGTTTAGCTGATTTTGATTTAACTGCTTATAATTACGATACGGTATTAGTAGACCCACCAAGAGCCGGTTTAGATCCTGACAGTGAAGAGTTAGTTAGTCGATTTGAGCGTATTGTTTATATTTCATGTAACCCTGAAAACATTAAAAGATAATTTAGTTACTTTAACTAAAACCCATAATATTGAAAAATTTGCTCTTTTTGATCAATTTCCCATATACCCATCATGTAGAAACGGGTGTTTATTTAACGCGAAAGTAACCAGTCAGACAATACTATAAAATAAGCGCTAAGGTGATTAGCGCTTTTTATGATTAATTCGAGCACTAAATTCAGCGGCACCGCGGGCAATAAATCTAAGTTGCTGAATAATACTTTCAACTAATTGTTCCCTTTCATTACTCTCTATATCAAGAGCGTCTGCCCCAGCATTAAACACAATAGTTACGGCAGCATTGGCTTGTAAATAAGCGATCTCTGGTTCTAATTGATTCGCTCGTTGTAAATAATCGGTTAGTTCCAGCGTAAAATAACGGATCTCACGGCTAACGGCAGCGCGAAAATCAGCGGATGTTCCTGAGCGCTCACGTAATAACAAACGAAAAATATTGGCATTATTTTCAATGAATTCCATAAACGTAATCACTGAAATTTTAATAACAGAGCCGCCTTTTTTCAATGCGTTGTCGTGCTTGTCGCATGAGTTGTCGAAGCGTTAAGCCTGCTTCGTCAACCAGTGTTAAGCCTAGTTCATCCATATCGGAAAAATGACGATAGAATGAAGTAGGTGCAAGGCCGGCTTCTTTAGCAACTTCTCGTAAACTTAAACTCGAAAAACTTCGTTCAGCACTTAGCTGACCTAAAGCAGCATCAATAAGTTGACGACGTGTTTTTTCTTTTGTTGGGCGCGAATACCACTCATGAGTTAACACTATCCTGAAAATAAAACTAACATTATCAAACGACTTAAATTATTTATAACGTCGATAAGCAGATGATTCAGCAAGTATCATACTCAATCAATGTGCGTTTGTCAGGTTAAGCTAAAACTAAATTAACTGATGAATATTTCACAATGCTGCTTGACTGAATTATTTGGCCGGCTAAAATAGCGAACAAGTGTACACTGAAATTATTATCGTAGAATAAAATGAACAAACCCAAAATATTATGGTTAAACGTGAGTGTTTTTATTATTACCTTTGCCGTTGCCGCTATTGCCGTTCCTTACCGAGCCATTACCCATGGGTTTGAAACCAATGAATTAATAGCTGCCCTGATCTGTTTTATTTATTGTGGTATGTCAATTACCGTTGGTTATCATAGATTATGGTCCCACAAAACCTATCAAGCGCATTGGAGCTTACGTTTAATTTGTGCTTTAGGCGGCGCTTTTGCATTACAAAACAGCGCCTTGCATTGGTCTTCAGATCATCGTATTCATCATAAACATGTTGATAAAAATGGCGTTGACCCTTATTCAGCAAAACGCGGTTTTTGGTTTTCACATATCGGTTGGATGTTAAGAAACTATCAACCCGAGCGTTATAACAACTATGATAATGTTCGTGATTTACAAAAAGATGGCATTGTTATGTGGCAGCATAAACATTATTTATTACTATCTATCGCAATGAATTTTGGCGTACCTATTCTTTTTGGTTTATATACTGGTGATGTTATCAGCAGCTTAATTTTATTAGGCTTTATGCGCTTGGTATTAAATCATCACACCACATTTTTTATTAACTCACTAGCGCATATTTGGGGTAAACAAACCTATACCGATAAAAATACTGCGCGTGACAATGGCCTATTAGCCTTTTTAACCTTTGGCGAAGGTTATCATAATTATCACCATATCTTTGAAAACGACTATCGTAATGGTATTCGCTGGTATCAATTTGATCCGAGTAAATGGCTAATTAAATTGTGCTCGTTGGTCAAAATCACCTCAAAATTAAGAACGGTTTCAGATGATAAAATTGAAAAAGCCAAATTAGCGATGCTCTTAAAAATTAGCCAAGAAAAATTGACCTCGCACCCTGACGCGGAAAAGCTCTCAGAAAAACTGCAATCCGAATACGATAAGTTGATCATCAAGCTCAATGATTATTATCTGGTAAAAAAAGAACTTTTACTTGCTAAAAAAGATCAATTGTTAAGTGACGTAGAGCATTCTGAATTACTAAAACAATATAATGAATTAAAAGAAAAATTTAATTCTCAAAAACGCGACTGGCAACTATTAACTCAACAGCTCGCTTAATCAGCTCTTTTATCTAGCCTTAAACTCCAAATGCGATTGTTATTTATTAATAAAAATAAGAACAATCGCATTTTTTGCTATTCATCATCTAAATATCGATTATTCTAAGCGGATAAAAACTTACCTACACCTTTAAATCCTGCTAAGATTTCTGTCATCAACACGGACCTAAGGTGACACCATTGACTAAGCAAAAGAAAACACTAACTGATACTCCAAAAAATTCAATATGATTACGATGCTATCGTCATAGGTACTGGCCCTGGTGGCGAAGGTACGGCGATGGAGCTAGCCAAAAAAGACAAAAACGTCGCGGTTATTGAACGTTATAAATCTGTTGGCGGTGGCTGTACCCACTGGGGCACCATCCCATCAAAAGCATTACGTCAATCAGTCAGCCGATTAATTGAATACAATTCAAACCCGTTATTTTGTGGTGACAATGATGCAAAGCATTTAACTTTTCCTGAAATATTAAACCACGCAGCCTCTGTTATTAGTAAACAAGTTAAGCTTCGTACCGGGTTTTATAATCGTAATCGTGTGACCAATTACACAGGTGAAGCTTCATTTGTTGATGCTCATACTATACAAATAACTAAGCCCGATGGTACCAAAGAACAAATTACAGCCGCACAAATTGTTATAGCAACCGGCTCTCATCCTTATCGCCCAAGTGATATCGATTTTAACCACAGTCGTGTGTATGACTCAGATACCATACTATCGCTAAAACATGATCCTCGACATATCATTATTTATGGTGCTGGTGTTATTGGGTCAGAATACGCCTGTATTTTTAAAGGGTTAGGGGTAAAAGTTGATCTAATTAACACCCGCGATCGCTTATTATCTTTCTTAGATGATGAAATGTCTGACTCACTCAGCTATCACTTATGGAATAATGGTGTAGTCATCCGTCACGGCGAACAAATAGACCATGTTGAAGCGTCTGATGATGCTGTAGTTGTGCATTTAGAATCAGGCAAAAAAATGCGTGCTGATTGTTTATTATTTGCTAATGGTAGAACCGGTAATACCGCTGATTTAAAACTTGAAAATGCCGGTTTAACTGCTGATGGCCGTGGTCAATTAAAAGTTAATAATAAATACCAAACCGAGGTTGACAATATTTATGCTGTTGGTGATGTGATTGGCTACCCGAGCCTTGCCAGTGCTGCTTATGATCAAGGTCGTTTAGCGGCTTCTGCGATGACAGATCACCAAAGTACCGCCAAACTAATCGTAGATATTCCAACCGGTATTTATACTATTCCTGAAATTAGCTCTGTTGGTAAAACCGAGCAAGAACTCACCGAAGCTAAAATTCCTTATGAAGTTGGACGATCACAGTTTAAACACTTAGCACGAGCGCAAATTGCTAATAGTTTAGTTGGCTCATTAAAAATATTGTTCCACCGCGAAACCAAAGAAATTTTAGGTATTCACTGCTTTGGCGAAAATGCTGCTGAAATTATTCATATCGGCCAAGCGATTATGGAGCAAAAAAATGGCGGCAATACTATCGAATATTTCGTGCAAACCACCTTCAACTATCCAACCATGGCTGAAGCTTTCCGCGTAGCGGCACTTAATGGTTTAAATCGTTTATTTTAATTTGTTGTCATTAAATTAAACGAATAAAAAAGCCCTGTTGAAGTTATTTCAACAGGGCTTTTTTGATTAAAATGGAAAGCAATAAAATTAATGCGTTGACGGTTTGCTTTCGGAGGGAGCAATTAACTCTATCGCCAAAATAGTAACCGGCGTACCCCATTGCTGAATTGTCTCAACATTTGCTTTTTCGGCTTTAAAGCGAACTTTCGCTCCCGCTTGATAATAAGCTTCAGACAAATTTAGCGGCAGTAACTTTTCACCTGTTGCCGAAATAATGCCATAAAAGCCACCTTCCAATTGCATAAAGACCAGTTCACCTTGCTGCCATTGATTAACTTCCCGCATGGGTTCTTTTATTACTTCTATACTTTTTGTGATTTTTTCTCAGCTGTACCCGTAGTAGCTGTAGCTTCAACATTAGCATTGCTATCTGAAACATTATCGGTTTGACAGGCGGTTAATAAACCAAGTGAACATAACAGGGTTAATCGTTTTAACATTATCATCTCCACTTTGGTTTTGTCGATTAAAACTTACTTATGGTAAGGCTTACTTAAGCGATGCACTGACTCAATAAAATGGCCAGCATGCTCAGGATTAACATCAGGATGAATACCATGACCTAAGTTGAAAACATGGCCAGTACCATCCGAACCAAAACCTTTTAAGATAGTAGCAACTTCTTGTTCAATACGCTCAACTGGCGCATATAACATTGACGGGTCCATATTACCTTGAAGAGCCACTTTATCACCAATGCGAGCTTTAGCATCTTCAATATTTATAGTCCAATCAAGGCCAACGGCATCACAACCAGTCGCAGCAATACTTTCTAACCACATACCACCATTTTTAGTAAATAAGGTAACCGGCACTTTACGACCTTCATTTTCACGAGTTAAGCCATCAACAATTTTAGCCATGTATTGTAATGAAAAGTCTTTATAATCACGTGGTGATAACACACCACCCCAAGTATCAAATACCATCACAGATTGAGCACCGGCAGCAATTTGGGCATTTAAATAAGTGATCACAGAATCAGCTAACTTATCTAACAATAAATGAAGTGATTGCGGGTCTGCATACATCATTTTTTTAATTTTTGTGAATGCCTTAGTACTACCACCTTCAACCATGTAAGTGGCTAATGTCCACGGACTACCTGAAAAGCCAATTAACGGCACGCTACCATTAAGCTCTTTACGAATAGTTCGTACAGCATTCATCACGTAACCTAATTCATCTTCTGGATCAGGAATACCTATTTTTTCAATATCAGCTCTTGATTGAATAGGTCGCTGAAATTTAGGTCCTTCTCCGGTTTCAAAATATAATCCCAAGCCCATCGCATCAGGAATAGTTAAAATATCGCTGAATAAAATTGCGGCATCTAAAGGAAAACGACGTAATGGTTGAATCGTTACTTCACAAGCAAGTTCAGCATTACGACAAACCGACATAAAATCGCCAGCATCTTTACGAACTTCACGATATTCAGGTAAATAACGCCCCGCTTGACGCATCATCCATACCGGCGTGTAATCAACAGGTTGGCGTAATAAGGCTCGTAGGTAAGTATCGTTTTTTAATTCAGTCATGCTTGCTAGGTCTCTAATAAATTCTGGCTGCATTCTATCACTGGCAAAAACTTTGATCTATGTTGAAGATCAAGTTATGCCCAGAATATTTCAGCGTTTTAATTTTTTGCATCTTAGCAATAAAAATAAGCTATATTAAAAAAGTTAATAAACACACATTATAAGAATAATAACAATATGAAAAGTAAATGGAATTTAGTGATCCACGACTGCTGCCAAAGCACCGTAAATATTTGGGTTGGCACCCTTTTCCCTGACTTACGTAAACCCGAACTTTGTTCGGTAGTATTATTAGATAATAACCTTCAACAAGTCGCTTGCGCCGATATCACAAGACAAGATTGGTTACGCCCATTTAGCCGAGTAAATGACCGTTTTTATCAATTCATCAACTTTCCCCATTTAAATGCAAATACCACTTACCAAGTACAGTTTATTCGCCGAGCACAGCAAATAGGTAGCATTACTTTAAGCGAAAAAATATTAGCTTCCGGCAGTTTTAAAACCTTACCGGCACAACTGTCACAAACTCAGCCTTTTGTTGTGGCAATGGGAAGTTGTTTTTATAACGAAGGTGATAATGGTGATGCCTCTGGTGCTTATACCGAACTTTATTTCAACGGTGATGCTATTAATAAACCTGACGTGAAATTTTTCACGGGTGATCAGGTTTATTTAGATATTGGTTTAGATTCATTATCACCTGTTCCGTGTGAAGTTAGAAAACGCATTGCCGATGATTATGCCGCAACTTGGCAAACACAACGACAGATGTTACGTCACGGCGCCACATGGTTTTTAGCCGACGACCATGAATATTGGAATAACTATCCTTATACTAGCGGTAAAAACCCGTATTTATGGATGTTAACCGCCTTTAAAAATATTCGCAGCGCTTGGTCGCAAACCGCCAGCAGTGCCGTGAAAAACGTGCAACAAATACGTTTATTTCGCAGTTTCAATTTAGCGAATGATCTCTCCGTTTGTTTTGTAGATGTACGAAGCCAACGTGATAAAGGTGCTGCACCTAAAAAAATGCTACCCAATAAAACCTTTAAACAACTTATTACTTGGGCAAAGTCGTTAATCTCTCCTGGTGTTATTGTTTTACCACAGCCATTGTTAGTACATAAAGGTGGCGAATTAGACTGGAATTTAGCTAATTATAGCGAGCAATATCAAACCTTATTACAAGCATTAAGCTTCAGTGGTCATGATATTGTTTGCTTAACTGGCGATGTTCATTTTGGCCGCATTGCCAAAAGTAGAGTTTGGTGAACAAGGAGCAATATTGCATGAGATTATCGCCTCGCCAATGTCAAATTTAACCGGATTAGATGGTAAAGTTGCGGCCAGCTCCCCTGAAAAGTTACTGAAATTTCCAACAAGTGCTATATCAGGAGTGCCAATACGCAAAGTGCAATATGAAAAAAAGCTGGGCTGTTAGCACTCAAAGGGTTAAGTTTTTACGCTTTTTTCATATAAAAAAACCAAAGAACATTTTATGACCTTAGCATTTAATAAAACGGCCGATAATAACGTAAAAATATTAGTGCAAGCTTGGCGTATCAGAGAGCGTTATAAAAACACAGGTTTGCCAAAAGCCGAGTTTAAGCAACATCATGAAATTATCTTAAAGAAACAAACTCAGCAATAACAAAAGCTGCTCGTAAATATTGACCCCTGCCGCTGCTAACAGTATATTCTGTGTGCTGGCCAATCACTTAATTTCATTAAATTATTGAGCTAATTCTTTTTCTTCTATTGATTGTGGTATGGCTAAAAATGAAAGTCTTTTCAATACTATTACTGTTTATTTGTGCACTGTTAGGTTATTTATTGTTTGCTGACGAACAACTTGATGATGGCATTGCCGATTTAATTCAACAATATAATAACGAGCACCTAGTTGAGAATAACGGCAGTATTTTTCAATTAGGTATGTGGTCAGAGATCAGTGAAGATCCTATGCAAATTGGCTTATGGCGTTTATCACAATACCAAAACGCATTAAAAAAATGGCCGACGGCTCCCAAGAACTTGATTATCAAGACTATCCAGAAGAGTTATTAATTAATAACTTATATACGATAGAAAACATTCCCAATTTATTATGCGATTTAAAAGATCCGAACTGTCTCGAATATATTTACCTTAACAGCGAGCTGATCGCTGACATTGTTACGCCTAAAATCCTTTACATTGAACGTTATGATCAACAAATGACATTTAAGGATTTTAGTTTATACGAAAAACCGAGTTATTATTTACCCGTGCAAGCTTTGGTCCAAGCGAAACTATTTTACAATTAAAACTACTGCAATTAATTGAAGAGTTTAAGGCTGAACAGTATCAATCAACCATACAAGCGCTCACTCAATTAGTTAATTTCCATAAACGTATTCTCGCTCAAACACCTTATATGGTGCCTAAAATTAAAAGCTTAGTGGAACTAGAAATGGTATTAAATACCACCGCTTTTTTAGTCAGCAAAACCCCTCAGCCACAATTAAACTTATGGCAACCAACTTTAGCGGCATTTGCACCGCTAACAAAAGCACAGTTGTCGATGGATAAACAATTTTTCCATGAGTTTGTCGCTCAAGTAAATGCATTAGCAGACATTAATCTTGACGATTATAACCTTAATGAATACGACGAAAGTTTACCTAAATTTTTGAATTTATTGCCGACAAAAGTGCTCTATAAAAAAAAAACCATTAACATGCTGTACCAGTGGATGACTTCAAATCAAGGCTTAATGTCATTAGAAAATAATCACATTACCACCAAAGCAAAAAGCAAAATGGAAGATATTTTGACATTTGATTATCAAAATCCAATGGGGTCAATGTTAGCAATTTCGATGGCGCCTAAATTATTAAACCTTGAGCCTTTTCTTTACCAACTTAATGTCAAACAACAAATGCTTAATTATTTATTTTTAGCAAAAATAAAAGCCGAACAACGAGCCCCGTTTTTAAGCCCATTCACACAAGATCGCTTATTTTTCTGAGCAGCTATTTTTGTATTACAACCAATAAAAATAGTGAAAGTGATATTTGTATTAGTCAGCTATAAATAAAATTAGCTGGCTATTTAAGAAAAAAATGATTCGGTAAAAATAAAAAATATTAATAACTTTTTTATCACTATGAACACCATAAAAACAGCTTAGTATTAACTCTCTCAATAGTTAATGCTTGTAATTTTATGATTATTTTTGACGCTAGCCCTTTTTCTCTAACTATAAAATAGTCATGTAATAGCTAACCTTACTAATTGAAACAACTAACTTTTTATTTCGTTTGTTAAACAATCTTTTTTTATTGAAATTTTAATTAGTCAAACTTGGTCACATATTGATATATCACTCAAGTTATTCCATCGGAAAAACACATCAAAAACAAGCTATTATACGAATATTGTCGTGGTGTAATTGCTCTATTAAAGTTGTTGCTTCATTAAAATAGCTTTGTTATAAAATACCGCGCTAGAAAAAAGACAACTAAAAAAGAAGCTAGTTTTAACTAGACCATACAGCGAGCACTTCAAGCCTTAACTTCCGGTTAAGGCTTTTTATTACCTAAAAAATGGCAATAAAAAAGCAGACAATGCCAATGTAGACTTTGTCTGCTGTTGATATTTACATTGATAGCCGTAATAAGGCTAACGCTGCTAGTTGCTTATTCTGACGCTTCTTTTGTTTTTAAAGCTTCTGATAAACCTACAACAATATTATCACCCCATAACTGCATGGCATTTTTCATACCGCCGTACACTACGGTCAACTCTTTTGCCCTAAACTTTTTGATAAAAACTCATATACTCAGCCAGTTCCTCATCGCTAACGTCACGGTAAATGTAATACGACATTAACACCATTTGCTGGTTCATCGCTTGTGACATCATGGCACGTACTTGTTTTACTTGTTGCTGAATTTGTTCTTCGCTCACTTGTTTTTCCGGCATCGCTGCTTGCATACCTTTAAACATATTGGCAACAATGCTCACCGCAATATCCGTGGCATTTTCAGCCATTTTAGTTACAGAAACTAACTCTTTAATCGCAGCCATTCTAGCCGGTGTTGGTGGGTTAGACTGTAAATTTGCCATATAGAGCATGAGTTCTTGTTGTAAATCAGGGCTGGTTGCCGCTAATTCTGACGCTTTAATGCGTTTTATCAAGGGAGTATTTAACCAAGATAAAATTTGTGTCATTTCTGCCGATGTCATATTGTTTTGAATATATGAGATAAGCTCCTGATTAACTTTTTCTTCTTGCCACGCCTCTAACAATACAGAGATAACGACACGATCTTTTTTCAGGATCAGCAGAGGTTAATTGCATTTGTTGTGACATCATTTCGACCTGTGCTGGCATACCTTGAATCGATGCTTTTATGCCCGACAGTTCAAGATATGAATACACTTCACCATCACTTATTTTGCTATCTGCATAAATAAATGGGCTAAAGATCAAAGAAATAAAAAAGAAATATTTAATAAAAGATGAGTTTTTTTGCATTGTTATGTCCTTTAACATGATATTTAATCGGTATTGAATAATACTCAAAACGCAGTGTAATCTATCTAAAAAATAAGTTGACTACTTTTTACACTTATTCGTAACCAAACATTTAAAAGTGACTAAATTGAAAAAATCCGCGGTAACATTCTCTCTATTTGTAGCAATCTGTTGTTTATCATCCTATTCTTTTTCGGCGAATGCCCTTGATAAATTTGCTCACCAAGTAGTTTGCCAACTCGCCTATAATAATTTACCGTCGGCACAACAACAAAAAATTGAGCAGTTGTTAACGTTAATTCCTAATCTGCATCAAAAAGTTGATTAATCGCTATAACCATCAAAAAATCAAATGCTTCGATCAATTTTGCCAAAGCATGTACTTGGGCTGACGCCATTAAAAAGCTACCCGAATATAATAAATACAAATCGTGGCATTATTTAAACGCGGCAAGAACAGCTCAGCATATTAATAAAAACACCTGCGATAAAAATTGTATTACCCACGCTATCATTATTCATAGCCAACAACTACAACAAGCTCAGCAATGGTCAAAAACTCAAGCATTGATGTTTTTAGGCCATTGGCTTGTTGATATTCATCAACCTTTGCATGTTAGCTTTGCTAGCGATTTAGGAGGTAATAAAGTGAAAATTACCAGTACCAGCAAATGTAATAACTTACATTGGTATTGGGATGAATGTTTATTAAAAAATGAAGGTTTAACTTTTAATGACAAACTCAAGCAGTTACAAAAACAGTGGCAACAAACACCAGCGTTATTATTAAGACAAACAGTTGACAAAAACATAACGGCTAGCTGGGCGGACGAGTCTTTTCAAATAATACAACAAGCCAGCTTTCAATATTGTCGTAGCCACGGCATTAGTTGCCTCACTAAAGCAGAAGGTGGTGATAAATTCAGATTATGATCGGCACTATTTGCCAATTTATAATGTGCAATTATTAAAAGCGGCCCAGCGCTTACATTCGCTATTGATGCAGCACCTGTAACAGCATTTATCTATGGGCCGTAAATCAAAGGCTAATTTCATTAAATTATTGCTCACTTGTGCAGGTTAAAATATTTAGGCATAAAAAAGCGAGTATTAAACTCGCTTTCATTAAGTAATTAACAATTAGCTAATTATTTAGCATCACCAACTTTTGCTGGCTCAGCTGATTTTTTGAATTTCTAACAATTCAATTTCAAATTGTAAAACTGAATTACCCGGAATGCGTGGTGGGTTACCATTTGGTCCGTATGCTAGATCTGATGGAATGGTAAATTTGTACTTAGAACCCACAGACATCAACTGTACACCTTCAGTCCAACCAGGAATAACACGGTTTAATGGAAATACAGCTGGCTGACCACGGTCATAAGAACTATCAAAAGTTTCACCATTTAAGAAAGTACCTTTATAGTGTACTGTTACTGTGTCTGTCGCTGCAGGCTTATCACCTTCGGCTGCTGTTAACACTTGGTATTGAATACCTGATTCAGTTACTTGTACACCTTCAACTTTAGCATTATCTGCTAAAAACTTTTCACCTTCAGCTAATGCCGCTTGCGTTTTTTCTTCATTCAAAGCTTGTTGTTTTTCTTTTAATGATGCTTCCATTGCCATTAATACAGTACGCACTTCATCGTCTGTCATTAACGATTTATCCGCTAAACTATCAGTAAAACCGCTGATGATATAATCTGCATCTAAAGGTAAGCCTAATTCTGCTTGCTTTTCTAAGTTGCCTTTCATGTATGTGCCAATTGAAGAACCTAAACTATACGATTGCTTTTGTTGGTCTGATTCTAAGGTTAATGGCGCTGTTTCTTCTTTTTTAGCTGCTTCTTGACAACCAAAAACTGACACTAAGGCCACTGCTACTAATGTAGGCTTTAAAAAATTCATCTACTTCTCCATTCAAAATGCTTTACGACATTCATTATCAAGCATCTAATAAAATAATTATTGTTATATTGAATATAAAACGTCTTATACTAACCGACAAAGATGGTGATTAAAAAGTCTAAATACAATGTCTCTATGTAAAAAAATATGTCAGTTAATAACTTTATCTATATTTACCAGTCTGTTAACCGCTTGTAGCGATACCAGTTCAACGCCAAAAAAACAATTAGTACATGCGATTGAAGGCGCTTATGCTGCCGACATTTCAAATGATGGCAAATTTAGTATCGTATCATCGATTCATCACGGTTTAAGTTATTGGGACATTGAAAACAACGCCTTATTGTACTCATGGTCATTAAAGCAAGATTCTGCCGATAACCTTGTCCTAGCAGCCGACATTAGCGACAATAATAGCCATGTTGTTACCGCAAACCGTGAAGCATTTGCCTTATGGAACACAACAACGGGTGAGTCAGAAGGTTTTTGGCAAGTCAGCGAATCGAACATTCGTGACATTAAAGTTTCAAATTTAGGTAATCATGTCTTAATTGGAAAATCTAACGGTAAAGTGGTTCATGTTACTATTGATACTGGTCGCCGCTTAGAATTTTTAGGGCATCAAGAAAAAATTAATTCCATTGATATGTTACCTAATGGGCGAGTAGCTATTTCAGGCTCAAATGATTTTGTCGCTTATGTTTGGGACACCGCATCAGGCCAAGTAATTTACCGCTTTAATCATCCTAGCAGAGTAACTAAGGTTGCACTTGATCCCAAGGACGCTACGCCTTTACTGCCGATAGCAAAAAAGCCGCCCATATTTGGAATTTAAAAACCGGTAAATTAATAAGTACCTTGCAATACCCTAATCGCCAAGAGATTTTTAGCTCGGTACAGTTTTCACCTAAAGGTGACTATTTATTAACAGGTGCGCCAAGTAGAAAAGTGAGTTTATGGCAAATAGGTACCGGCCATAGAGTAAAAAGTTGGTTTGTAACCCCGAGAAAAGACATTCGCCCTGCCGGAGCTGTTGTGTACTCCGTCGCTTTTCGTGATAATAACCACATTCTCACGGAAAGCTCTGCTGGCTTTAACGAATTATGGCAAATTAATGACTAAACCAAAATCACCAAACACCGCTGAACTACAAGATATTTGGGCTGAAAAGCTTGAAACGCTTGAGTCTCGCAATGCTTTTCAAGATGATGTTATTGAGCAACTTAATAATGAGCTCAGTCTACATCAAAAAGAAATTGCCGAATTAAAATATCAATTAAAGTTAATTGCAAACCGCTTAAAAGAAAATGGTAATGGCCAAGGCGCTTCGAAAGATGAAATAGAGCCGCCACCACCGCACTATTAAGTTATCCATCAAAAAACCCGAATTAGCCAATTACAATTCGCCAAACAATTCGGGTTAACTATTCTGGTTTAAAAACACCAATCACTTGCTCATGCTGACGAACGCTTTTTTCAATGTGTTCTTCTGGCTGAGTCATTTGCTCACCACAGCTAACACAGGTTACTTTTTCAACATTCTGCTCTTTTGTCAGCGCCATGGTATCCATACTTTTACATTTTGGGCAAATAGCTCCAGCAATAAATCGTTTTTTCACGTTATTTCTTCAGTATCAATAATTTTACTTATTTTACCTTGAAACATAGTCCTTGGAAAAGCGACAATAGCGTCAATTACTGTATTGATGAGAAAACGTTGTGATCGCTGCCCAAGACCTCCGCTTAGATAGAGGGACAAAAACCCTAATTGAATCGGCTAACTTTACCATTCACCCTAACCATAAAGTAGGATTAGTAGGTGCCAACGGCTGTGGTAAATCGTCACTATTTGCAGCGCTACTCGGTAATTTACAACCTGATTTAGGCTCACTTACGGTGCCCTCAGGCTGGAAAATTGCTACCGTAAAACAAGAAACGCCAGCATTAAGTCAATCCGCATTAGATTATGTCATAGACGGCGATCAAGAATATCGTCAATTAGAGCAAAAGTTAGCCCTTGCTTGCCAGAGCAAATGACAATGGTAATGAAGAAGCGACGATTATTAATCAAATAGATACCATAGGTGGTTACAGCTTAGCGGCACGTGCCGGAGAATTATTGCATGGTTTAGGCTTTCAACAAGCACAACTCAGTTCACCGGTTAAAGATTTTTCAGGTGGTTGGCGTATGCGCTTAAACTTAGCGCAAGCTTTAATAAGTCGTGCTGATTTATTGTTACTCGATGAACCTACTAACCATTTAGATTTAGATGCCGTACTTTGGTTACAGCGTTGGTTAAATCGTTTTGACGGTACCTTAGTATTAATTTCTCATGATCGTGATTTTTTAGATGATGTTATCGGACAAATACTGCACATTGAACACCAACAAGCCAAGCTCTATTCAGGTAACTATACCGCTTTTGAACGCCAGCGTGCCGAACATTTAGCACAACAAGATGCCCAATACCAAAAGCAGCAAAGGGAAGTGGCGCATTTAACGGCCTTTGTTGATCGTTTTCGTGCTAAAGCCAGTAAAGCGAAACAAGCACAAAGCCGTTTAAAACGCTTACAAAAGTTACCTGACCTAGCCCCGGCTCATGTTGACAGCCAATTTACCTTTGCTTTTAAACAACCTGATACTATGCCTTATCCGCTATTGTCGGTAGAAGATGCCGATTGTGGTTATGGTGAAGATGCCGTTATTCTAAAAATGCTAAATTAATGTTAGTGCCTGGTAGCCGCATTGGTTTATTAGGCCGAAATGGAGCTGGTAAATCAACCTTAATTAAAACCCTCGCTGGTGACATTCAGCCATTAACTGGTAAACGAGCCGCGGCACAAGAGTTAAAAATAGGCTACTTTTCCCAGCACCAACTAGAGCAATTACATTCAGGCAGTAATGCCGTTGAGCATATTACTCGTCATCATAAAGAGATGACAGAACTACAAGCACGAAATTATCTCGGTAGTTTTGGCTTCAGTGGTGAACAAGCATTAAGCCAAGTTGACTTAATGTCTGGTGGTGAAAAAGCTCGTTTAGTACTAGCGCTTATTGTTGCCGAAAAACCACAACTCTTATTATTAGATGAACCAACTAACCACCTTGATTTAGAAATGCGTCAAGCATTAGTGCTAGCACTGCAAGCCTTTGAGGGGGCTATTATATTAATTGCTCATGATCGCTACTTATTAGAATCCTGCGTAGATGAATTCTATTTAGTCGGTAACGGCGAAGTGATAAGTTTTGATGGTGATATTGATGATTACCAACAATGGCTAACAAACGATAAAAAACACAGTTAAACCCCTCGAAAGATAAAACTGACAGCCAAGTTGACAAAAAACAGCAACGCCAAGCACAAGCGCAGCTTCGACAACAAGCGGCACCACTAAAAAAACAAGCTGATAAATTAGAAAAACAGTTAACACAATGGCAAAGCGAACTTTCAGATATCGAAAATCAATTAGCAGATAACGATATTTACCAAGCGGAAAATAAAGCAAAATTAACCGAGCTATTAAAACAACAAGCCAGCTTAAAAGGCGAGATTGAAGAAATTGAAATGGAATGGTTAGAATTATCAGAAAAAATTGAAGAAATTATGAACTAAAAATTAACTTTTATAGTTAATTACAAAATTATTGCTAAACTTATTTTAACCGCCCTGACAGATAGAGATTTATTATGAAGAAATCAATTTTACTTTCATTAATATTGATAATTACTACGGCTTTTCAAAGTGTTGCTAACGACTTTAACCGAGGGATGTATGAATTAAATCGTGGTGAATTTCATGAAGCCATTAATCAATTCCAACCTTTAGTTGACGACAATTACGCGCCAGCACAATATCAAATGGCAAAAATTTATTTATACGGTTATGGCACCGTTAAAAATAATGACAAAGCCTTAGAGTTAATGAAAAAAGCGGCTGGCCAAAATTACCCGGATGCTTTATTCGCGTTATCGGTAATCTACACCGAAGGGGTTTTAGTTGAAAAAGACCTTAATAAAGCCTTTGAGCTAATGGAAAAAGCGGCAATGAAAGAATTGCCAAGCGCACAATTTAATTTAGGGGTTATGTACGCTCAAGGCGAAGGAACCAAACAAGACTATTACCAAGCAACCCGTTGGTACAAAAAGTCTGCCGATCAAAATTTTGCGTTGGCACAATTTAATCTTGCTTTAATGTATTTTGAAGGCAAAGGCGTAGAAAAAAGTAATTATTTATCTTATGTTTGGAACTCAGTCGCCGCCAAAGGTGGCTATAAAAATGCTGAAAAAAGTCGCGATATCGACGAACGTAACTTATCAGTAGAAGAAATTAAATCTGCCCGTGAAGAAGCAAATTTAATTTATAATAAACTGGTTCGAAAACAAGATTTAGAAGCAAAAATAGCCGCTGATAAACTAACTTTTTAAAAATTTAACCATAAAGTTGACCTAGATCAGAACCTCGCTATCACACCTTATTTATTATCTTAGTTAGAAGAAAATTTAATGATGACAATAAATAAGGTGCTTCCCTATGAACTTACTCAATATGTTATTAACCGATCCTGTGGTTATTTTTGCTTTTACTGGCCTTGCTATCGTATTAGGTATTTGCAGCTTTTATGTTTATTACTTCCTCAAAAATATTGATGAAAACAAATAACAAATGTACATTTTTTGAGCATAGCTTTGCCTTTTTTTGTTATACTAACAAAACAGTTCAGTATTACGTAGGTGATCTCAGATGGAAGTTTCTCTCAATCAAGGTGTTACTCAAAGCACAGGTTCGGCAAGTTACATCGATCGTTTAAACGAAAAGCGTGATAAAGAAGAAGAAAAACTTGCCTCAGGTAAACGCATCAATGGTGCTGCGGATGATGCTGCCGGTTTACAAATAGCTGAACGATTAACATCACAAATTAATAACGATGTTCAACTGGCCAATAATAATCAAGATCAGATCAATATTAACAATGTGCAAGATGGCCAGTTATCCGCTATTCAAGAAGGCCTAGCACGAGCGAATACGTTATCCGTGCAATCTGGTAACCCATTGGCTGATCAATCAGCAATTCAAGCAGAGTTTAATCAAATAGCCGAACAAGTAAATACCGTTGCTGGTGAAGCACTTGGTGATGCTAATTTTTTATCGGGTTTAGATGCTGCAGATCCTCAAGCGACCCAAACCGCATTAGAGAATGCTTATAACCAGCTTGCTGAAACATCTTCATCGCTTGGAGCACAAAACAATAGTTTAAGTAGTCAAGTTTCAACTTATCAAACCGCGGTTGTCAATGTTTCCTCTTCTCGTTCCAATATACAAGATAGCGACTATAGCCAAACATCAACTCAACAACAGCAAGCGGGGTTCAGCTCCAAGCATCAGTGATTAATGCCAAAGATGAAGAAGCGCGAAAAGGCTTATTGGTAAATCAATTAGTTTAGAGTTGTTACCGTAAAAGATAAAGTTTGCCTATTAGCCAAATGAGTTGCAGACATCGACCACCTCGGTAGTATAAAATTCCTGCTAAATTATTTAATCAATGTTGTGTGTGTTTTACTCCAGTAACTTCAAGCCCGCTTGGTGGCTAAAAAATCCTCATGGTCAAACAATGTTCGCAAAACTGCTGCAAGATAAATCTTCGGCGGTTGAATTTAACGAAACACTGGAATTGCCTGATGGTGACTTTACTGAACTGTCGTGGACAGAATCACCTGAGCAAGCGCCAGAAAAACCTATTGTTGTTATTCTGCATGGCTTAGAAGGCTCTCAAAATAGCCACTATGCCAAAGGCATGCTAAAAGCCATTAAAAGCAGCGGTTACATTGGCGTGTTAATGCACTTCAGAGGTTGTGGTAGTCAACCAAACCGTCAAGCGCGTTCTTATCACTCCGGTGATACTAGAGATATAACCTATTTTACTCGTGAATTAGTTCAGCGTTACCCTAAGGCCTCATTCGCTTTGATCGGGTTCTCATTAGGCGGTAATGTTGCGGTTCAATATTTAGCACAACAACCTGACAATCCTTATAAAGCCGCTTGTATTATTTGTGCGCCTCTTGATTTAGCCAGCTGTAGTAAAAAAATTAACCGTGGTGCTTCAAAAATCTATCAAAAGTATTTATTGGGTATGCTAAAAAACAGCACCTTAAAAAACATCAGCTACAACCTATTGCCAATATTTGCCCTCTCAAAGTTAAAAGTATTAACACCATGTGGCAATTTGACGATTATGTCACCGCACCATTAAACGGTTTTATTAACGCAGAAGATTATTATCAACAAGTCAGTGGCATTAAGGTATTAGCTGAAATAAAACAGCCTTGTTTGATTATTCATGCCCAAGACGACCCATTTCTTGACCATGAAAAAATAATCGCAACACCGCCACTGCCTAATAATATTACTTTCGAGATCAGCCAATATGGCGGTCATGTTGGCTTTATTGCTGGCAATAACCCTTTCAAACCAATATTTTGGTTAGAAACTAGAGTTCCAGAGTATTTAACAAAACACCTATGATCATTCCTATTAGCAGTTTATCCGCCGAGATTTTACACAATATTATTGCCAATTATGTTTTACAAGAAGGTACCGAATACGGTTTAGAAGATGTCAGCTTGGATGATAAAATTGCTCAAGTACATGAGCAATTGCTTAATGGTAGTGCGGTACTGGTTTATTCAGAACTTCATGAAACGGTGAATATTCTACCCGCCGAGCAATTTAAAAGGGGCATAAACTAAGTCGTTTAGCCCGTCTTTACAGCAGGCTAAAACTTATAACAGGTTATTGAGCAATAAAGCTTAGTTGAAAGGTTACCGGTACAGCAAAACTAATATTTGTTAAACTGGCCAATGATTTTAATTTTTCAATACCTGCCGTTAAGCCAAAAGTGCTGCCATTAATAATTACCGGTTGTAATGAATTAACTAATACTTTGCCATCACTTAATTTTGTCACTAACACTTCTGTCGAAACACTTTGGCTGACACCGTGAAGATTAATTTCGCCAGTTAACGCAACTTTTTTGCTTTCACCAAGCTTTAATGTCGCTAATGTTTTTTTATCAACTTCCGTTGAAAATGTTGCTTGAGCAAACTTATCTGTTTCAAACAAATATTGCGTCATACGCTCATTACGAATGGCAATATTAGTTTCAACACTCGCAAGATCAACAGCAAAAGTCACTTTTCCTTGCTCATTAATCTGACCTGATAACGCTTTAAAAGTGTGAACTTCGGCAATCGCTTCTTTTTTAATAGAAACAAAATTTAATTGCGAATTCTCATTATCAAGTTGCCAATGAGCAACACTAGGTAATGATAATAAACAAGTCACTAAAGTTAATAAAATACGCATGATTTTCCTTATATTGTACGTTTAGCACGATGGGTTTAATAATTTTAGTCCAAGGAAAGTCTTGTGAGCCTAAACTCATAAAGTCTGGATTCATCAAGGTTTCCCGCTCATTATAGGTTAATGGTTGAAACTCACTGTCGATAATACTGCCGCCGGCTTGTTCTAAAATACAATGGCTTGCGCCGGTATCCCATTCACCGGTTGGCCCAATGCGTAAATAACAATCAGCAAGCCCTTCAGCAATTAAACAATTTTTTAATGAACAACTACCTAAAGGTACATATTCATACTCATAAGTATCGTCAAGGTATTGCCCCATGAGTTGTAATTTCTGTCGACGACTAACCGCGACTTTCACTGGCCGAATACCATCAAATGGCGAAACAAAAATTTGCTCTATTGTACCATTTGCTTCTTTAAATGCGCCAAGTTTACTTTGTGCGTAATAAGTCACCTGGTGATCTGGCGCATGAATAACACCAATAGACGGCCAGCCATTTTCAACCAGTGCAATATTAATTGCAAAATCACCACTTTTGAGAATAAATTCACCCGTCCCATCAATCGGATCGAGAAGCCAATAACGTGACCACTGGTTTCTGACGGCCAATTTAGTTGCCCCTACTTCTTCCGAAATCACCGGAATATCAGGTGTAAACTCAGCCAAATGCGCCATGATAATGTCATTAGCAGCAATATCAGCACTGGTGACCGGGCTGTCGTCATCTTTGGTTTCTGCGGTAAAATCACCCCGAGTGATAAAACTGCATCACTTGTTGACCTGCTTTTTTTGCAGCTTCAAGCGCTATATTTAATAATATTTGCTCAGCCATTAACTACCTCTTAGCCTGTCGACAATTAACATTAAGGCCGCAACACTGCGGGCTTCATTAAAATCTGTTTGGGTTAATAATTGTTTATATTCACTGACCTTCCACGGTACTATTTCTAATGGTTCAGGCTCATCACCGACCAATTTTTCAGGGTACAACTGCTCAGCAATAAAAATATCCATCTTAGCACTGAAAAATGCCGGAGCCATATTAACCTGTTGAAGATGAATTAAATTATCTGCACCATAACCGATTTCTTCTTTTAATTCACGGTTTGCTGCTTGCTCAGCTTGTTCGCCTGCATCAATTAAACCTTTAGGAAAGCCTAACTCATAACTATGAGTACCAGCACAATACTCCCGTACCAATAAAAAGTTTCATCATCAAGCATAGGCACAATCATGACCGCGCCACGACCACTGCCTAACATACGCTCATACTGACGGGTTGCACCATTATTAAAAGCTAAATCAATTTGTTCTATTTTAAATAAACGACTTTGCGCAACTTGTTTATGATTGCTAATAATGGGTAAGATGTTTTTTATTGTCATTGTCTGGCCTTTTTTAGGCTTGGTTCGATTACTTCGATATACTGCTATATTAAATTGTTTTCATAGGATAAATCTATGCTTGATTGGCAAGAAATCAAAACTGTTTTGCTAGATATGGATGGAACCATCCTTGATTTACATTTTGATAACCACTTTTGGTTAGAGCACCTACCTAAAAGGTACAGTGAAACTGCCAATATTTCATTAAATTCCGCTAAAAATGAGCTAAGTCATTATTACCATGAAGTCGCGGGAACCATACAATGGTACTGCTTAGATTATTGGGCTGAAAAAACTAAGCTACCGATCACTGAATTAAAAAAAAGAAGTTGAGCATTTGATCTCGCTAAGAGCTGACGCAATTGATTTTTTATTAGCATTAAAAGCGGCTGGTAAGGAGATTGTTTTAGTGACCAATGCCCATCCAGATAGTTTGTCATTAAAAATAGAAAAAACACAGTTAGATCAATACTTTGATGCGTTATATTCGACTCACCAATTTGGTATCACCAAAGAGTTTCAATTATTATGGCACAAGTTACAGCAGCATCACGGGTTTGAACTTAACCACACCTTGTTTGTTGATGATAGTTTGCCTATTTTGCAATCGGCACAAACTTTTGGTTTTAAACATTTATTAGCGGTTGCCAATCCAGATAGTAAAAAGCCATCAATACTATTGATGGCTTTGATTCAATCACAGATTTTCGTAGCTTAATTCCTGCAATACAGGCCGCAAACTTATAAACTTAAACGATAACGCCCTTGGTTATCAGGTTTGCCAAGAAAACTTAACGCGGGTCTTACATTGTCAGGAAATTTATCTCCAGGCTGTAAATAGCCCTCACCACTAATAATACCAATTTTTCGTACATAAGCAGTATAAATTAAACCTAGGTCATTATTTTCATCAATAGTCAACATCAAAGCGCCTTGGTCACAAGCGAGTTTTCCAGATAGCGAGCCTAGCATAATATCTTCTTCAAGCGCTTTAATTTTTGCTTTCGGCCAGCTTATCAGTCCGACTAATTCCTGGCATATTGGCTTACCCAATTGCAAGTTTGTGATATTTAACTCAACATCACCCTTAGCATCTATCGGAAAAGGCAGTTTTGTATTTGCAATAACGTCATTAGCCGCAATAATAATATCAGCATTATTTATCTCTATACTTTCAGCACTTAAAACGGCGGTCAAACTGCCTATAGGGCCTGGCTTTAGCGAGTCACCTAACCTAATATCAAATCGAGGTGCTAACGTTAATAAAGACCAAAAATTTAAATCAGCTTTTATATCGCTAACATTAATATAATCATTTGAAATAGCTCTAATTTCACTATGCCAAACGGTGCCTGATAAGCCATGAATTTTTATTTCTTTCGGTAAAGTCAATTGACTTAAGATAAATTTTGCCGGCATAGTCACTACGACAAAAACTAAATAAGACGAAATAAATATCAATAAATACAAAAGTACTTTTTTCATTAACCTTTTCCTAAACTTAGTCGACGCACTTTCACCACACCGTTAATATCTGTGCTTGCTAAATCAATGGCCTTGATGATCACACCCTCAGTTATCGCCATTTGTTTTAACCAATCCATGACGTGGTCAAATGGCACTTCATCAATAGTTACCGAAATTTCACTACCTTGCGGCTGAATACGCGAAATAGAAATTTTATGTTTAGTTGCTGAACGATTAACCACGCTAGACAAGCTAACGTTAGATGAGTTACCTTGGTTTACCTTGGCGTAACTATTATATTCGGCTTTTTTTTCATTCACCCAAACCAATAATTCTTGATAACGTTCGATCTTTTTTTGCTTATCAAGAATGCTGTTATTTATTGGTTGCCAAATAAATTGGTACATAATAAAAATACCAACAAACGCGAGCATCGCAATAACTAAAGATTGCTCACGTTGATTGAGTGATTGCCACTTTTCTTTCATGATGGATCCTTAATACTAAATGAGCCAACAATTTGATCACCCTGATTATTTTGAGAGCCTTGTGAAACTGTTAATTGCGCTTTTTCTAAGGTTGTTTTGAATAATTCAAACTCTTGATATTTTTTAGCGCTTGCTTGCATTCTAATTTCATTATGTTTGTGATCATATTTTAACGTTTCTGGTTTTAGCCCTTTCACGGCAACAAATGCCGGTGTGATTTTATTCATCAAAGGAAAAACTTTTCACTGTTGTCACCGCCACTTACCGCTCGTAATTTAAATTGAATAAGTGACTTTATTTTATTCATATTCACTTTTTATTTTTATTTTCCGCGAAAGTCTTTTGATAACTGTCACTAACTTGGTTTTCCAAGGCAACTAATTGGTTATCAAGTTGATATAAATTCACCAGTTTAGCGGTAAAATTAATCACCAGCGCCGCAATTAAAAAACCAGCCGCTAAGCGCCAATGCTGCCAAAACATCGAGCTTTTTTCTTTTTTAGCGTATTTGTCTTGCAATAAATTAACCGGACAAGTATCGCTAAACTTTGCCATTAAAAATAATGGCAGCTCTTCTGCTTGAGGTTGTAATTCAATATTATCAGGCACTTCAGGCAAGGTTGAATAATTGGCAATAGCCACAGGCTCTACTGCCGACCATTGCTGACTGAGCAAGGGCCATAGATTATGCTCTAAGGTCAGCGCAGGCCATACGCCTTGACGTACTAAAAACTGCTCTCCTAACTGTATTGCAGAATAGGCATCATCATGTACCGGCAAAGTTAACGCATCCGGTAATAATTGACGAGTACTGATATCAGCCTCAGTTAACCATGACAGCCAAGTTTGCATTTGCTCGTCGTCAACCACAGCAACATAACAATTCGCATCATTACCTACGGGTTTATGCTGAGCATAAGCAAAATAAATTATCAACATCTTGTGCTAATTCATCTTCAAGCATGTAAGGAACCGCTTGTTTAATCGCTCGTGTTGATTTACTTGGCACATTCAGTTTTTTGAAGGCGACATCACACGCTGGCACTAACACGGTAACTTTGCGTGTTGCTGCTTTTTCAGTAAGCTCAGTTAATTGCGAAACATCGGCTATTTCGCCACTCGCAATGATGGTTTGTTTATCTGCTGAGGTTATCAGCCAATGAATAACATCGTTATATTGGCTACCTAGCCTAATTATTATAGATTCAGCCATTATTCTCTTCCTATGCTACGAGCAATTACTTGAATATGCTTATTGTTTGAAATCAAATAATTGAATTTAAATTAACATAGCTATTATTAAAGCTCGCCATAGTTTTTAGTTTAAAATACTCACTATCAACAGCAAACTGTTGTTTATGTTTTTCAGTTAAGTTCTTATTTTGCACATTAGATAAAGCAAAAAAGTCGTCGATATTTGTAAAGCCATTTTCTTCTCTTGACGACATAATATCACTAGCATCGGTGCTATTAACATCTAATAACGCTTCCAGTAAAACTGTTTGCTCTTCTGCAAGGGTATTAATATTAATTTTATGTAAGTTGCTATTAGGAATAACACAAACATAATCTTTTAATGCATTAATAATCTCAGGGGTAAAATGCTCAACCATCCGCAGTTCATTCACACTCGCCATATAATGATTAGCTGTTAGATACGGAAACTCTCGACTAGAGTAGTCGCTATCTTCTGCACCTCCAGCACTGGCAATCATAGAGTCTTTATCAAGCCAATCACTTAACGCATCAGCTAAATATTCAGCGGTAAATTCATCAACACCTTCAATATTTAGCGCCCTTAACAAACGTTCAAACGATTGTCTTGCTATCGGTTTTCCATTGTCATCTTTATCTGACGACGGTGATGGCGGGTTATTATCTGCCCCTTGATTCTCTCGACTACTATTGATATTTAATCGACCATCTGCATTTTTATCTGACGCTCTTAAAGCATTTAAATTAAAACACGCTTGTAAGTCGAATATTTGGCCGGTTATTTGTCCTTGCTCAACCGGATAACTGGTTTCACCCTGCGCCCAAAATTGGCCTAAATGAGTAACATCCGGTTCATTTTGAAATGTTTTAGATAATACGCTCGTTGCAAAGGCTTCAGCACCTAGCGCATACCAATAGGCTTGCTGGTTCGAGGTAACGTTAACAGTTCTTTGCATTTGCATAATTAACTTACCGGTCATTTTGGTAGCAAGAATTGACGCTAAGGCAACAATCAATAAGACACTGATCAAAGCGACACCATACTGACGTTTCATGACTTATCCACCTTGTGCTGACCCCGTATCATCACCGGCGACTAAAAATTGTCGTCTGATTTTGCCAAAATCCTCTGTAGTTATTTCAACCGCTAATCCTAAGGGCATTTTTCCGGAAATTAATTCTTGCTGCCATTTGTTTTCATAAAAAAACTCAAACACTAAATCAGTAACACCTGCCAATAATGGCCTTACTTTAGGTTCTTCCCCCTGCACAGGATCAACAAAATTATAATAAACCCGTTCTAGTATTTTATCGTTTAAACGGTAAGCAACAGCTTGTAAATCACTGCGTGGTAAAATCAAGCCTGGATTAGTCCAACCTGAACGAATAAAGCAATGCCGTCAGCATTTGATGCAAAACCACCATTTTGGCTATGAATAAAGTTATTGCTGTTTTCATCACCCGCCATACGAACATGGCGAGCAATTGGGTTATATCTCGCTCTAATAAAATAAACGCAGTTTGTAATTTATTAAGTTTTGCTATTTTAGCGCGGCTGCCTTTTTCACTTTCAAATACGGTATTAAAAATGGTAAAGCCCGCTAAACTAATAACGGCAAAAATAGCCATGGCTAATAAAAGCTCTAATAAAGTAAAACCACGATTGTGCTGCATTAGTTAACCTTACTGACATAAGTTAATAAGGAAATAATCGCTTTTTCATCTTTTTCATTTTTTCGTACTTCAACCGACAAAGCACGTAAGTCATTATCTGTCGTTTTGATGACTTTTTGTTGCCAAAACCATGTTTGACCTGCCAACTCTTCTTCGCCTTTTTTATTATTTCTTGGCGGCCAACTTTCAGTAAGCTTTGCTTCAACTAATTGGTTAGAAGCAACCCAATTAGCCAACATTTTTTTCTTCTAATAAAGACAAGTTAGTAAAGTTAGTGGTTGCTGTTGCTAACAAAGCCACATGTTTCGGCAATGGAGAATATTGCCATAGCTAACATCACCTCGATTAAGGTAAAGCCTCGATTAATCATTTGTGTTGATAACATCAAGATTGCCTCGTCATCATAAGCCTGCTTTTTCAGCTATCGCTGCCTCAATTTGTGCGGCGTCATATTCTTTCACCATCATATAAGGGGCCGATTACTTTTAAAGGCAGGGTAAATAAACCTATCACTTGATATTCCGTTGCCCGCTCAAGCTCAAATTCTTCGCTAAAAGCAAAACGTAATTTAAACGAAGTAAAATCACCGCCTGACAATAAAAACACTTGCGGAATAATTACCTTTTCTTTTTCTTGGCCACGAAAGTCTTCATCGTCTTGAGCAAATAAACTCGACTCTTCAAGTAATACTTGTTCATTTTCAATTGGCAAGTCATCAAGTTCTAAAGTCAGTTCGATCCCTTCAGGTAACGTTTTGCTTTGAAAAACTTCTTGCTCAGGTATAGGACGCCAACTAGTGCCGTCGTAGCCTAAAATTGATAACTGTCTTTTTCAACAATTAAGCCGAGTTCAATGTTATTTAATAAACCGTATTCGGCGGCAATATTAAAAATGCCCGTAAAACGGGCACTGGCTTGTTCAAGCTGATCTTCAGGCCGGTTATTGAGTGGGTTAAAGGTTACTGCTGAAACAATAACCCCAATTAACACCATCACCAGCATCACTTCGATTAACGTGAAGCCTGCTGATTTTTGGTTAAGCTTAACCTAGCCTGAACGCTTGACTGGAATTTCATAAAGCCGGTGCTTATTGAAACTCTGCTAAATTCCAATTACCAATATCATCTTCTGTGCCCGCTTCACCATCAGGACCCGGAGAAAAGATATCTAAACTGCTATTCTCGCCTGGGAATAATAAAATATATTCATTACCCCATGGGTCTTTAGGCAAACGTGGAATATAACCACCTTCAGGAAAACGTTTTGGTAACGGTTCAATATCAGTTTCTTCTACTAAAGCTTCTAAACCTTGCTCTGTTGATGGATATTTATAGTTATCCATTTTATAAAATTTTGCCGCGGTTTCTAAAGCAATGACATCAGAAACGGCTTTTTGCATATCCGCTTTGTCTTTATTACCCATTAAATTAGGCACTACCATACTGGCTAAAATGCCTAAAATAACAATAACTACCATCACTTCTAATAAGGTAAAACCTTGATTGTGTTTACTGCTTTTCATTAATACTTCCTATTATCTACAAAGTTTAAAAGTTCGCTGATTGCGATTAATTTATGGCTAGTCACTATATGACCATACAAGGTCGAAATCGTCTCAAATTTCTCGCCACAAATTGTTAGTATTTATTAACCAATCATATTATTTAATTGTAAGGTTGGCTCTAAAATGGCCATCACAATAAATAACACAATCCCCGCCATTACTACCATTAAAGCCGGTTCAAATGCTTTTAATGAAATACTCACTAAAGCTTCAAACTCACGATCTTGGTTATCTGCCGCTCGCCCTAACATATGTTCTAATTCACCACTTTTTTCACCACTGGCAATCATATGTAACATCATCGGCGGGAACAATTTTGTTTGCTCAAGCGAGTGTTTTAAACTTGCGCCCTCGCGCACTTTATCCGCCGCTTCTTTAACTCGCTGTTTAATGTATAAATTATCTAATACTTCACCGGCAATACGCATACTTTCTAAAAGCGGTACGGCACTGGCAGTTAAAATACTTAAGGTACGAGCAAAGCGCGCGGTATTAATGCCCCGAGCAACTTTACCTAGCCCAGGTACATTGAGAAACTTTTGATCATATTTAAAACGAAAATGCGGCTTTTTCAATAATTGCGCAAAACCAAAAATTAAGGCTGCGATCACTAACGCGAGTATCAAGCCGTAATTTTGTAAAAACTCACTACTCGCAATTAAAAACTGGGTAGTACCTGGCAGCTTTCCACCTAAATGCTCAAACTGAGCCACAATTTCGGGCACAACGGCAGTTAACAAAATAACAATCACTAAAACAGCAACAAAGGTCATAATACAAGGGTAAACTAAGGCTTGAATGAGCTGTGAACGCAACTGTTGGCGCTGTTCGGTATAATCAGCTAAACGATTTAAGACGTTATCTAAATGACCTGATTTTTCACCAGCAGCCACCATTGAACGATAAAGATTATTAAATACTTGTGGAAACTCGGCCAAACTTTCTGATAAACCATAACCTTCAGTTACTTTAGTTCGAACAGCCATCACCATGCTTTTTAAATTACTTTTTTCGCATTGCTCGGCAACTGCGGTTAAAGATTCTTCTAACGGTAAACCTGACTCAACTAAGGTAGCTAATTGACGAGTTAACAACGCTAATTCGGTAGTAGATACTTTCGCACGACCAAAACGTTTACTGTTGGCTGTTTTACTTTTTTCGCTAAACAAGGTGTAACCGCTGTTGGCATTAATCCTTGTTCTCGTAACATGCCTCGAACTTGTCTGGCGGTATCACCTTCGATAATACCTTTTACGTTTTTACCACGGGCATTTACCGCTTGATAATCAAAAGCTGGCATAACAGATTAATCCTCTCGGGTGACACGAAGCACTTCTTCAAGTGTCGTTTTACCGAGCAATACTTTATCAAAACCATCTTTACGAATACTAGGTGTATTAGTGCGAATGTACTTTTCAATTACTTGCTCCCACCCTGCCCGTTATGAATAAGCTCTCGCACTTTGTCGTCAACCACTAATAACTCATGAATACCTGTTCGACCTTTGTAGCCTTTGAAGTTACATTTTTCACAACCAACGGCGCGATAAATCACCTGCGTATTATCACTTGGCAATGCCATAATGTGACATTCTTCTTCATCAGGTAAATGGCTTTCACGGCAATGTGGACATAAAGTTCGCACTAAGCGCTGAGCTAAAACCCCTAATAAACTCGACGATAATAAAAACGGTTCAACTCCCATATCTTCCATACGAGTAATGGCACCTGCCTGCGGTATTGAGTATGTAAGGTAGATAATACCAAGTGACCCGTTAAACTGGCTTGGACACCAATTTGGGCGGTTTCTAAATCTCAATTTCCCCAGCCATAACCACATCAGGATCTTGACGAAGTATCGCACGTAAGCCACGGGCAAAAGTCATATCCACTTTAGTATTCACTTGAGTTTGGCCGATACCTTCAATAGCAAATTCGATCGGATCTTCAACCGTTAAAATATTACGTTCTTTGCTGTCTATTTGCGTTAAACCCGCATATAACGTGGTACTTTTACCTGAGCCTGTTGGACCGGTTACCAATATAATGCCGTGCGGTTTATCAATAAGCGCTGAAAAGTTGGCGGTTATTATCTGTCATTCCGAGGTCTTGCAAATCAAGACGGGCAGCATTTTATCTAATAAACGTAACACAACACGTTCGCCATGCCCTGTTGGCATAGTAGAAACACGAACATCTACCGCGCGACCACCAATTTTTAATGAAATACGACCATCTTGAGGGATACGTTTTTCAGCAATGTCTAATTTCGCCATGACTTTAATACGAGAGACTAATAGTGAAGCCAATTTACGGTGCGGTTTTAAGACTTCTCGCAAAACACCATCAACACGGAATCGGATTAATAACGCATTTTCAAAGGTTTCAATATGAATATCGGAAGCATTTTCTTTGATAGCTTCACTTAACATCGCATTAATTAACTTGATGATCGGCGCATCATCTTCGTTTTCAAGCAAGTCTTCGGTTTCAGTCATTTCATCAGCTAACGAATACAAATCAACTTCGTTGCCAATATCTTCCATCATTTGCTGTGCTTCAGATGAATCACGTTGATACGCTTGGGTTAGAAGTTTTTCAAACTCCGCCAACGGTTGAATATTAATTTCAAACGGTGCTTTTAAAATACGGCGTACTTCTAATAAGGCGGTTGCAGACACATCCGCCAAACAATGCAATAAAAAACCATCATCCGTAGCTGAAACCGCAACATTAAAACGCTTAGCAAAACTAAATGGCAACCGAAACACACTGGTGTCTTCTAATGATATTTCATCTTCCAACAAATCACTTTCAGCAGCAATGGCTGAAAGTTCAGGAATAGTTTGTGTGTTATCTGTTGTCATTATTCTTGTTCTTTTTGCTGATTTTCGGCTTTTTTCTTAGCATTTTCTTGCATATATTCATCAAATGTCGGTGGTAATGATAAAGCATCATTCCATTCCGGTAATAACGGTAAGTCGTCATCAGGTAACAATGCTAAGCCTTCTTCTTGACGTAAAATTTCATTAGCACGCATGTAGTTATATTTATTTTTAGTCAGCTCATTCATCATTTTGCCGTCACGTACTATGGTAGCTCGCAAGAACACCATTAAGTTACGTTTACGGGTGGTATTAGAAGTTGATTTAAATAAATGACCTAAAAATGGGATATCGCCTAATAATGGCACTTTTGCACACTTTCTTTGTACATCTTCATCAATTAAGCCACCTAAAACAACGGTACCGCCATCGTCTGCCATTACCGTGGTTTTAATTTCACGTTTATTAATAGCAATATCAACACCTGTAGCACCACTTACCGAAGACACTTCCTGCTCAATAGTTAACTGAACTCCTGAACCTTCATTCACTTGTGGGGTAACTTTTAGTTTAATACCTACTTCTTGGCGATCAACCGTTTGAAATGGGTTGGAATTATTACTTGATGATGTTGAGCCAGTAATAATTGGAATTTCTTGACCAACAATAAAATAAGCTTCTTCGTTATCTAAGGTGGTAATACTCGGTGTTGCTAGAATGTTTGAATTGGTATCAGCACTGACCGCTTGTACAATTGCACCCCAATCATCTTTCATCACCCCAAACATCATGCCGTTAACACTGCCTAGTACTTGGGCAAGAAGACTATAATCACCTTTGGTATCATTTTGATAAAAGCCTTCTTTTATTAAGACATTATCACTATTGTATTCCGCTGGAACATAATCACCTTTAGTAGATTTCGCCGCTTCGGCTCCTGCAGCAACACTACCAATCGAGGCTGGTCCATTATTAAACTGGGTAAAACCGCCTTTTTCTGAAAACCATTGAATACCTAAGTTAACACCGTCAGATTCAAATACTTCAACAATAATCGCTTCAACTAACACTTGCGCACGACGAATATCTAATTGACGAATAACCGCTTCTAATGAACGCAACATATCGGGTTCAGCAGTGATCACTAAGGTATTGGTATCATCATGAGCATCAATGCTGATATCACGTTTTGACGAACCCTTGCGAGAACTAGACGATTTACTGCTGTTTTCTTCAGCAGCAATGGATTCACTCACGCCTTTTAAAACCGGCACTAACTCTTCAGCTTTAGAATATTTAAGATAATAAACTCGAGTGTTTCCGCTGGTTTCTAATTCGCTGTCTAAGCGTTCAATTAATGAAGCTACACGTTCTCTAGCTTGACGTTCACCGCTAACAATCACACTGTTGGTACGATCATCAGCAACAATTTTAGGAATTAAAAATCCGGGTGTACTTGACCCTTTAGCATTGCCTGAAGAGCTGTTCATCGCCTCAACAATGCGCACCATTTCACTGGCAGAAGCATATTTTAACTTAATAATTTGTACGGCTTGATCACCAGCGCGATCAACACGTTCAATAATTTGTACTAAGCGATTAACGACCGCCGCGGTACCTGTGATCATAATCACGTTTGCCGGATCATAGTTAACTACGTTACCACCGCCACCATTATCAGAAAGCTGACGTAATAAAGGTACTAACTCACGCACAGTAACATTTTTAACTTCCACCACGCGGGTAACCATCATGTCACCAACACCTGGGTTTTCTTCATTCACTACCGGTATAGCGGCGGTTTTGGCATCTTTATTTACGAACAATTTTAATTGTTGTTGTCCATTTCTACGGCAGCAAAACCATACACGTCTAACACGTTTAAGAAAAATTGATAATACTGCTCTTGTGTTAAAACGTCGTAACTACGCACATTAATTTTTCCACGTACGTTGGGATCAACGATCATGGTTTTACGTAAACTTTTACCTACCGTGGTAACAAACTCACTAATTTCAGTATTTTTAAATTGAGGTTGAAATTCAGCCGCTAATAACTGCGCACTAAATAAGCTCGCGGAAAGAGGTAATGCGCTGGCAGCCGCAATGATTGTTTTTTTAGTGATTATTTTTCTAAGATACAAAGCGCGGATAAATGGGCGCATGAAAAAATTCCTCATTACTAATTCTCAATACTAAAAAGTATTTCTGTTACTTCACCATCTCGGTCAACCCATAAGGCAACCTCAGGTTCAGTCTTTAATGCTTGTAACGCTTGAGCGGCATCATGGTGACGTTAAATCAAAACCATTCATTTGAACGGCAACATCGCCTCGATTTCAAACCAGACGCTTTAAAAAACTCAGGATTTTTCCCTGGCATTAATAAGTAACCAACAGTTTCACCATTTTGCATCTTAGGTGTAATACGTAAATAGTCTGTAATTTTCCCAGGGTCGCCGGTGATAGTGGCTTTAAGATCACTTACTCGCTCACTTAATGCTTGGTTATTGCGATTATCAATTAACACTACTCGATTGACTTGTGGTTTTTACTTTTGCCTGACTTGGTGACGTAGCAACATTTTTATTATATTTAATGCCATCTAACATTAAGGTTTCTAATTTACCCGCATGTTTTATGATCATGATCAAAATAAACCTGTTCTAATATCGCTCTTGTGCCTTCAATTTTATCGCCAATACCTAAGGTATTTTGTTTACCGCTATTTTCAATAACGGCGACGGCAATATTTTTATCATTACTAGCGACAACACCCGACAAAGTTAAATTCAATTTAGTTTCAGGCGCATCTTTTACTTCATCGCTTACTTGGTTAACCGGTCGCGCTGATTTTTCAGTGTAATTACCAAACAAATTTAACGCTTTCAATTCTGCAATATCAACCGTATTTTTTTTAGCTTCTGTTCGGGGTTGATTTGTTGTTGACGAAAAAGTTTTGCTGAGCAGGATTTTCAGGTGCCGCAATTAACAATCAACTCATTGACAAAACGCAATATAACCCAATAAATAATTGCGACCACTTTGGGCAATTTTTGTTAAAGTTTGGCAACAAAAAGCTAAACTGGATGAGATGTTATTAGGTAACTGCATGTTTTAAAATTATAATTATAGAAAGCAATATTATTAGCCTACAGATAATACTTGACCTACCGCCAAGCAACAAGCTATCTACACTTATTTTTATTAAATTTTGTAACATAGTACGACACAAGTAGAGAAAATTCGGGCTTTATGCTAACTTTACGGCAATTTTCAGCGTGTTCATTTCGAGTAAATAAAATGCCGCAAGTTCCCCAAAAAAATCAGAAAATAGCTATCGCTTAGATAAGTGGCTTTGGGCTGCACGATTTTATAAAACGCGCGCTATTGCCAAACAGATGATCGATGGCGGCAAGGTGTTTTATAATGGTCAACGCACTAAGTCAGGTAAGATCGTTAACCTTAGCGATACCATAAAAATTCGTCAAGGTTTTGATGAAAAAGAAGTAAAAGTTATTGCGCTTGCGGATAAACGTAAAGATACCACTTTGCCATGACCTTATACACAGAAACAGCACGGGAGATAGTATTAAAACCCTGAGAAAAACCGCACTTGCTCGTAAACAAGGGGGTTTTATTAAGCCCAGCAAGTGATAGCAAACCCGATAAAAACAACGTAGACAGATCAGACAACTTAAAGAAAGAGATCTAATATCCATGTCACACACCGATGTATTAAATCGCTATTTTATTTGATAACAAGCATGCCGTGGCGAGCTTGTACAGTTAGAGCAAAGTTTTCCAGAAATTATTGCTAATCATACCTATTCAGACGGTGTTAAAACCTTATTAGGAGAATTGTTAGCCGCCACCTGTTTGTTAACCGCCACCTTAAAATTTAAAGGTGAAATATCGGTACAATTACAAGGTGATGGACCGTTAGCTTACATGGTAATTAACGGTAACGACCAACAACAAATGCGTGGTATCGCTAAATTAGAACAAGAAACCGATGCCTGTGGTTTACAAGGCTTAATTGGCAAAGGAGTGATGGTAATAACCATTCGTCCAGATCAAGGTGAGCCTTATCAAGGGGTGGTTGCTTTAGAAAAGCCAACATTAGCCGAATGTTTAGCTAACTATTTTGAAAGCTCTGATCAAATTCCAACTACCATTTGGTTATTTACTGATTTAGCTCAGCAAAAAGTCGCTGGTAGTTTAATTCAATTATTACCCGATGGTAATGATAAAGCGCAACAAGTTGCCGACTACGAGCATTTATGCCAACTAACAAATACCATAAAAGCGGAAGAAATTTTTAGCTTACCAGCGCAAGAATTATTATATCGTTTATACCATCAGGAAGAAGTCAGAATTTTGAACCACAAGCGGTCAATTATCAATGTACTTGTTCCGAAGAAAAATGTTTAACTGCGATCAGTCAATTCAGTGTTGATGAGTTAAAAAACATTCTTGCCGATGAAGGCTGTGTCAGCATGACCTGTGACTTTTGCTTAACCACTTACGCGTTTGACGAACAGCAATTAGCGGGTGTGTTAAACAAAACCAAACATTAAAAATTCACTTATCAAAAAAGGCGTTAACTGTAACAGTTAACGCCTTTTTTGTTTTTATTCCTAATTTTACATTGGTTATTTTTTCACTAACATCTCTTCAATTTCTTCAATGGTTTTCCCTTTGGTTTCAGGAATAAGCTTGGCCATAATGACAAAACCAATTAAACAGAAACTACCATAAACTAAGAAGGTTAAGGTTGCCCCTAAGTTCTCTAATTGCCATGGGAAGAAGGTAGGTACAATAATACCGCCAAAAATTGTCGCCACTAAGGCGCTTGACGTAATCGCAATAGCTCGTACCTTAGTTGGGAAAATTTCAGAGAATAATATCCATAAAATCGGCCCTAACGAGAAGTTATAAGAACAAACAAATACCACAATACCAATCAGCACTAACATGCCTTGAATATCTGTTGCGGCAAATAACAAATCAGTTTCAATTAAGGTAAAGTTACTTTGACCGATAAGGTTAATAACCGCAGCTTTAAATTCAATATCGCTACCATATTGAATACCAACAATAGAGCTTAACGTTGTAGTATCAATAGTAGTGGCTAATTTACTCAGCGCGTCGGCAGTAATTGTATAAGTAGCATCATAAAAGCCATAAGTGACTAAGGCCATACTGACAGTACATGCGATTAAACCGCCTAATAAAATCACCCGACGACCTAATTTATCAATTAACACTAAGCCAATGACAGTGAAGAAACTGCCAATTAAACTCACCCAAATAGATTGCACAAAGGCATCGGCACCACCACCAACTTGTTGAAAAATCATCGGCATAAACGATAACACAGCATTCATACCAGAAAGCGCTTGTATCGCAGCCATTAATACACCTATGACTAACGCGACACGAATACCTTTACCAAAAAGCAGTTTTAACTGTTCCATGTACGACAAAGAATGATCGGTATTTTCTAAACTATGAACAATTTGTTGATATTCATGTTCTATTTTATCTTTTGGAATTAACTTCTCTAATACTTTATGTGCTTGCGCTTGTTTATGGTTTAACACTAACCAACGCGGGCTTTCAGGGATCAAAAATAACAAAGCAAACCAGATCAATGCCGGTAATATTTCTATACCTAACATCCAGCGCCATACCGTTTGTTGATTTAAGCCTATATCTGCTGCCCATTGTGCACCACTGCTAGCAATATCAACAAAATAGTAATTTAAAATAGTTGCCGCCAAAATACCTAACACAATATTAAGTTGATTTAAGCCAACTAATTTACCTCGAATATTCGCCGGCGCAATTTCACCAATATACATAGACGCTAAACTAAGCGAGGTAAAGGCTAAGCCACCAATTAAACGCGCACTAAACAACCAAAAATAACTTGGCGCTAAAGCAGAGCCGACAGCTGAAATAACATATAACGCGGCAATAATTTGTAGCGTTTTTTACGACCTTAGGCGTTCACAAAAAAAGCCGGCCACTAATAACGCAATGAGTGCGCCGTAATTAGGTGCCGCAGCAATATTGCCTTTTTCTAGTGCCGTTAAACCAAATTCAATAGAGGTATACTGGAAAGTACCTGATATCAGCATGATATCAAGACCAAAAATAAAACCGCCTATTGAAACAATAAAAGCGTAAAACAGAGCATTTCGACTTGATTGATACATTCAAATTTCTCTTAAAATTATTATAAATAAGTACGTAATCGCAATGGTCTATTGTCAATGAAGTTGTTCAATATGACAACACCTTTGCCTACGTTAATTTGTTAATTGTAGACAATATAAGGTTAAATTAGACAATTAGCCAGTACTATTTTTTATCGAGAGGTGCTGAAATAGCGATAAGACGTTAAGAATAGGAAGTAAAAAACAGCCCTTATAAAGCTTAACTCAAGAATTAAATCAAAGCTAAAATAACACAAAGCTAATAACTAACTTCATGAAAGACTGATATTTTTATTTAACTTGAACTCAGGGTAACAACTTGCTTTCTAGCAGTTGCTTTCTTTATTACGGCATTAAATTAACTTGAGATTTTGTTCCGGGGAACATTATTCAAAGGTAAAAGTACTCGTGCTTGTAAGCCGCCATCAGGATGGTTTTTCAAAATAACTTTACCACCATGGCTGTCTGTTATCCGTTTAATGATCGCTAAACCCAGACCGGAGCCTTCGGTACCACGTGCGGTATCACCTTGAGTAAAGGGTTGAAACAAACGGTCAATTTCAGCTTCGCTAATGCCACTACCTTGATCAAGTACTTCCATGTAAACGTAACCTTGCTCAGCTAGGCCAGTACTTACTTTAATATCACCATCGGTATAACGTAAGGCATTTTGGATCAAATTAGCTAATACACGTTTAATCGCAATGTATTTCACCATGATCACAGGTAAGTTGGTATCAGGAGTAAACGTAAACGCTCTCCCATGCACTTTTTCCGCGTGCACAACCTCTTCAACCAACATATTAAGATCTAGCGCTTCTGGGGCATTTTTATCCGGTCGAATATAATCAATAAACTGGTCAATAATGGCATTCATATCGTCGATATCATTTTCGATACCTTCTTTTAGAAACTCATCTTGGCAAGACATCATTTCAGACGCTAATCGAATACGGGTTAATGGCGTTCGTAAATCATGTGAAATACCCGCCATTAATAAGTTTCGATCATTTTCTAACTCTTCAATGCCTTTTGACATCCGGTTAAATGCTTCAGTTACCGCCACAATTTCACTGGTACCTTGCTCTTGTAACGGTTTAGGAATTCACCTCGGCCAACTTCTTGTGCTGCAATTTGCAGTGCTTTTAACGGCCTATTTAACTGCCGAACAAACAGCCAACCACCAATAACACTTAAACTTCCGATCACCATTAACACCAAAACTAAAGGCGATAAGTTACTTTCTTCAACACCTGACAGCGGAATTTTTACCCATAAACTGGGGGCTTGGGGGGGTCTGATCCAAAAAAGATATTGATCGCCTTGGGAAATACGCACTTCCGCAGGCCCATCTAATAACAATGACATTTCTTCTGAACGATGGGGATAATATAACGCTTCCGCTAAACCAATTTTTAGTGCGTCACGCTCGCGATACACACCTATACCTGTTTCTAAATGAAACGCTTCCGCCATCGCTGGACTAATCGAGGAATCATCAACATCAATAAATACCACGCGAATTTGCTTCGCCAAGAGCTCGTTCATTTGTTGCGAATACGGCTGAATAATATAGAGCGCTATTGAAACATACGAGACAACTTGATTAAGCATTAACAACATGCCAATCAATAATACCGTTTGCCCGAAGGCACTGCGTGGCACAATTTTCATTAAACGCTCAACTGCTGAGTAGGTGTTATTTGATTACGCAACATCTTTACCATCAGGAACAAACACATAACCTAAGCCCCACACGGTTTGTAAATAGCGAGGTTTGGTTGGATCTTCTTCTAACATGCGGCGTAATCTTGAAACTTGTACATCAATACTGCGTTCAAGTGCCGAATAATCTCGACCACGGGCTAGATTCATTAACTTATCACGTGAAAGTGGCTCTCTCGGATGAGTAATTAACGCTTTTAACACAGCAAATTCACCACTGGTTAAAGGCATGTTTTCTTCGCCCTTGCGCATCTCACGGGTAGCAAGGTTGAGTTGGTAATCACCAAACTGAATTATATTTTCTTCTAACGAAGGTGCACCTGGTGCTTCTTGCACTCGACGTCTTAACACTGCATTTATACGTGCTAATAACTCACGTGGATTAAACGGCTTAGGCATATAATCATCAGCACCAATTTCTAACCCGATAATACGATCTACTTCATCACCTTTAGCGGTTAGCATGACAATCGGAATATCATTGTTTTGCTTACGTAATCGCTTACAAATAGATAAACCATCTTCGCCTGGCAACATTAAATCGAGCACTAATAAGTGAAAATTTTCACGTGCTAACAAACGATCCATCTGCTCAGAGTTTGCCGCACTTCGCACAACAAAGCCTTGCTCAACCAAATAGCGTTCAAGTAATCCACGCAAACGCATATCATCATCAACCACTAATATTTTTTGAGTTTCTTGTCCCATTGTTTTCACCATTGCACTCGTTTGAATAATCTCAATATATGATAAAAAATGCAGATTGAAAAAGATTAACCGTGAATATCTTCGGGTAATTGTTACAAAGTATGAACTTATTGATATAACAGCGCAATTTTTTAGATGTAATTGTAAGGACTTTGTAACATTTACCGCGGCGAGCGCCGCTATTCTCTTATTTTAAATAATCAATGGCTTGTAATGTCGTGCACTGGGTAAAACTTTTTTGTCGTTCTTGATAACTGAGGGTCGTTAATGCCGTAGTTACTTGGGCGAGTTTTTCGTGTTGCTCAGCTTTCGGTAAATAAGCAAATTGTTCGGTAAAGCAGCCGATCAAACCAAAATTAATCGCCTGCTCAGATTGAATACTTTGCCCTGCCAAACAGGCAATTAACTTTTCAGCTAATTCATTTTTATCCATCCCTATGATAAGGCTTTTAATCGGCATACCAACGCGGCCTTGATGACGAGCTTGATCACAACCATAAAAAATATCAGCAACAGCCACTATCGGTATTAATTGTTGATGCTGAGCAGCAAACTTTTTCTTTTAGCCAGCGTTTATGTTCATCAGCCATTTTCTGGGAGCCATAGGCAGGCACAAACAAACCGGTTAATAATAAACACGCCATTAATTGTTTAACTACGCTTGCCACAACAGTGCGCAGCTTATCTTGAATTGTCATCATAAAAACACCTCTCAATATTGTCGTCATAACCTAATACCATTCCGTATAAGCTCAGGTTATGATAATAAAAAAGGCCGAATAATCGGCCTTTTTACTGCTAACATTCATTAATAACACAAGGTTAATTAATCCGCTTGCTGAATAATATGAACATCGCGTTGTGGGAAAGGAATTGTGATCCCTTCTTGATCAAAGGCTAATTTCACTTTTTCTGTTAAGCCAAAATAAACCGGCCAATAATCTTCAGATTTCACCCAAGGACGCACTAAAATATTAATTGAACTGGCAGCATGCTCAGCAATAAAAATATCCGTTTCAGGATCTTTTAAAATACGCTCATCAGCCGCAACAATATTACGTAAAATCTCTTTTACTCGAATTAAATCATCGCCATAACTAACGCCAAAGGTTAAATCGACACGGCGAGTTTCTTCGGCAAAAATATTTTTTACACAACCATTTGATAATATCGCATTTGGCATAATAACGCGTTGGTTATCTAAGGTTAACACGATAGTATTAAAAATTTGAATTTCTAATACACGACCAACAAACCCTTGCGCTTCAATGACATCGCCAGACTTAAACGGTTTAAATAATAGAATTAACACACCACCAGCAAAGTTAGCTAAGCTACCTTGTAAGGCTAAACCAATCGCTAAACCTGCGGCACCTAACATAGCAATTAAAGAAGCTGTTTGAACCCCAATCATCGATGCAAATATGATGATCAAAATGCCTTTTTAAAACAAAGCTAATAATATTAACTAAAAAATTGTGTAAGGTTATTTCTACTTTACGCTTATCCATTGCCACTTCAGCAACACGAATAATACGTTTGATCAGCCATTGGCCAACAATCCAAACAACAATCGCCAGCAATAAGCTGGTGGCAAACTGAACACTGTTGTCAGCTAATAACTGTAAATAATGCTCTGCCGTTTCTACTTTGTCGCTCACTATTTGACTAGCGGCTTCAACTGATGCGTCAACAGTTGAATTTTCTTCTGATGCCATAATGTTTATCCTTAAGTTATGAATTCATAAAAATGTGTTAAACCACAAACAGTTTAATGAATTCATCTTAAAACTAACAAGAGTTTTTAATGAAAAGCCGAAGAAATTATAGCCTTAACAGTGAGATAAACTATTGCAGTTGAACTTTGATACCAAGCTCAGCCAAATATAAGTTTTCTTGTAACAACTCATCTTTAATTAATGGATGGCTATCGAGCCACAGCGCGGGGATTTCTAACGTTAACGTTTGTTCAAAAACAGAAACGGAAAATGGCGGTAAAACGTCGTCGTGACGTCTGCGTGATAAAATTACCGATAAACGTAAAATCATCAATAATTGCTGTGCTTTTTCAAAACTAACAGCAGCTTGTTCTTTCAGTAATTTTACGTCAATATCCGCTTTATAACTTTTAACTAATGCCACCACTAATTGGCGATCAGCTTGATCAAAGCCAGGTAATTCAGCATGTCTTAAAATATAAGCGCCGTGCTGTTGGTGGTATTTATAAGCTAATAACAAGCCCACTTCATGCAAAGCACACGCGGTCATTAATAACTGGTAGCTATTATCTCGTTCTAATTGCCATTCGGCACTGAGTAAATCAAACAATAAATCCATTTGCACCGCAATGCGTAAACTTTTGCTGTTGATCGATATGAAAGCGTTCAGCTAATGAATGAATGGTGCGTTGGCGGATCATTTGATTTTTCATGTCCGGCAACATTTCATATAACAAACCTTCACGCAATGCGCCGCTTGAAAGCTGCAATTGTTTGATCTCTAACGATTCAAATAGCGCAATCAATATTGCTAAACCACTTGCGATAACCGGTTGTCGCTCAGCTTGCAAACCATGAATATTAATAGTTTTAACACTTTGACAAGCGATTAACTCAGCTTGGAAATCATGTAAGAAAGCTAAAGTAATAATGGCCGGTTTTTGTCTTGCCATTAATACTTCAGATAATGCCTGCATAGTACCTGAGCCACCCAAAACCGACTCCCAGCCGATCGCTCGGTAACTTGGTACTTCAGGTGCTAACATGGTTTTCGCGGCATTAATGGCTTGCTGAAAATTATGCAAATTCAATAAGCCATCAGCAAAGTATGCATTGTTGAAAGTAACACAACCTAAATTTAAGCTCTGTACTTTTTTTTTGCACTAAACTCTTCACCAACAATTAATTCAGTACTGGCACCACCAATGTCTAAAACTAACCGTTTACCTTCACAATTACTGGTGTGGGCAACGCCTAAATAAATAGTTTCGGCTTCTTGGATACCCGATAATAAATTAATTTTACGATTAAGAATTTTTTCTGCGCGCGCTAAGAATTCATCGGCATTTTTGGCAATACGTAAAGTGGCCGTGGCGACCACTTTAATGTTTTGTTCGGGGATATCTTGTAGTCGTTCGGCAAAAAAACTTAAACACTCTAAACCACGCAACATGGCTTCTTCGCTTAAGACGTTTTCGCTATTTAAACCGGAAGCTAACCTAACCTTACGTTTAACTTTATCTACCGTTTGCACACTTTCAGCAAGCAAACGGGTAACCAGCATATGAAAACTATTCGATCCTAAATCGATAACCGCATATAAAGGAGATGAAGCCATAAACAATTAATTCCTACGGTGCCCACCTGAACGACCACGGTTTTGCCCACCATTATGCGGTTTATGACGACGTGGACGCGGTTTAGGTTTGGGTAAATCTGTTAATAATGAATCTCGATCATATTTACTGACCGGTAAGCTATGTTCAATATACGTTTCAATGGCTGGTAAATTAAATACCGAGTCTTCACAAGCAAAGCTAATGGCATGACCGGTTTCACCTGCTCGGCCAGTACGACCAATACGATGAACATAATCTTCACAATCATCAGGTAAATCATAGTTAAAAACATGGGTTACGCTTGGAATATGTAAACCACGAGCCGCAACATCAGTTGCCACTAAGATATCTAATTGCCCGCTAGTAAATTGCTCAAGAATTTTTAAACGCTTTTTCTGGATAACATCACCAGTTAACAAGCCTACTCGAATGCCATCAGCTTCAAGATGAGCATGGACGTTTTCACAACTATGTTTGGTATTAGCAAATATAATCGCCTTGTCTGGCCATTCTTCTTCAATTAAGGTTTGCAATAACGCCATTTTATCTTCGTTTGATGGATAAAATAGTTCTTCGGAAATACGTAAATTTGTTTTTGCTCTGGCGCAACTTCCACACTTTCGGGCTCATTCATGTGCTCAAAAGCTAATTCTTTTACTCTAAAAGATAAAGTCGCAGAAAATAGCATGCTTAAACGCTCAGTTGGCGCTGGCATTTTTCTGAACATATAACGAATGTCTTTTATAAAGCCTAAATCGAACATGCGATCGGCTTCATCAAGCACTATCGCTTCAATATGATCAAGCTTATAAATGCCTTGTTTTAAGTAATCAATTAAGCGGCCACAGGTTCCTATTAAAATATCTACGCCAGCTTCAAGTTCTAAACGTTGACTTTCATAACCTTCGCCCCCATAAACAATACCAAGCCGTAAACCGGTAGATTTTGCCATTTCAAGCGCATCACGATGAATTTGAATAGCAAGCTCTCGCGTTGGCGCCATAATCAAAGCCTAGGCTGATTATGTTCAGGTGCTGGTTGTTTTAATAAGTGGTGAAATGTTGCTGCTAAAAAGCAATTGTTTTTCCTTCGCCTGTTTGCGCTTGTCCAGCAATATCTTTACCTGCTAATAAAATAGGTAATGATTTTCCTGAATAGAAGTGCAGTTGTGAAATCCCATGGCATGAAGCCCGGTAACAACTTGTGGAGCTAAACCAAGCTCGGCGAATTTAGTATCAGTTAAATGTGTTTTTTTCATGGCGCTAGCTTAACACCATAAACCGGCAATAAAAAACAATATCTCTGATCCGCTATAGGATAAGTTCCCTTTATCTTTAATAACTTTAGATTTTTAAATAAAAAAGAGTTATATAGCGACGATAGAATCTTTATTACGATGCGGTTATAATCCAAATCAATTGGCAATAGTGCCTTAAAAAATTAGTACTTATATAAGTACATTTAGTACAACGGAGAAAGAAATGAGCGATAAAATAGTTCAGTTAACAGATGATAGTTTCGATACAGATGTAATTAATGCATCAGGCCCTGTATTAGTTGATTTCTGGGCTGAATGGTGTGGACCTTGTAAAATGATAGCTCCATTACTAAATGATATTGCTGAAGAATACGAAGGTAAAGTGACTGTTGGTAAATTAAATATTGACCAAAACACACTGACACCACCTAAATATGGTATCCGTGGTATTCCAACCTTATTATTATTTAAAGATGGCAGCATTGCTGACACTAAAGTAGGTGCGTTATCAAAAACTCAATTGAAAGAATTTTTAGATAACAACTTATAATAAATACTAAAGCCTACAATTATGTAGGCTTTTTTATGACATTTTATTAAATAAATGGTTAAAAATTAACGACTCCCTTTACCATTTAAACTTTTAGTGCTAACTTTAGCATTCAACGAAGAATACTTTTCTGATAAACAACACCCTATTCAAAATTTTTGGCATTACGCCGAGCAAAACCTATTCAATGAATAAGAATACTCAACTATGAATCTTACCGAACTTAAAGAAAAATCAATTAACGAATTAATCGCGCTAGCCGAGTCTATGAAATTAGAGCACCTTGCTAGACACCGTAAACAAGACGTCATTTTCGCTATTTTAAAAGCTCACGCTAAAAGTGGTGAAGATATTTTTGGCGGTGGCGCCTTGGAAATTCTTCAAGACGGTTTTGGCTTTCTTCGCTCGGCAGATTCATCGTACTTAGCTGGCCCTGATGATATTTATGTATCACCGAGCCAAATAAGACGTTTTAGCCTACGTACGGGTGATACGGTTCACGGGAAAATACGCCCACCGAAAGACGGCGAACGCTATTTTGCCTTATTAAAAGTTAATGAAGTTAACTTTGACCGACCAGAAAACTCTCGCAATAAAATCTTATTTGAAAACTTAACTCCTATTCATCCAAACGAACGCTTAACCATGGAACGTGGTAATGGTTCAACAGAAGATATTACTGCTCGTGTTCTTGATTTAGCCGCTCCTATTGGTAAAGGTCAACGTGGTTTGATTGTTGCCCCACCAAAAGCCGGTAAAACCTTATTATTACAAAACATCGCTCAAAGTATTGCCCATAACCATCCTGAATGTGAATTAATGGTATTACTTATTGATGAACGTCCAGAAGAAGTTACTGAGATGCAACGCCTAGTTAAAGGTGAAGTTGTTGCTTCAACATTTGATGAGCCTGCTAGCCGTCACGTACAAGTAGCTGAAATGGTTATTGAAAAAGCTAAACGTTTAACTGAGCACAAAAAGACGTGGTTATTTTATTAGACTCAATAACCCGTTTAGCACGTGCTTACAACACGGTTATTCCTTCATCAGGTAAAATCCTAACCGGCGGTGTGGATGCTAATGCCCTGCATCGTCCAAAACGCTTTTTTGGTGCTGCTCGTAACATTGAAGAAGGTGGTAGCTTAACAATTATTGCAACAGCACTTGTTGATACTGGCTCTAAAATGGATGAAGTTATCTATGAAGAGTTTAAAGGTACCGGTAACATGGAATTGCACTTAAGCCGTAAAATTGCGGAAAAACGTGTTTTCCCTGCTATTCATATTAATCGCAGTGGTACTCGTCGTGAAGAATTGGTTACTAAACCAGACGAGTTACAAAAAATGTGGATACTACGTAAAATTGTTCATGAAATGAGCGAAACGGACGCCATGGAGTTTATGATCGATAGATTAGCCATGACCAAAACTAATGATGAATTTTTTGATTCAATGAAGCGTCAATAACGCCAATTGCATTTACCAAAAAAAGCCAGCTTCAAGCTGGCTTTTTATTATCATAAATATCAATTATTTCTTCAAAATATTATCTAAACGACGCTTAACCATTAACAACATAAATAATAAAGAAAGCATTGAGCCTGCTCCACCTCCTGAAGATGATGTACTTACTTCTTGGTCAGGATCTGGCGTAGGTTCTGGCTCAGGTGTTGGTTCTGGTTCAGGCTCAGGCTCCGGAGTCGGCTCTGGTTCAGGAGTAACAACAGGCGCACTGTTTGGATCACTTTGGCATTCAACACAATTATCTAAGATTGCGTTCACACCTGCAGTCCAATGAATGCCGCCTAATTCATAAGCGCCAATATCCACCATAGGACCCGCGTAAGGTTTGGCAAAGTCTGTAATAATTCGGCCGCTATCTATTAACATTGAATTATTTTTTGGCATAAAATTTAAATTTTCAGTATCAACTAATTCATTAACACTAGGTTCAATTAAATTACTATCTAAGTCATAAGCCGGATCAACAAGCCAGTCACCAATACTACTGTAATTATTCCAAACTCGGTTATTCTTACGCTCATAGCCATTAATCCATTCCCCCATGGCCTGACCGACATTGATAAAGCTATTGTGATAAATATTATTATTCCAATTAGCCCAATTTAACTGTACGCCAGACCAAGTGACATTCCAAACCACGTTATGATCAACCTGATAGAAATTACTGTTATTGTCTAAGTAAATACCTGCTGTTCGTCCGTCAGAATACGCTGGCCCGACAGAATCATGGAACCAGTTATGATGAATATGCGTGTTTTTATCTTCTTCATTACCAACAACATAAAAAACACCACCATCATTATTAATTAAGCCGGCATAAGAAACATCGTTGTAAGCAAACTCACTATTTTTACTGGGTAAAAACACGCCATCTCTGCCGGTATAAGCTAAAGTATTCTTTAAAATAATGGCGTTATCTGCCGTAACACGAATAGGACTTGCATGAATGCCTAAGGTATCAAAATAACGGATAGTATTTTCTTCAATGCGGGTATTTAAGCCTCGGCCACCCCAACCATGCACATAAATGCCATTCAGTGAGCCATGCTCAATGGTATTACCTATAACCTTACTATTAGTACCAATTACCTCTACCGAGCCGTCACCCACTTGAGCATTAGTATTATCAAGTTCATCAAGTCGTTGCAGGCCATGCTGCACATTACTATTTTTAAGGTGTTATAATCGCCTTCAATTCGAACATTACCGCCAAACACATGAATATTATCAACCGTAATGTAATCACCCACTAAATCGATAGCTTCCTTGCGCGCGGCAATTTCAATAGCCGTATCTGCTGGCATTTCGCCATCAGCTGTTTGTAAATAAAGTAATTTTTGCTGTGCATCATAAAACCATTCATTGGCGTGATCGAGTAAACTCAATTTGCCAAAAACAAAATAGCGACCATAGTTGTTATGGCGTAGAATCGTTGGAGCATGTGGATTAAACGGCCACTTTTGGTCATTAATTGCTTCAAACGAAATATTGGTTGTGCTTGAGCTGGTAATTTTTCTGGTCCAGCTTGTGCCTGAATGCGCACCTAAATACCAAACATAACCGCCAGTTAAATCGGTATTTGGAATGCCGGAGGAAGAAAAGCTTGATGTTGTACCTTTACTATTAATTTCAACCGCATCAATAGTAAAAATATTATTGTCGCTATCATTTGGCCAACGAGCAAGTTGCAATAATTGAACCTCAGCTTCAGTATTTAAATAAACCTGCCGAAACTCCTCATCTATTGCCATATCAACACTTGCTTGGTAGATATCGCCTTGATAATTCGACCAGCCAGTAACCACTTCTGTGCCGACAATTTTGACCTCTTCTCCTTCTTCAGCCTTAATGATAATTGGGCTTTGCTCTGTACCACTTTCATTAATACGTAAGGTTTGTCGATAAGTGCCTTCTTTTATTATTACCGTATCACCGGCGCTAATAACATCATTAACTTTGTTGAAACTCGCGTAGGGAGCGTTACTGGAACCGTCATTGTTATCATTACCGTCAGTCGCAACATATATCGTCTTTGCAAATGATAGGCTAGGAAAAATAACCATACTAGTAAGGATGATCGCGGATAATATCGGTATATAGCGTCGATATTTATAGCTGATAAATTGGTACATACAACCCCTGAAAGCTTCAATTTTGAATTTATTTTTTTATATTTAAACAATACATCAACAAAAAGATATTGGCAATTGTTAACATTCCTTTAACGGAAATAGTTGTCTATGGAATGAATTTAAGAGGTACTTTGAAATAAAAAGGGGAGTTTATACGGATTGGTATTAGATTAGTTCAATCAATAAGGGCAAAGCAACACTATGCCTACCCTTAATAAAGCCATCACTTAACAAACATATGAGCTTATATACTAACGTAATAAATTGAAGGTGCTTTTGATCACTTCAACCGTTTTGTCCATTTCTTCACGGGTTAATGTTGGATGAACCAGAAACATTAAGCTGGTGTCGCCTAATGCTTGAGCATTAGCTAGTGCATGTTTAGGTCGATAACCTGTATTATCAAATGCTTTTTCTTTATAAACTTCTGAACAACTACCACTAAAACATGGCACACCTTGCTCGGTGATTTTTTCTATTATGCTATCTCGAGTTATACCTGTTGGTAACTTGTCAGGCTCAACAAAAACATAACATTTATAAAAGGCATGCTGAATGTTATCGGGTATTTTAGGAACCCGAATAAAGTCAAACCCTTGGCAAGCTTCAAATATATTTAAGGCATTAGCTTGGCGCTGCTTTTGCCACGCTGTCATTTGTGTTAACTGATAACGGCCAATAGTTGATTGCATTTCAGTTAAACGCCAATTGGTACCAAACGACTCATGTAACCAACGATAGCTGTTGCCATGCTCACGTTCATACACCGCTTCATACGATTTACCATGATCTTTAAACGCCCACGCTTTACGCCAAATGGTTTCATCATTGGTTGTTAACATGCCTCCTTCGCCACCTGTGGTCATAATTTTATCTTGGCAAAATGACCAAGCACCAATATGACCAATGCTGCCAACAGATTTTCCTTGGTATTTAGCACCATGTGCTTGAGCACAATCTTCAATAACCAACAAATCGTGCTCACTGGCCAGCGCCATAATAGGTGCCATATCACAAGGCCAACCGGCTAAATGGACACAGACAATCGCAACCGTTTTATCCGTCATTACCGTTCGAATGGTATCAGCATCAATATTTTGGCTATCTGGATTAATATCCGCAAACACTGGTGTTAAACCCGCTGTAACAATAGAGCTAGCGGAAGCAATAAAAGTACGTGAAGTAACAATAACCTCACCACCTTTGGGTAAATCTAAGCTGGCAAAAGCTAAGTCTAACGCTAATGTGCCATTAGCAACTGCCACGGCATATTGGCAATCGCTGAATGCGGCAAATTCTTTTTCAAATTCACGTCCTTCAGTACCTGTCCAATAATTCACTTTATTTGATTGTAAAACGGCGCTAACAGCAGCAATTTCTTGCTGAGAAAAACTAGGCCACGGAGAAAATGGAGTATTAAGCATTCAGTTTATTCTTTTAATTAGTTACAAGTAGATAAATAAATTTATTTAAGCTTTTGGCTATTGCTAAAGTTTTCGAACCGGATTACCAACATAAACGCCAGCTTGTTCAAGACTTTTTATTACGACACCACCAGCGCCCACTTGGCAGTTAGCGGCAATATGCAAATATTGAATAACAATACTACCAATACCTAACCATGATAATTCGCCAACAGTGACACCTCCAGCTAGGCTGACATTGGGTGAAATATGGCTGCCATTGGCGATCTGGCAGTCATGATCAACACTTGCGGAGGTATTGATAATGCAGGCTTCACCGATAATGCTATCAACATTTATCACTGCGCCTGCTAACACAACTGAACCTAAACCAATACTCGCATATTGACTAACAACCGCTTGCGGATGAATTACACAAATAACGTTAGCGCCACCAGCAACTAAACTATGATGAGTATTTAGCCTTAATTCATTGTTACCAAACGCAACAATAAAGTCGGTTCCTGCTAAATAATGCTGCCAAAGTTCAACTTTACCAATAATTGACCAATGACTGCTAACTTGTGACGCTTCATTTTGCTCATCAAAACAGTCATCTAAAAAAGCAATATCATCATATTGCTTTAACTGCTCGGCGCAATCGGCCACTACTCGACCATGACCGCCAGCACCAATAATTAACAAACGTTTATTGCCGTTTTTAGGTAATGTTTTTGTCATCTTAAGAGCCTGTAAATTTAGTCATTGTTACTTCACCTTCCGCACTAATATCGGCTTTAACCAGTACTTTTTTTACCGTTAAACATAGTATCTTAATATCTAGCCAAAAGCTGCGGTTTTCCACATACCAAACATCCAGTTCAAATTTCTCTTCCCATGATAAGCTGTTGCGACCGTTAATTTGTGCCCAGCCCGTAATACCGGGCTTAACATCATGGCGTTTAGCTTGGCGCTGATTATAAAGCGGTAAATATTCAACCAATAATGGCCGAGGCCCAACCAAGCTCATATCACCTTTAAGCACGCTCCATAACCCAGGTAATTCATCTAAGCTGGTACTGCGAAGTTTCAAACCAAACGGTGTTAAACGTTCATTGTCAGGTAAAGGTTCCCCTTGTTCATCAATAGCATCACGCATTGAGCGAAACTTTAACATTTCAAATATTTTGCCATTTAAACCAGGGCGCTGTTGACGAAATAAACACGGAGAGCCAAGCTTTATATGAACCAAAATAAATAAAATCAACATGATCGGTGATAACACTAACAAAGCTGAAGCCGATACAAAAATATCAAATAATCGTTTTAACATTTATTGATTTACCTCAATAACAAATTCTTGATAGAAAGCTAAAAATGCCGCCACTAATAATACTTCATCAAAGGTTTGTTCAACACGTACGCGGGCATCTTGTCGCATTTGTTTAATTACTTCCGGGTTGTTAAGTACTTGACTCATTAAACGATAAATATCCGCTTGTTCGCGTACTTGATGCAAATAGCCCGAATAACCATCTTGTACCGCATCAGACAAACCATAAATATTTGAAGCAATAGCGGGTAACTGACAAGCAGCAGCCTCAATAATAACATTACCAAAGCCTTCACGATGTGAGGGTAAAGATAAAATATCAGCAAATGAATAATACTCGTGAACATTGGCTTTAAAGCCTAAATAATGAATATGCTCATTGCCTGTTAACAAAGGGGCTAGGTTTTCTTCATCACTACCAATGATCACTAATTTAGCGGTTAACAAGTGATGCGATTCAGCGGTTAATTGATTAAAAGCCGCGATCAGTTCTGGTACACCTTTGTCGACTTTTAAACGGCCAACAAACATAAAAATGAAATCATCATCGTTAAAACCATGCTCCGCTCTTAACTTAGATCGTGTCTGGGCAGAAAAACTAAAACGTTGTAAGTTAACCCCTGAAACCGAGCCTTTTAATAACACCCGACTATTATTTTTAGTTAACAGCTTTTCAGCAATTAAAAAGCGCTGCTGTGATGGGCTATCCACTAAACAATAAGTCGCAAGCGAGGCAGTGATTTTATCTAAACTTTTTAAGAAAAAACGCGCTAAACCAGTTTTGGTTGCCCACACTTGGCCTGTAAAGGTATGAAAACGATATTTAATACCGGCAAAATAGGCGCTAATTTGGCTCAGCAAACCTGCTTTGGGTGTATAAGAATGCACGACATCAAAGGCTTGCTCTTTAAACAAACGGTGTAAACTAAACAGCGATTTAATATCAGCAAATATTTTAGGGTCACGATGAATTGTGACATTATGGACTGTGATATTGTTATTTAAACCACGAATTGTTTGTAACTCCCCTTGTTCATTATAATTTAGAGGACAAATTACATGCACTTGATGTTGCTCTGCTAAGCCATGTAAATAGGCTAATAAAAAGGAGCTAATGGTTTCAGGTGAAGCCACTACAAAAGCTATTTTACTCATTAAACGACCTTAATTTATCGAGTTCTTGTTGTAATTGTTTGATCATTATTGGGTCTTGTTTGGTTTGTTTATTACGTAAGTTCTGTAACTTTTTCACGTTTTTAACGATATTTAATCCACTAACAACTGCTATTTTAATTATTGTTAAGCCGGTAAATTGAATTTTTCACGCCAAGTTAAATATGAAAAATAGTGCTGGTAAATTAAATTAAATTGATTCTTATAAGCCAAAATTGCTTTTTGTGAAGAGACACTACTTTCTTCTCGATAAAAATACACTGGCGCTTGCAAATAACCCACCGCTAAATCCCCTTTAATACTGGCATCAAGCCATAATTGATAATCTTCCATTAATTTGGCATCAGGGTTGTAACGATTACGTTGGTACCAAGATTTTCTCGCTAAAATAGTGGCATGAGCAATGTTAACTCGACCAAATATAGTATCGCTGATCGAGCAATTGCTATTTTTAGCAATGCTTGGCACTCGGTAGCCAACCACTTGGTTATCATTTGTTATCGAGCAAATTCCCGTAGAGACAAGATTAATGCTGTTATCAGCTTCTAACATCGCCACTTGCTGAGCCAATTTATCAAGATGAATTAAATCATCAGCATCCATACGAGCAATATATTCACCCCTCGATAAATCAATTAATTGATTAAGTCTTGCCGGTAAACCTAAATTTTTACCATCGCTTACTACCCGCACTCTTGGATCGGTAAAACTTAACGCAATAGTTAATGAGTTATCTTTCGAACCATCATCTAATAAGATCAATTCAAAATCATCAAAGCTTTGATTAAGTACCGATTGAATGCTTTCACGAAAACCTCACCGGGATTATAAAACGGAATTCCAATACTCACTTTCATATTATTGTCCAATTAACATCATGTCAGTGAGCCATAACCATAAAAGCGATAAGGCACTAAATTACTAAACGCTGACGTAGTTAAATAAAAATACATAAACATCACAACAATGGCCGCCATCATTAAAAAATAGCGTGTACCTGAGTCTTTAAAGCTAAAAATAGTCATCGGGATCAAAAACACATTCAGTTGTATAAAATAAATACTCATTCGTAAAAAGCCTGACGGGTCAATTTGTAAAATAATCGACAAGGCACTAACCATCACACCAAGCAAATAAAGCGTTAATAAAATATCAAACGGTCGGCTAGCTAATACGTTTTTATGCCAAAATCGGCATAACACAAACCAAAATAATAATAGAATATTGACGGTTGAAACGACCGCGCCACCAACGGTATCTTTTTTATCTGCATAGGTGGCGTAACGTTCGTCAACACTAGCTGCAATGCTGACAAACTTTTCAAACGACAATAACAACACAACAAAAACAAATAAAATTAGCGCCACTTTACGCGGCTTAATATCATCTTTAAACAAGAAGTATAAAGGCAAACAAATAATCATCGACTTATGAAACAAAAAGCCAATAAAAATAGACGCTAAAAACGCAATCGGCTTTTTATCAATAATAAACAAGACAGAAATAGAAAAAATGGCAATGGCAATCGCTTGGCGCATGCCGTTAAGCTGGAAAAAGTAAGGACCAATAAGTAATAAACAAATAAAGGATAAAGTTCTTAAATTAAAACGCTTTAAAGCATATAAATAACAGGGAGTGATTATTAAGCTGGATAATAAAAAAATAATAAAATAACTATCGGTGAGTAGGCGGCCAAGGTAAGTTAAAAACCAATAGCCAAATTCACCATGGCTTTGGGTAATAGCTAACACATCGGCAAAGCTATGTATTTTATTAAAATAAAAAACGTAACTGCCAGTATCTGTACCTACTTTAATATATTTAAAGCCGGTGATCACAATCAAAGGAATAGCCGCTAGACCTTGGGTGAACAGCATAGCGTTATGAGTCATCTTATAACGATAACTTATAAAATAAATACTAACCGATAAGGCAATGGCAATTAAATAAGGCAGCATGTTTCATCTACTTGTGTCATGACCGATAAACCTTAAAGTATCGTTCAACCATGACAGTATCTGAAAACTCCTTTTCAAACTGTTCGGCCATTAATGCTTTATCAAAACAAACCTTGTTGTTTTCATCTATCAAACTTTTTACCGCTTGCGTAAAGCCAGCTTCGGTATTGTTATATAACTTCACACCATGTTGAATATGCTTAGCAATTTCTTGATGCGCTGAAATTGTCGACAGCACCACAGGAGTATTACTAGACAACGCTTCCACCACGGCCATGGGCATACCTTCAAATAACGACGGATTAACCACTATGCTGTTATCGGGTAAGTGAGCTAAAAATCATCAACAAAACCATGTAAAATAATATGCGCATGATTTAATGCTTTGATGCTTGAATACAGTTCACCATCACCAAAAATATGTAATTTAATAGCCCCATTTTTTGCTTCTGTTTGCGCAAGTAAGTAGTCAAAACTTTGCAGTAAAAACTAATGTTTTTACTGGCAATTAACCGGCCAGCAAACACTAAATTTAAACTTGATGACGGCTCAGACGCCAAAGTGCGCTTACCAATGCCGTTGTAAATAATTGAGTATGATGATTTAATTGTGCAGAACTAGACACGCTCACAACTTGCTTAATAGACAATAGCGATAAACGATGTAACCAATAATACAAAGGCCCTTTTGGAAAGCGATATTCATTTTTATAGTTGTCGTTAATATTACAATGTACGCTGCTCACCGTTTTAGCCGAAGTAAATAGCGAGATAAACGCATTGGCAATATCTGACAATAAACAATGGCTATGAACAACGTCTATTTTTTCTTTACGGATCAAACACCATAAGCGGTAAAGGCTTTTTATATTAAAACCATCAAGCTCAATAAGGGTAACTTGGTCGCTAGTAAACTTAGTTTGATAATTATCTTGGGTTGATAAAACGAAACCAAAAACAAAGCACAATTAATATCGTCGTTAGCTTTGCGCTTTAATAATTGTTTAAGTAAAGCGGCAACCACATTCGCTGGCCCCGTATTTTTAAAAATAGGCAGTAAAAAAGTAACTTCATCCCTTAATCAAACCTCAGACAGCAAGTTATCAAGATGAGTATTGAGCTCTGGCGATACCCCGTTCGGTAATTTACGCGCAAAAGCACAACCTAACTGCTTAGCTTTATCAGCATTAACGATATCGAAAGTTTGCAAGGCAATACGTTCATTTTGGTAGCCCCAATCAATATAGTGTAAACCTTGTTTTAACGAACACTGGCCATGATCAATGTTCAAAGTTGATTGATAAGGAGAGTGATTCGCTAAGGTGTGGAATATTTTTTCATCGGGTGCATGCATCAAGGTAAATTGCTCAATTAAGTGCTGCTGTGAAAATACATCACTATAATATTGTGCCATCTCACGGGTAATACACCACCACTGTGAACCTTTAGCATAACTTGGATAAGTAAAACGTTTTTTTGATAAAGGTAAATAAGCCAACAAGCGATTTAGCTATAACATCCGATAAATATGTACTCGGCTACCAGTACCGTATGCCAGCCCCGGATTTGTTAACTTATGATCATAATAATGCCGAGTAAAAAATTCATGGCTAAATGGACTCGGTTGTTCAGTACAAACAGTTTCCCAGACGCCAAAATAATTTAAATTTTGCGCTAACCGTGTTTTTAACTGCTCTTTGGTTAATAAAGGTAAATCAGCACCACTCACTAACACAAAACGATCATAATTATCACTTGTTAACGCTTTATTGATAAGCGCCATAGTAGCCAAAACAATATTAAAACTACCCCAAGCCGTGCGCACACGTTCATCATCTTTAAGAATAACGCTGTTAGCAGAAAACTCGCTGAGCTCACTAACCGCTTCAAGATTAACCGACTTATCAATATGAACAAAAAAACCATCATCTTGCGAGCAATAGTATTGTGATACTTTGGCTAAGTAAGCAAAGTTGTTATGTGCTAAACATAAAAAGGCAATTTTTTTACGCACTTTGAGTCGCCTTAGTGATTGGCTGACTAATCGCCTCAATTAATACCTGATAATGCTCAGCCAACGCCGGTAGTTGAATGCTGTCAGGTGAGAAACTTGCCAACGCTTCAATGCCAGTTAAAACTTGCTCAAGCGAATAACTTTCAATCAAACATACATGTTTTAGCTGTGATAACCAATCTTGATAAGTTTGCAGCACTTTATGATTGCTATTTGTCAGAACCACACAAGGCGTTTTTGTGATCACCGAAAATATCATGCCATGCAAGCGATCGGTAACAATCACTTTAGCACCACGAAATTGCGCCCAAATTTTATCTAACTCCGCTTGGCGCTGCTGCCAAGATAATTGGCTTGCTTCAATATGGGTATCAGTAAAAGTCACATCATCGCCATGTTGTTCGGCAATAGCGTTAATCAGCTGGTTTCTCTCAATCGTAGATAAATTTGATTCACCATCATTACGAATACAACAAACAATACCTGCGCGCTCAACTACCGGCTGACTTTGATCTAAAGTTAAGACTATATCCGGACAATATAATGCCGGTTTTGTTAACACCTCATTCATGCGTTGTTGGGATATCGCTTCACGAGCAAACATAACAAAGTGTTGATGGTGATTATAATGCTGAAAAGAATTTGTTAATGCTTTCTGACCATGCGGGTCATCACTAAAATCAATGGTTTGTGGAAAAGAAATAAAACGATTATTTGGGAAAGCTTTTAGCCAAGCTAAACGAAAATTTTCAATATCTTGGTATTGATTTGTTAAATTACCACCACCAACCGTAGTAATAATGTCACCTTGCTTGATCACTTTTTTTATCGCGCGAATGTTTGCCAATGTTTGGCTGATCGGCACATCAATAATCTCATAATCCGGAAAATGCTTTTTTAAAAAACAATATTGCGCATAACTAATCGCAACATCACCTAAGTTGCCATAATCTGCAGCTAAACCAATGAAAATTTTATTTTTATTAGTTAACAAATCACCATTTATATTGGTTTTTGTAATATAACTTTTTAACACTTGTTTAATTTTTAATGGCACAAGTTGCTTAACTGACATTATTTTCCTTAGCTTTATTCAAGGGAGTTTTTTTCAATAAAATGAGATTTAATAAATCGCACAGTTCAGCCTTACTTGGATACAAGCGTGGCGCAGACTCTTTTAATACTTTTTTATATAACACTAACGTTATCAATAAACGCAGCAAGGCCGAAATTAACAAAGCACTGCTCACCACGACTAATAAATCTGCTTCAAAGGGATAAACAATAATGAGCAACAGCGGGATAATAGAAATAACTTGCCTGAAAACACTAAACCTGGCCGACCGGCAGCATTAAAACGTTGCGACAATAACCAACCTAAACTCGAGATCACCGCTTCGAATAATAAAATAATAAAAGGTAATCCCGCCGCTTGATAGTCATCACCAAATAACCAAGCAATCAACCAAGTGGAGATAAGTGATAGCAATAAACACAAACTCATTAATGGCATAAATAAAACGGCAAAAATACGCTTAACTACCTGAGCTAATTCAGTTTCATTTTTACCAGCAAAGCGTGCATAAATAACCGTTGATAACGTTTCCGGAATAATCCCTATCAGGCGAGATAATCCATAAGCAACACTATACAAACCAAACTCTTTCATGGTGCCAAGGCCCAACAAAACAATTTTATCAATGCTATTAATAAAAATGCCTATCGTTGCTGTCCCGTAAATTTTACTGCTATAACACCAAATGCGGCTGAATAATAAAACGGACTTTTCACAACTATTATTTAACGAGGTATTTACCTTGTGTTCATTAAATTCACGATAAATAACATGCCCGCCTAAAACCAGCGCACTTACTAAAGTGGTTAGTATTAAAATAGAGACCGCGGCAAAAATGGTTAATTCACCAAAAACGAGATAAAAAGCAACCACGGCGAGAATATTTAACAGCGGTAAGGTTATTTTTAAAATATTGTAATAGTGTAATTGCTGATCTATTTGTGCGCTGTTTTGAAAAAAACTATGAAAACTACTAATCAAACTTAATAGCACAATCAATAGTAAATATGGTGTTAACACTTCAAGCAAAAAAATTGTTGAGTAATTAATAACAAAACCATAGCGGTGAAGGCGAGTAAACAGCACGATTTTATTAGAACGGATAAGCCATTTAAACCTGATTTTCTGCGATGATAAACATAACCTTGAGCTAAGCCAAGTTGAGATAAACCCGCAATTAATATTGTGATAGTTAAAATAGAACCGTAGATGCCACGGGCTTCGGGGCCTAAAAAACGAGCAAGTAAAATACTTAATAAAAAACCAAAGCCGACACTCGAAAGCGAAACACCAACAGATTGTAGTATAGTTTTAAACATGGTTATTATTATTCTTTTTATTATTGCCTATGGCTTTATTCGAGTATATTTGCTCAACATCCTGTAGGCTAGTCCGCATTCAAATTACTAAATTTTGACGATATTTGTACAAGCGGACAAAATAAAATATCATACTTAACAAAAAATAAGCAAGGATGTAACAAGAAAGAAATAAGGATGTTAAAAAATTGTAACTATTAGGTGACTTTAATTACCTTGATAGGCACAATAAATTTAAATATGTTAATTAACAACATATAAAATTCATAATAATAATAACATCGGATTTCTTAATTATGGTTAGACCAATCGATCTAATTCCTAGCTCACTAAAATTACTCATCGCCTTAAGTTTTGATATTTTCGCACTGACAATCACCTTTTTTGGTGCTTATTTAATTCGTGTTGGTATTGAAGATATTCATCTTGCTTTGCCTGAATTTTTGGTATTTTTCACTACCGCTACCCTAACATTAACGCTTTTTTATGCTTTTGATATTTATCATTCAGTAATGCGTTATTTTAGCGCTAAAAGTGCTTTAAAAATTATTGCCATATTAACGCTAACGTCAACCAGTTGTTATTTAACTGCCGTTATTTTTGACGCTTTCATACCCGATTCTGTACCACTAATGTTTTTACTTTTTAGTAGCATAGTGATCACAGGCACACGCTCACTGTTTTGCTTAGTCACCGAAAGTAAACTTTTACAACAACGTGAAGGGGTTATTATTTATGGTGCAAGTTCAACTGGCCGACAACTCGTCAGCACCTTATTAACCGGTAAAATTTATCAGCCACTTGCATTTATTGACGAAAAGCAAAAACTACAAGGCCGAAGTGTTTTAGGGTTAAAAATTCATTCGCCTAAAAACATTCAAAAACTGATCAATAAATATGGTCAGGTGAAAATATTAATTGCCGTTACCGATGTTAATCCGTTGCGGATGAAAGAAATTGTTAATATGTTCGAACCTTACGCTTTAGAGCTATTGGCCGTACCCAATATTGCCGATATTGTCTCTGGTAAACGCACTATTGATGAATTACGTGAAGTTTCTGTTGATGAATTATTAGGGCGAGAACCAGTTAGCCCTATGCCTGACTTAATGACGGCGAATATTCGCGATAAAATTGTTTTTGTTTCCGGTGCCGGAGGTTCGATTGGCAAAGAACTCTGTCGCCAAATAATTAAACAAGCCCCCAAAAACTCGTTTTATTAGATGTTTGTGAAGCTTTTTATATGAAATAAACCAAGAGCTTTCTGAGATTATTGCTGAACAACAATTGCCTATCGAGCTAGTGCCTTTAATTGGTAATGTACAAAATGGTTTGTTGATGTCGCGTACGTTAACGTGCCATAAAGTAGAAACCATCTATCATGCCGCCGCCTATAAACATGTACCTATGGTAGAAAATAATGTTATTGCCGGTATTACTAACAATGTCTTAGGTACGGCAGAATTAGCACAAGCAGCCATATTGTGTGACGTTGAAACCTTTGTCTTAATTTCTACCGATAAAGCCGTTCGACCAACCAATGTTATGGGCGCAACTAAACGTTTAGCTGAACTTGTTTTACAAGGTTTAGCTCAGCAAAAACATGATACCCGTTTTGTTATGGTACGTTTTGGCAATGTTTTAGGTTCGTCTGGATCTGTTGTACCATTATTTAAAAAACAAATTCGTAAAGGTGGCCCAATAACGGTAACCCACCCAGACATTATTCGCTATTTTATGACCATTCCAGAAGCTGCTCAGTTAGTTATTCAAGCAGGTGCTATGGGCCAAGGTGGAGATGTTTTTGTCTTAGATATGGGTAAAGCCCGTAAAAATTATTGATTTGGCTTATAAAATGACTCACTTAATGGGCTTAACTATTAAAGATGAAAATAACCCTATGGGTGATATTGAAATCGCGTTTTCAGGCTTGCGCCCAGGGAAAAGCTCTACGAAGAACTGTTAATCGATGATCATGCACAAGCGACCTTCCATCAGCGTATTCTTACCGCTAATGAACATTCTATTCCTTATATCGATGTAAGTCGCATTGTTGGTAATTTAGTTGACGCCATGACCGATGAAGATATTGATAAAATTAAACAATTGTTAATGGCGGCGCCATTAGGCTATCACCCTAAAACAGCCGAAGAATCAACAGTTGATGCTACCATGACCGCATTACAAGCGAGTTAATTAAAGCAGAATATAGTTAACCTGAATTCAGGATAACAACTTGCTTTCTAGCAGCTGTTTTTCCTTATTACTGCGTTAAATTTAATTGCAATAAGCTCGCTATTGGCGCTTAAATTTGCCTTGTACTAATAAAAAACATCAAGCTAGAATAGTGAAAACATCAAAATATATGTATTTCATATAGTTAGCTAATTTCTTATCGAGTTCAGGTTATTTAATAAAAACGCCGTTATTGGCGTTTTTCAATAACAACCACGCATTGGTATAATCGGGTAAATTTTTATTGGCTTGATGATAATCAGTCCAGCCTTGGTAACTGCCCGCTAATAAATCCAGTTGAAATAAATTATCATCAAAGGCCCCACCTTGATCCGCTAACACCCCTAAACGAACAAAGTCAGCAGCTTGTTTTGTGCTATTTTCACTACCACTTACGAGGAATAACTGACCTAAGCCTAATTGTTTAACATTACCAGCAAAGCTCACTTGTGGTTTAAGCGCAATCTTACTGGCAAGATCTTTACCATATCCCATAATGCTTGGTACTTCAGCAAAGTACCAATAACGCGCTTGGGCACTTTTACCTATGGCATAGTCATAAGCAATACCATTATTACGATGAACATTAAAATAGCGGATATGACCATTAACATTTAATACACCTGTACCCTGTAATAACACATCATGTAACGCTTCTTCGGTGATCCATACCAGTGGCTGTGCTAATTTTTTAGCAGATAAAACTCCAGAAATAACTTGTTGTCGCGTAAATTGATAGCGGGTTAAATCAGCTTTTTTTGCTCAGCTTGTTCAAGTGTTAAGCCTTGTTCATCAAACGGTAAACTATACAACGCTTGATTATACTGTTCTGTTTTTATTGGGCTGCCGGTTAATAATTTCGTGTAATATTTAGTTAAAAATATTTTTTGCTCAGGGATAGCCGTTAACATTTGAGCTTTGCGCTGGTTGGTACTTTTTTTAGCTATCGCCTGTGCCGTCGCTTGATCGGGTAACCAACGATAAATATCAAAATGCTCAGTTAAAAAGTTTATATTAGCTAAACGGTTTTTATTACCGTTAATTGATTTTTGTTGTTGATCTTGCTGATAAGTTGCACAAACAAACGACAAGGTTGTTTTTATCCGCTCATTATTACTAAAGGGTAATAAATTTTCGCCGCCATGTACGACAAACGTATCATCAGGGTAGCGATCAAGATAAGCCAGCGTTTTATCGGCTACATCACATAAATGAGCATAATTAATTGATGTCAAATTAAGTGCTTTCAATTGCTCGAATTCAGCTGGAGTAACGAGAGAAAACTGTGCTTTTGCCGAACTTTCCATGGCAGAAAAAAGCGATAAAAACAAAATAAACAATAAAATAAAAGTGCGCATAACCAATAAAATTTAACAAGATTTGAGGATAATATACCACGCTAAAACAACAATTCCTGCTAACCGTCACGACTTTCGAAACAACAAAGCCCGACACTTCCTTTTAACTCTTGATATAATCAAGGCATTATCGACTAATTTTACTTGCTGCCGGTTATTATACTTGTGAAAAACTTTTTAACATTATTGTGTTACCGTTTGTTTTTATTACTGTTAACACCGCTAATTTTACTTTTTCTGCTATTGAGATCGCGTTCAAATCCAGCCTATCGCCAACGCTTAAATGAACGCTTTGGTTGGTTAAATCAGTCGTTTCAACAACAAGGTATTGTTATTCATGCTGCTAGTGTCGGTGAAGTATTAGCCTTAAAAAACTTAGTAGAAAAATTATTACTCGCCTACCCTAATACGCCAGTAACTTTTACCACCTTTACTCCAACCGGTTCTGAACAAGTGATAAAATTATTTGGTGATCGGGTGCAACATTGTTACCTCCCTTTAGATATTTTATTTGCAACAGAACTGTTTTTACAAAAGCTACAACCAAGCCTAATGATTTTTATGGAAACAGAGCTTTGGCCTAACCTTGTTGCTCAAGCCAATAAACGTAATATAAAGTTACTGTTGATCAATGGCCGGATTTCAAATCGTTCCATCAAAAGTTATAAAAAACTCACTTGGTTATTCGCGCCATGTTTACAAAAGTTCAACGCTATTTTGAGCCAAAGTACCGACAACCAAAACAACTTATTAGCCATTGGTGCACAAGTTGAGCAATGTCGAGTTTCCGGTAATTTAAAATACGATATGTTGGTGTCAAATGAAGTGCAAAATAAACAAACGGAATTAAATAACTTGTTAGCAAAAAATAAAACTTATTGGGTTTTCGCTAGCACCCATCAAGGTGATGAACAGCTTGCATTAGATGCTTTCGCTCGCTTAAAGCAACAATATCCTAACTTATTGCTGGTACTTGTTCCACGTCATCCTGAGCGTTTTAATAACGTCACCGAACTTGCTCAAGCGCAGGGCTTTATTACTCAAACACGTAGCAGCCTGCAAGCTGTAAACGACAATTGCCAAGTATGGGTTTTAGATAGCTTAGGTGAATTAATGGCACTGTATGGCCTAGCCGATATTGTTACCATTGGTGGCAGCTTTAGTGCCATTGGCGGCCATAATCCGCTAGAGCCGGCTTGGTTTAAAAAACCCATTATTGTTGGCCCTAACATGGCAAACTTTACTGATATAATGCAACAAATGTTGAACCATCAGGCGTTAATTCAATTGCCTGAAAGCCAAAACATCAGTGCAGCATTAAGTGATGCGGTTACCAAGCTACTAAATAACAGCAGCTTAGCGGCACGTTATGGTGAGCAAGCATCAGGTGGTAAAGCTTAATCAAGGCGCGGTTGATAAAACCTTGCTAGAAATTGCTTTATTAACCTGAACTCAGGATAAGAAATTAGCTAACAATATGAAATAAATATACTTTATGATATTTCACATATTCTAGCTTGATGTTTTTCTTAGTACAAGGCAAATTTAAGCGCCAATAGCGAGCCTATTGCAATTAAATTTAACGCAGTAATAAGGAAAAACAGCTGCTAGAAAGCAAGTTATTATCCGAGTTAAGGTTTATTAATGAATAAGTGCAATAAACAAGCTTTTTAAAGCTGAAGTTTGACCTCAACGTAAGTGAGCATCACAATAAATCATTACCTAAGTAGCGAATTTTTGTAATTAATTTTTAATAAGGCTAAATATCTTGAACCCAGCTGCAATTGTAAAGCCCAGTTTAGAAAAAAGTGCTGAAAAAGTATTTCAGCAAGGCAATTGTTATTGTGTTTTTAATTGTGAGCAACTTGCTGATTTTACTCCACAAATGTTATCACCTGACTATTGGCAACATCAGCAAGCAATAGAAGGCTCTGCCCAAGGCCGAGGCACCACCTACTTTGTAAAATACCAAGCGCAACATTGGGTGCTGCGTCATTATTATCGTGGTGGTTTGATCGGTAAACTCAATAAAGACAGCTATTTATTTACCGGTTATCACAATACTCGTGCAGCACAAGAATTTACCTTGTTAACAACCCTCAAAAAGCTCAGTTTACCGGCACCACAGCCCATTGCATATCGAGTGATCAAACAAGGGCTATTTTATCACGCCGATTTATTATCAAGCCGTATTGAAAACGCCCAAGATCTCGTTGCCATCTTACAACAACAAGCTTTAACGGAGACAATATGGTTCAATATTGGGGTGATGATCAGCAAGTTTCACCAACATGGTATTTATCATCACGATCTCAATAGCCATAATATTTTATTAGATCAGCAAGAGAAGCCTTGGCTGATTGATTTTGATCGCGGAGAGCAGCGACAAGTAGATAAACGTTGGCAAGAAAACAACTTAAACCGCTTATTACGTTCATTTAGAAAGGAAAAGGCAAAACTCAGTACTTTTCATTGGCAAGAAAAAAAACTGGCAAACGCTGTTAAACGGTTACCAGTCTCTTTAGTTTTAGGTTATTAACCTGAGCTCGGGATAAGAAATTAGCTAACAATATGAAATAAATATACTTTATGATATTTCACATATTCTAGCTTATCTAGCTTAGTATTATGCGGCCACTAAAGATTCTTGATAGCGCTGCTGATACATCTCACGCGCTTTTAAGAACTCAGGTAATGCTTCTTTAGTAGTATAAGGTTTAATAATGACTAATATTTTCAACACACCTTCATAAAAGACCGAGGCATCAATTTCTGGATTTACCCGTTGCGTTTGATAAAAGCTTAACCAGAAGGTATTTACCAAGCGTAAAATACTCACTAAATCGGCTAGTTCATCATCAGCAAATTGGATCATGTTTTCATCGCGCAATGACAACATCATTTTAGCAACACGATCACCAATAGCTTCTTGTACTTCAACATACTTTTCACGTAAATCAGGATTTTTATCTAACAAAACCGGTAAGTTAGCGTAGAAAAACCGAAACTTAGACATCACATGAAAAACCGTATCCAAATAAGAGATAATCGTATCTAACGGCTTAGCTTCAGGTGAAACGGTAGGGAAAGTGTCTAATAATAATTTGCGGGCATATTCTTCGTAAATACAAAAGATGATGTCTTCTTTATTACGAAAAATGATAATAAAGGTTACCTGGGCTGATACCTAAATGGGCAGCAATATGATTAGTGGTAACGTTCCTTTCACCCTGCTCATTAAACAATGCAATACTTGCGTGTATTATTTTGTCGCGTGTTTTCATGGTATCTATTTTATCCTTACTACCGATAACTTCTCTTTATCATACTACCAAAAAAGCGCTAACGAAAAGCCTTTTCGAGTAAATACTTTAAGCCTTAGTTATTTTAGCGAATAGATGTTTTGAAAATCAAGTCAGACCGACATACAATACTGTCCATAACTTTATGAAAAATTAAGAATTATTATGGGTGTAACAGCTATTTATCCGGGTACTTTTGACCCTGTAACTCACGGACATACTGATATTATTGAACGTGCCAGCAAACTATTTGGCCGCGTAGTTATTGCGGTAGCGGCAAGTCCAAGTAAAAAGCCACGTTTTAATTTAGCTAAGCGTGTTGAGCTATTAACACATGTCACCGCACATTTGTCGAATGTCACGGTTGTTGGCTTCAGTGGGTTATTAGCTGACTTTGCTAAAGAGCAAAATGCCACCGTATTAGTTAGAGGGTTACGCACCGTTGCGGATTTTGAATATGAATATCAATTAGCGAATATTAATCGCCAGCTTAATCCGCAACTCGAAAGCGTGTTTTTAACCCCGGATCCCGCTTATTCGTCAATTTCATCAACTATCGTTAAAGAAGTGGCTTTACATGGTGGTGATATTACACCGTTTGTTGCTGATGTGGTAAAAAAGGCGCTCATAAACCATTAGGAGATGTGGTTTAAATTATTGCTCGCTATATTAATAGGTATTATTTTACCTGACCGCAAGCCTGATTAGCCGGTACCGCAACATCCATCATTTTTGGCGAAGGTAGATTTAATTTCGTCATGATATCTGCATATTGCTCAGCACTATTAACTTGTAAGCGAGGATTATAATGCCGCTCTTCAAATACGGTTGATAACATTCGGCCTTGGTAGTCATGTCCCGGATAAATAATGGTATTATCTGGATACGACAATAATTTTTGCTTAATACTATGATACTGCGCAATAGCATCGCCATTCTGAAAGTCTGTTCGACCACTTCCTCTTATCAATAGTGTATCGCCGGTAAACAAATAATCTTGTTGTTCATGATGTAAGTGAAAGCTGTATGAATCTTCTGTATGGCCTGGCGTTTTAATTGCCATAACAGACAAAGCTCCTATCAGTATCGTTTCCCCATCGAGCAATCCGTGATCAACACAATCAGAAGCAGCTTCAAAGCCAAGATAAGTTTTACAATTAGTTAATTTCCGTAAGGCACCATTAGCAGAAATATGATCAGCATGAGTATGTGTATCTAATACTGCCACTAAGCTTAGGCTCATTTCCGTTAAGAGTTCCATATACCATGATGTTTTTTCTAATACAGGGTCAATCAAAACGGCAACCCTTTGCTGTTTATCGGCAATTAAATAGGTGTAAGTGAATGACTCGTGATCAAAATATTGTCTTAATAACATAACTACCCCCTTAAAAAACCAAGAACTGTTTATTCAACATAAAAACAGTCATTACCAGTAATAAAAGTGAAAAAACGAGCCGTAATTTAACTTCGCTGAGTTTATTACGTATTTTTTGACTCAAAATCATAGCAACTAAAGCGGCAATGATGAGTTCACAAATCAAAAAGATAATTTATCGTCTGACCGTTGTTGAACAAAATATTCAGGTAGCTAATAAAGCCAGTAAAACTTATCAAGGCAATAATCACTAATGATGAAGCTATCGCACGTGCCATGGCAACACCAGTTAAAGCGACTAATAAAGGGACAATCATAAAACCACCACCCACACCAAATAACCCTGAAGCTAAGCCAACCAAAAACCACCAAACAACAAACATAAAAGACATTGACCTTTGATAACCAAGACTCCTTGCTCATCAGGTTCACACATTATAACGTTTGATTTGTGAGCTTCTGCTGCACCTAAGCATGAGTTCGTTGTATTTTGCTTTTTATTTGTTAACAACATATTTATCGCAATATAACTAGTTAATATTGAAAAGCTAGCAACTAACCACTTTTCATTAATCATAAACGATAACCACTTACCAAAAGGCGCTGCAATCACCCCCGCAACCATAATGACGCCAACAGGTAACCACAAAATATTTTTCCGTTGTAAATAAGCACCAAATAATGCACTAACGGCTACCGCAGAAAGCGCGAGCCCCATCGCTTCAACTGCCGGTAAATCAAGTAATAAAATTAATAATGGAACAGCGAAAATTGCACCACCTGCACCAGTTAATCCAAGTACCATCCCTAAGATTAAGCCAATCAAGATAGCCATAAAGTTATTGAACGCTCACTTTATTCCAAGGCATTTTTGCTAATACCATTGCCATCCCACATGTGTCGGTAATTCCAGAAAACATCAAGCCCGCACCAACAAAACCTGAAATCACAAAAAAGCCGGGATGAATAATATAACCTAATAAAACGCCTACCAGCACAAGAAGCCCAGCTGCAATTCTTACTTGTCTCTCAAGTGAAATAATATTTTTAGAACCCGAAATAATTTTGGCTCCATTGGCTTTTAAAGCATTTAAACCACCATCTATAACAACAAAATTACGTTTGCTTTGCCCTTTTAACTTTTCAAGCGCCATATCAGCTCGACGGCCCGTTTGGCATAATAAATAAATATCACCCTGCTGATGTTTTTTTTTCAGTTAATAATGTTTCTAAAACAATATGCTCTAATTCTTGCACTGGTAAATTAATACAGTTATCAATACATTCGGAGGCAACCTCTGCATTGGTACGTAAATCTATAACAATATCGTCTGATGTTTTGTTGACGGTTAAAAATTCGTTGGCTGTTATGTGTTTAATATTCATAAATAACCTCTACATATTTAATTATGGACAATAAATTGCCTTTAATGTCGCGATGATTTTCAACACATTTTCATCTGCTAAACGATAATAAATCGTTTGCGACTCTCGTCTTGTCGTCAATAAATTCGCAACTCTCATTTTTGCTAAATGCTGTGATAGGGCTGATTGACTTAACGGTACTTTTTTATTTAATTCATTTACAGATAGCTCTTCAGCACCAAGACAACAGCAAATCATTAACCGTTTATCGTTAGCAAGTTGCTTTAATAAGTTAGTTGCAGCCTGTGCATGTTCAGCTAGTTTTTCTATTTCCATATAAACACCTCGACATAAATTAGAATATTCTAATACACATAAATTAGCAAATACTAATATAATGAAGCTTAGATTAATATTTGCTATAAAATTAAATTAATATAACGAAAAAGTTAAATGACACGAAGGACAATTGTCGAAATAATGCGCCATTTAATTTTTTTGACACTTAGGGCAATAAACTGAACTACGATTTGACTGTCGAATTTCAATCAAGGATGTTTCACAAACCACACAGTTTTCACCACCACGGCCATAAACGTTCAACGACTGAGCAAAATAACCGGGCTTGCCGTCAGCTTGAGTAAAGTCTTTTAAGGTTGTGCCGCCTTGAGTGATCGCTGCTGCTAATACTGCTTTAATGGTATCAGTTAAATTATTCAAACGACGTTTACTAATACTACCGGCAGCAGCAGTTGGTCGAATTCCAGCTAGAAACAAGGCTTCATTAGCATAAATGTTACCCACACCAACAACTACCGGATTATTCATAATAAAGGTTTTTATCGGCGTTTTACGGTTCTTAGCCATCTCAAATAAATAATCATGAGCAAAGTCATCGGTTAATGGCTCAGGTCCCAGCTTTGTTAGAATACCTTGTTCATCAACATGCTCCGGCAACCATAAAACCGCGCCAAAACGACGAGGATCATTTAACCTTTAAAATAGTGCCATTGGTGAACACAAGCTCAAAATGGTCATGTTTTATGACCTCTACATCCTTATTAACAACTCGAATAGTACCTGACATACCTAAATGAATCAGTAAACTGCCCATGTTAAATTTAAGAATTAAATACTTAGAGCGACGCTCAACCGATAGTACTTTTTGGTTTTTTAATGTTAAGACCGCTTCAGGTATTGGCCAGCGTAATTGCCAAAACCGCACAATAACCTCAGCAACGGTTTGCTCAACAATATGGGGGCTAATACCTAAACGGCATACTTCAACTTCGGGTAATTCAGGCATTACATCATCACTTCATTTGGAATAAGTTGAGAAAAGATCGGAGCCGCAACGCTGAGCCACTGATCACTGCTTTGTTTATAAATTATTAACTCTTGTTCACTAGGTAATAACATAAAGTATTCATCGATATCTTGGCCTGCTAACACCACGGAAACCACTATTGCCTTAGTTTTATCAAGTATTTCAGGTTTTGTTATTTCTGTGCCTGACACTTGATGCCAGGCGGACATCATCGCACTAAGCGGGTGGCCTTCGATAACGCTAGGCATTGAACGCCATGTTTGACCGATACGTTCAATATGTGTTTGCTGATTCACCGTTAAAGATAAAATTACCGCATGCTCGGCAATTAAAAACTGCTCGGTATGCTCTGGCGTAGCATTCATGAAAGTGTTTTTCTGGGTTAAATTAATTAATAAAATAAACCCCATTACCGAAAAAATAATGACATTGTTCCAGCCACTACGAGAAAGTTTGATCACTTGTTTTGCCCCAGAAAATAAATAATACCAATCCGTATAAGAAAGTGCTCGCTATAGATAAACCATGACAAAAATAGAATAGCAGAATGAAAACCTAACAGATACGGCTATGATACTGGATTTTAGGCAATAAAAAACCCAGCAATTGCTGGGTTTTTGAAAGTTTGAAATAAAGATTACTTAATTTTAGCTTCTTTATAAATCACGTGTTGACGGATTCTTGGGTCAAACTTTTTGATTTCCATTTTTCAGGCATGGTTTTTTTATTTTTATCTGTAGTATAAAAATGACCAGTGCCTGCACTAGAAACTAAACGAATTTTATCACGCATGATGATTCCTTAGATTTTTCGCCACGAGCACGAATGTCAGTTAATACTGCATCGATGCCTTTTTATCGATAATACGCATTCCTTTCGGAGTTAAACGTAATTTAACGAAACGATTTTCGCTCTCAACCCAAAAACGGTGAGATTGAAGGTTTGGTAAAAAACGACGACGAGTCGCGTTTCTTGCGTGAGAACGATTGTTCCCAACAACTGGTTTCTTGCCTGTTACTTGGCAAATTCTAGACATGTGAGTCACTCCAATAAAAAATTTCAGCTCGAGCTATCTTGCCCCAAGGCCGTCGCCACGGGATCCTGAAAAAGGTGGCATATTATAGAGAAACTAAAATACTATTGCTAGTCTTTATCTCTTTTATCTACTAATACATTATATTTTATAATATTATCAATAGGATACAGGATGAAAAAACAACTTATCGGGGCTATTTACTACTGATTTTTCGGCTATTAAGCCATCAAATTGCTGATTACACCAGCAAAATCTATTCAACTTTTGATTCTAACAAAGTTTTTAATTTTTCATCATCATCTAGTTCAGCAAACTCAGCAATTAAAATCCGTAAAATATGCGATTTAGCCAGCTTACTTTCTTTCGCTATATCATTTAATTGCTTAAAGGTTTGCTCGTTAAAGGTAAAAGTTGCATGACGAAATAATTTTTTGTGCTGCTTTTTTTTCAGCTTTTGCTTTTTTAGCTAATCCAACGGCTTTTTGTACAGCTAATTTATTATCTTTACCCGTGGTGACAATTTCAGGCATTCCCTTGGCGTAATTTTCAGCATCATCAATAAACTCATCAACGGTAAATTTTTTCTTTTTACCGTTGTTAGAGTTCGACTTTTTTAAATCAGCTAAACTCATGTGAGTTATCCGATTTAATAGCTAAAATTTCTTCTGCAATCGCAATGATTTCTTGTGCTGCTTTACCACCAGGTTCATTTTCTAATACTGAAGAGCCTTGTTCTTCACTATCATCATAAATATTACGACTAAAGTCACGTTGTCTAACACGTTAATACCGTATGAGCGACAAACGTCTTTTGCTTCTAGAATACGGCCAGCTTGATTAGGTAAAGACGGGCATTGAGTGATGACAAATGATGCCATTAATTTAGGATTAACCATTTTACACGTACTTAACATATCTTCCATATGCTCAACCGTTTTCAGATCTCGACGTTTAGGTCTTAATGGAATAATCGCATGTTCAGCAACCGACATCGCAGCGCGTAGTGCTAAGTTATCTTGACCACCACAATCAACAATCACGTAATCGTAATGCTGCTTTAAACTCAATAAGTCATTACGGATTTTACCGTAGAGTTGAATACAATTAATAGCTGATAACGACGGTTCACTATTGCGAGCTTGGATCCAATCAGAGGTTGTTCTCTGAGGGTCACAATCTACCATTAGCACAATCGCTTTTTTATCTCGAGCAAAGTACACCGCTAAGTTTTGAGCTAAACAACTTTTGCCGCTACCACCTTTCTCTCCGCCCACTAAAATCATCATAATGTAAAGTCCTTTACTTTCTCTCTAGCACTGAACTTTTTAAGTATAGTGCAAATAAAAATATCGACATTAGTCGATAAGTTTTAAAGCGATTTGATAACAACCGCTAGCTTGTTTAACACATCGTAACACTTTGCCATGTAAACGCTGGCTTCTAGGATCAGCCGCTTTAAAAATAACAATTGCATTGGTGTTAACTGGAATTTCATCATCACAGTCAGCTCTAACACCGCCTCGTGAAAAATCCAAGCAGGTAATTTTTTTACTATATTCTTCGCCGTTTTGATCTTGCCAAATAAGATCTATCTGCTCTTCTTCCATATCAATTCTAAAAAATTGACGACGTTCGTTATCTTGTATACTACTCTCAGACATAAGCAATCCCTGTATTAATATAATCTTTTTTATTTGCTATAAATTACCGCTAGAAACAACTAGATGCAAGTATTACAAATAACCCACTATCATATTTAACGTTAACGACTTGATTTATTAATATCAGGTTAACATCTCATATCGTTGGCTTACTTAAGTTTTCAAAGTAATAGTCAACACTTAGCTTAAATGTCACCGTGTTCTGCAAACGAGTAACAATAATTACCAGCAATAATGCAATGATCTAATAAGCGCACATCAATCAAACTTAAAGCCTGAGCTATTTTATTGGTGATTTGTTTATCGGCAATACTCGGTTCTGCTACTCCTGAGGGATGATTGTGGCAAAGGATCACCGCCGCCGCTTTGAATTTTAATACCTGTTCAATGATCACCCGTGGATACACTGCTGCAGAATCAATTGTGCCATAAAACAAACGCTTAAAAGTTAACACTTGATGTTGGTTATCTAAAAATAGCACGGCAAAAACCTCTGAAGTTTCCGCTTTTAATTCCGTGATTAAATAATCACGAGTTGATTGTGAGCTTGTCAACGCCTGTCCTTGTTGTAATTGCTCACTTAAATAACGCTTCGACATTTCTAAACAAGCTTGTAACTGAACATATTTCGCCGTTCCTAAACCATGGGCTTGACAAAATTCACTTAAACTGGCTTGATAAATAGCTGAAATACTACCAAAGGTTGATAATAAATTTCTCGCCAGATCTACCACATGGCAACCTCGAACACCGGTTCGTAAAAATATCGCTAATAATTCAGCATCACTTAAACTTGCTGAGCCTTGTTGTAATAATTTCTCCCGCGGGCGCTCGTCACACGGCCAATCCTTTAGCATGTTTGCTCCTTAACTAAACGTTCTTTTAGTGGTAATCTATCCGCTTATATTTATTGATTCATGTTTAAGATTAGCAGCTTATGCAAATTCTACAGGGTAAAAAAATCGTTTTAGGCTTATCAGGCGGTATTGCTGCTTACAAAGCCCCTGAACTTGTGCGCCGATTAAAAGAACAAGGCGCGGATATCAGAGTTGTTGTAACCCAAAGCGCTAAAGAGTTTGTTAGTACCTTAAGCTTACAAGCAGTATCAACTAATCCCGTTGCCGATAGCTTGTTAGACCCCGCAGCAGAATTAGCCATGGGTCATATTGAATTAGCCAAGTGGGCTGATTTAATTTTAATTGCACCAGCAACTGCCAATAGTATTGCAAAACTCAGTCATGGCCTTGCTGATGATTTATTAACCACCATTTGTTTAGCAACCAGCTCACCGATTGCTATTGCACCGGCAATGAATCAACAAATGTGGCACAACTTGGCAAGCCAGGCCAATATTAAAACCTTAGCCTCACGTAATTTTCTTATTTGGGGGCCAGGCTCAGGTGAACAAGCTTGTGGCGATGTAGGCTTAGGTCGCATGTTGGATATTCCTGAGTTGGTTGATCACGTTTGTGACTTTTTTCAGCCACAAGCTAAACAAACGCTAGCAGGTCAACACTGGGTGATCACCGCAGGACCAACCCGAGAAGCTATTGATCCGGTACGTTATATTTCAAACCATAGCTCAGGGAAAATGGGTTATGCCATTGCCGAAGCAGCAGCAAAAGCCGGTGCTCAAGTCACGATTATATCTGGGCCAGTAACTCTTCAAGCGCCGATAAATTGCCAACTCATTAAGGTAAACAGTGCCTTAGAAATGCATCAGCAAGCATTAACTTTAGCCCCTCAAGCTAATGTATTTATTGCTTGTGCCGCCGTTGCTGATTACCGTGTGGCGAGCATTGCTGAGCATAAGTTGAAAAAAACAGACGAGCAGGATAAGCTTAATCTGACCTTAGTAAAAAACCCAGATATAGTTGCTGATGTTGCCGCTTTAACAAACAAACCTTTACGGTTGGTTTTGCCGCCGAAACTCAAGATGTAGAACATTATGCTTTAGGCAAATTAACACGTAAAAATCTCGACATGATTGCCGCGAATAATGTTGCTCTTGCTGGTCAAGGTTTTAATTCTGATGACAATGCCTTAACCTTATTTACTAAGCATGATAAAGCCGTATTAGCCTTAGCAGCAAAAACGGTGTTAGCAAAACAACTAGTCGCTTTTATTGAGCAACACAATAGGTAACCTCAGCGTAAGTTATTGACACCCAAAACGCTGACTTATCCTTAACCTTAATCTCTAAATAACACCTGCTTATTAACCTAGCCCGTTAGTAAGCAGCCACATACTGCTTACCACTTAATATATCGAATAATTTATTTAAAAGTTGTTGATAAACAGTTGAAGGTTCAATGAAAAAAACGGTAGAATCAAACCATAATTAAAAATAATTTTGTGAGTGTTTTGATGCCTGTTAATCAAAAGCCAAATCGTAAACAACAAATCCTCGAATGCCTTGCTTTAATGCTTCAATCTAGCCCTGGCCAACGAATCACTACGGCAAAACTTGCGGCCGAAGTTGGCGTTTCTGAAGCGGCACTTTATCGCCATTTTCCGTCAAAAGCACGGATGTTTGAAGGATTGATTGAGTTTATTGAAGAGTCTATTTTTTCGCGGATCAACTTAATTTTAGCCGACCACAAAGAAACCTTGGTGCGCTGTCATCATATTCTGCATGTTTTGTTAGTGTTTGCAGAACGTAATCCTGGCATGTGCCGTATTTTATCGGGTGATGCCCTAATGGGTGAAAATGAACGCTTAAGAACACGGGTAAATCAGTTTTTTGAAAAACTTGAATCACAATTTAAACAGGTATTACGCGAACGTAAGCTACGTGAAGGTAAAGCGTTTAATGTCAGCGAGCAAGCGCTTGCCAATATGTTAGTGTCATTTGCTGAAGGAAAATATCGCAATATGTTCGTTCTGGTTTTGCCAGAAAGCCCAGTGATGACTTTAACGAGCAGTGGTTATTTTTAATGGCTGATAAATAACTATACTCATTCATATAGCGCTGAACACAAATAATGTTTAGCGCTTTACTTGGTTACCATAAGACTTATTGAGGTTTTACTTCATCGTCGCGCTAAATTCACTGATATAACTCGCTCCCTTAATTTTAGCGATCAAACGCATTGTTAACGGCTCTTGCTTGTTAGTATTAAAAGCAACATCGGTTTGCCAATAAAATGCATTATTATCTGGTGTTAGTTGGTACGCCGTCACCTGCTCATTAACTTCAAATAATACCGCATCAGTTAAGGCATAATTAGCATTAACTATCGTCCTACTTCCCTCTTGATAAATATTTATTTGTAATTCGTTAGAGGTTAACAAACAAGCTTGAGATAGCTGACATTGCCCTTGTAACGTTAAGGCGAATACTTGGTTTTCATTGGCCTGTTGCTCAACAACATAGTCGGCAATAATATAGCCCGCGATAAGTAAAAATGGAGCGATAAAAATCGCCAGTTTTTTATGTTTATTCAATCTCTGCTCTCAAATAAAATAAAGCCTCCAACTTGAGGCTTATCACTGTATTCAGGTGAATACTGCTTAAAGTTAATGGTTATGAGCTGCACCAGCACCTTTAGGCACTCTGAAGTTATCAACTAATGCTTGAATTTCAAGTGGTGCTGGCCCAGTAAAGCGACAAACAATGCATGCCACCGCAAAGTTAACTATCGCACCAACCGCACCAAAGGCATTAGGCGAAATCCCAAAAAACCAGTTTTCTTCCATACTACCTAAAAAGCTGGTACCAGGAATAAACATAATGCCTTTATGTTGAAAAACGTACAGCATAGTCACGCCAATGCCACAAATCATACCGGCAATTGCCGCCGAGCCACTCATTTTTTTAGCAAAAATCCCCATCATTAAGGCAGGAAAAATACTGGATGCCGCTAAACCAAACGCCAAGGCAACTGTCCCCGCGGCAAAACCAGGCGGATTTAAACCGAGATAACCTGACACTAAGATGGCTAATGTCATCACTATTCGGCCAGCTAACAGTTCGTTTTTGTCAGACAAGTCAGGTGTTAACACCCCTTTCATTAAATCATGAGAAACTGACGACGATATAGCTAACAATAAACCTGCCGCGGTTGATAACGCCGCCGCTAAACCACCCGCAGCCACCAGCGCAATAACCCAATTAGGTAAGTTGGCAATGGCCGGGTTAGCTAATACCATAATGTCACGATCAACCTTAACCATTTCATTTGTTTCTTCGTCAGCAGAGTATTGAATTTTACCATCGCCATTTTTATCTTCATGCTGTAATAAACCGGTATTTTCCCAGTCTTTAAACCATTGTGGTCGGTCATCATATTCAAGGTATTGGCCAGCAACCGGTTCAATGGTATTCATTAGGTTTAGTCGTGCCATGGCACCAACCGCAGGTGCTACGGTATATAACAAAGCAATAAAAACTAACGCATAACCGGCTGAAGCACGAGCGGCTTTAACGCTAGGTACGGTAAAAAATCGCATGATCACATGTGGTAACCCCGCTGTACCTATCATTAACGATAAGGTATATGCGAACATATTTAAGCTACTTCCATGTTATCTGTGGTGTATTCTTTAAAACCTAAATCGGTTACTACCATGTCTAATTTATCCAATAAATAAACACCGCTGCCATCCGCTAAAGTACTGCCTAAGCCTAATTGTGGAATTGGATTACCGGTAAGTTGCAAAGAAATAAAAACAGCAGGAATGGTATAAGCAAAGATAAGTACGCAGTATTGAGCAATTTGTGTGTAAGTAATGCCCTTCATACCACCAAGTACGGCATACACCCAAACAACTCCCATACCAATGCCTAATCCTAAACCATAATCAACTTCTAAAAAGCGAGAGAAGGCAACACCTACCCCTTTCATTTGGCCAATGATATAAGTTAAGGAGGCAATAATGAGACAGATCACCGCAACTACGCGTGCGACTTTAGAGTAATAACGATCAGCAATAAATTCAGGGACGGTAAACTTACCATGCTTACGCATATAAGGGGCGAGTAACATGGCTAATAAAACATAACCGCCAGTCCAGCCCATTAAAAATACTGAGCCACCATAACCTAAAAAGGCAATTAACCCCGCCATTGAAATAAAAGAAGCTGCGCTCATCCAATCAGCACCAATTGCCATACCATTTTGCAAATGGAGTAATACCACCGCCAGCAACATAAAAATCGCTAGTTGAAGCCGCTCGAGCCCACCAAGCAATAGCAAAATATAAAGCAAATGAACCAAAAACTGCGATATAGGTATAAAGTCTTAACTCTTCCATTATTCTTCCTCAACCTGATGTTTTTTATCAAGCTTATTCATTTTATGGGAGTACCAAAAAATTAGACCAACAAAAGTATAGATAGAGCCTTGTTGAGCAAACCAAAAACCCAATTTATAACCACCTAATCGAATTTCATTTAATGGTTCAACCAATAAAATACCAAAACCAAATGAAACAACAAACCAGATAATTAGACAGATAAAAATTAGTCGCAGGTTTTCTTGCCAATAAGACCGTGGGGTGATTTCCATATTATGCTCCTAAAGCGAATTATTATAATTATTACCGCGAGACTAGTGCGAGACTAGATAGTATTCAAAGTGTTATCGTCAGCAAAATTAACATATTTTTCGACTAAAACACTACAATTGATTTTTGATATAATGACCTTTTCCCTTGATTTACATCAAGATAATACTTGATTAATCCCACCAAAACTTGTTCTATTTAAAAAAGCAGCTAATAATCGTTATACAAACATAAGGTAACTTAATCAATTATGAAAAGTTTGAATCAAGGATCTGAAATTACTTTTTTCGGAACACGAACAACTCGTTTCTACTACCGACACTTTTGGCACTATTACCTATGCTAATGAAAACTTTTGCCGTATCGCATCGGTTATAGTCAAGAAGAATTAGTTGGCCAACCACACAACTTGGTTCGTCATAACGACATGCCCGAAGCCACTTTGCTGATTTATGGCAAAAACTCAAACGTGGTGATTCATGGCGTGGCTTAGTTAAAAACCGCTGTAAAAATGGTGATTTTTATTGGGTAGATGCTTATGTTACGCCATTATAATGAAAATGACGAGATTATTGGTTATCAATCAGTTCGCTGTAAACCAACACGCCAACAAGTACAAACCGCTGAACGTTTATATCAAGAAATTAATCAAGGTAAATTACCGAAAAGAATTTCAACTAAACAGCCAAATAAAACAACTTTCAATACTGCTTTTCAGTGCGCTATCAGCACTTGCTGCTGCTTATTTAATTAACCCGCTAGCCGCTTTATTTCCGGTGCTAGTCTGTGGCTTATTTTACATCTTTTTTACGATGAATTACTCAAGTTACCAAAAGAAATTCGTCGGATCCAAAGCCAATTCGACAGCCCATCTCGTTTGGTTTTTGCCGGTAAAGGTGTCAGCGCTTTATTAAATTATCCCTATTTAATGATGCAGGCAAAAGTACGAACCATTTTAGGAAGGAGCCATGATTCAGGTAGCGAATTAATGCTACTGGCCGAACAATTAAAAGAAACGTCGAATCAATCGCTCGAAGGATTATTTGAAGAAAATTCACAGTTACAACAATTAGCAACAGCCATTACTGAAATGACCACAACAGTTGAAGATGTTAGCCGCAGTACAACTGGTGCTCATGATAAAGTGGTTAATATTCAGTCGGAATGTAATCAAGCGATTGAGGTGATCAACAATAGTCAGATGAAAATCAGTAATTTGTCATGTGAGGTCGAAAAAGCGGCTAACTCCCGCAACGGAACTGGTCAAAGATGCCGATAATATTGCAGCGATCATGTCGGAAATAGAAGGTATTACTGATCAAACCAATTTATTAGCATTAAATGCCGCAATCGAAGCCGCTCGTGCCGGAGAACAAGGCCGAGGTTTTGCTGTTGTTGCTGATGAAGTACGAACACTCGCAGGGCGGACACAACAAGCAACCGAGCAAATTAGAGGTTCTGTTCTTGAATTACAAGCAACTCTCAAAAATGGAGCGATGTTATGCTAACCAGTAGAGATGATGCTGAATCGTGTAATAAAGACGCTTCTGAGGCTAAGGTGAGTATGGATAACATCATAGAAATGATGAATGATATGTCAGATCTCACGGCGCAAATTGCTACCGCAACAGAAGAGCAAAGTGTGGTCGCTAATGAAATTACTAAAAATGTTCACAACATTGATGATATTTCAGGCCAAAATACCCGTATTGCCGAGCAAGTTAATTTAAGTGGTATTAAAGTCAATGAAAAATCTCATGCCCTTGAGTCACTGAGTTCAACCTTTAGATAATATAAGTTAGCTAAAATTAAAACCTCGACATACGATTACTTAAACGTCAAAATATACGTTAGTCGTATGCCAAGGTTTGCACTACTTGCTGGAAAACCACGCATTATTTTCTATCTTAAAGTTAAACAGCTAATCAAGGGTATATTACTTGAACCTTATAGATTCTTTAGTGCCTAGATTACTCGTTGCAATTTTTTTAATAGCGTTTTCTTCACAATTATTCGCCAGCCCCAATTTAGAACTCAAGAATCAGTCATCGCTCTTTATTGAAGACAATAATCTATGGCGAAATGTTACAGAAGCTCAGGTAAATTTTGATCACCCACAACAGGTTTGGCAAATGCCAATACTCGCCAACCATTGTTGGGCAAGCGGGACTGTATCTGGCAAAATTGACCATACAAAATAGTGATGCAAAAACATGGTTTCTCGTACCAAATGCTAATTTTGTCGATATCGGGCAAGCTTATTGGCAAGGGGAAAATGAAGCGCTAATTAAATTAAAAAATTTTCACAATTAACCACAACACAAACTCCTCATCTACTTCATTTTCAAGCACTACCATTACCACTAAAAGCAAACGAAAATGGCACATTATGGCTATATATATTTCAGCGAAACACTTCCCTACACCTGTGTCTTTAGCTATTTACGATGAAGCTAATTTTTATCACTACCAAGGCATAAATAATTCGGTCTCTTTCGTAGCAATTAGTATTATGTTATTGCTCAGTTTATTGGACCTTTTTAATTTACACCCGTACGAGGGAACGTATCGCCATTACATGTGCCGGTTATGTCGGCCTTCATGGTTTAGGTTGGGCAGCTGCCGCCGGTTTAATCGAAGATTTCTCGACGTTTTCTACTTTCAACTTTAGTTATAGTGGCATGTATATTTTTCCTTTTTGCTATCGCTTGTGCGAGCCAATTCGTTGCTGATTTATTTGAATGCAAAACGAAGTTCATCCAACTACATAAAGTATTAACCACAGTCTCCTTGGCCTGTATATTCCTTGGTACTGTGATGTTGTTTTTACCATTTGAATTAACCTTTCTACCTTTCCCATGCCTTAGCACTTGTTTGGATAAATTTAACCTTGTTTGTTGGTTTTTACATGCTCAAAAGAAAAAGACTTCAGGGCAAAATACTTTCTGACAGGTAATCTTCTCTATAGTGCTTCGTTAATTTATTATATAGCGTCACATAGTAAACAATTTGGCCCACTGGATTATCCCGAGTTATTGGTGATTTTAGCGCTATCTGTTGATTGTATCTGTATTGTTCTTTCGCTATCTGAGTGGTTTAAGTTAAAACAAAATGAATATAATCAGCATTTTTATCTGTCACGTATTGACCCATTAACAAAACTTGGCAATCGTTACGCACTTGATGACTCTTTGACCACTCTAACCTCCCTTATATTGTCATCTACATTGACTTTGATGGTTTAAAAACCATCAATGATAAATTTGGACATGACGAAGGGACAAGTTAATTAAATATGGTGCCAAGCTTATTGCCAAAGCCATAGCGCCATTAGGGCATGTTTTTCGTGTGGGTGGTGATGAATTTATTTGTATTGTTTCGGTAAAACAAACAGACAATATCAATAAATTACAACAAACCTATCGTGATTATATGCTTAATGTTAACGAACAGCTGAAAAAATCATGGCAAGGTGCAGGGCTAAGTTTTGGTATTGCGAGTAATAACGAGGAAAACCCCTCGGAATGTCTGTCGATAGCCGATCAAAAAATGTATCAACATAAAAAAGCCAAAATCAGTTTGCTTTAACAAAAGCTATTACCGTTAAATTAAAAGATACATGATCTTTAAAGTAATAGCATTCCTTATAAAAGTGAGCCACGAGAAAACCTCATCAAAAAACGCCAGCAAGATTTGCATTCTTTAACAATTCCCTAAACGCTGTAGGCCTTTACCACGATTGACTAACTTCCAAGCAATAACTAACTCATCTGGTGGCTTAATTTTTTTCAGTTTCCAGCGCAATTAATACTCTTTGTTGAACATAACTTTGCACGCGTTTTTTGGGCAAAAAACCACAGCCTAAGCCGCTGATAATCGCTTTAATTTTATGCTCTAACGTGGCGACATAGAGGTGCTGACTATTTTCAATTAGACCAATGGATTTAGGAATGGCGGTTTTTGCGCTGTCGTGGACAACAACCGTGACAAAGTTAGCAATATCGTCATTACTTAATGGTGTTTGACAACTCATTAAAGGATGGGTTTATTAACATAAAATGCCATTTCATTCGATGCCATCGGTTGTGATGCAATGCCCTTTTGTGGGGGAACCGGTGCTGAGGCACCAATAATTAAGTCAACTTGATCATCAATCAACACCTCCCACGTGCCGTTTAATACTTCTTCACAAATATCAATTTCAATATTTGGATGCTCAATTAAAAATTGATTAATAATTGGAAAAACATCCATACCCTCAATAAACGAATCAATGGCTATACGAATTTTGGGCTCCCAACCATTCGCGATGATTTGTGTTTGTTCTGATAATTTGTTGATAGCTAGCAGAATATTTCGTCCTTCAACTAATAAATGCTTTCCTGCCGGCGTTAACACCGAGCGCCGCCCTTGTCGCTGAAACAAAGTGACATCAAGTTGCTCTTCTAATTTTTGCATAATATATGAAAGTGCTGAGGGTACCTTATTCAGCTTTTCAGCGGCGGCAGCATAGCTGCCTTGTTCATCAATAGCATCTAAAACCATTAAAGCCTCTACGGTTATGGGAGAGTTCATTTCACACCAACTACATTAACTAACAGTGATAAGCATATTGTTCAATTTTTTTGAACAAATCAAACAATAATCACCAGTTATTAAAGAAATATCGTTGAGCTACCATAACTTTACTTTCAACAAAGCAGCTATTTATAGGACTCAAGATGAACAAATTAACAATTAACTCAGTATTTCAGTCAACACCAAGTTACGCGACGTTACCGTTACGTGTAATTGCCGGCATAATTTTTAGCGCACATGGCGCACAAAAACTATTTGCTTGGTTTGGTGGCTACGGTTTAGATGGTACCGGCCAATGGATGGAGTCGATTGGCTTAGCGCCCGGATTTTTGATGGCCTTATTAGCGGGCAGTGCTGAATTTATTGGCGGCTTATTATTAATCATAGGCTTGTTAACTCGCCCCGCTAGCTAGTATTAGCTATAACCATGTTAGTGGCTATTTTTAGTGTTCATTTTGCTAACGGCTTGTTTATGAGCAATAACGGTTATGAATTTGCGCTAGCTTTATTTGCCATTAGTGTCGCATTAATGATTCAAGGTGGTGGTAAGTTAAGTATCGACAATATCATCAGTAATAAAATCAAGTGATAGCCTGACAATGCCAACAGCCAATATTATTTAAGGAATGCTACCATGATGAAACATATTCCATATCAACAATTAGGTAAAGCCGATCACGGTTGGTTAAAAGCCAACCATCACTTTAGTTTTGCTAATTATTACAACCCTGAAAGAATATCGTTTGGAACTTTACGTGTTATCAATGATGACTGGATTCAAGCAGGCACAGGCTTTGCTCCGCATCCACATAATATATGGAAATTATTACTTATGTTCGCTCAGGAGAGATCACGCATGAAGATAATACCGGTAACAAAGGCATCACTAAAAGTGGTGAAGTACAAGTAATGAGTGCTGGCAGCGGTATTGTTCATTCTGAGCATAACCATGGCAAAGCGCCTATTACACTTTATCAAATTTGGATAGAAACCAATAAACTGAATGTGGCGCCACGGTGGGAGGCAAAAACTTTTCCAACCGAGTTCTCAACGCAACTACCATTATTAGTTTCTGGTAACCCTGAAGACAAAGATAACAGCTTGTTTATCTATCAAAATGCAAGAATTTTTGGTGGCAAAACCAAACAAGGTAGTGTTTTTAATCAGTCGATCACACATCAAGCTTATATGCTGGCATCTTTTGGTTCATTTGAGATAAGGAAAAATGAAAATATTACCATGCAACAAGGTGATGGTGCAGAAATAACCGAAAGTAAAGTTGTTACAATTCACGCATTAACTGACTGTGAAATTTTAGTGATTGATGCGCCATAAACTAAAAAGTTGTGCTTTACGCCTGCTTAGCTGCGAACAATTTAGTTAATAAAAAAGGCTTGCCGTTAATCCTGAAAATTAACTAACCCGAACACAGGATAAGAAATTAGCTAACAATATGAAGCGCATATGTTTTTCATATTTCATTTATTCTAGCTCGATGTTTTTTCTTAGAACAAGGTAAATTTGAGCGTCAATAGCGAGCCTCGGCTTTGGTTCAAACGTCGCTCTACCTTCCCCATCCGTGGGGGCGTATTGCAATCAAATTTAACGCCGTAATAAGGAAAAACAGCAGCTAGAAAGCAAGTTGTTATCCTGAGTTCGGGTTAATTAGCAAGCCTTTAAGGTTTTTTAAACTAAATAACTTAGTTAGCGCTGGTCATTAACAATATCTTTTTAATATCTTCGGGCGTTGCATTTTTATTTCCTTGATTATTCGCCCCGGTGATCCACCAATACACCATACCAGCATCAGAGCAATCAAACTTATTCGCTTGGAATAAAAGCTATGCTTGATTTTTATCGACAAGAAAAGCTTAACAAGTACGCAAATTTATCCCATTTTATCGATTCACTCATTTAGGCCGTGTTAACTTTTTTATGTTAATCGATTACCCCGCCAACAAAGCATGAGTAAAATTCATAATTAAATGAAAATAAATCAATTTTATTCATAATGCTGCCGAGTATAAAATACCACCAGCTCTTAATAAGAGACCCTAAATTCTTTAATATTTTATCTCAGACAATTGGATACCAGCGCACCATGAATAACCATTTTACCTTTACTATTAAAAGCACTTGTCTCGATGAAGATTATCAACCATCAGACAATTTTACGGATCACCACCAACTTTGCTAATTTGGCGAGGAAACTATCGCCAACAAAACTTACGCAACGCGCTAAAAATGATCAACAATCAGTTTTAATGCTTTAGCACATTGGGATAACCCCCCAAGGAGATCGTTATTCAGTAAAGCTAGAAATTGTTTCCGTTGATATTGATATTTCAGGCAGTGGTCAAACTTTTCCATCAATTGAAGTATTAAAAACAAATATTATTGATCACAAAACCAACAAGCAGATTGAAGGTATTGTTGGTAATAACTTTTCTTCATATGTACGAGATTATGACTTTAGTGTTTTACTGCAAGCTTATAACAAAGGAAAAGCAAATTTAGCATTCCTGATAATTTTGGTGAATTACATGGCAAGCTTTTTCAATGTTTTATCAATTCAGAGGCTTATCAGCAAAATTTAAAAAAACACCGGTTATTTGTCTTAGTGTTTCAGATAATAAAACCTATCATCGTACTGAAAATCAGCATCCGGTATTGGGCGTTGAATACCAGCCGAATGAAGCTTCGTTAACTGAGCAATATTTTAAAAAAATGGGTCTGCAGGTGCGTTATTTTATGCCCCCGGAATAGCGTTGCGCCTTTAGCCTTTTATTTCTTTGGCGATTTATTAAATGATTACACAAGCCTTGAGCTAATAAGCACCATTAGCACAATGGGGACCTTTCAAAAATTTATCGACCAGAGATTTATAACGCCAACGCTGTTGCAGGAAAATCCTATCAGCCAAATTTAAAGAACCCAGATCATTCATTAACACAAATTGTGTATGACCGAGAAGAGCGCAGCCGATTGGGTAATGAGCAAGGTAAATTTGCTGAAGAACACTTCATCAAACCATACCAAACGGTGCTTGAACAATGGTCAGCCAATTACGGTAACCGTTACGCTTAGCCGCTAGCTTTGCTAGCCATGCGCAACAAGTAGAAAAACAAACCGCCTTAATTATTATGAAAAGCTTATTATGACAACATTAATTGACAATGCCTTAACTAACAAAACATTATTACCTACTTCAACGGCAGGCAGCTTGCCCAAACCGGCATGGCTGGCAGAGCCTGAAACACTTTGGTCACCTTGGAAACTACAAGGCAAAGAATTAATTCAAGGCAAACACGACGCCTTACGCTTATCGTTGCAAGATCAACAACAAGCCGGCATTGATATTGTCAGTGACGGCGAGCAAACTCGCCAACATTTTGTAACTACCTTTATTGAACATCTTAACGGCGTTGATTTTAACCAACGCAAAACCGTTAAAATTCGTGATCGTTATGATGCCAGTGTGCCTACGGTTATTGGTCCGGTTAGTCGACAAAAGCCTGTCTTTGTTGAAGATGCTAAATTCTTACGCCAACAAACTGATCAGCCGATAAAGTGGCCCTGCCAGGACCTATGACCATGATAGATACACTTTACGACGACCATTACAAAAGTCGTGAAAAAGCTAGCGTGGGAGTTCGCCAAAATTCTTAATCAAGAAGCCAAAGAATTAGAAGCCGTGCGTGTTGATATTATTCAATTTGATGAGCCAGCGTTTAATGTTTTTTTTGATGATGTTAATGCTTGGGCATTGCTTGTTTAGAAAGAGCAATTGAAGGGTTAACATGCGAAACCGCTGTACATATTTGTTATGGTTATGGCATTAAAGCCAATACCGATTGGAAAAAAACGTTAGGTTCAGAATGGCGACAATATGAAGAAGCTTTTCCTAAATTGCAAAAATCAAATATCGATATTATCTCATTAGAGTGTCACAATTTCATGTGCCAATCGAACTACTTGAGCTTATTCGCGGTAAAAAAGTCATGGTCGGGGCTATAGATGTTGCTAGCGATATTATTGAAACACCGGAAGAAGTGGCAAATACCTTACGCAAAGCACTTAATTATGTTGATGCCGACAAGCTTTATCCTTGCACTAACTGTGGTATGGCGCCATTATCTCAGCAAGTAGCACAAGGTAAGTTAAAGGCGTTAAGTGCCGGTGCCGAAATTATCCGAAAAGAGCTTTCAGCTTAAGCCATCTTCATCGTTGGTATTTTACAGCACGAATAAGTATAAAACTCGGGATAAGTAAATAACCCTAGCTGCTGTCGGCTTAAAAATAAATCTTATCAAGCTAGGGTTAAAAACATCAAGTCGATAATAAGATTTTGTCGATGTAAAAATAGAAGTAGTAAACAATGAATCTTATTGAATTTATCACAACGAACATCTCCACCCTTTTTACATTAGTTGCTACAGGCATTTTTGCTGGTATTTTAGCCGGCTTATTAGGCGTCGGCGGCGGTATTGTGATAGTGCCAGTGTTATTTTTTTTATTTCAGAGCTTTGGCGTATCACCAGAATCGGCCATGCTAGTGGCGACAGCAACATCGCTTGCGACCATAATACCAACCTCACTTAGTTCTATTCGCGCTCACCACCAAAAGGCAATGTTGATTTTAGCCTGCTAAAGCGCTGGGCTGTCTTTATTTTAATAGGTGTTTTAGCGGGAAGCTGGCTAGTAACCCGTGTAAATGGCAGCCTGCTAACAATGTTATTTGGCATGATCGCAAGCTTATCGGCGTTAAATATGCTGTGCCGCACCGGAAAATCCGCTTTATTTCAACAATTGCCAGGTAACGCAGGACAAACCGTGATGGGTACAAGCATTGGCTTTTTCAGTGCTATGGTTGGCATTGGCGGTGGTACTATCTCGGTTCCTCTATTAACGCTATATAACTATCCTGCCCATAAGGCTGTTGGCACCGCCGCCGCTATCGGGCTAATTATTTCACTGCCTGGCGCGCTTACTATGTTAATTCTCGGGAATACGCCAACTGATGCTCCTGCTGGTACATTTGGCTTAGTTAACTTAATTGGTTTTATTTGTATTGTGCCGCTGACCGTATTATTTGCCCCTGTCGGCGCAGCATTAGCCGCTAAATTAGACGCACTAAAACTGAAAAAATCTTTGCTTTGGTGTTACTTTTAACTGGCTTACGAATGCTGGCACAAACCTTTTTATAAACATTAAGGTACAAGTTATTAGCGTTATAAATTTGTCGGGAAAGTTAACAATCGAGACGCTTATTGTTAATAAGCGTCTAAAAATTGGTGTTACACCTTATTCTTACTGTCTTTTTGATAGCGTGATTATCGAACTGTAATAGCCTTACATCTGCATCAAAATAGATCTTTGCTCTTGTTTTGGCATATTAGTCACCACTAATAAAAACGAATTATCAATCATGCGTTCAATCTCTCCTTGAGGAATAGTGCCATCTAGAATAATCGTATTCCAGTGACGCTTGTTCATGTGGTAACCGGGAATAATTGACTGAAAAATATCTCGTAACATAATTGCTTCTTCAGGGTCGCACTTAAGATTTAACCAGTATTCTAACTCTCCTTCTTGCTCTCCTTTCCCTATTTTGCCAATCGCCAAGGTCGCGAACATTTTATTATTTACCTTATAAACATGCACTTCGTCGCCAAACGGGTGCTGTAAAACGGCTTCGGGTTTATCAATAATATATTGATGAACTTGTTGATGATCCATATGCAAGTATTCTCCTAATGTCACTGATCCTAAGATAATGATAAATTGTTAATGACAATTATGCTAACAATGGCACAATGTGGTTAATTTTCAAATAAAAAAGGAATATAAATGAAAAGGTTAGTTTCCTATTCATTTTTTGTTTTACCGCCCAATTACAAGCAGTTGAAAACGCAGAAGCGTTATTTAAGCAACTGGCGCCTTCGTTGTATCAAATAAAATTAATTGATATTGCCAGCGGTGAAAAAGTCATCTATTGGCTCTGGTTTTCAAATTACCGAAGATGGCTTAGTTGCCACCAATTATCATGTTATTTCAGGTTATGCCCGTCACCCTGAAAATATAAAATGCAGTATCTTGATCAGCAAGGCAATAGTGGCGAGCTATTATTAAAAAGTGTTGATGTTATTAATGATCTCGCTTTAGTCAAGCGCGCTGTTTCAGCTCCTATGCCTTATTTTAAAATTTCGCATGACACGCCAATTAAAGGTGAAGAATTATATTCACTGGGCAATCCACATGATTTAGGCATGATTGTTGTACCTGGTACTTATAATGGCTTAAAAGCCGAATCTTTTAATGATCGCATTCACTTTACCGGCTCAGTGAATTCCGGAATGAGTGGTGGCCCTGTAGTCAACAAAGCTTCTGAAGTTGTTGGCATTAATGTGGCAACCTCAGGAAATCAAATTGGCTTTTTAGTGCCGCACGACAAGCTAAAAATATTATTTAAGCAATTTCAAAGTGCGCCACCAAACAATATTAAGCAGCAAATGGCTGAACAATTATCGGCTTATCAACAAAAATTAACTGAGCAAGTCCTTGCTGCTGATTGGCAATTAAAACGGTTAGGCCAAGGTAATGCGATAATTCCAACCATCGACCTGCCTTATATTCGTTGTTGGGGTAATTCTAATGCCGATAAAAAAGACGACTTATATTTTACTGTGATTGCCAACTGTACTCTGGATGAAAACACGTATATCGAAGGCAACTTTTTTACCGGTAGCTTAGAAATGGAATATCGTTACTTACAAGCAAAAGAGCTAAGTGATACTAAATTTTATCACTTATACAAACAACGTATTCGCCAAGTAGGACCGAATAATCAAGCTGGTAAAGATCATGTCGGCGAATTTCAATGTCATCACGATATTGTCACGCCAAATAATCACGCGATCAGCAATAAAACCATATTTTGTACTCGCGCTTATAAAGACTTTCCTAAATTATTTGATGTTATTTATTTAGCCGCAAGTGTTGATAAACACGACAAAGCTTTGATCAGTCATTTTACCATGTCAGGTGTTGAACAAAAAAATGCTCTGCTATTTACTAAGAAATTTATGGAGGCAGTGTCATGGGAACAGTAAATGAAACCATTATTATTGAAGAGATCAGTCGCAACCAAAAATTTATTAGTCGGCAAAAATATAATCAAGCTAATATTTCTGTCGGTCGCAGTTATGACAATGACGTAATTATTTCTGATCCTCATGTTTGTCCTGAACACCTCAACATCACCTTTGATGGTGAATTTTGGCGAGTTCATGACTTAGACACCATAAATGGTAGTTTTTTAGGAGAAAAGAAAAAATCGGCGGATCATCATATCGTTCATTCCGGTGATGTCATCAGTATTGGTAAAAGCCAAATCCGCATTGTTTTTCCAAACCATCCGGTTGCTGAAAGTGTGGTATTTAGTCCTTTCGAAAACTTAATTAACCTCGCTCGCAAACCTGTTGTATTGATTGCGGCAATGGCATTATTTACCTGTTTAGCGGCGCATTTATTTTATTTAACTAAGCCGATTGAAGTCAGTTACACACAATTTTTTGTCCCTGCTATTGGCATGACACTCGGTTTTGCTATGTGGCCTTGTGGCGTCGCGTTAGTGTCACATTTAACAAAAAATGACTCCCGCATTTGGCATCAGCTAGGTATCAGTTTTATTTTCTTTAATCTATTTTGGTTAACTGATTTCATTGAAAACATCTTATTATTCAATTCATCAAGTAACTTCTTAGTAAGCTTAACCGTAATGGCGTTACCAATATTAATTGCCTTTGGTTTATTCTGGTTAAATGCCTATATTGGTTTTCATATGACAAACAAGCGCCGTAACTTTACCGCATTAGGTTTAGTGGTATTATTTTTTGGTGGCTCCAGCTTAGTACAAATGAGCAATCAACCTGAATTTAGGCCATACCCAAGTTACGACAACACAATTATGCCACCAAACTTTCTACTCACCTCTGGTAGTAGTGTTGATACTTTTATCAATGAAGCTGAGACCTTGTTTGCAAGTGCAAGCAAAGCAGCCAATGAAGATTATTAAACTCAACCCCAATCATTTTCATAAAAATTGCTAAAAAAAACGCCGCTTAACTTAGCGGCGTTTTTTATTAACCAAAAGCGATATATACCATTCCGTGTAAAGAAGTGCTCACTTAGAACGGTATGGTATTAAGGTTTAGCAATAAAACCGACAGCATCATAAACCTTAGATAATACTTGCTGACCTCGTTCAGAAGCTTTATCCGCACCTGAGCGCATCACACTATCTAAGAATGCTTGATCACTACGATAGGCTTTAAATTTAGCTTGAATTGGCTCTAACAAAGCAACCACTGCATCGGCAACATCACCTTTTAAATGACCATACATTTTATCTTCATATTGTGGCACTAATGAAGCCACGGTAGTGCCAGTACAACATGACAATAAAGATAATAAATTAGAAACACCTGGCTTTTCTTCAACATCAAAATAAATTCGTGCTTGCTCGTCTGAGTCAGTTACTGCACGTTTAATTTTTTTAGCCACTTTTTTCGGATCTTCTAACAAACCAATGAAGTTATTAGTATTGTCATCTGATTTAGACATTTTCTTTAACGGATCTTGTAAACTCATCACCCGTGCGCCAAATTCAGGAATAAACGGCTCTGGTACGGTAAAAATATCACCATACAAATTATTAAAACGCGTTGCGATGTCACGCGCTAATTCCAAATGTTGCTTTTGATCATCACCCACAGGTACTTGGTCTGCTTTATATAATAAAATATCCGCGGCCATTAATACCGGATAAGTAAATAAACCCGAGTTCATATTAGCTTCAGATTTTTGTGATTTATCTTTATATTGGGTCATGCGATTTAGCTCACCCATTTGAGTGTAACAATTTAACACCCAACTTAATTGGCTATGCTCTGGCACTTGCGACTGAACAAAAATGGCACTTTTTTCAGGATCGATACCACACGCCATATACAAAGCTAAGCCGTCTAAAACAGAGTTTCTTAATGCTTGTGCCTCAGGACGAACGGTGATCGCATGTTGATTAGCCAACATATAAAAACAGTCGTGACTATCTTGCATTTTAGACCACTGTTGCACAGCTCCTAAATAGTTACCAATAGTTAATTCGCCTGAAGGTTGGCAACCACTTAATACAATAGGTTTAGTCATGATTTTCCTTTACTTCTTTATTTGTTAACAGTCGCTAATTGAGCACGCATGTTATCAATAGCAACTTTATAATCAGGTTGGTTGAAAATAGCAGAGCCAGCAACAAACATATCTGCACCCGCACTCGCTATTTCAGCAATATTGTCAGCATTCACGCCACCATCAACTTCAAGTCGAATATCAAAGCCACTGACATCAATACGTTGACGAATTTGACGAAGTTTATCTAAAGTCATTGGAATAAAAGATTGCCCGCCAAAACCAGGGTTAACCGACATCAACATAATTGAGTCTAATTTATCCATAACAAAATCTAACACATTTAACGGCGTTGCCGGATTTAACACTAAGCCCGCTTTACAGCCATGTTGCTTAATTAACTGTAAGGTACGATCAACATGTTCACTCGCTTCTGGGTGAAAGGTAATAATATCAGCCCCTGCTTTGGCAAAGGCTGGCACTAATGCATCAACGGGTTTAATCATTAAATGCACGTCAATTGGTGCGATAATGCCATAATCTCGTAACGCTTGGCAAAACATTGGGCCAAAAGTTAAGTTAGGAACATAGTGGTTATCCATTACGTCAAAATGCACAACATCAGCACCGGCAGCAATAACCTTGGCGACATCAGCACCTAAGTTAGCAAAATCAGCTGAAAGAATTGACGGTGCTATTAAATAGTTCGACATAGTTAAAATTCCACAAATAATTAATGCCGCTACTTTACCTAATACCGCTTAATTATTGAAGTTAAAATAAATTATTTGTCGCACCCAATTGCACCAGATGAAACGCCACAGCACCAATATTGTGCAAATGAATTTTTCACGCTAAAAAACCAAAAATGCACCACGATAGAGCTCTGCAAATAAACACCTGATTTTAAAGGGTTATTTCAATAAAAATTTAATTTTTCTTTAATAGGCACTTAACTTGCTATAACTAACTTAGATATTGAATATCAAAGCCAATAATAATGGTTACATTTAAACTGAAAACATGGGAATTACTATGAAAAAATTAGCTTTACCTCTTACGATTATCTCTTTAGCAACAAGTGCTTTCGTTTCAACTTCGGCTTCTGCAGAAGAAGTTTCTGCTAACGTAGCAGCAACAAGCAACTACTTGTGGCGTGGTCTTGAGCAAACGGGTGGTGCTGCCGCTATTTCTGGTGGTATTGATTACTCAAGCGAGTCTGGCTTTTATGCGGGTACTTGGGCATCAAACGCTTCATGGGGCGACATGAAAACTGAATTAGATTTATACTTTGGTTTTGGTGGCGATATCAGTGAAGATGTTTCTTATGATGTGGGTTATATCTATTATGCATACCCAGATTCAGTTGCTGACGAAAATGACTTCTCAGAAATTTATGCGAGCCTTTCAACAGCTGGTTTCACGTTTGGTGTAGCTGTATTAGCTGATTCAGAAGCTGGTGGCGATGGCGGTGAATTTGGTGATTCTGTTTATGCTAACATCGATTACGGTTTTGCCTTAGAAAGTGGCGCTGAAGTTGGTTTACACATTGGTGATTACAGCGGTGATTTCTCAACTGAATCTTTTGACATCGGCGCTTCAGTAAGCAAAGATGGCTTCACATTAGGTGTTTCAAAACAGATTTTAAAGACGGTGCTGACAGCAACGACATGAAATTCTATGTTTCTTACGCTGTAGATATCGCTTTATAATTTAACTTTTTAAATTAATTTCTAAAAGCCTGAAGACTTAAAATCTTCAGGCTTTTTTGTGTCATTTAACTCCCAGTATTAGTATTGCTAACCTTAGTAGATCAATACATGCTAGTGTTAACTAGTATAGAGGAGTTAGTATGAATTTCATTGCAACACTAAAAGTGTCGCTGCCGCCTTTTTGGGGTACAAAGTGACAAAAATAGAAATCGAGATTTTAGTCAAGGTAAAGCCAGCCATTTTATTATTGCCGGTATTATTGGTGTGATTGTTTTTATTGCTTTATTAATTTTCGCTGTCAGCTTAGTTTTACCCAGCTCATAAAAAACGAATTTCCCTTAATAAAGTGCTAACAACTCACCAACTTTTTTCGTGTAGCGCCTTGCTGGCTAATGGTACGAGAAACTTTCAGTGATTTTATCTGCTCGGCATGCTGATAGATTTTACGTGTCCAAATGGTATCGTGATTACTAATTAATACCGAAACATCTTTATTAACCGTACTTTCTTCCGCAGCATTCGCTAAATCAGCTTGTTCATCCAAACCAAAACCGTTACCTGAATAACTGGTAAAACTCGCGGTTTTACTTAAAGGTACATAAGGTGGATCACAATAAACCACATCGCCTGGTTTTACCCGTTCAAAAATCTCACGATAGCCCAAACACGTAAACTCCGCTAACTGTGCTTTATCGGCAAAGGCATTGAGTTCTTGCTCAGGAAAATACGGTTTTTTATATTTACCAAACGGCACATTAAAACCGCCGGATTTATTATAACGACACAAACCGTTGTAACCATGACGATTCAGGTATAAAAAAGAAATAATGAGCGATGATAAGGATCGGTTGAAGCATTAAACTCAGTTCTTAGCTGGTAATATCTATCAGCCTGATTATAAGCCGGCGAAAAATAGTTAACTGCATCTTTAATGAATTGATCTGGGCTTAATTTCAGTAAATTATAGAGATTAATTAAGTCTTTATTGATGTCATTTAATAAATAACGCTTATATACTTACTATTAAGAAAACAGAACCTGCACCAACAAAAGGTTCAACAAGTACGTCACCTTCGGGTAGCATCTTGGCAATAACATCGCTCAAGGCATATTTACCGCCTGCCCACTTTAAAAATGCGTTGTTTTTTTGTCATCTTTCTAAATGCCTACAACTTAATTCAAGGCAGGATTGTAGCCAATATTAATCAAGATTGGGAGCTTTGATAGTGTTTGATTTCACTTTTTATTGCATCTAGGCTTTTAATCCAGATTTTTAGCGCTTGTAACGATTCAGGTAACGACGCTTTGGCTTGTTCAACTTCTAATCGTGTGGCATAAGGAACTGAGGTTAATACTTCAAATTCAACACCATCAATTAGCCTAAAATAGCTAGCATATTCTAAATTCGAGTATTGTTTTAAAAAGTCATTTTTAACTTTTTGTTCACTAAAAGCAGCAAACTGAATAACAAAGCCATTTGCCATGGTTTGATAAATATTTACTACGTCTTTAGCTTCATGCTGATCAATTAATGATACTTCATCCACTAACTTACTTGGCATTTTATTAGCTGAAGTGATTGTCTGTGTTGGTTGTATCGACTCTGCCAACGTTAATGCCGTTAACACATCGTTATTATCCGCTAACTGTATTTCAGGCGTCTCGCTTAACGATAATGCATTAAGAATATCGCTATGTGTTGCCGGCGCACTAGCAGCATCGGTTGTTTTTAGTTTATTAGCGACAATAAAAACAGGTGCTGATGGCTGATTTGTAGCCTGCGTTTTCGCTTTCAGCTTAGTCTCATTAATACTTTCAACGACAACAACGCCAGCTAAAGCCAAAAATAAAATAGTTACTAAGCTAATAATTAACCATTTTGCTTTTTTTAATGAATTAAACCATTGTCGCTTTTGCTTAAATAACGGTGACTTCAGTGGTACTAGTTGGCCACTTTCTGCTGCAATTATCGATAATTTATTTTTGAATAAGATACTGTTTTCTGAAAGTTTATGTCCTAGAACATAATTACCGCTGACCAACACATTAATAGTTAATTGAGCACGTTTAGCTATTTCCGCTAACTGTGTTAATTCATGTAATATTTGAATCGATAGATTCTGACCATGCTCTATAGCAATAGAAATTTTTTGCGGATTAGCTTTCACTAAATTGACTAAGCTAACCGCTAACGATTGCTCAGGATCAAATAACACATTAGTAAATAATTGTTCAACTAACCGACTACGAATTTGAATATCATGTAATTGACTAGAAACAGCAATAAAGGCCGCATTATGATCAGCGTTTAAATTAGCTAAAAAATGGCTAGTGACTGGAGAATATTGTGCTGATTGCTCAGCGGCAACCACAACAAGTTGATTTGAAAAGCGAAAGATATAATCAATACGCGCATTCGCACTAATATTCGTATTCGAATAAGTGCCTGAATTTATATTCGCAACTTGCGCGTTTTGATTTTCAGCGACTGAATGATATGCAAGTGCTGACATAGCCTCACCTTCTGCAAAATAAAGTTACAGAATTTGTTGAAGCATGTCCTCACTAATATCATCTCTAATTTCAGAGCTGCCTATAGCCGTTGGTACAATAAAGCGTAATTTACCCGCTAAATTTTTCTTATCACGACGCATATGTTTAATAAACTGCTCAAAGCCCATGTTTTCTGGCGCTGTTAACGGTAAGTTAAAGGTAGAAAGTAAGGCTTCAATGCGACGAAGATCTGACACTTCAATCAAATTCATTGATACTGCTAACTTAGCAGCAAGGACCATGCCAGTAGCAACAGCTTCACCGTGAAGCCATATGCCGTAGCCTTGTTCAGCTTCAATAGCATGACCAAAGGTATGACCTAAATTTAATAATGCCCGAACACCTGATTCTTTCTCGTCAGCGCCAACAATATCGGCCTTGCACTGACAACAACGACGGATCATTTCGATTAAAGTGGCTTGCTCACCAGCTTTTATTTGAGCGGTATTATTTTCTAACCAAGTAAAAAATTCACCATCGCCTAAAATGCCGTATTTGATCACTTCCGACATACCGGCACTAAATTCTCGTGCGGGTAACGTTGTTAATGAATCGATATCAATAAGTACCGCTTTCGGTTGGTAAAAAGCACCTATCATGTTTTTACCAAGAGGATGGTTAACAGCCGTTTTACCACCTACAGATGAATCTACTTGTGATAATAAGGTTGTTGGTATTTGAATAAAGTCAATTCCACGTTGATAACATGCTGCAGCAAAGCCGGCAATATCACCAATCACGCCACCACCTAATGCAATCAAGGTCGTGTCTCGACCATGCGCATTCGCTAATAAGTGAGACATGATAACATCAAAATTAGCTAAGCTTTTTGTGCTTCTCCATCAGGTAAGATAACTTCATCAACATCGTAGTCACTAAGCTGTTGCTTAATTTTATCGGCATACAAAGGATGCACAATATCATTAGTAACAATACAAACTCTTTTGCCCGAAATATGTTGAAGCAACGGACTATTATCCGTTAATAACCCTGCTTCGATATAAATAGGGTAACTGCGATCGTCAAGATCAACATTTAATAATGCCATAATTAAAAATCTAAACGTTCGACAATTTTATTCGCGACAACTTTTGCACTTTGATCATCAGTTTGCACAATAACATCTGCAATCTCTTCATAAAGAGGATTACGCTGTACTGCTAAATTTTCAAGCACTGTACGTGGTTCTTCAGACGTTTGTAGTAATGGACGTCGACGATCACGCTGCGTACGAGCAACTTGCTTGTCGATAGTTGTTTCTAAATAAACAACAATACCACGAGCTGATAGTCGGTTACGCACTAAATCACTGATCACTGATCCGCCGCCAGTTGCAAGAACAATACCTTGCAATTGACTCAAATCATCAATAACGGTTTCTTCACGTTTTCGAAAGCCTTCTTCGCCTTCCAAGTCAAAAACCCAAGCGATATCAGCACCGGTACGGCGTTCGATCTCTTGATCTGAATCGTAGAATTCCTAGATGCAGCTTATCTGCCAATTCTCTCTGCCAATGGTACTTTTGCCAGCACCATTGGACCAACAAGGAAAATATTACGTTTTCTGCCATTAGATTATTTAAAAACTCAGTTAACAAATTGATTTAAAATGGAGAGGGAACTCCCTCGTGATTTTCAAGGGCGCAATTATCGCAATTGTTAGTAATTTGCAAGTAAGTGTTTATAAAAGTGTACACTTACTTGCAAAATTTGTTAGAAACGCTCGGTAACTATGCGTGGAGTAACGAAAATCAATAATTCTTTTTCTCGTTAAAGTTATTAGAATTTCTAAATAACCAACCAAAATATGGAATATCACCTAGTACTGGCACTTTTGACACCGTACTTACAATTTGCTGCTGATAAATACCGCCTAACACGATTGTTTCACCATTATTGACTAACACTTGGGTGCCGATACGCTGAGTATCGATAGCTGGTGCCGAGCCATTTTGAATTGAAGACACCGTATCTTGTGTTACAACTAAGTCTAAAATGATACGATCATCCGGTGTAATATGTGGTGTTACCGTTAGGCTTAGCACCGCTTTTTTAAACTGAGTTGCCGTTGCACCACTTGATGCGGCTTCTTGATAAGGAATTTCAACACCTTGTTCAATATAAGCTTCTTTTGGTTGGCTGTGGTTATACGCGGGCTAGCAATAATTTCGCCTTTGTTTTTTTTTCCATCGCACTTAATTCAAGATCAAGAATAGTACCATCAGCTAAACGTGCTACTTGAAAAGCAATACTACCCGCAGGTGTTGATGATGGTAAATTTACATTTAAGCGATCGCTCAAATCAGGCACAAGTCCTGCTCCTGCTACATCAGCCCCTTGTAATGTTCCTGAAGTAGCACTGTCGCCACTTATATCGGTTACACCCCAACGTATACCTAACTCTTCATTGATATTATCTTTTACTGTTACCATTCTAGATTCAATGACAACTTGGCGAACAGGAACATCTAATACCGACACCATACGCTTAATATCTTCAATACTTTTTGCGGTATCTCTAATTAATAAGGTATTGGTTCGTTCATCAACACTGACACTACCAGGGTAAGATTACGTGTGTTTAAAAAACAAGCTGAAGGATCTTGTCTGCATAATCAGTATCTAAAGCGGCTTTAAATCGTTTTGCTTTTAACCCTTTCTTTACGCTTGTTTCTTTTTTTAATAAGTTGAGCACCAAATGGCGTAATACAGACATATTTTCTGCTGCATTGCCTCGTCTCACTCGGCTTAAATCTTCATTAAAACTAACATCTAGCACCCAGTGTAACTGATTTTCTATACTCCAGTGTTTTCTTACTGCTTGTGAAAAAACTTTGGCATCTGCGCTAATTGAGCAAATAAAATAGCGCACTTCTTTGCTGACTTTACCGTTGATATGTCGTTCAGACTCCGCCATACCCACGCTCATTAAGCCACGCCACTTTGACGTTAAGTCTTGTATGCTGGTTAAGTTGTCACTTATCCAATATTTACGTGACTCAACTCGACCATGCCCACTCTCTATTTCTTCATGATATTGATGCGATACATTTGTAAAACCTTCCTTATGACAGATATCAAAAAAGTCTTTAATCGATTGATGTAAATACCCCTGATTGCCTTTTACTGCGATAACGTAATCCGCATCTTTCTCTTTTATCTTTGCTGCTATCGCCTTTTGACACCCCATGGCATCTATCGTCACGGTACTACCTTTGATATCTAACAAATCAAGCAGTTGAGGGATCGCCGTAATTTCATTAGATTTTTCTGCCGTTTTTATTTGCCCTAAGACAACACCGTTATTGGCAGCAAAAGCACTGACCATGTGGATCGCATTTTTCTTAGATTGTTTATCGTAAGAGCCACGAACTGTTTTACCATCAATCGCAATAACTTCGCCTTGGGTGGCAATATGCGCGGCTTTCATCCAGCTGATGAAACACTGCTGTAATTGGTCGGGAGCTATAGATGAAATAACCCTGGCTATGGTGTCATGCACAGGAATACCATGCTCAAATGAGCCGTATTTTTTAAGTAACGCTATTTTATTGTGAGCGACCTCTTCTATGGCTTCCCATCCATCTGCGCCACAGATCACACCAACTACCAGTGTTAATAAGATGTCGTGAAGTTTATGTTCGACTTTAGATTGTTGTCTATTATCAGGAATGGTTGAAAAATGTTCGTTGAAAGCAGATAGCATGGTGACTCCTATTTATAAGAGTCTATTTGATCATACTTTACGATAAAAAGAAAAGTTCATGATCTTGCCCTGCTGACACTACCACGTTCTGATAAAATGCTGGTATCTTCGTTTTTAATTAAATTAGCAAACTCTAGTGCTTTCGCGTAGTTAATTTGCACGTATTCAGAATAAAGTGGTGCTAATTCTTCAACTTGTTGTTTTGCTTGTAATTCACGCGCTTCTCGTGCCGCTAATTCATCACTTGGTGCAACCATTAAGATATTGCCATCCATGCGCTTATCAAGACCTTTAACTTTCAAAATAATATCTAAGGCTTGATCCCAAGGCACGCCATCTAAACGTAAAGTAATATTACCCGATACAGTATCGCTGGTGACTAAGTTAAAGCCATTATAATCAGCAATAATCTGTAATACGGTTCTAACTGAAATATCTTGGAAATTTAATGAAATAGCACGACCAGAAAAGTCATCAGCATCTTCTAGGTAACCGGGAGTTTCCGCCTTTTTACTAACAGAAAGCGTAAAGACATTATTTAATTGCTGATGTTCAAATTCATATTCGCCATCAATATCAACAACCAACCTTGCATTTCTACCATCTTTAAAAGTTTCAATACCTTGAACCAAAGTGCCAAAATCGGTGACATCTAATTTATATAATAAATCTTCAATTATCGCGGTGTTATGAAATTCAACAAATAGCTGCTCTAAACGATCACGAACATCAACAGCCACCATACTATCAGCTAGATTAATAATTAATTGTGCTTCATCATCTTTATTCTTTCTAAAATCAATCGATTCTATGTTATTAATAAAATCACCACCAACAGGGGTAATTTTAGTAACCGCTGTATTGGCAACACCTTTATTCAAGACAATAGAAAAAGTATTATCAACTTGGCTGACATCAAAAACAGATAAAGCATCTAAATGAATAGCGGCAACAACATTACCTGCTGTTTTATTAATTTCAACAGAGTTAACACCAGCGTGTGCTATTTCCGTGAAAGCAAGGTTTTCGTCAAAACTGTCGGCAGCAAAAGTAATATTAATTTGCGCAGGTTCAATAGATGTTTTAACAATCGGCTGAATTGAGATATTTTCAGATAAACTAAACACCAACTCAATTTCATCATTTTGAATAGTGTTATATTTTACACTGGTAACCGATGCCGCAAACGATTGTGACGCAAAGAAACAAAGCGACATCAAGAAAATATTTTTCATTATGGCGAAGACATTCATTTTTTTCTTTATTGTTAATATCAACATTAGTTCCTTTGCCCCTCTGCAGACGAATCCATTATACTAACCACAGATTCTCGCTCAACCCAACAACCAGCACCATCAGGCACTAATTCTAAAACTTTAATTAAATCGCTATTCACTTCGGTAATTTTTCCATTATACATACCTAAATAACTTCCTACGGTAACTTGATGTATAGTACTGTCTGAAGCTTCAATTAACGCCCAAACTACACCTAATTCACCCAGTGTGCCACGCATCGATAAACTATCTAAAGCGTATTTTTCAAGTGGCTGCTTTCTCCGTCGAGGATCTGGGCTTAAACACCCAGCCATTTGTTGCATACGCTCTTGTATTGCTTCAGGTTTTGGTAACACAAACGGGCTGCGTTCATTGCTCGCCGAATACGCTATATGATTAAACTCAGGCACTTCTGGCATAGGCGCAATGTAACTTGTTGCCGAAGATTGTACCTCAGTGATGTATTCTTTGATATCAGAAGTATCGCTAAAACAACCAGATAACATTAATATAGGTAATAAAGCTAATTTTTTCATTCTGCTTTAGTCTCCCGATATCGATAAGTTTTTGCTTGTAATTTTAATCGTAATTTACTGGAGTCATTAATTTTTGAGATGTCAAAATCGTGTAAAGTAACAATCCGAGGTAAACCGGCTATTTTACTGACAAATTCACCAAACTCATGATAATGACCAATCACCTCAATATCGATAGGTAATTCTATATAAATTTCACGGGTAATTTCTGGCTGCCAATTTAAGGTGACAAAATCTAAACCGCTTGTTGTGCCAACAAAGGTAATATCGTCAAGTAAACCTGGCGTTTCATGGCTTTCAGGTAAGCTTTTTAATTGATTAGCAAACAATGCCTCGGCATCTGCCATTTGCTGCTTAAATAATTCCAAATTAGCGGCAACGTGATATTTAGTTCGATACGCTTCTTTTAACGTTTGTTCTTCCTTAACAGCATTATCTAGCATGGTAATACGATCACTAATAAACATCATATAACCAACAACTAAAACAATAACAGCAAGAAAAATAGCCAAGATAATTTTGGCCGCTTTCGGCCATTGACCAATATTTTCTAACTCTAAATTATCAAATTGAGACAGATCAATATCCATTATTTGCCTCCTTGAACGCTAGCTTGTGCTTTTTCAATATCGTTGACTAAGCCTTTAATTCTCACACGCATATTGAAGTCACTTAATAACCGGCTCTTAGTATTTTTACTGCTAATGGTACTCAATTGTGCGTCAGCTAATAAGTTAGAACTTTCAATCTCACGTATCATATTTGCAAGGTGATTGTTCGATTCACTCTTGCCGACTAATTCAAGCATATTACCTTGTTTATCTAAACTAGTTAAATATATGCCATTAGGTACAATTTTAGTAATTTCATCAAGAACTTGTGTACCAACATTTCGGCTACGCTGTAACTGTTCAACCACTGAAATACGACTTTCTAGCTCAGATTTTTTCTCATTAAGCCCTTTAATTTCAGCAATTTTAACATCTAATAATTGTATTTCATTTTTAAATATTGATTTTTGCTATTTTGGCCATCAACGCGCATTTGATAAAACTGACCAACTAATAATGCTATCGCTATCGCTGAAGTTGCGACCGCGCCAAGAATCATAAAATATTCTTTTTGCTTCGCTTTTTGTGCTTCTTCACGCCATGGAAGTAAATTTATATATGCCATGAAGTAAAACTCCTTAATGCCAATCCTGCTGCAACGGCAAGCTGTGGTGCAGACTTCCTAAGTTCTTCTGGGTTGACCTTATCAGCAATTGTCATGGCACTAAACGGGTTAATCACTACCGTATGAATACCCAGTTCATCACGTAATAAGCTTTCTAACCCTTCAACCATGGCACTACCACCAGATAGCGCCAAATAATCAATTTTATCTTTACCGCTGGTGGTTAAAAACATCTGAATGGCACGGCGAATTTGCTGTACTAAGATAGTATGAAATGGTGCAAGTACTTCAAAAGTATAATTGGGAGGTAAATCATTGGTAATTTTAGCTTGTTCTGCTTCATCAAAGGTTTTGTTGTAGTAAGAAACAATCGACCTTGTGTATTGTTCACCACCAAAAGCTGATCTCGACTATAAATGTGTTTACCTGCGTCAGTGACAGAAAAGAGTGTCATGGCAGCACCGATATCAATCATTGCAACCACTTTATCAACCGCATCATCGGGTAATAAAGGTAAACATAAATCATAAGCGCGGCTTATCGCATATGACTCAACATCAATAACTTTAGCTTTAAAGCCACCGCTTTCTAATGCGGAAACTCGAGCAGCAATAGATTCAGTTCGGGCTGCACTTAACAAGACATTAACTTTACTGGGATCAGATTCATTAATATCTAAGGTTTCAAAATCAAGGCTGACTTCATCAAGCGGGAAAGGAATTAAGCTATCCGCTTCAATTTCAATTTGATTGGCTAAATCATCTTCGGTTAAATTAACATCCATATAAATAATTTTAGTGATCACCGTTTGACCAGACACCGCAGAAGCACACATTTTGACAGGGTCAGCTAGTTTATTACGGATTTTTGCAACGATATTACCAACCGCTTCAATATCCTGAATTTCTCGATCGATCACAGCCCCTCTAGGCATAGCCTCTATCGCAAAATCTTCCAGAACATAACCGTCATCTGTTTGGCCTAACAATACAGCTTTAACTGCATGAGATCCGATATCTATGCCCACCATTTTGGCAGTTTTCTTTTTCCATAGGCTGCTTAACATAACGTCCTACTAACTATTTTTGTTATAATTTAATACACCATTGTGCAATAAATACATTTATTACACGCTTTTACACGATATACTAGTCATTATTACCACTTTTTTTAACTATTGTAGAGCCTTACTTGTGTTTTCACTAAAAAAATTGATCAAATTTTTCATTATTTCCTTATTTTTTGGTCTTATAGCGATTGCCGGAGTCTATATTTACCTCAAAGATGAGCTACCCAGCGTAGAATCTTTAAAAGACATAAAATGGCAAACGCCAATGCAAATTTTTAGCAAAGACGGCCAATTAATTTCCCAATTTGGCGAAAAAAAACGTATTCCCCTAACCTTAGATGACATGCCCGAACAATTGATTAATGCTCTATTAGCAACTGAAGATGATCGTTTTTACTTACATTTTGGCGTTGATCCTATCGGTATGGGACGCGCTATTTTAGGTAAATTAATGGGGCAAAAATAAAGGTGGAGCATCAACAATAACCATGCAGGTTGCACGAAATTTCTTTTTAACACGGGAAGTTACCGCCATTCGAAAAATTCGAGAAATTTTTCTATCTTTCCACATTGAAAGTTTATTAAGCAAAGATGAAATTCTTGAACTTTACATGAATAAAATAGAATTAGGTCATCGTGCCTTTGGTTACGGAGCCGCAGCCCAAGTTTATTACGGTAAAGATGTTAAAGAATTAACCTTAGCGCAAATAGCGGTTTTGGCAGGCTTACCAAAAGCACCTTCCACATTAAACCCGATTAGTTCACCAGAACGAGCGTTAGGGCGACGTTCTGTTGTATTAAAACGCATGTTAGTAAGTGGTTACATTACTTTAAGTGAATATGAACAAGCGAATAATGAACCTATCACCGCTCAAAAACATGGTGCCGAAATAGAATTAACCGCGCCTTATGTCGCGGAAATGGCGCATCAAGAAATGCTCTCTCGCTATGGTAAAGAAGAAGCTTATAGCGCAGGCTTTAAAGTATTCACCACCATAAGCTCACAATTACAAACAGCCGCGCAGCAAGCCGTTGTGACAAATTTGCATAATTATGACCAACGCCATGGTTTTAGAGGCCCCATTTTATCACTTCGCGCTGAGCAATCGACAGATGAAGAAACCCACAAAATACTCAACCGCCAATTACTTTTGATGAAATTAGTCAAACACTAGCAGATATCCAAAGCTATCAAGCTTTAATTCCAGCCGTGGTGACTTTAGTCGAAGAAACATCTGTTGAAGTAACCTTTGAAGATCAAACCACTAAAACTATTTTATGGCCGGGTCTTTCTTGGGCACGTGAATATATTCATGACAATAAACAAGGGCTACCTCCCAAAACAGCCGGTGATATTTTAGCTTATGGTGATGTGGTCTATGTTAAGCAACAAAGTGATGGTAATTATGCCTTAAGCCAATTACCTGACGTCAGCAGTGCATTAGTAGCATTATCACCAGACAACGGCGCCATAGAAGCAGCAGTGGGTGGCTTTAGTTTTCAACAAAGCCAATTTAACCGAGTAACCCAAGCCAAACGCCAAGTAGGCTCAAATATTAAACCTTTTATTTACTCTGCAGCATTAGATAATGGCTTTACTCTAGCGAGTTTGGTCAATGATGCGCCAATCAATAAATGGGATAACAGTTCAGGTACCGTTTGGCGTCCGAAAACTCACCTCCAGTATACGATGGTCCTATTCGTGTACGTTTAGCCTTAGCACAATCAAAAAACGTAATTGCGGTAAGACTATTACGCGCGGTTGGCTTAAGTAATATTATTGATCACTTATCATTATTTGGCTTTAACCCAACTGAATTGCCTAATAATGAATCTTTAGCACTAGGTTCAGCCTCGCTAACCCCCATCGAAGTCGCAACCGGTTTTGCCACCTTTGCCAACGGTGGTTTTTTAATTAAGCCCTATTTAATTGAACGCATTGAAGACTCGTTTGGTAATGATATTTTCCAAGCCGAGCCAGCGATTGCATGTGATGATGATTGCCCAACAACGATAAATAAGCAAAACGAAGATCCCAAGCTAGTGACCTTAGATGCAGCTCCAAAAACAGTGAAAAAAGCAGAGCGAATGATCAGTGCACAGAATGCATTTTTAGTAACCCAAGCATTAAATAGCGCTATTTGGGGTGCCGATTGGTCAACCGCACCGCATTGGCAAGGAACAGGCTATCGAGCAAGAAAATTAGGCCGTCGTGATATAGCTGGAAAAACGGGGACCACCAATGAAGCAAAAGATGCTTGGTTCTCTGGTTTCAGTCGACGCTTAGTAGCCACCAGTTGGATTGGCTTCGATGATCATACTCGTAACTTAGGGCAAACTGCATACAACGCTAATTTAGGTCGTAACCAAATTACCGGTAAAGAATTTGGTGCCAAATCAGCACAACCGGCATGGATTGACTTCATGGCAAATGCTTTAGAAACATTACCCGTGGAGCCATTTAAGCAGCCCGAAAATATTTTATCCGTTCGCATAGATAAAGCTTCTGGCAAGCTCACTAATAAAACGGACAAAAGCAGCACGTTTGAATACTTTATGCTAGGTAGCGAGCCCGTTGATTATATTACAACGGATACAAGTGAAGGTATTCTCGATGGTTCCGCAGTTCAGCAAGTAGAAGAGCTATTCTAAAATAGCGTGCACCAAACACAGGCACTGAAAAAGCGCACCACAATGGTGCGCTTTTTGTTTTTATCCGGTCTTACCTGCTCTTTAGGCAAGTAAAACACGCCAGCAAAATTCACCACAAACAAAACCATAACAGCATGTTTTAAAACAATTTAATTAATATTTTATGACCTATTAGCAAGCAATTTTACAGCTGGCATGTTATATGAACCTATAAATCTACGTAATCAACTATTCTAATAGATGTATTTACTGGTTCGGAGAGACAATGCTGACAGAATTCATCACTAAACATAAATTGCCAAACGAATTTATTAACAAAGCTAAATATTGTTTCATGCCGCTTGCTGAGAAAATATTAGCCAAAAAAATAACCAAACAAGTCCATTATTTGTTGGTATCAATGGCTGCCAAGGCTCGGGAAAATCAACACTGACCGACTTTTTAACTGAATATTTATCGAGTCAACATGGCTTAACTGTGGTCAACATCTCGCTTGATGATTTTTACCTCAGTAAAGCGCAAAGAGCCAACTTAGCAAAAACTATTCACCCATTATTAGCGACTCGCGGGGTGCCTGGTAGTCACGACATCGACTTATTAGCCAAAACCTTAACGTCACTTAAAAAAGCACAACCTAATATCCGGCTATCAAGGTTCAATAAAGCCACCGATGATTTATACCCTAACGATGAATGGCTAGCAGCACCGAACAATATTGACATTGTTTTATTAGAAGGCTGGTGCTGGGGCGTCGTCGCACAAGCCGCTGAAAAACTGTTAACCCCGGTTAATAATTTTGAAAAAGAACAAGACAACGATGCGGCTTGGCGCACTTATGTCAATCAGCAATTAGTGCAAAATTATCAACCACTTTATTCATTAATGAACTGCTGGTTAATGTTAAAAGCGCCCAGCTTTAACTGTGTTGAAAACTGGCGCTGGCAACAAGAAGAAAAACTTGCCAAAACCAGCCAAGGCGCAGGTGTGATGAGCAAAGCACAAGTACACAATTTTATTCAATATTACCAACGATTAACCGAAGAATGTTTAACCACTTTACCCAAGCAATGTGACTGGGTTTTGGAGTTAGATGAAAATAGACAAATTCAAAAAGTACTCGATAAGGAAGCGAACATGGCAAAGTTACCAATAATATTTACCGACTTGGACGGCACATTATTAGATCATTTTGATTACAGTTTTAGCAAAGCTGAAAGTGTTATTGATGAGTTAAAAAAACGTCAAATACCGATCATTCCAAACACCAGTAAAACCTTTGCTGAAATGGTTAATATTCAAGCTTCATTAGCGCTAGATTCCCCTTTTATTATTGAAAATGGCGCCGCTGTTTATATTCCCGTTGGTTATTTTAAAGACCAACCTGATGGCACTATAAGACAAGGTAATTATTGGGTTAAAGAATTTTGCCCACCACGTTCGCATTGGTTAACGTTATTAGAGAGTGTCAGCGAGCAATTCGGTGATTTATTTCAAGGGTTTTCAAAGTTATCCCTTGATGAACTATGTAACCTAACAGGGTTATCGCCAGAAAGTGCCGAGTTTGCCTTAGATAGAAAATATACCGAGCCATTATTATGGCATGGTGATAATTGCAACAAAGACGAATTTATTGCCCATATGGAGTCTTTAGGTGCTCATATGCTACAAGGCGGACGCTTTTTACATGTTGGTGGCCACAGTGATAAGGGCCTTGCATTAACATGGCTTGCCAATGTTTTTTCCAAACAACTCAAGGTTACAGTACAAACGATTGCACTTGGTGATAGCCATAATGATAACGAAATGTTAGAAATTGCCGATATTGCTATGCAAATCAAATCACCTATTCATCCGTTTCCTATGCTCAATAAAACAAATAATTGTTTTCGTAGCACCGAGTTTGGCCCGAAAGGCTGGGCAGAATGTTTATCAAACTTTTTCTTTTTACAGCAACAACCTCTACAAATAGGAGCGTGTTAATATGGCTGATTTTTATCAAAATGGTATCGTAACCACGTTACATAACTTAACCGATCGCTCAAATGAAGAACTCGAAAAGAGCTTATTAAGTTTTCAAAAACTCGCCCAATGGGGCTAATTTTGCCATCATTATTTTCTGAGCTCGAAGGTGATGCGCTGCCTGACATCGTCAATAAATTAACTGAAGTGCTTTATTTAAATGAAATTGTTATCGGCTTAGATAGAGCAAATGAAGAGCAATACCGCCATGCCCTTAAGTTTTTCAAAAAAATTACCACAACACCACCGTATTCTATGGAATGACGGTCCACGTTTAAAAGCACTCGATGCAAAATTAGAAAAACTTGGTTTAGCGCCAAAAGAAATGGGTAAAGGCCGCAATGTTTGGTACTGCATGGGTTACACATTGGCCTCAGGTAGAACCGAATCTGTAGCCTTACATGACTGCGATATTGTCACTTACGAAAAAGATTTATTGGCGCGACTAATTTACCCTGTTGCGAATCCACAGTTTAACTATGAATTTAGCAAAGGTTTTTACACCCGAATTGCTAATGGTAAAATCAATGGTCGTGTTTCACGCTTGTTAGTAACGCCTTTAATTAAAGCGTTAAAACGGATTGTTGGTTACAACGAGTATTTGAATACATGGACAGCTTCCGTTATCCACTGGCCGGTGAATTTTCATTTCGCCGCGATGTATTAAACGATATTACGCATTCCAAGTGATTGGGGCTTAGAAATTGGTGTACTCAGTGAAATGCAACGAAATTACGCCAATAACCGCATTTGCCAAGTAGATATTGCCGATAGTTTACGATCACAAACATCAAGACCTCTCGCTTGATAATGAAGAAGATGGTTTGTCAAAAATGTCGATTGATATCACCAAAGCCTTCTTCAGAAAACTAGCAACCCAAGGCGAAACATTTAGCACTGAAGCTTTCGTTCTTTAAAAGCAACCTATTACCGTATTGCTTTAGATTATGTTGAAACGTATCACAATGATGCCATGATGAATGGCTTAACCACTAGATATTCATGAAGAAGAAAAAGCCGTTGAAATGTTTGCTCAAAATATTGTGAAAGCTGGTCAAATTCTTTTAGACAATCCAATGGAAACGCCATTTATGCCAACATGGAGCCGTGTGGTTAGTGCCATACCAGACATTTTAGAACAGCTAAAAGAAGCTGTTGAACTAGATAACGCTGAGTTTAGGAAAAATATGTGAAACATCGAGGTTAACAATGACAGTATGATAGACGCACTCAAGCAGAAAGTTGAACAACAACTCAAACACCATTTATCAAGATATTGAACTTAATATTGAGCTAAAAGATTTAGCTCAACGTTTAATTAACCTGATGAATATTCCTGATAATTGTGCCGCCGTACAACCTTTTGATAATCACTGGTCCGAACAAGATATCATTATGATCACTTATGGTGATAGTGTTATGCAAGCAGGTGAGCGGCCATTAACCACGTTAGCCAAGTTTATGGACAGCTATTTAGATTGTGTTAATTCGGTCCATATTTTACCGTTTTTTCCTTACAGTTCAGATGATGGTTTTGCGGTGATCGACTATTCTAGCGTCAATGAATCTTTAGGGAACTGGCAAGATATTAGCGTTATTGCGCAAAAGAAGCGTTTGATGTCTGATCTGGTCATTAATCATTGCTCTGCCGTAGTTTGTGGTTTGAAAACTTCATTAAAGGCGAAGGACAAGGCTGTGATTATTTTTTTACTGCCGACCCCAATGACGACCTATCTGATGTAGTTAGACCAAGAACATCACCATTGTTACGAGAAACAGAAACAGCCAATGGCACCCAGCATGTTTGGTGTACTTTTAGCCATGACCAAGTCGATTTTGACTTTAGAAACCCTGAAGTATTAACAGAGTTTGTAAAAATTATTCGCCAATATTTAGATGCGGGTGTTAATATTTTTCGTTTAGATGCCGTTGCCTTTTTTATGGAAAATTGTTGGTAGCCCTTCAATTAATTTACCACAAACCCATGAAGTTATTCGGTTATTAAGAACACTCATTGAACACGCCCAACAAGATGCCGTGATCATTACCGAAACCAATATTCCTAATACCCAAAACTTAACTTATTTTGGTAATGCTAACGAAGCTCATTGTATTTATAACTTTTCGTTACCGCCCTTACTGATCAACACCTTGATCACAGGGAACTGTTTGTACTTAAAACGCTGGTTAATGAGCATGCCGCCAGCACAAGACGGTACTACCTATTTTAATTTTATAGCTTCACACGACGGCGTTGGTTTAAGACCCGCTGAAGGTTTATTAGAAGATACTGAATTAACCACTTTAGTTGAAACCATGCAAAAATTCGGAGGTAAAATATCTTGGCGTACCACCGAAACCGGTGAGCAAAAAGCTTATGAAATGAATATTGCATTATTTGATGCGCTACAAGGAACAACCGCCGGAGCTGATCAATGGAATATGCAGCGCTTTGTCTGTGCCCATGAAATTATGTTAGCGTTAGAAGGTATTCCTGGCATTTACATTCATAGTTTATTGGGAACACAAAATGATTATGAAAAGCTTAAAAATACGCATCACAACCGCTCGATTAATCGTCATCGCTGGGATTATGCAAGCTTGCAAGCACAGCTTGCTGAGCCAACAACAACACATCATCAGGTGCTCAAAAAACTGACGAAGTTAATTGAAATTCGCACAGCCCAACCAGCATTTCATCCAAATGCAACCCAATTTACTTTACATTTGGGTTTACAATTATTTGGTTTTTGGCGACAAAGTATTAACCGTAAACAAAGTATTTTTTGTATCAGTAATATTACCGATCAAATAATGGAATTACCGATCAGTGAATTAAATTTAATTATTACGGAATCTTGGGTTGATTTAATTTCAGGAGATGAAATTACCGATTTAACCCAAGCCATCCAGCTACAACCATATCAAACCGTTTGGCTGAGTAACCGAGCCTAAAGCCAGGTCTAAAAGCAGCTAAAACTCAAAAGCCGTAGCATTATTCATTAACAATGCTACGGCTTAATTCATTAACAATACTGCGGCTTAATAATTGGTGATAATTAAAACACGCACAAATTACCAGGCAATTTCATTACCTTGTTCATCAAAAAAGCCACCACTTTGCGCCAATGTTAAATTAGCGATGGTATTGATTAATAATGGAACCGCTTGCTCAACACTCATAGGTGCATCTTCGCCGCCCATATCAGTACTCACCCAACCTGGACTTACTGCACAAACGGTAATTTTTTGTGATTCAAACTTTTTAGCTACCCGACGAGTTAACATATTCACAGCTGATTTACTCATGCTATAAGCATCAAAAGGCCCTAACGGGTTAATGCAATTATCGATAGAAGAAAGCCCCGAAGTTAACTGAATAACTTGGCTATTTTCATTAAAATGATATTCCAACGCCTGAATGAATAAAGCCGGTGCGACAGCATTAATTTGATACGACTTAACAAAAGCTGCTTGGGTCCAACAACCAAACGATTGATCAAGTGACACGCCAGCGTTATTAATAAACAAATCAATATGTTTGCATAAAGTCATTATTTTTTTAGCTGCACGAATAATCGATATTTCATCTTCAAGCTCAACATTTACTTCATATAAGTTCTGTTTGAGCTGTTCGCTTAAACCCGCTAAAAACTCTGTACTTAAACCTTTTCTTGTCAGTGCTATGACACACCAGCCATTTTTTAAATAACTTTCAGTAAAGCCAAGCCCAAGACCACGATTTGCACCAGTTATAACAACAGTTTTCATTCACGTTCCTTAATAACTCATTATCAAAAGCTGCCATTATCGCTTTATCATCACGCTAGCAGCTTCAGTAAAATAATATATACCCAGTGTTAAGTGGATTATCGGCGATCATTTTACCATCATTAATCATCATTTTTACACTGACTTTTAATCTCACCAAATGATCTAATACTTTTCTGTTCCAATGAGGCAAAATTGTCACAGTTTTCTCACCTCACCTAACTCGAGATAACAACGCTTTTTCTAGCAGCTGCTCTTATTACTACAATAAATTTGCTTATAATATGCTCTATAGATGAGGAAGGTAGAGTGACGTTTGAATCAAAGCCGAGACTCGCTATTAGCACTCAAATTTGCCTTGTTCATGCCAACGCTTATTGGCTCAAGCTTAACCGGTAATAAAAAGTATGGTTATGCCTATGGCATGGGGTTAACTAGCTATTTGTTAGGTTTAATACTCTCTGCAAGTTACGACCTACCCAGTGGGGCAAGTATTGTTTGGTGTTTAGCCACCCTCGCTGCTATCACGGCATTTTTATCAAAGCAGAACGTAAAGAACGAATAAATAACAAATTGCTGACAATTTATCAAAAAACATCGGCAATATTATTTGCTATACTTAACTGATTACAAAACTGCTCAACGGCATGAGTATTAATTTTACAGAGTTGTATCCATGATTGGTCAGCCCGATGTTAAAATTTAATAAATTAACAGTTTTTTTTGTTTTCCTTACTTTGTTAGCCATATTATTTAAAGACAATATATTAAATCCTCATTAGTCCGAATCAAAGCTATGCTGTGACTGTTTATGACGATATTCCCGATGGTGGTAATACCCACACCAAATTATTAGACTCCACTAGTCGCTTTCATTGGCAATGTGAAATGCACAAAAGCACTATCGAATAGCCATACTGTGGTTTTCAGGTCTTTTTAGGGACAGATATTCAATCTGGTATGATTTAAGTGAATTCACCACCTTAAAACTCTGGCTCAATTATCAAGGGCCTGCTGATACAGTTCGTATCGCCCTAAGAAATTTCAACCCAATATACAGCACCCCAGATGATGTTGCTTCAACTAAATTTAATGCGTTAGATATCAAAAAAGAACATTTAACTCCAGGTATTACCGTAGACTTTATAAGTTTTTCAGTACCTACTTGGTGGCAATTAAATCGTAAATTATCTCATGAATTAACCATTCCTGACTTTACCAATATTGTGATTTTGGACGTAGAAACAGGCTCTAATCTCAAACAAGGTGAACATGACTTTCAATTAGATAAAATAGAATTGCATGGCCAATGGCTATCAACAGAAAACTGGTATTTATCAATATTGATATTTTGGTTTATCTTTTCATTCTTAAGAGTGATCAACCGACAATTGCATTTAAAACATGCAATAAAAGAAAAAGAAGCGCGCGAACAAGAACTACTTAAAATGAATACTATTTTAGATATTCGTGGCAAAAAGTTTTTAGCAAAATCAGAAACCGACAGCTTAACTGGTGCTTATAACCGAGCAGGTGCTGAAAATAAAATAGCGATAGCTCGAGAAGAATTAAAAGAACATAATTTATCTTTTGCCATTATTTTATTCGATATCGATCACTTTAAATTTATTAATGATCAATACGGCCATGATGCTGGTGATGCGGTGCTTGTTGAGTTATCAGCAAAAGTGCAAAGTAATATTCGTTCAAGCGATTATTTTGCCCGTTGGGGTGGTGAAGAGTTTATGATTATTTGCCGAAAAACCACATTAACTACGGCAGCAGAAATTGCTGAGCAATTAAGAGAATTAATTTCTGCAACATTATTAGTGGAAGATGCAATTATTACCGCCAGCTTTGGTGTTGCGGAGGTAACCAGCACGGCTGATGATGCCATCGATGACGCTTTTAAACGAGCGGAAAGGCACTTTATAAAGCGAAACATAACGGTAGAAATAGAGTTGAATTGGCTAAAAGTGACAATAATTCTTAATACCGTATCACTATATTTAACCTGAACTAGGGATAAGAAATTAGCTAACAATATGAAATACTGATATTTTTGATATTTCAGTTATTATCCCAAGAGCAGGTTATTTAATCAGCCATTAAGTTAATATTGCGCACAGGTATTTTTTTTACTTGATCTAATTTAATGCTGTAAGCGTTTCTGCCCATACCAAAAATTCTTCATCGGTAAAAATAATGGTGTTGTTATCAGCAAAGGTTACCGACTCTTTTTGAGTGACAATACCAAGATCAATTTGATAAGCCGCACCAGAGAAAAAGTCATCGGCGTGCCAATTTTCAAACAACCATAACCGCTCTGAATCAACTAGCACTAACTTGGTTCTATCTGGGCTTAATGCTGCTGATGTGATCCTACAAAGTTCTTTGAGTGAGGTACAGGTAGTAAATGAGTCGACATATTCCGCCTGATAATTAGCAGCATGATCACCAATGCGATAGAGCATGGTTTTACCATTAAAAGGTGTTGAACGGTTTTTAGAAAACAAATACAACTTATTATTAAAATAAACAAAGGCTTCTAGGTCATAATGCTGATTATCAGTACTGTTTGAGTCAATTACATCAGGATTAGTAAACTTGATGATTTCTGCGCTGGTTTTATCTGTTTTTATATCGATAGGGTTTTCAATTTTATAAATAGTTAGCCATTTTCGGTCGTTGTCATTATTACCAAAATCACCAATAAAAAAGTGCCCAAAGTCGTCTTGGGTCATATCTTCCCAATCAAGGTTTTTGGCATTAGTGATTTCAATTGAGCGAGTAACTTCACCACTTTTTTGAAATTTGATGTATAAAAGCACCGTTCCCCCCATCATTAATGCCCCATAATCGATTTTTTTTGTCGTATTCAATACCAGAAATTTCAGTTAGCTTGGCATCAATAGTGAAGATTTTTTTTTGCTGTAATTTCCATATTTGTGGGCCTATCGCACAAGAGATAATCAAAAAACAGCAAAAATAATAACGAAAAAAAGACCTTTTTATCTAACATAACCCGCGGCAATAATTCATAAAATTAAAGCCGCGAGTATACCTTAACTATTATTTATTAAAACTACTATCCGGTGGGCCACGGTAACAAGCTAAAACATAAGGATAAGTTTCAGTGACGTAATAACCATAAACACCGTTTACTGTCATTCCATTACATTCGTCTAAGTCACCTACCCCTTCAACATATTCGTAGTCGTCACGATATTCGCCATTATAAGTCCCACCCGGATCGGAGGCAGAGGTTGGTCTTGCTCCTGATTTTAATTGATAACTCGACTGTACTTTGCGAATGGTGCCATTATCGTCGATAAATGAACCAAAAATAGGAAAACCATCCGCCGCAAAACCAATCACCGGAGAAGCAACGGTACCACTGTCATCAAATAAAGCTTTTGGCGTGCCGTGATAATGATAAGTACCATCCGGTTGTGCATGGGCATTATGGCTATCAACTCTAAAACCATTTTGTAAGTACATAGGATCATAACGCCAAGCTTGGCTGTCATCATTACAACCTACCTTGCCGTTACCAATACCGTAACAACCAGCAGCTAATAGGTCGACTTTGACACCATTTAATAAAATGGCGTTATCTACCCGTAAACTTAACGCTGTTGTAGTGCTAGCTTTAGTTGGTGAAACCGTCACTTCAAACTGAACATCTTGTGCGCTCACATCATTAGGAAAAGCATCACCACCATCGTTAAAGTCATGATTTGGGATCACGTTAGTCGAAAAACACATTTATCACCAACCACAGTGATAACTAAATCGCCCATAAAAACTTTGCTGTTGTGAACGTCATTAACGGTAGATGTATAACTTTCAACATAATCGGCACAATTGCCGCTATTGTTACTTAAAATGGCATTGGTAATATCAACTGGTGATTGCGTCGATTGACCGGTAATAGTATTGGCGAAGGCTGATAAAGTATTAACGGTCGATGACAAGGTACTGTCATTGGTTGGTAATAGGTTATCAGCTTCCAAAAAATCACCCGATAGATCATACAACTCTTGGCTACCATCAGAAAACTCAATCAGTTTGTGAGTCGCAGAGCGTACCGCCCAGCCCGTGACATTAGTGGATTCAAATTCAGTATAGTTATAACTTGAATGACTACTTTGAGCGTCAGACAACAAACCTGCAAAACTGTGGCTGTCATAAATAGCGCTATCATCAATGCCCGCTAATTCCGCAATAGTGGCGTAGATATCAGTAGCCGTAACTAATGCGGGTTCTCGGACATTTTGGCGACTAACTCCTTTGCCTGAAACGATTAGCGGTACGGCAACACCACCTTGATACAAGCTACCTTTAGAATGACTGTTGATATAACCATCAATAACCGCTTTAGGTGTACCATTATCGCCAAGATAAAGCACAATGGTATTAGCACGGGTAGTATCATCTAATGAATTTAACAGGCGCGCAATTTCATTGTCCATTGCTTCAATCGCCGCTAAATAGTAGTCGCGCTTATTATTAGTAATATCACTGGCAGTACCAGTTAAATCTCGGTCATGTAAACTTTCTGGCGGTAAATGAAATGGCGAATGTGGTGCAGAATAAGCCACCCAAGCAAACCAAGGGTTTTCCTGCTCGGCTAGCCAGTCAATCGCCAGATCGGTAATTTTAGTGGTGTGATAAGTGGTTGTATTTTGTGTTTGACCATTTACCGTTAGCTGCCAATCATAATAATCATCAATATTACTTAAGTTGCCCGCATAATAATCAACTCCAACCGTATTAGGATGGCTAACATCTGGATTACCGCCACCTAAATGCCATTTACCAAAAACAGCCGATTGATAACTGGCTGTCTCAGTATTATTAGCCAAATATTGCTGTAATATTTCATGATCAGTCGATAAAGTTGCTGGCACATAATTAACACCACTGTTAATGCCATATTTACCGGTAATAATAGTACCTCGGGTGGTAGTACAGGCGGGTGTCGCCCAAGCATTATCAAAAACAATACCGGTTTGTGCTAACGAGTTCAGCGTTGGTGTATTGGGTAAATCGTTACTAACACTATATTGTGCTGAAGCATCTAAACCTTGATCGTCTGAAATAATCAATAAAATGTTTGGCTGACTTTCTGGCGTTGGCGTTGGCGTTGGCGTTGGCGTTGGCGTTGGCGTTGGCGTTGGCGTTGGCGTTGGCGTTGGCGTTGGCGTTGGCGTTGGCGTTGGCGTTGGCGTTGGCGTTGGCGTTGGCGTTGGCGTTGGCGTTGGCGTTGGCGTTGGCGTTGGCGTAACAATAGTGCCATCGCCTGCGCCGTTGTCAACACCTGAATTATTGGTCGCACTACTCCCTGAGCCACCGCAAGCGGCAATGGTAAGCGACAATAAAACCGTACTACTTAAATATGTTTTTCTCATAAATCACCTAATAAATTCTGTCGATACATGACCTATTTATGACTATGGTCATGTTCGTGGTCATGCTGATGTTTTTTTGCTTTAGCTGGTACCGCAATAAGAACCGCTTTCATTAATTTACAGCTCGCCTCAATGGTGTCACCTTTAGGGCTGATAAAAGAAACTAAGTCCCCCTCGACTTTATTTTCGCAAGCGACAAATGCTTCTTTCGGTGGCTTATGTTGATGTAACTTTTCCGCTAACACCGGTGTCGACATTAATGCGCTAAGTATTAACAGACGATAAACATTGTTTTTATTCTTCATGATGCAAACTCTCAATACAGTGACAATATACCTCACAGCTTAACAACTAAATGTGCAGGAAATATGCAAACTTTATGGAACAAACTAACCCATAACTTACCAATATTTAACCAAAGCGTATGTTCGCCAGCAACTTTCTAAAAACGCAAAAACCTAACTACACTCGCGACAAGTGACTGAGTTAAACAGGCACGGTATAATCGTTTTTTGTTGAAAAAATTGGTGGTTATCTTGGCGTTATTACAGCATCTTCAATCGGCACTTTATGTTTCGGCTCCTTTATTACTTATTTTATTAGCCGGTGTATTTTTTAAACGAATAAATATCATCAACGCCCAATTTGTCGAAACTGGCAATAAATTAATTTTTAAAGTATCTCTGCCTTGTTTATTATTTTTAAGTGTCGCTAGCCGCTCCGCTGAACAAGCAATTGATGTTGCGCTGATAAGTTATGCCGTTATTGCGACCATCGCCAGTGTCGTCTTAGTATGGTGGTTATCACCCTTATTTGTTGAACAATCGAAACGAGGCGTTTTTACCCAGTGTGCCTTTCGCGGCAATATGGGCATCATTGGCTTAGCTTTATGTATTAACGCCTTTGGTGAAAATATTTTAGCGCTTGCGGCAATTTATCTGGCTGCATTAACTATCACTTATAATGTTTTATCGGTTTTATTATTAAGTAAAACACGCCAAGGCATATTTAAACAATTAGCCAAAAATCCGTTAATTATTGCTATATTACTTGGCTTATTATTTTCAAATTTAGCGATACCATTACCCAAAATTTTTACTATTTCTTTAGGTTATTTAGCACAATTAACGCTACCGTTAGCCTTGGTTTGTATCGGTGCTAGCCTTGAATGGCAAAGTTTAAAAGCAAATCATAAAGAAAGCTTAATAGCGACAGCCTTCAAACTGGTAATTTTACCGATAAGTACTGTTGGTATTGCGATATTATTTGGCTTAAGAGGGGATGCTTTAGGGGTGTTATTTTTAATGATGGCAACACCAACAGCAGCGGCCGCTTATGTAATGAGCAAACAAATGACCAAACACGGCCAATTGGCCGCCGAAATAATCACCTTATCAACCCTACTTTGCCCATTTACGGTGACCTTAGGGTTAATACTTCTCAACAGCTTAGCCCTGATTTAATGGTAAAAACCTAGGCTAGCTAAATAATCTAAACTCATGATATTTCATATTATTAGCTAATTTTTTATTCCAAGTCCAAGATATAAATATGCAAATAATATGAAAGCTTAGTTAGCAATAAGACTTTTACTGTAAAAGTAGGTATAAACCAATAATAGCCGTTGTCTTTACAGCCTTGTTTACCTGAAGCGAGTAACTTGTTCGACCATGAAAATATTTACGAAACTATTAATAACCTTAGTTATTATGACGACAATATTATTCGCAAGCCTCTACTCGTTATTACGATGGAGCTTTGACGAAGGCATGCTGAATTATATCAACCAGGGGGAGATACGTGGATTAACCTTATTAGCGGATAATTTAATCCAAGTACAACAAGAAATTGGTGACCTTGAACAATTGCAACAAAAACCGTACTGGTGGCATGAAACCTTAAAAAGCCTCAATGTTAGGGCAAGCACTTGATAAAGAAGCGATCAACCAAATAAAAAACAACATACAAGGTCGAAAAAAAAGCAGCAAAAACGCCCCGCTTTCATCAAGACAGTCCTCCGATAAATAGGCATCGTTTAAGTGAAAATAAAACCAACAACATCCACGAAAAAGAAAACGTCCACCTAGAGAGCGGCTACCAGAAAAGCACACTTTGGCAACCAGACGACTCGAAAATCCATTATTTGATCCTAAAAGAACACCTTCTTTATTAAATGCCAACAAAAAACCGATTATTGGCCGCCATAAAGCGGAATTTACCTTATTAGCAATTAACGGCCCGCAAAGTATCGGTTATTTAGCCTTACCGCCGGCACAAAAGTTTAACCAGTTCTTTTGATTTAGCATTTTCACAAAGCCAGCAAAAAACTTGGTTAATTATTTTATTCGCCGTCTTTAGCATTACCTTTTTAGTGAGCGTGTTACTGTCTCGTTATTTAGTAAAAAACATTCAAACCTTAGCCAAAGCTACGCATCAATTAAATAATGGCAACTTTAATGTTCAATTATTACCGCATGGAAAAGATGAGCTTGCGACCCTTGCTCGAAACTTTAATGACCTTGCACAAACCTTAAGCCAAAACGAAATTTCACGAAAAGCTTGGTTGTGATATTTCATGAACTCAGAACACCTTTAGCCATTGTGAAAGGTGAAATTGAAGCTTGCAAGATGGTATTAGGCCTGTCACACCAGATAGCTTCAGTCGCTCGCCGATGAAATTAATCACTTACAAAAATTAATTGCTGATTTAAATCAACTAAGTAATGCCGACATTGGTGCATTAAGTTATCAAAAAGAGCAACATAACATTATTGCATTGCTGCAACTTAACCTACAGCGCCATGAACAAACTATCGCTGCACAAGGTTTAACATTATCAAGCCAATTTTCGCACGAAAAAATCTTAGTTTGGGCTGATAGCACGCGGCTACATCAACTGTTTGATAACATATTAACCAATAGTCTAAAGTATACTGATAGCCCTGGCACAATCGCGATCGCCGTAACAAAAGATAAAAAGAATGTGATACTCACTTTTGAAGATTCATCTCCGTGTGTACCGGATGATGCAATAGATAAATTATTTGACCACCTCTTTAGGGTTGAAAGTTCACGTAATCGCCAAACGGGCGGTTCAGGTTTAGGCTTAGCCTTATGTAAAAAAATTGTCACCGCACATCAAAGGGAGCATTTCAACTTATGCTAGCCCTTTGGGTGGTTTAGAGCTCAAAAATAATACTTCTAAAATATAAAACCTAACAAGTGAAAGTGATGAAAAAATATTAGTAGTAGAAGACGAAGTTAAGCTTGCTGAGCTGCTAAAAGATTATTTAGTACAAGCTGATTTTAGCCCTTGGCTGATCCACAATGGTAGTGAAGTTGTTGAGCAAGTTAAACAAAACTTGCCTGATTTAATCTTATTAGATCTGATGTTGCCAGGTAAAGATGGCTTAACTATCTGCAAAGAAATTCGTGCCTTTTCAAATGTTCCTATCATCATCATTACAGCGAAAGTAGAAGAAATTGATCGGCTTTTAGGGCTGGAACTTGGGGCTGACGATTATATTTGCAAACCATTTTCCCCACGCGAGGTCATCGCCCGAATAAAAACCGTTTTACGACGCAGCCAGCCAGAACAATTATTAGCAAGCAATACCCATTTTTTATTAAATGAAGCCACTTACCAACTCACTTACCACAATAAAACCGTATCGTTAACCGCCATTGAATTTAATATTCTCAAAGTATTAACCAAAGAGCCCGGCAGAATTTTATCACGGAGCCAGCTTATTGCTCACATTTATCATGATCACCGCGTAGTCAGTGAACGCACCGTTGATAGCCATATAAAAAAATTACGTAAAGTTACATCACGACTTACCTGATACAGAATTGATCAGTCAGTGTACAGTGTTGGTTATAAGTTTGTTTTATAGTGTTAACTAGTCAGATGATTATAGATGAATTGTTGCAACTTCTTCAGCGGTCAACTCACGATAATCTCCCGCCTTTAAATTATTATCTAATGTCAGCTGGCCTATAGCTGAACGATGTGCCACCACCGGATTTTGAAAGCGGCCAAACATTCGCTTTTACCTGATGGTACTTACCTTCCGTTAATATAACCTCGGCTTGATAATCGGAGATTATCGTTAACTAAGCCGGTTTAGTGATTTTTTCATATCTTCCGTGCTGAAATACATTCCTTTAGCAAAAGCCGCAATATAATCGTCATTCAATTTATTTGCTAAGGTCACTTGATAACGTTTTTCAACCTGATGTTCAGGTGATGAAAGTTTTTCGACCATCGGCTGTCATTCGTTAATAACATCAAGCCCGAAGTATTTAAGTCTAAGCGACCAGCATAATGTAACTGGTCACGATCAGAGCGAGTAAGCAAGTCAATAACCGTTGGGTATTCTTCTATTTGGGTGGGATCTTTTTCCGTAAGCGTTCGTTAACATTCCCTCCTTTGGTCGAACTCACCACACCAACCGGTTTATGTAACATCAAGTACAGGCTGATTATTTTGTAGACTTTGCTCATCTAACACAATCTGTGAAAATTTATGTACCACCTGATCAACATTCTGCGCTAACTCACCATCAATTTTAATGCGCTTTTGCGCCACCAATAATTTTACCGCTTTACGATTATAGTCAGTATGTTTTAATAAACTTGTCTAAACGTTGATGGCTAATGGTCATAAGAAAACATAAATACTCAGTAAAAAAATGAAGCTGCTATTATCCATGCTTTGCTTAACAATTGAAATTATCATTACCAATGACAACAGCATTTACATTTAATCACACTTTATCAATTAACTTTTTAGTATATTGAGTTAGGCTTAAAGTTAAGTAAACAACCTGAGCTCAGGTTAAATATTAGGATGATATCTGTTATGAAAAAATTAACACCTTGGTATGCTTGGTTACTAACACTATTATTTGTTAGCAATGTTAGCTTTGCCGATCAGCAACAAATTCCACAAATTCATGTTATCGGTAACGCTACAACTAAAGTCACACCCGACTTAATTAATTGGTCAATTCGAGTGAATAATCAAGGAGTGCAACTTAACGATGTCGCTAAACAGCATCAAAATATTGTCGGCAACGCTCTCAATTTAGTCAAACAATTTGCCATTAATGAGCAAAGTTTACAAACCACTAATATGACCTTTGGTGAAAAAACTAAATACCAGCAAAACAATCGTGTTCATGATGGTTATTTTGCTAACACCCAAATTTCATTTAACCTATTAAATACTGAACAATATCAAAGCCTGTGGATGAAATTATCGGCAATTCCCGAAGTTTCTATTTCATCAGTTACCTATGATTCGTCTAAAAAAGAGCAATTACAAGCTTCAACCCGATTAGCCGCTTTGCAAAACGCCAAACAAAAAGCCAGCGCAATGGCCGCTGAGTTAAACTCAAGCCTTGGTGAACCACTCACCATTGCGGAAATGAAATGGCACGAATAATGGTGCTCACCCACCTATGTTAGCAAGTGCCAAGTTTAGTACTGAAATGGCCGATAATTCATCAAGTTTAGAAACCGGTCAATTAACTATAACCATGCAAGTATCGGTTAGTTTTATGTTGCATTCTCAGGTGAATTTCCAGCATTCAGCATCAGAAAAATAAACAGCTTAGAAAGATTGTTAATTAAGAAAGTATTTAGAAAGGAGAAAGAAAGAGAGGATACGTGACCTCTCTTTCAATGGACACCATACGTAGCGTTATAAGCTAAGGTTATTCAACAAATATCTGCATTTCTTCGCCGATTTTTTTACGCATATCCATTAATTTTTTAGCGGTATCATGCTGTTTAATGTCTTCTTCTGTTTCTGGTTCCCATTGTGGAATGCTAACAGTTTGGCCATTAGCATCAACCGCTACCATGATGACAATACAATGAGTCGTTTTACGACGATTTAATGACTTAGGATCACAAGCATTTACTTCTAACGCAATATGCATTGATGAGTTGCCGGTATAAATTACCTTAGCAGCTACTTCAACTAGGCTACCTACATGGATAGGTTGAACAAAACGAATACCACCAGCGTACGCTGTTACACAATATTTACCACTCCAACCCGCAGCACATGCATACGCAGCTAAATCGATCCACTTCATTACAGCGCCACCGTGTACTTTGCTGCCAAAGTTAACATCTTGTGGCTCAGCCAAAAAAACGCAGGGTAATATCTCTTTGTGGTTTACTCATTAAAATTCCTTAATCTGTACTCTCAGGTACGTCGTTAACAATCGCTTGCTCTTGCTCAGCTAACTTTGCGCGTTCAGCTTTTGAAATGTATTTGGGCTTATTACTATTTTGTAATTTAGCGTTGGCTTTTTTGCCCTACTTTTTAAGATGGAATTAATTTTCTTTTTACGATTCATAGAACAAATAAATTAGGCTAAATAGGCTGTTATTGTAACTTTTATTGTCATAATTATAAACAAAGTTCAACAGGCGCTAAGTAATTTGATAAACTTTTCCTTAAAACATGGTAAAACTATCAATATTCAACACATAAAATGTTATCAACTAAAGGAATAACCCATGACTAAAAAACTGTTAGCCGTCATTTCAGTATTATATTTATCTGCATGTTCGCCAGAAATTGGCAGTAAAGAATGGTGTGAAGCGCTAAAAAAGAAAAAACCGAAAGGCGACTGGACCGCAACTGAAGCGAAAGATTTTACCAAACACTGTATTTTTATAAAACAATCGTCGTTTTATTCAAGCAGGTTAAACTTCGTTTATAGCATAAAGATAAACAGACCCTAACCTATTATAAATCGACATCATATTCACATGATGTCGATTTATAGTTTTAATATCATTCTTGTGCCTGATAAATCTCTTCAGCATCATCCGTGGCAAACCATTCAGCAATTTTTTGCGTCGCTTGTACTACACCCGTTTTTTTCAGTGATGAAAAAGCTTGTACGGTAATATCCCCATTGAGGGTTGCTAATTCTTTTTTCACTTTTAATACTTCGGTGCTAGCTTTGCCTTGAGATAACTTATCTGATTTAGTCAATAATACTAAAGCGGGTAAGTCGCTACCAACCGCCCACTCAATTAAATCTCTATCTAAGTCTTTTAATGGATGGCGGATATCCATCAAGATAACAATACCTTTTAGACTTTCTCTAATTTCTAAATATTCGCCTAACGCTTTTTGCCATTTTTTCTTCATTTCCATAGGCACTTTGGCAAAACCATAACCAGGTAAATCAATTAAGCGTTTGCCGTCTTCAATTTCAAACACATTCAACAATTGTGTACGACCTGGTGTTTTACTCGTGCGCGCTAAACTTTTTTGATTGGTTAATGTATTTAAAGCACTTGATTTACCTGCATTTGAACGACCAGCAAAGCTACTTCAATACCTGTATCTTCTGGTAATTTTCTAATATCTGGTGCACTCGTAGTAAAATGAGCTTGGTGTAAATTAATCGATGGAGTAGACAGAAAAGTGATCTCACAAAAAAACGTTGAGGATTATACCTTTTTTCGGCAAAACAGGAAAAACTGCTTATTTTTAACAGTTTTTTTGTGTGGTTATTACAGAATGCATTTATTCGTGTAAAATAACGCTATAGATAATGCTAATTTGACTAAATTTATTATCAACTTGGCATAATTAATAATTACGAGGTTAAGCAACTGCTTAACCTTTTCTTTAATGGCAGAGAGTAATCAATGAAAAAAGTAATCTTTTCTCTAGTGTTAGGTCTAGGTATGCTGAGCAATGCACAGGCAGCCGGCGATGCACAAGCAGAGACAAACAAAAGCAGCTATGTGTGGCGCATGTCACGGCTCAAATGGTATCGGTACAACAGGTATGTACCCTAACTTAGCGGGTCAACACGCCGATTATATTGTTAAACAATTAAAAGCATTTAAAAGTGGTAGTCGCGCTGATGCCATGATGGCACCAATGGCGGCAGGTTTATCTGAGCAAGATATGGCGGACGTAGCTGCTTACTTTTCTGGTTTAAGCCGTACTGGTGAATCAGCAAGTAGTGACAGTTCAGGTTCAGCACCAACAGCAGCGGTAAGCGCTCCTGCTTATCAAGCAGATCCGGCTAAAGGCAAAAGCTTATACGAACATGGTGATGACTCTCGCGGCATTACTGCTTGTGTTGCTTGTCATGGTAAAGAAGGCGCCAGCAATGTTGAAATCAACCCTAATTTAGCCGCTCAACACCCTGAATATATTGAAAAGCAATTAAAGAACTTCAAAGAGCATACGCGTAACAATGCTTCAATGAATCAAGTTGCTGGTAACTTAACTGACAATGACATTGCTGACATTGGTGCTTATTTTAAAGATCAAAAGCCGTTGCTAATGTGGTTGCTAAAAAACCAGCAGCCGCAAGATCATTCTCAGGTGATATAGCCGCAGGTAAATTAAAAGCTGCTACATGTACCGCTTGTCATGGTGCCGATGGTAATGCCATGGTACCTATGTATCCAAAACTTGCTGGCCAGCATGAAAAATATCTTGTTAAGCAATTAACTGACTTTAAAAAAGCGGTTGATAGCCAAGGTAAAGAAGGTCGTGCGGATCCAGTGATGGGTGGCATGGTAGCAACATTATCTGCTGACGATATTCAAAACTTAGCCGCTTATTTTGCTTCTCAACAAGTTTCTGCTAGCACAGCTAAAGCTAACGACTTAGGTAAAAAGTTATACTTTAGTGGTGACTTAACACGTGGTATTACCGCTTGTGTCGGTTGTCATAGCGCTGACGGTAATGGTATGGGTCAAGCTGGTTTCCCAACGGTTGCCAAGCAAAATGTTGATTACTTAAAAGGTCAATTGACTAAATTCCGTCAGAAAGATCGTAGTAACGATTTAAACGGCATGATGCAGAATATTGCGGGTAAATTATCTGATGATGAAATTCAAGCATTAGCTGAGTTTATGTCTTCATTATAAGTTTCTTTTAAACTTATAAATTTATTAAAGCCCTGTTTTCAGGGCTTTTTTGTATCTGAGTATTCTGTTCTAGCAATTAATTTCAATGCTATTAAGTTATTCCCCACTGAGCAATAATTAAAAGTCTTAGTAAATAATATGAATTTGTGATTAAGTAAAAAAATCAATCAGTTAACCTTTCAAACGACAAAATCAGCTTGCTTTAGTCAAGAAACAGAGATAAAAAATGCCGCTCAATTTACCTGAGCGGCATTTTATTATTGCTATAGTTAAAGCGGAATGATTTAACTATATCGCTACAGCCAATTAATCCTCTTCGGCAGCAATTGATTCTGCTTCCGATAATGGATGTGAAACCAAACGAATGTTATCAAAGAATGCTTCGGTACCATCCGCAGGCGCACCCTGATAACTTAATTCAAATTGATCAACACGAATTTCAGTTCCGGTTGTCGTTTTAAATTGAGCAAATACAGTTAACGATGTATTAGCACCCGTATTAAGGTTAAGGTATCTTCATAAAAGCTATCATCACCTTTGGTAGCACCACCATTTTTAAGGTCGTTATAGATAGATTCTTTTACTACTTACCCAGCTAGCTGTTGCCGTAATATCGGCATCACTTGAAGCACCAAAAACGATTGACGAAGCGCCATCATCACTTTTTATAAGTTATAAATTGACATGGTGTAATCAGTGTTTGCTTCAACTGCTATGGTTTGTGCTATATATGGGTTATGAGGTGTGCCGGTATCAGCACCATCATTCCATTTAAACTTAATCGAACCATCAGCGCCACCGGCAGAGTTACTTGACTCTTGCACTTGGCCAATACCCGTACCTTCAACAGAAGTCCAATCATCATCACCATTGTCAAAGTTAGGGTTAATAATTGGCGCTTTATTTGTCACTAAGTCATCAACCGATGCAGTAATTACCGCACTAGTTCCCTGAGCCAGAGTTAAAGGTAACAGAACTAAAACCGTAGCTATCAGACGTTCTTTCAGCGGCATAAGTTTGACCATCAACGGTAACCGACAACTTAGCAGCCCTTTCATAAACGCTGATAAAGTATAATTAGTATTAGCAACTACTGTCACAGTTTGTGAAACATCAGCAGTATTACTATCTAGCACTAAACTGTTACCACGTGAGAAAACATTATCGCCAGTCGTAATTGCCGCACCCGTTCCGGTATTATCTGTCCAACCAGTTAGATCACCACTGTCAAAGTCATGATTGGCAATCGTCACTTTTTCAACATAAACCTTACCTGCTGTTGGACGATAGCTTTTAGGTCCAACATCTGCCGAGGTTAATGGTGCTAAAGTCGTCGCACTAGCTAAACTTTCATCGGCACCAGATAACGTTGTCGCTGAACGGGTTTGACCATCCATATCAATACTTGGTAAATCAAAGTCTCCAGTATCAACGACAGCAGCGGTTAAAGTTGGGCTGCTATTACTTGGACGATATAAACCATCGCTGCCTTTTTCTAACATGGCATCAACAAAAGTGAAACCAGTGTAGCTATCTTCATTATCAGATAATTCTTCACCAAAAACATAGTTACCATCAAAAACTGAATTTGCTGGCATATCTTCGCCGTTAGTACGAATTACCGGACCAATAGCGTCAGCAACTATATTATTAACAAAGTATACGTTCTCAGGTGCTTCATCTTCTTTACCACCATAAACGTTAATACTGTTAACACTATCAACAATGGTATTGTTTGCTACTAAGACATTTTCAACGTTTTGGTAGCCATTTTCACCATCACCTGAGCCATCACCGGCAGTTAAGACAATACCACCATTCCAGTTTGAACTAAGGAAGCGGGCACCTTCAACATAGTTATTGGTGACAATATGTTCACCATCAACCAAGCGAATACCACCAGAAAACGGATTATCATCACCAAAAATAAAGTTGTTACTAATGGTTGCCGCATCACCATGACGAGTTACGATCGAGCCGTTACTGTCACGTATGGTATTGTTACGAATGATATTATTAGCAGACTTATTAGAAATAATTTCGGCTTCACCTTGAATACGCTCAAAGTAGTTATTTTCAACAATTGAATAAGAAGGGTCTTGGTGGGTTGTACTTAAACCTAAACGAATACCTTCATATTCATTATCACTGCTACCAGCGTATCCTCGACCCCAAGCCGGTGCGCGATCACCAAAGTAGTTATGGTCAATTTGTGCATAATCAGCAGGGTAAGCACCACCAGAAGTCCAACGACCTAGCTTTAACATTACACCGCGCGATTCTTTACCAGAAAACCAGCTGTGATCAATACGGTTATGATGACCATAATAATCAATCCAGTTAGAGCTACCAAAATCACCATTATCCATATCAATAATTGAGACTTCAGTGATTCGACAATAGCTACACTCGGTTTCTTTTTCGAACTTGATGATTGAGCTACCAGATTCACCATCGCGTAAGACAAAACCTTGGATAACAATATATTCGCCGCCAATGTTAATCGACATTTCACCATTTTGAATAATGGCGCTGCCAGGTTTTTCCGCTGCTACTGTGATCGGTTGCGCTTCGGTACCTATGCCCTCAACACGTAATTCAAAATCACCTGTATATGTACCATCAGCTAAACATAAGGTATCACCGGCAACCAGATCATCAGCCGCATCCTCTAGCGCCGAAATTGAATTAACCGTTTTGTACAATTTACAGTTGGTACAGTGTCCGCACCTGAAACTGGGGTTGGATCAATAACAACCGGATCAACACCGGTAATGGTAATCACAATATTTTGCGTAGTGCCATCAGCCGTTTCAATAACCATAGTATCGGTTAATGTTTCACTCGCCGACGCTAAAGCGGCAACAGCACTATGCGAAGTATCTAACTCATAAACCCATTCACCATCGGCGTTGATAGAAAAAGTGCCATAAGTGGTCGCTGTATCTGTTTGCACAACAGTAACTTCCTCAGCATCACCGTCAGCATCATTAATGTAAACCGTACCTTCAAAATCATCATCAAAGGTATTGGTGGTTGTTTTAGCTACATCACCAGTGATCACTGCATTAGCATTACCTACCGCCACCACTACTAGCATCATCGGCACCATTAATGGTAATAGTGATTGTTTTGCTGTACCATCAACAGATGCAACGTTAATACTATCAGTTAAAGTGTCACCAGCATCTAATGCTTGTACCGCTTGAGCATCATTACTGAGTGTGTATGTCCAAGCACCGGCAGTATCTATTGCTAAGGTACCATAACTACTCGCTTCAGCAGTTTTTGCAACAAATGCCGCTTCTCCTGCATCTGGATCAACCACAGTTAAATTACCTGTTGCCGTTAGGGTAGCATCTTCGGTCACGGTACCCGTAATGTCACCAGAAATAACCGCAGCAACAGGATCTGTGCCAGTATCGCCTGCTTTACAGCCTAAAACTTTCGCCTCAACTAAGCTAACCCAGCCACTGGCTGAATTCCCTGAGCTGGTTAAGCGCACATATTGACCCTCAGATTCAGTAAGATCGACCGTCTCATAAGAGTAAGAACTATCTGCTGCAAGTGTCGATTCACCATTAGTTAAAACCGGCACCCACGTTGTGTTATCAACCGACGTTTCAATATCATAATAAGTTGTGCGCTGATCGGCTTTTAACCAAAATAACTCAAGTTTTTTAATTTTTGCTAGTTCAGCAAGTTCAAAAGTAATGAATTTATCAGTATTGCTAGCATCTGAAGACCAACGCGACGCTTTATCTGAATCTGTTTTACCATCAATAGCAAAGGCCGGTTCACTAACATCATCAAAAGTACCGTCATCGGATGCAGAAGTAATACTTAAACTTGATGTCCCTGTACATTCAGAAACCGTAGGATTATTGCCTGAAATATCGCCAGAAATTGTGATGGTAACACTATGGCTTGAGCCATCAAGCGCTTGTACCGGAAAAACTTCGGTTTGTTGCTGTAAAGTAGCGTTTCCACCTGTGATAATAACACTAGCTGTTGATGCTGGCGCCGACGTAGTGAATAATTCATAACTCCAATCACCGCTTGCGGTAATTGAAAAAAAAAGTACCATAATTACCCGCAGTTGCTGTTTGCTCAACAAAGGCATTTTTCACCCTCATCGCCCCCTGAAATAGTTAACGTACCTGTGATTGGCGCACTACTTGTCGCATCAATCACACCAACATCAACGCCATCACCTGTACCAACTACGGGGGTATCATCAGCGCCGTTTATGGTCCCAGTAATCATTTGAGTTGTGCCATCTACAGATTGCACTGCTACTGTTTCTGTTAAACTACCATTAGCCGGTATTGCTTGTACCATCGCATTGGAATGATCAAGTACATAAGTCCAAGCGCCATCAGCGGTAATTGAAAAGTTACCATAACTTACCGCAACATCTGTTTTTACTTGGAAATTAGCTTCACCACTATCAGGATCGGTGACAGCAATTGTGCCAGTAGCATTGGCATCAACATCCTCAGTAACACTACCGCTAATATCCCCGAAAAAGTAGCAACAATGTTTGTTTCTGCCTCTGAACCACCAGAGCCGCCACAAGCAGTTAAACTAGCAATTATTGCCAGTGTTATTAGGTTTTTAGTCATTATTATTATTCCCTGTTATTGATTACAAACAACAAATTGGTCAACCAAAAAGTTATTTCCTTAAAAATACAACAACTAAAAATAACAAACCAAAAAAGGAAAACAAGCAATATATTGGTAATAACAAAAGTACAGGCTTTACATTCACAAAAAAACAAAACCCTTCAAGCAACTGTAAATAAAAGACTTTTATTGATGTAAAATATATTTAAAACACTCATGCTTATATTTTAAACAAATCCACTTATATTAAATAATTCTATAAATGGCTTTTTGGTATTACCAATAAAAGTAAAGTTAATTTGATCTGCGGCTATATCAGTAAATGAGGTAAAGATAATACTAAGAAGTAAGCAATTATCCCTAAATGCCAGTAACGGCTTTTAAAGCACTAGGTGAGGAAAAGGGGTGAACAGCAATACAAAACCATAACGATGTTATTAGTTACGATTTATACGAAGCACAAAAGTAGGTAATCGATATTTATAGTGATGGAAATGTTATCACCACTAACTTTAAGGGCCTTGTCTGTGCCATATAACGCCCACTACAACAATTAATAATTGCTTGCACGTTATATTTGTATATTTGACAATCGATAGAATTGCCCTTGCAGTGACAAGCTAATCAAAGTTCACAGCTGCGACATAAATTATTAATAATGTGGTGCTAAGTTAAAATAAATAACTATCTTCAAGCATCTTCTTCGTGCATTTGACCATCAATTAACATCATTTTTTCAACATATTGTTCATCATGCTTAGCCAAACGATAACTACCATCAAACATGTTCTCTAAAAAAATGCTTTCGCCTGCTTGAGCTTGTAACTGCGCTAACACCTCAGTCGGTAATTCAACGCCAACTCCTGTACCTATGGTTTGTATTTTGAGTTCAATCATAAGGTAACTCACTTAGCTAATGTTATGTTAGCGGTTGATACAAGGTGATAATCTGCTTATTAATTAAACTATAGTTCACTGCTTAAATGTTTCAAGGCGAAGTTGGTTTAACCTTACCGCGACTAATGTCACTGTCGAAATATCTCATGAACTATCGTTTATCTAAAATGAGTTAACAAGATACTGTCACGAACTCAGCTTTATTTTACTAATTTTAATGGGGGCTGTACTGAAGCATCACTAACATCGCGAGAATAACTTTGAAACTGTTGATTACAAAAACGCTCGAAGGTAACTTTTTTAATGCCTATTTGAGCAAAGAATTTTTCAAAAGTGTTATGGATCTGAACGGCTAAAGTCATCTTCTGTTCTAGTCATTAAGCCGTCAATGAATGCGGTATCATTTTGTAAATTAAAATTAGCAATCGCATTATAAGGCTCACCATAGCTATCTGTTCGAATAGCGCGAACGGCTTTAATTTCAAAAATCCAGCCATCAATTTTGATATAGCGATTATTCATTTGAGTCATTATTTTACACCTTAGAAAAACCGACCATGCTGGCGCATAATCGGCTCATAATTAAAGCTTCAGTGAAGTTTAACTATGAAAAACAATTGAGAGAATTACAGATTTACTTTGAAATAGCGGCTTTAAACTCTTCTTCACTAAGTAGGCCATCTTGATTAATATCAATACGATTGAAGGCTAGTTTTAATTTTTCATCACTACCTGCATTAATTTCTTCTTTACTAATCGAACCATTTTTATCTTTATCAAAGGCCGCAAAAGCAACTGGTACAACTTTAGTCTCAGTTAATGTCATTAATTGCTCAGCCATTTTATCTTTCTTTTCGTCAGTATTTACTTGCGCTACCTCAGCTTGTTTTTCCGCAACAATATCTTCTGCGAAGACAAAAGCTGAACCAAATAACGTTGCTGTTACTAATAAAGTTACGTTCATTAAACTCATTTTTTTCATGTTATATTCCTTTTTAAAATTTAGGTATGCAGTTGGGTATGCCACCGAGATATAGCACCATTAGTGCCAAAACGCTAACCACTTGAAAAATAAGGATTAAAAAACAAAATCAAAGAATAATAATCAGAAATACTGTTGCTAAATGCAGACAGGTTATTATTTTTTTAAATTTTTTTTAACTAAAAGCACTAATTGATGAATACAATTAACTTATTTATCAATCAATTAAATTAAAAACCAAGTAAAAATAACAATGTCGCAATTTAGAGACAAGCTTGCTATCTCGCCCTAAATAACATACAAAAGAGCCCTCCTTTTAATCTCGAGCTTCATTAATAACCTCTAACGCTATTACCAATAGGAAATAAACCACGGTGCTGAACCAAACTTGGCTGAAAAGCTTATCAATAAAACAATTAACCGTGCTTGGCTTTACCCTAGTTGCCCTACCTTTAGTGTTTTCTTTATTGTATAGCGCTGTAAAAATAAACCACCTATCAACTCAAGGTAGTGAAGCTATTTTTGACGTAGCACAATTAATCAAAACCAATAGAGAACTCAATGCCACACGAATAAAAATGGAGCGCTTTGCCAGTCAGTATTTAGTGTTAAATGATGAAGAACTGTTATTGCAGTATCGAGAGCAAAACCAGCTAATGCCAAATATCCTCAACGTTTATATTCAGAATAATGGCAACAAAAATAAACAAACCAGGTTAGCCATTTTAGGCTATGAATTTTTAGCACAAAGTGAAAAAATCGCGGCTTTAATGATAAACAATCATGGCGATAAACCCTCGTTAGCGATTTTACAACAGCACTTTACAATTAGCGAATATTCATGAAAAATTAACTTACGTAGTAATGAATTAATCAACCAACACGCCAATAAAATTACCTCTGCGGCAGAACAAGTCAGCTTCACCTTATTACGCAGCCTGCTGATTATTCCGATTGTTATTTGCATAGCGATTGTCTTTATTCGTTTAATTACTAAACCCCTAAAGTTGTTAACCCACAAAATTCACCAACTAGAACATGGCAAATTAACCAACAAAATTTCCGTACAAGGGTCAATTGAAATTACGGAAATAGCCGATGCTTTAGAGTTAATGCGCACACGTTTGCATGCCTTAGAATTACAGAAATCGAGTTTTATTCGTCATATATCACACGAATTAAAAACACCGCTAGCAGCGATCAGAGAAGGCGCTGAGTTGCTTTATGATCACAGCGTTGGCGAATTAAATCCTGAGCAACAAGAAATTAGCGAAATCATCCGCGCCAGCGTTTCTAGATTACAAAAGTTAATTGAAGACTTGCTCGACTTTAATGTTGTGCTCGACTCAACTAGCTTACAAGATGCTGAAAAGTTATCATTAGCTTTAGAAATTAATAACGCCATCACAACTCGAAAACTCGACATTAAACGAAAAAAGCTGCAATTTGAACAAAATGTCACTGATATTGCCTTGTATTCCAACGCCAAACAATTAAACGTAATACTCGACAACCTGTTATCAAACGCCATTAAATATTCGCCACACGCTGGCACTATCAGTATTGATGGTCACATTAATAACGATGAATTACACCTTAGCATTAGCGATCAAGGTAGTGGTATTGCGGTGGAGCAACAAGAAAAGTTTTCGATGCCTTTTATCAAGGGACGCCACCAACCGATAGCAATATTAAAGGCAGCGGTTTAGGCTTAACCATAGTAAAAGAATTAATCATGCGCTTAGGTGGCGAGATCTGCCTAAAAAGCCAAACCTCAGCACCAACAGGCACAACAGTGACCATTATTTTGCCTAGAGCATGGTCACAATCATGAAACTAACAAAGCCACAACAGAGTATACAAATGAAACCTTTTAATCCGCTAATATTGCGCAGTACTGTGAACTTAAAAACCTACTATTTCCTCTGTTTTTATTGTTATTAAGCGGCTGTGAATTAATTCCTAGTCCTATCACCAACAAACCAGCAACTGTTGAAATATTACCGGGTAACTTTAATTATCAACAGTATTATTTAGCGATAAAATCGATGCCGGTAAATGTGTTACAGCAAGAGGCTGATAGCCTTAAAAATCAAACAAACAGCACCGTTGATGAAATTAAATTAGCGTTATTATACTGCTTACCCAATTCACCTATCCATAATCCCTACAATGCCAAAGCAATATTAAACAAGTTTACCGATAAACAAAGTAAGGTTACTTTTAGCCAAGACAATCAAGCCTTTTTAGTACTGCTAAAAGATTTATTAAATCAACAACTGTTTGTTTTGATAAGTATAATAAAAAATCTCAAAATCAAACGTCGACCATTGCTGAGTTAGCCGAGCAAGTACAGCTATTACAAGCACAAATTGAACAACTCAAAAAAATTGAAACATCGCTGAATAACCGTGGATAAGTAACATGACAACAGCTCAAACTTCAGGTGAAAAAATTCTTATTGTTGATGACGATCCAAGTTTATTACGTTTATTAGGTATTCGTTTATCCGCCGCTGGCTACCAAATTGAATCGGCTAATAGTGGCAAAATGGCACTTGGTATTTAACCAGCTTTCAACCACAATTAGTGATCAGTGACTTACGTATGGACGGCATGGACGGTATGGCGCTGTTTGAAAAAATTCGTCAGCAACATGCTAACTTACCTGTGATTATCATGACCGCCCACGGCACTATTCCCGATGCCATAAATGCCACAAAACAAGGGGTTTTTAGCTTTTTAACTAAGCCTTTTGAAAGCAAAGAGTTATTAGAAACAGTACAACAAGCGATACGTTTACAACCCGCACATGAAGGTACTAGCGAAAGTGACGAACATTGGCGCTCTGCTATTATTTCTCGCAGTGCCATTATGGAAGCTTTATTACAGCAAACCAAACAAGTGGCTAAAAGTGACTTTAGCTTATTAATTAATAGCCAAAGTGGTACCGGTAAAGAATTATTAGCCAAAGCCATTCACTTAGCGAGTAATCGTGCTGATAAACCTTTTACGGCAATTAACTGTGCTGCTATTCCAGAATCGTTATTAGAATCTGAGTTGTTTGGTCACGTTAAAGGTGCTTTTACTGGCGCAGAAAAAATCACGTTGGTTTATTTCAAGCATCTGCTGGTGGCACCTTGTTTTTAGATGAAATTGGCGATATGCCAATGAATTTCCAAGTAAAACTATTACGTGTTTTACAAGAAAAAGAAATTCGTCCGGTCGGCAGTACCCAAGCGATAAAAATTGATGTTAGGGTAATTTCAGCTACCCATAAAAACTTACAGCAGGCGATCACCGAACAAACTTTCCGTGAAGATCTTTATTACCGTTTGAATGTCGTTGAACTGGTATTGCCACCATTAACTGAGCGTCGAGAAGATATTCCGTTATTAGCACAACACTTTTTAGCGAAAAATATTGCGGCCGGTCGTGAAGACATCAAAGGCTTTTCACAAGAAGCGATGGAATTATTGATCAGTGCGCCTTGGCCAGGCAATATTCGCCAATTACAAAATGTTGTAGAGCAAAGTGTCGCGTTATCAACCGAGCCCTTAATTAGCGGTACCTTAGTGGGTAATGCCTTACGTGATAAGTCTTCACAACTGCCGTCTTTTCAAGAAGCACGCGATCAATTTGAACGTGATTATTTAGCAAAATTATTAAAACTGACCGACGGCAATGTCTCGCAAGCGGCAAAAATAGCGCAGCGTAACCGCACCGATTTTTACAAGTTATTAAAACGCCATCACTTAACCGCAGAAGGTTTTCGCGAAGGAGAATAGCGCTCATTATTTCAATAATAAGCGCTTTATGACAACGTTAGTTGCGTTGATATAACGCTTCTATTGTCGCTGTTGCCATAGTATTAGCGTTGATCATATAACCCGCCAAAGCGCCTGAAGCATCTTCGGGCAGTTCCAGCTTTTCAACCGACAGGGCATGTACCGTAAAACGGTAATGATGAATACCATGCCCTACTGGTGGACAAGCACCGCCAAAACCACGACTACCATAATCATTTTTTATCTGCATACTGCCACTTGGTGCTAACGGTTTTTTTGTACTACCCGCATTTGCCGCTACTTCTGTGATATTTGCTGGTATATTCACAATTTGCCAGTGCCACCAACCACTACCTGTTGGCGCGTCAGGATCATAAACTGTAATGGCAAAACTTTTTGTCCCCGCTGGTGCATTTTTCCACGTTAAGTGCGGTGATACATCATCACCAGTACAACCAAAACCATTAAATTCCTGTGCTTTTGCCATAAATTTTCCATCAGCAATATCATTACTACTTAGAGTAAAGTCACCAGCAAAAGCTGCGGTCGACAAACTCAAAGATAATAGGGTAAATAATTTAATTATTGTTTTCATAAAACAGTCCTTATTACTTGTTAATAGTTCAAGGTTATTGTAACGGCTTTATTGCAAAGTATTACCTCTAAAACTGCCAATTTTTAGCCCTGATCCGCCATTTGGGTTTTTCTCAATTCAGACGGTGTTACACCAAAGCGCTTTTTAAAGCGTTCGGTAAATTTTGATTGAGACTGATAACCACATTGCTCAGCAATTAAGCCAATAGCAAAGCTGGTGGTCTGGCATAAGTGTAATCCTAAACCTAACCTGGCTTGATCTTTAATTTGTTGCACACTGGTGCCTTCTACTTTCAACTTCCGGCGTAAAGTAGATTCACTCATTGCTAATTGAGAGCATAGTTTATCAATACTTATCTCTTCACTACTTTGTTGCACAAAAATATCATGTAGTTGATGGCTTAATTTAGCCGCACCTAACATGCCTAAAATATCACCATGGCCTAGGTGGCTCAATAACATTAACAACTCTCGTTTTCTTAACGAGCAAAGTTGCTCTGGTGCCCAACAGCTGTACTCAACAAACTGTTGCAAGCTTTGCACTAATTGCGTTGACGTTTTACCTATGTAATAGAGTTTTTATTAGCTACCGTGGTTTGCAACCCTTGATAGTCTTGATAATCAAACTCAATTAACAGCGCTAGGTAGGCTTCTTTATTTGGAATATTGCGCATATTAAGCGCTGGGCTATCGGCTAAAAAAATGAAGTCGCCGCTGCGGCAGGAAATTTGATGATCTTGACCTAGTTGTTTATCGCCTTTTAGCACAACAATCAGCAAAGGTTTAACAATAGGTACATTTAATAACTGCTGTTCTTTAAATGAAGAATAAACCGAAAATGGCAATGTCCTTTTCTCATTTACTACTTGAGCTATTGTATTGATCAGCTTATCCATCTCTCACTCATATCAACTCTCACTATGATTGTAATTTTAAAGTTATTTAACCTAAACTCGGTTTAATGGGTTTTGTAATAGTCTGATTTATAATAAATAATTTAAAAATTCACGTACTTATTTTTTTTCACCTAGTTTATCTTAGACTCAATGATGAAATTTAAGTGGATATCAAGGCGTTTTTTCTTCTAATAGCTGGCTTATGTGGACTCCCCCTTGTCAACAACAAAAAACTTTATTCAAAGAAGTTAATGCGTGCTTATGTACGAGCTCTATTTGAGAAGCGATCTCTGGCTCTATGATATTTACGCGAACCCATTGTCAAATCTATTAAGCGAGCTCAAAGGCTCTCTGCCAGCTACTGACTAAACAAGTTGATTTTTATCTTCGTTTATTGCATTTTGTTGATTGAACTCTTTTTAAACAGTGAGTAATTCTGCTTTGTATTCTGTACCTTGCGTTAACATGGCATAAGCTGTTCTTATCGTTTTATTAGCTAACGCGACTGCTGCACATTTTTTACCTCGACGCTCGACTAACGCCTTAAGCCAAACATCTTTTTGGGTTTTGGCTTCTCGCTTTACTACGTGGCGTATTTTTGCCATCGCACCACAAATAAGCTGACTCCTTAATAAACCATTCTTTGTATATTTCCCTATCGAGCCTAATTTGACTTTTCCCCCGATGAATACTGTATCGGGGTGACACCGATACAAGCCGATGCATCTCTCCCTCTATTAAACGTTCCTATCTCTGCACAACCTAGCGCAAGATAAAGATTAATAGCATTCGTCGTACCAACGCCTTCTAATTTCAATAGCTTTTTGCAATCAGGGTGTGTGGAAACTGATTTTTCTAAACAATCATCATAACGATGAGCCGATTTAATTAATGCCCTTAACTGCTCTTTCGCCGTATGGATAGCTGCTCTACATTCTGCCGACAAACCATTTTCTGCATCTTCTAATACGCCCTCTATGGCGCTTATTATTCCGCTTTTGCGATTAGATATACGAATGTTCAACTCCAACAATAAAGAGACGAGCTGTTTTTGTGACGCTGCTTGTTGTTTTACAGCTAAGTCTCTTAACCGCTTAATTGATTGTAATTGTTGTTGCTCAACAGTTTTGCCACCAATAAAGGTTACATCAGGCAATGAGGCCGCTTGGACGATAGCTAAGGCATCATTTTTATCTGTTTTTTGATTTTGTCTTACCGTAGACACTAACTTCGCCGAAATTAAACGCGCATCATGACCCGCTTCTATTGCTCTTTGTTTCCAGTAATTAGAGGTGCTACAAGCTTCAAATATTATTGTTGCGGGTTTATTGTTGATAAGCCAACAAAGAAACTCATCAGGTGACATTTCAATATTTGATTGCACTTTTTTGTTTCGATAAGTACAAACTTGAATAACTTCTTTTGCTAAATCAACACCAATTCTAGTACGATACATGTTAAGGACTCTTTTAATATATTTGTGTGAGAACTTTTATATTACCCACATTTTCGGATGTGGGGGAGTCCAATTATCTATTAGAAGGAAAAATACGGTTTTTTTATTCCCGATAAAACCAAGTACCTGCATCCATGCAGGCAACGCAGATAGGCGCTTAAATAGCGTTATTGAGCAAAATGGTTTAAACCGAATTCAGGTTATTTAACATATAAATCGCTTTTCATTCGCTGATAATAGCAATGGCGCAGAGTTAGTAGAAACATTATCGATGTTATTTACTTTTTTGAAGGCCTGTGAACGTCGATCACCACCTCTCACCAATGGCAATACTCTTCTATTAATCAATACAGCTATTTGCTCTTTAAAACATTCATTACCAAGTACCCAAGCTTTATTTGTGGCTTGTTTTATTTCTGTTATTTTTTGTTCATCAATTAACGATGAGTAGCTGCTTAAGGATATTAAGCAGCTTAAAATCACAAGTGATGATTTGAATTATGATAAGTTATAAATTTGTGGGGATCGCTCAGGCTCTGACCCCATTGGTTCTATTTATAATTGGCAAAGCCGCAATTTACAAATTTGGGTTAACTAAGTTTAATAAGCGTTGTACACAATGACTACTTCTTATATCTGTGTTACCTGTTGGGATTGTTGACTGCATCCAATCAAGATAATGACCGTGATCTAAATATAAAAAAGCCAAGCTTTCTTCAAATTCAAACAACGCTATGTTAGGGATTTCAATTTCTGAAATTAACGGTAAACTTTCATTTAATCGATTTTTTTCAATATTAATTGCGAGTAAGTTCTTACCTAGTTCAATTTTTTCAAAATCAGACAGCGTGAGAATATTCATAGGGTTAAGTTCGCTTGGAAATAAACTATCTTGGCTTACTTCTGCTAAATAATTACTCAATGTAAAAGAATCGTATCTACTATTACCATAAGAAACATAAATTAGTGCATTTCTTAAATGTTGCTTAATGCTCTCGGTTATTTCTGCTTTATTTCTAAATTCGAATTTAGCATTAATTAATTCAACACTCGTTAGGTGTGAAAGAGCCAATGAAGTATCACCTAGGTCTATAAGTCTTTTGGCGATTCTATTTTTATTTGGAAGCGCAATATCTAACCGTTGAATTGCAGCGAGCATGGCATATCTATCATCGTTACCTACATGCTTTATTAATTGCTCTTTATCCATTTCTTTATAGGGCTCTAACAAAATACTATTTGTGTTATCATCAGAACCGGTGTTATTAAGAAATATTTTCCCTCGTTGTTCAGCCCATTCTTTGGATTCTTGCTCAGCAAAACGCAAATCATCTTCCGATAAATCCATGTTTTTGAAACACCAATTTCCACTGTAAGGTATTTTCGTAAGAAGTTGTCCTCGCTCAACTACAGTATTTTTGTGAAGACTAGCGTTATTATTATCCCTTTTAATTTCATCAACAGCTAAGTTCCCATTGTTCATAGTTAACTTATCACTATCTGTATTAAGCAAGTCTGATTGTTTGTTAATATCTGCATTTAATAAGTAAAAAACAGCAAAAATAATCGCTATAGCAAAGACAACAAATAAAATTTTTCTCATATAGTTTCCCATTTCAATAGAGGGTAAACCAATGGGGTCAGAGCAAATTGAAATACTGACCCTATTAGTTTTCGTTAAACGGCTATTACTGGCATCAGCAAACTAAATTTCACCCCGTTCGGCTTAACCACTTGGCAAACACATCGTCCTTGATGCATTAACATAATGCGCTGAACAATGGCTAAGCCTAAGCCAACACCATCGGTAGTTTTATTACGGCTTTTATCAAGCTTAACAAAGGGCTGAAAAACTTTTTCTATATTTTCCGGCTCAATTCCTTGGCCGTCATCACTCACGCTAATGTTCAGTTGTTGGTTAGTTATTTCTGCGCTAATGTTCACTTGGTTTTCTGCATATTTTAAGGCGTTGCTGATCAAGTTTTGACAAGCACGCTCAATTAAATGGCCATTACCATAAAATAACAGCGCATCAGGCACCGTTAAAATTAATTCTTTATCGCTTGCCCGTTGATGTTTTTCCACTAAATTAGTTAATAATTCACCAATGTTAATATTGGATTTTTCTTGCGGTTTATCAATATTTTCAATGCGTGAATAATCTAACATTTCATCAACAAGTTTTTCCATTTCTTTAATGTCGGTAGTAATTTCAGCTAACTGTTCAGGTTGAATATTATCCATCATTGCCGCCGAAAAACGTAAACGCGCTAAAGGTGTTCTGAGCTCATGTGACACCGCAATAATTAAATGATTTTGCTCTAATAACAAACGTGTGATGTGTTGGGTTAATTGCTGAAATGTTTGTACAATTACTGCAGTAGGTGAGTGCTTATTAACTTGGTAGTTAAGTTGAAAGTTGCCTTTTTCAATTTCTTTAGCAATGCTTTTTAATTGTAATAAATCACGCCAAATTGGTCGTGTCCACAATGCAATACAAGCCGCTAGCAATAAATATGAAATAGCTAATAGACTATATTTTAGCAAACTATTTGCTGCTGTTTTGACCGCAATAGGGCCAAGTTGATAAAGGCTATTTTCCTGTTCACCTTTAATATAAAACATCAGCGTTTGCCTACCCGTGTAGGTGGTCACCACTTCCCCACTAACTAAGGCCGATTTTTGCTCCGGCAACCAAGCAACATCGTCAAATTCAAGGTAATTTAACGACAAACCACTTTGTTGCTCAAAATGTTTTTTTTTGGCTTGGTTTTGTTGCAATAAACTCGGTAAGGTTTTAATGAGTTGCTTTAGCTGTTGGTGTTGCTCATTGGCAGGCGTAGCTAAATTTTGCCATAACACTTCAGAGCCCCAATTAATTGCATAAATGCCAATGACTATCGCGAGGTAAAGACTAATGAATAAACGTAACATTATTCATCCCAAGCGGAAGCACTAAACAAATAACCTTTCCCCCAAACAGTAATAATTTTTTATAAGGTGATTCCGTATTATCTCCGAGTTTTTTCGTAGCCGCGAGATCCGTACATCAACACTACGATCAAAGCCGTCATATTCACGACCCAACATTTTTTGATGAATAACATCACGGCTTTGAATATCACCTGCTTTACTCGCTAACAACCATAACAATTCAAATTCATGGCTGGTTAATTCTATTTTTTCGCCTTTAAGTGCGACCTGACGTGACTTTTTAAAAATATCTAACTGCCCAATATGAAGCTCGTCTACTTGTTCAATTTGCTGATGCTGTACTCGGCGAAATACCATATTAATCCGTGCTAATAACACATGCGGCTCAACCGGTTTAATAATATAGTCATCAGCGCCAATTTCTAACCCTAAAACATGATCAAAATCGCTATCTTTCGCCGTTAAAAATAAAATCGGGTTAGTAAATTTATCGCGGATCGCGCGGCAAATACTAAAGCCATCCATTTTAGGTAACATCACATCAAGCAAAACTAAGTCAGGTTGGTGTTGCACAATGTAATCACATGCTTTTTCACCTGAATGTAAGACACTAACTTTAAACTGATTTTTCACCAAAAACTGCTCAATTAACGCCGCTAGTCGTAAATCATCTTCTACTAATAAAATATGTTTCATTAAAATAAACTCCAATCGGCACGTAACCGGCGACGATAGTTTTTCGGCACTGTGCTATTCACGCTGATTAATTGCTGCGCCAGTACAAGATTAACGTCTGGTGTCTGCTGTTCTAAGGTAAACAAGGTATTTTCGCTTAACTTAATCGCTAACTTAGTATCAGCAGCTTTGGTATTTTGCCAACATAACGTTTTATTTTTGTCTTGAGTTTGCTCTTGGCTTTGGTTTGGGCTTTGATTTTTAGCCCGTTGATATAGGCAAGTATCTAACGGCAATAAGGCCTGCCACGCAATGTTTATAGTCATTTCGCAGATATCGCCAGCCTGATTAACTTGACAAACTTTGGGTTTAATCGTCATTTCAACGTCACCCTCTGTGGCAAAAGCCGTACTGGTTAAATATTGTGTCACCATTAACATAACAGCGCTTACCATCGGCAAATTAAAACGCATAATTTGCTCCAATAAATACGGTATCAATTGTTTTTTCTTTTACTAAAGGGCTATGGCGAATATTGCTAGCGATTAATTCGCGATAAACGCTGCCAACCAATGACCATTTAGCACTTAACTGATAACGCGCTTTTAATTTAAAATAAGGGTTAAATGATGATTTACCTTGGTGGTTAACCGTTGACGGTAAGTTATCTTGCCAATCAATACCATAATAATAATCGACTTGTTCAGCACTTAACCAGTTTATGCCGATTGTGGTATTAAAATGCCATTGCTCATACTGTAAAAAATTACGGCTTAGCAATAATTGGCCATTAAAACCTTGATAAACATTATTTAGATCATGTAACAGCTTCGCTTCCACTTGGGTATTGTTATTTACAAACCAGTTCAGCTGAATTCCACCGTCTAGTGCCCATTTACGCTTGCTAACATCAGAAATATTAACTGCAACTTTGGTATTCGCATACTCCCCTTCTATAGGCTTATCAGGAACAAAGTCACTAACTCCTTGGCTAAAGCTATCAACAAAAATATTACTTGGGTGCCAGCGACTAAAAAAGCATTTTCACGATTCGGTTGGCTGATGACACTAACCGTTAATTCTTCTGAAGGAAAAAAACTATAACCCAAAGTGTTTTTGTCGAAAAACCAATGTTCTCCATAAAAACTGATCGAGGGAATAATCACTAATGGGATATTTTTACCTTCATGTAACGGATTGGAGATCACCCCCGCTCCCAGTGCCAATGAAAACTGCCATTCATTAACCGGTACACAATTTTCATCGTCAGCAGCGCATTGCGCTTGAGCTGGCCTTAAAAAAAGTGAACAAAATAGCAGTAAAAAAACAGATAAATAATTTTTCATGTCACACAACAATAGGAACTTTTCTCTAATTTACCATTGCAACTAAGCAACTTCATTAACGATTACATATGATTACATTTATTAGCATTTAACAACAGATTAGCAAATAACGAGCAACTAAACTTAATCAAGTAACTTAACCAGAGATCAGATTAATGTGTGTTAAATATTAAGGATAAATGAGGTGATAAAAAATGAACAATAAACGACTAGTTATGAGTTTGGCAAGCTTAACCGCCATCTTAAGTGCTTGTGATTCTGATATAAAAATTGATGAACGTTATAGTCATGTTCGTGTTTATCACGACGATTTAGCGTTAGCTTGCGATAGCAGTAGCGCAGTTTCGGTAAAAAGTCATGGCTTGGCATTAATCAATGAAGCTATTGAAATTCATTGCTCACAAAAAGGCCACGATGGTTTAGCTTATCCTGAAGCTTGTGGCTCAGACACCGGCTCAATCAACATTTATACGATTCATTATGGTGATTTAGCAAGCGCCGAAAACTTAGGTTTTTCTCGGCTTGCGAATTTACCTGATGCACAATTTGATGAGCAATGTGAATACAAGGTGATTCCTGATCATCGGAAATACCACTTATTACAGCAGTTAGTGGCTCAATCGACAAAATGGCAAGCTGTTGACGCCAATGACTATAGCTTTGAGTTTACTTATAGTTATAGCGACTGCCCTACCTTTGATGTTATACCCTCAGTTAAAGTAACGGTAAGTGATGATAACGTGGTTTCAGCATATGATATCGATAACGAGGTGTTTTTAACTAATTTAAGCAATTATTTCACCATTGATGAACTCTATGACGAATTAGCAACGTTATTGCAGTTAACACCATTTCAAGCCGGCTTAAACGCCAGTGAACCAATAAAGTTACCTAGCTTTAATCAGTTAGGCGTTCCAAGCAGTTATTTTATTGATTCAGGTAGTGAAGAATGTGATGCGATTAATTATGTTATTAATAACGTTGAGGTAATTTCTAGTAATTAAGTATATTAACACTTTCATCAATTTATCCGTTAACAAGTGATAAGTAACAACTTATTGCTTGTTAACGGCTTTGTTCACCGCTAATGCAACCACAATTCTTCTCGATTAATAGGTACACTTTTTTAGGTAATAACGGATTAGCCAATTTGATAATTTGGCGATTTTCAGACATAAAACCATTAACCTTTTCACCGTGAAACTTATCAAATAACAAGTCAAACTTACCATTGGCAATAATGGTTTCAAAGCCAGCAGTAATATTGTCACTTAAGGTTTTATTGCCTTTTTTTACATAAAAATAAAAGCAAACAGGGTAATTCACAATAATGTGAGGCTCTGCTATTAAATTTAACTGATACTCTTTGTTATAAATTGCCAGTTCTCTTTCTATCTCTAATAAAGATAACGGAAAATAATCAAAGCGCTTTTTATCGAGCATATAAAAAAGACCATTAAAATCAGAGCCCTTTTAACGTAATAATGTTATTCGCTGCAAAAATTTTATTGTCGGTCCACGAATGAAATAAACCTGGGGTATATTTTCGCAATTGCGCTAAGGTTTTTACCTCTTTGAACATATCAATATTATCTTGATGAATAATAGAAACCCGCCAACCATTTAAGCCTTTCATGATAGGAATTGGGATCGCTTGATATTTATCAATTCTTTCATTAGTGGCATAACCAATAACAATATCAATCGCTTCACCCGCCTCTAGAAATTGAAAAGCACGCTGATGTGGAATTTCAGTTGGGTAAAGCTTTATTTGATAGGCGGTATCTGGCACATGCTCGAAGATTAATTTTAAAAGCTCGGTATGGTAATCATCTCGTTTAGGCCCGAGCCCCCAATATGTGACATCATGCGCATAAGACACTTTCACATTGAATAAAATTAACGTGACGATAATAAGCATAATGCGCAGCATAAGCGAAAAACTCCACTATTAATTCATCAATGACAAGGTAATTTTAAGTATATATCAGCAGAGACAAAAAGCCCATTGACGGCAATGAGCCTTGCTTGTGATCTTCAAGTTTATATTTCTTTAATAAACACTTTTGATTTACGCTGATAGTTATACATTTTTTTGTTTACCCTCAGGCAGTTTATAGATGGGCTGTTCAAGAAAGCCCTGCTCTAAAAACCAATGCGCACTAACGGTAGTTAAGACAAAAATAGAGGTTAAGCCTTGTTGCACCGCTTCTTTTTCGATTGCGTCGAATAATCTCACCCTCGTTGACCACCACGATAATCAGGATGAATAACAACACACGCCACTTCACCCGTTTTCGCCTCAGGGTAAGGGTAGAGTGCTGCACAGGCTATAATAATGTCTTCTTTTTTAATGACCTTAAATTGCCCTATTTCCATCTCTAACAATTCACGTGAACGCTTAACTAAAGTGCCTAGCTCTTCTAAAGGTTCGATCAGCTCAAGAATACCTGTGACATCATCAATGGTCGCTGTCGATATTTGCTCTTGCACATCTTTAGCAACCAAGGTGCCGGCACCATCACGGGTGAAAAGCTCTTGTAATAACGCAGTATCACTTTGGTAATTCAAACTATGACAACGCTCTACGCCGCCCTGAACACTATTTAAAATAGCTCTAAGTGCCACATACTGTTCATGTCGTTGTGGGCTGTTTAATAAACCTTTGACGGTGTTTAAATCACAACTACGGATCAACTTATTGTTGCTATCTAATAAACCTTCATGAGCGGTAAAAGTGATTAACTTATCGGCTTGTAATGCAATTGCGGTTTGCGTTGCCACATCTTCGGTTGATAAATTAAATACTTCGCCAGTTTTTGAATAACCCACAGGTGATAATAAAACAATAGATTCATGCTCTAACTGCGTATTAATACCGGAAACATCAATTTTTCGTACTGAACCTGTGTGTTTGTAATCAACACCATTATGAATACCCATCGGCTTAGCCACGACAAAGTTACCGGTACTAACCCGAATTTGTGAACCATGCATTGGTGAATTAATCAGCCCCATGGTTAACAAGGCTTCAATATGAATACGCAGTGAACCCGTGGCATCTTTTACCGCCGCTAAAGTTTCACCGTCGGTGATCCGTATGTTATTTTCAAATACCTGCTCTACACCACGGTATTTCATGCGTTCTTCAATTTGCGGACGGGCACCATGCACTAAAACTAACTTAACACCTAAGCTACGTAGCAACGCAATATCATGAATAATATTCGAAAAATTAGATGTAAAACCGCCTTCACCACCAAACATCAGCACAAAAGTTTTGCCCCTGATGTGCATTAATGTATGGTGCGGCATTTCTAAACCATTTCACCGTATTTTGATTGTTTAAATCCATGTTGTTGTCACTACATTGTTCATTAATAAATTATGGCTAATAAGCGCTCTAGAAAGCTTCGCTATTACTTGAATTTACAAAAAAAACGAGTAGCAATAAAGGTACTCGTTTTTTCATCATTTTATTGGTTAACTGTTATCGTTTACAACAGCTTAATGTTGTTGCGGCTAAACAATTAGCCGCGGTTAACAATATATTCCATAGCCACTTCATCATTTGGATTACGTGACGGATCACTATCTTCAATAATGTTGTCAGCTAGGCTACTTTTATCAATTAAATTAAACCTAATTGCTTAAAGTAGTCAGGAATGTAAGTTAATACAATCACTTTTTGTAACTCAATTGACAGGGCAAATTCTAATAAATATTGCACCATCGCTTGCCTTGGCCTTGGTTTTGGAAGTTTTCATCCACCACAATTGAGCGAATTTCAGCTAAGCCAGTTTGATAAATATAAAGTGATGCACTTGCTACCACTTCACCGTCAATTTCAGCAACAACAAAGTTTTGAATGTCGTGAATAATATTGTCACGGCTGCGGGTAAGAATTTCACCTTTTTCCGCCCAGAAAGCGACTAACTCGGCAATTTTATCAACATCAGACATACGCGCACGACGTACTGATAACGCGGCGGCACGTTGAGCATTTAAACGTTGCTTAACTTGCTTTAACGCATGTTGAATTTGTACTTTACCTGGTGCGCCAATAACTTGTGCGCTTAAGGTATCGTTCTCGCCTGACTGCATATTATCAATGGCTTTTTGTACTTGAATGCGCGAAGTACCACCTAGGCTTCACGTTTATCTAAGCACGACTCAATCGATAAATACTGATAAACATCGTTTTCAATTTTATCGCTAAATTCTTGTAATTGCGCAAGGGTAAAATCTTCTAACGCATGGCCAGCGTCAATCGCTGATAATACCGCTTCACCAACAATGTGGTGAGCTTCACGAAACGGAATATCTTTCGCTACTAAATAATCAGCTAATTCAGTGGCGTTTGAATAACCTTGTTGCGCAGCAGCAAGTGTACGTGAACGGTTTACTTTTAAACCGTCAGCCACTAATACCGCCATTTCCATTACTTCTAACCAAGTGTCTAATGCGTCAAACAAACCTTCTTTGTCTTCTTGCATATCTTTGTTATAAGCTAATGGTAAAGCTTTCATGGTTACCATCATGCCGGTTAACGAACCCATAACACGGCCCGCTTTACCACGAATTAATTCACAAGCATCAGGGTTTTTCTTTTGTGGCATTAATGAAGAACCAGAGCTAACTAAATCGCTCATTTCAACAAAGCCCGCTTCACCTGAGTTGTAGAAAATTAAATCTTCTGCAAAACGTGACATGTGCATCATGCTAATGCTGGCACATGATAAAAACTCTAATACGTGATCACGATCAGATACCGCATCTAAACTGTTTAAGGTGGCGCAACGGAAACCTAAGTTTTGTGCTAATAAATCGCGGTCAATTGGATAAGCTGTACCCGCTAAAGCACCTGAGCCTAATGGCGAGGTATCAGCACGGTATAAAGCATCTTTTAAACGACCAATATCACGGTTAAACATTTCAACATACGCTAAACACCAGTGACCAAAGGTTACTGGCTGCGCACGTTGTAAATGGGTATAACCTGGTAATACCGTGTCTTTTTCACGCTCAGCTAAGTCCATCATGGCTTGTTGTAAATTCACTAACGCGAGTAATAATTCACCGCCAGTTTCTTTACACCATAACTTTAAATCCGTTGCTACTTGGTCATTACGGCTACGGCCAGTATGTAATTTCTTACCTAGGTCGCCGGTTGCTTCAATTAATTTACCTTCAACCCAGCTGTGAATATCTTCCGCATCTGAGGTTAAAATTTGCTCCGGATCAGCTTCAACTGATGCTTTTAACTCGTTAAGTGCTGCAACTAAACGTGTGTGTTCGTCTTCATTGATAACACCAACACTGTGAATAGCACCAGCGCAAGCAATTGAACCAACAATGTCTTGCACTGCCATGCGGTAATCCACTGGCAGTGAGTCATTAAACTTTTTAAATTGAACACTTGCTTCGCCCTTAAAGCGGCCGCCCCATAATGCCATGTTTAGCTATCCTTATTTTCTAAAGAAGAAGCGTCTAACTTGCTGCCCTTTTGAGAAAGTGCAGTAATACGGCTAGATAAGCTGAATAAACGGATAAAACCTTCAGCATGTTTTTGGTCATAAACATCATCAGCACCGAAAGTAGCAAACTCTTCTGAGTATAAAGAGTTAGGCGAACGACGTTGAGTCACTTGCGCAGTACCTTTATATAATTTAACTACAACATCACCGGTTAACTGCTCAGCGAATGACGCTGCACTTGCTAATTGTGCTTTAGCAAGTGGTGTGAACCAACGACCGTCATAAATAACATGAGAGAATTCAAGACCAATTGATTCACGGTATTTTAATGACTCTTTATCTAAAATTAAGGTTTCTAAACCTTTGTAAGCAGCCATTAAGATAGTACCGCCAGGAGTTTCATAACAACCACGAGACTTCATACCGACTAAACGGTTTTCTACGATATCAATACGGCCAACACCGTGGGCAGCACCTTTAGCGTTTAAGTACATTAAAGCGTCATGAGCAGGCATGCTGCTATCGCTAAAATCGTTACCATCAACAGAAACTAGCTCACCTTTAACAAAGCTTAATTGCACACGCTCTGCTTCATCAGGTGCGTCCATTGGATCTACTGTCATAGTCCATACTTCTTTCGACGGCTCACACCATGGATCTTCTAACTCACCACCTTCGTGTGAAATATGCCATGCGTTAGCATCACGGCTATAAATTTTAGTTAATGATGCGGCACAAGGAATATTACGCTCAGCAAGGTAGTTTAATAAGTCTTCGCGAGAAACCATGTCCCACTCACGCCATGGCGCAATTACGGTAAGCTCTGGTGCTAAAGCAGCAAAACAAGACTCAAAACGTACTTGGTCGTTACCTTTACCAGTACAACCGTGACATACCGCGTCAGCACCAACTTTAAGTGCAACTTCAACGTGTGCTTTGGCAATCACTGGGCGTGCCATAGAAGTACCTAATAAATATTGGCCTTCGTAAACTGCACCCGTTTTAAGAATTGGATAAATGTAATCTTTTACATATTCTTCTTTAAGGTCAACCACATGACATTCAGTAGCACCTGAAGCAATGGCTTTTTCTTGAATACCCACTAATTCTTCTTCGCCTTGGCCAACATCGGCACAAAACGCGATAACTTCACAACCTTCATAGTTTTCTTTTAACCATGGAATGATTGCTGATGTGTCTAAACCACCTGAGTACGCTAGTACTACTTTTTTGATTTTTTTCTTTGCTGCTAAAGCCATTTTGTTATCCTTCGTCATCTTCGTACTCAACATCTAGGTTTTATTGTCTTTTAACAAATGAAAGCACTTATCAAGATAAGCTTATTTCATGTGTTGTTTGACGCTTTTGCCTAAATACCAAATACTGCGATAACAATTCTGTTTAATATTAAAATTTAATTTGTATAGTTTAGTGAGGTTTTAAAAATCACTAAACTAAATATTTACTTACCTAAAAGTGACACTAAAACAGCGTTTTGTGCCCACATTCTGTTTTCCGCTTCTTGGAACACTACTGACATTTCACTGTCAAAAAGTTCCGTGGTGATCTCTTCACCTAAATGCGCCGGCTGACAATGCATAACAACATTCGCCCCCGCTTTTTCCATTAATTGATGGTTAACCTGATACGGGGCAAATTTTTCTAAGATTGCCGCCTTTTTACTTGGGTCTTCATCACCCATAGATACCCAAGTATCTGTATATATCGCATCTTGTTGACCAAGGTCATCAATGTTATGACTGTAAGTGAACTGCGCACCTGATTGCTCAACCAAGGCATGAACTTTACTTAACATGGCATCTGACGGGCCACAGCCTTCAGGGCAAATTAAGGTAAAATCAGTACCTACGGTTGCCGCCATTAACATTAATGAATTAGAAACATTATTACCATCACCAACATAAGCTAATTTTACTTTGCTAAGATCATCATAAATTTCAGATAAAGTCACAAAGTCAGCTAATGCTTGGCATGGGTGATATAAATCACATAAGGCATTTACCACTGGCACACTGGCATGCTCAGCTAAACCTTCGATAGCCGCGTTGCTAAATACTCGTGCAACAATTGCATCGGCATAACATGATAAGTTATGAGCATAATCACTAATGCGTTCACGCTCACCCAACTTGCCATTTTGCTGTCCTAAATAAAGGGCATGACCACCTAATTTATTAATCCCCATATCAAAACTTACATGAGTACGTAATGACGGTTTTTCAAAATCATGGCAACCGATTTACCTGCTAATGCTTGTGCATAATTAGCAGGGTTGTTTTTAATATCTTTTGCTAATGCAATTAAGCCCAACGTTTGCTCTTTGTTGAGTTGATCATCAGCAAGAAAATTTTCTAAAGCTACGTTTGATAACGACATGGTAAATCCTTTCTTTGCTTTATTCGCGGTTTGACGAAATAAGTGAATTTATGAATCAGCTAAAATGCGGGTGCCGATATTGTCACCTTTAAGCAAATTAACGATCAGCTCAGGTGACTGCCAGCTGGCAACCGCGATGCTTCGTCGTAACTGATTCGCAGCTAATAACGCTGCATTTACTTTTGCTGTCATACCACCAGCAATAACACCTTGTTCAATTAACTCGGCAGCTTGTTGACTACCCAATTCTACTAACCATTCACCATCTGCCCCTTTAACACCAGGAACATCGGTTAATAACAATAATTCTGCTTCTAATAACTGACAAATGGCAACAGCGGCATCATCGGCATTTACATTGACTAATTCACCATTGTCTAACGCCCCAATTGATGAAACAACCGGAAAAAAACCGTTCGATAATAAAGTCGTTAATAAAGCACTTTCTTTTGGCGCAGGATCACCAACATTACCTAAAGCGGGATCCGCTAAAGTACAACTCACCATGTTGCCATCACCGAGTGATAAACCAACAGCAGCAAGCTTGAGTTCATTTGCTTGACCAACAATCGTTTTATTAACAAAGCCAGCTAACGTGCCAGCAATAATAGGCATTTGCTCTGCTGGTGTGATACGTTTACCGTCTTTTTTCTCAGTAGTAAAACCAGCTTGTGATAATTGCGCATCAACCGAGCTACCACCGCCATGCACTAAAACAACCTGTTGGTTTTTTAATTTCGCAATTTCCACCAACAAAGCTTTTAGCGCTGATGCTTTTTCAAGAATGGCACCGCCAATTTTGATCACTAAAGGTTTCATGATAATTAATTACCTTGGCCAGTTGTCATGGTGTTAGCTAACAAGCCATATTCACTTGGTAAGCCCATCACTAAATTTGCACATTGCACCGCTTGTGACGCGGCACCTTTTAATAAGTTATCAATTGCCGTACTAACAACAACCACTTGCTTTTCTGCGTCATATTTCCAATGAATATCAGCAAACGGGGGTGTAAGCAACATTGTCAATTTTTGGCCACGTTGCAGCAATACGCACTAAAGGCTTATCGTCATAAGCATTGTGAAATGCTTGGTTAACTTGCGCTTCAGTAACATCGGCTTTTAATTGCAAGGTTACGGTTGATAGTAAACCACGTTTATATGGTGCTAAATGCGGATTAAAAATCACTTGAGCATTGGCTTCTTGGCTAATTTCAGGTTGGTGTCTGTGCTGTAAAATGTTGTAAGGTGTTAAGCTTACTTCATTAAAACTGGTACCTAATGACGCTTTCCGGCCTGCACCTGAAACACCGCTAATACCATTAACAACAATTAACGAATTTTCTACATGAAGATTGTTAGCTGTGATCGGCTTTAAACCTAATAAACTGGCCGTTGGATAACAACCAGGAACAGCAACAATATTTGAATCGGCAAATGATGCATCTAACCATTCCGCTAAACCATACTTGGCTTGTTCTAAAGCGCTAAGGTTATGATGTTCAAAACCATAATAAGTTGGGTAATCTGCCGCATCTTTTAAACGGAAGCCACCAGAAAGATCAAACACTTTCACGCCCACTTCTAAGAAAATATTCGCCCATTCAGCGCTATATTCATGTGGCGTTGCAAAAAACACAGCATCAATTGGTGTTGCCGCATTTTTGATATGTTGATCAAACCAAGCAGGTGAAAATGCTTGTAACGGTAAATCACAAACACCTTGATATTTGGCATGTAAGTCAGAAAACAATAAGCCCTCAGACGAGCTATTTTCTGATACGAGAAGGTGTGCTATTGAAATTTTATTGTGGTTAGTTAATAAATTAATTAACTCTGCGCCAACATAACCGCTAGCACCAATTACCGCAACATTCATACTTTTAACCACAAGGAAGCCTCAAAATGCAATTTTATTCAATTGTTAATTCAACGTTTTATTTCATATCTAGCTAATCTATTAGCTTACCATTTTGTTTAATTTAATTTTATTAAACAAGTAAAACACTGTACCTAAACCACTGTCAGACATCATAGGCAGTGAAATTTAAAAAGCGTATTACAACATATCAAACTATTATCGTCGAAACATTTTTAGCATTAAATGCGCGCCTTTTTACCCTATGATCCATTAAGGGAATGAAATTTAGCAAAAAGTGACTAGTTATGCAATAAAAAAAGAATAAATATCTTATTTTTAGATTTTTTATTAAATAATTATTTGCACAATAAAAATTAAATAAATTTAGGGTCTGTTTATCTTTGTTTAATAATTCAGCTGAGAGATAAAATCGTTTTAATCAAGGCTGAAATTATCTCGTTTAGTCATCTAAACCAATAATTTTTAACGTGGAGTAAAACGATTTTAGCCTCAGCCCTCAGTGCATAGTGCAATGGCTATTTTTTGCGCTAGCTGCATTAGAATTTCATTCATTTGGAATAACCAAATAACGTTCATTCTGCTTTGCTGTCACTTAAAATAGCCTATTGCTGAAAATATAAACAAAGATCAACAAACCCTAAGATAGGAGCTATAAAATACAATGTTTGATAGCAAAAACTATTCAACCGCCCGATTCCATAGCTTTTGATGATTTTTTACCGAGAAGTAATCATTCGGTAACCAGCAGCGAGGTAAAATATCAAGTTCTTTACGCTCTTCAAAATTAGACACCATCTGCTCTAATATCTCTAATAAGCGTTTTTACTTACTCTAGAAAAGCGTTTCGCGGTTTCAACAAAGTATAAGTTACTTTCTTTAATCACGTGTATATCTTGACCAAAGCTTATGAATGATAACTTTTTAGTAGCTTGCCGACATATTGGCTCTTCTGGGTGGCTAGGATAAAGCTGACTCACTACCGCATATTCATAAAAGTCCATATAACTATTATCAAGTGCTTTCGGAATATAAGTGATGCCATAACCTTGTGGGAACATACCGGTAATTTTATAAAGGGCATCAACCACTGATTGCGCACAAGCACCTCGCTCAGCATTTAAATTCAGCACATGGTAAACCTTTGGTAGAACTTTATAGTTATAGTTAGCTTTGGTTGATAAAATTATTGAGGTGTATATTTGCGGAACTTTTAAAATATTGCCAATGCCATTTTTAGGTGAGATAGCACTTTTTAATAAGCGTTTAAGAAACTGCATTTTTTCCTGTTCGTGCTGAACAAATAAATTTTTCTCTGCGCGCGAATTTCCTATATACACCAACTCCGCTAATCCTTCGGTAATATAACCATGCATTTCACGAAAACTAATTTGCAATAACGCTTTTCGATCTTCTAGTTCTAAAGTTCGATAAGGATCATCTTTACCATGAGCACCAACTAAAATAGCCTGAGCATCTGGATGAAAATTACCAATATCTTGCACCAATGCCGCCATCACAATGGGTAGTTTAACTTGCTCAACAAAGGTTTTATATAGGCATCACTATTCAACTGATTAAAGTGCTGATATTTATTATTGGGCACATCAGCAAGGTATTTCGTAATATAAGGGTCATCTAGTTGATTACTGATGATCAATTCGTCTAACAAACGTAAACATAACACCGCTTTATAGATAGGCTTATGCCGCTCATTAATACTAGCAATTTCTTTGCCTTCGGTCGGGCTGATCAACTGAATTGTACCAAGTAACTGCGCTGATTTTCTTAATGTTTCGTCAAAGCTTTCGCCTTCACACAACGCAAATAATTGATAACACACTTCTCGTAAATGATGATGACGACTTTGCCCTTCTTTAGCTATTTTCTGCTTATATTCCAATTTATTAGCGGTAACTTTATCTATTTCAGCTTGTAGCGATTGCTTTTTAGCGGATGCCGACGACGATAAATCCGCATTCAATACGGTTGATTGCTGTTTAAAACTATTCAGCTCATTTTGTATTTCTGCAGAGTTAGCAAAAAACTCAACCGCACGGTCAAGCACAGAGTCTTTTTGACTAGTGCGATCATTCAAGCGATTAACGAGATTTTTAACATCGCAAGTAAAATGAGAGTCTTGTAAGTTTTTTTTGCCATCGCGAAATACAATGCATCCATGAATTATTTTTCAAAAACAAACTCTTGATAAGAAAGGATTTTTATGAAAAATGAAGACTAAATATAGTTTAAGACTAATCACTAACAAGCAATTAATCAACAAATACCTGTACCATTAACAAAATGATAACATCCTAATTTTTTCTATCACAATAAAAAGCCCATCTAAAAAGATGGGCTTATATTCACAAAAATAATTTAGCGAGCTTAACGCTATTTTTGACTCGCGTTTAAACCATTATTTAAATCAGCAATAATATCGTCGGCATCTTCAATTCCCACAGAAATACGTACTAATGACTGTGTTATACCGGCTTCTAATTGCGCCGCTATTTCCATACCCGCATGAGTCATTGTTGATGGGTGACTGATCAAGCACTCAACACCTCCTAACGACTGTGCCAAAGTAAATAAAGCTAAGTTATCAAATAATATTTTAACCGCTTCAACACCACCTTTAACTTCAAAGCTCATCATAGCACCAAAGTCTGCTTGCTGACGTTTCGCTAATTCATGGCCTGGGTGAGAAGGTAAACCAGGATAATAAACTTTTCAATGGCTGGATGCGAAGATAAAAACTCAGCAACGGCATTGGCGTTAATTTGATGTTGTTTCATACGGACAGGTAAAGTTTTTAAACCACGTAAAGCAAGAAAGCTATCAAAGGCTGAGCCCGTAATGCCGATACAGTTTGCCCACCAAGCTAACTCTTCACCTAACTTTTGTTCTTTCGTCACTAAAACACCACCAACAACATCACTATGGCCATTGATATATTTAGTGGTTGAATGGAACACAATATCAGCACCTAAGGCTAATGGCTGCTGCAATACCGGCGATAGAAAAGTATTATCAACCGCAACTAAAGCACCTACCGCATGACTTGCCTTGGCAATTTTTTCAATATCAACAATACGTAACAATGGATTACTTGGCGACTCAACTAAAACCAGTTTTGGCTTTTGCGCTAATGCTTCAGCTAAAGCAACTTCATCATTTTGATCAACCACAATAACGTTAAATTGACCACGTTTAGCTAAATGGGTAAATAAACGATAACTACCACCGTAACAATCATGTGGAATAACAACACTGTCACCCACTGACAACACTTGGCAAGTTAAGTGAACCGCTGACATGCCAGTGCCGGTAACGACACCAACAGCACCACCTTCTAAATCAGCAATAGCTTGGCCAAACGTTGAGCGGGTAGGGTTACCTGTTCTAGAATAGTCAAATTGACCTTTTTCATTAAAGCCTTTTAACGCGTAGGTACTTGATAAATGTATTGGACCAACAACGGCACCATGTTGTGAATCTGTATTAATACCCGCGATAACTGCTTTAGTAGCTATTTTAACATTAGACATTGTGTACCCTTGACTGGACTTTGGTTGAGTCTATAATCAGACTTAACTTTTTAGATGTTTGGACGTCTATAACTCTAAGTCTTTATGCATTTATCGTCAAGGCAAATCTCTGTTCACTGGCAGCACAGAGTATGAAACTCTACAATCCCTCGTAGGTAACGACTGAATTAAACACCTTATTTGTATGATTTGACGATAAATAAGACAATAAATATCTAGACATCTAAACTTCTACACATTCATAGTTGACTGTTACCAAGGAGTCAGTACAATTTAGCCTATAACAAAAATATTTAGAGGTAATTCATGGCAGAATGGAATGGCGAGTATATAAACCCTTACGCCGAACACGGAAAAAAAGTGAGCAAGTTAAAAAGATCACCGTGTCCATTCCGTTACGTGTGTTAAAAAGTATTAACCGACGAACGTACCCGTCGCCAAATTAATAATTTAAGACATGCAACCAATAGCGAGTTACTTTGTGAAGCATTTTTACATGCTTTTACCGGCCAACCCTGCCGGATGATATTGACCTTGCTAAAGATAATACGGAAAAGTTACCAGCCAGCGTGCGAAAAATACTCGAAGAGCAAGGTGTAACAGACTTTAGCGTTTATGAAGATGATGAAGACTGATCAGTTTTCGAACTTAATTAAATGACCGACACAAAAAAGCCAGCTTGAAAGCTATTTTTTTTAATTGACTGAATAATTATTCGTCAAACGGATTGACTAAAATCATCGTTTCAACACGGTCTGGACCAGTTGAAATAATGTCAATTGGTACACCGGTAACTTCTTCTAAGCGCTTGATATAAGCTTTAGCATTAGCCGGTAACTCAGCTAACGTAGTAGCGCCAACCGTTGATTCTGACCAACCTGGAACCGTTTCATATACTGGTGTAATTTTCTCATAACCTTCAGCAGCTGTTGGTGGTACAGTGATCACCTCACCTGATTCAGTTTTGTAACCAGTACAGATTTTCAGTTCTTTTAAACCATCTAAAACATCAAGCTTAGTTAAGCAGAAACCACTGATGCTGTTCACTTGAACTGCACGGTGCATAGCAACAGCATCAAACCAACCACAACGACGCTCACGACCAGTAGTAGCGCCAAATTCATGGCCAACAGTACCTAAGTGGTTACCGATTTCATCGTTCAATTCCGTTGGGAACGGACCTGAACCAACACGTGTAGTATAAGCTTTGGTAATACCTAAAACATAATCAAGGTGTAAAGGACCAAAACCACAACCTGTTGCAACACCACCTACGGTAGTATTTGAGGACGTTACGTAAGGGTAAGTACCGTGGTCGATATCAAGTAAGGTACCTTGAGCACCTTCAAACATGATTGACTCACCGTTTTTACGCGCTTGATCAAGCAATTCAGCAATATCAGCAACCATGCCTTTGATCACATCAGCAACCGCTAATGCATCAGCAAGTACTTCTTCATAAGAAACTGGCTCAACTTTTGTAGTAGGTTGTTAAAACAAAGTTATGGTATTCCATAATTTCTTTTAACTTAGCCGCAAAAGATTCGGCACAGAATAAATCACCAACACGTAAACCGCGACGAGCAACTTTATCTTCGTATGCTGGCCCAATACCACGACCAGTAGTACCAATAGCTTTACTACCACGAGCAATTTCACGCGCAGCATCTAAGGCATTATGATAAGGAAGAATTAATGGGCATGCGTCAGAAATTAATAAACGTTCGCGAACAGGAACGCCACGCTCTTCTAACATAGTCATTTCAGCCATTAAGGCTTTTGGACAAAGAACAACACCGTTACCGATTAAACATTTTACGTTATCGCGTAAAACACCAGATGGAATTAAATGAAGAACGGTTTTCTCACCATTGATAACTAGAGTATGGCCAGCATTATGACCACCTTGATAACGCACCACGTATTTTGCTTTATCAGTTAGTAAGTCAACGACTTTACCTTTACCTTCGTCACCCCATTGGGTGCCAAGAACTACAACGTTTTTTCCCATGTTCACATGTCTATCAGAAAATTAGGCGGGGATTCTAACAAATATCAAATAGCAGTCCAAGTACTAATTGGCGATTTTTGCATCCTGTGGTTTTTGAAATTCTGATACATTAACGGTGATTGCCTTAATAAACGCTAATAAACAGCATGTTAAGGACTAACTAACCACAAAAGCAACAAACCAATTATCATCACGATCAAGCCCATAGTTCTCACTTGAGACGTAGGTTCATTCGCTAACTTAGCCACATAAGCTTGCCACTTATTTGGAAATAATGCCGGTATTAAACCTTCAATAATAAATGCAATCGCAATTGCCATTAATAGGGTTGTCATCATTATTCTCTCGTTTTAACTAACCCGAGTTAAGGTTAACTAACCTGAGCTCGGGATAATTATACTTTAATAAAGATATAAAAAAGCCATGAACATGTCATGGCTTCTAAAAAAAATATCACACTAATACACTAAAGCATGATTTTTCCGGTACTCTATCTTTTAGAACTATCATTATTTTTTAAATAATGAAAAAAAGTCACTATCCGGCTTAACCACCATAATGTCATTTTTGCTATTAAAGCTATTTTCGTATGCTTCAAGACTACGAATAAAACCATAAAACTCAGGATCTTTAGAGTAAGTATCGGCGTAAATTTTAGCGGCTAAAGCATCACCTTCACCACGTACTTCAAAGGCATGCTTTTGTGCATCAGCCAACATAATCGTTACTTTGGCATCAATGGTTGCACGTAAAATCTCAGCTTGCTCTTGACCTTGTGATCTATGCTCTTTTGCTACAGCAGTACGTTCAGCTCGCATACGGTCGTAGATTGAGCTACTAACTTCTCTTGGTAAGTTAATCGCTTTCACACGCACGTCAATCACTTCAATACCAAGATCTTCACGACTACTTTTAGCGCTTTCTAACGCTTCCGCCATGATGCCGTCACGATCTCCTGAAACAATTTCTTTAATGGTGCGATTACCAAATTCAGTACGTAAACCATTATTTACTTTTTGCTTCAATAGTACTTTTGCGTTTTCAATATCACCGGCAGTACGTAAAAAGAAGGTAGAAAAGTCAACAATTCGCCATTTAATGTATGAATCAACCATCAAATCTTTTTTCTCTGATGTCACAAAACGATCAGGCTCTTCATCAAGGGTTTGAATACGAGCATCAAGTTTTTTAACTGATTCAATCAGCGGTATTTTAAAAAATGCAGACCAGGTTCAAACACTAACATTTCTTCTGCGCTATCACGTTTAATTTTTTTAAATTGAAACACGATACCACGTTGTGCCTTCTTGCACGATAAAGACAGATGAAACAACTAATAAAAATAATGCCGCAATTATAATGACTAATAAATTTTTCATGATTAGTTTCTCCCCTCTATCAAAGCGATCTGAACGGCCTGCAGGGGAAGAGTTTACACTTTGTTGACTATTATGTTCTGGCATTGACTGTGAAATAGCTCTCGGTGCTTGTGTTTGTTGATTCATAATTTTATCTAACGGTAAATAAATCATATTATTTCCGCCATCAACATCAACCATAACTTTACTAGTATTACTGTAAACTTTTTCCATAGTGGCTAAATATAAACGTTGACGAGTAACTTCTGGCGCCGCTTGATACTCAGGTAATAATTTTTCAAATTTAGCTACCGAGCCTTCCGCGTCTAAAACAATTTGTTGTTTATAAGCAATTGCTTCTTGTTCCATACGACTAACACGACCACGAGCACGCGGTTCAATACCACGAGCATAAGCTTCTGCTTCACGAATGTAACGAATTTCATCTTCTTGCGCGGCAATCGCATCATCAAAAGCATCTTTTACTTCTTCTGGTGGACGAGCATCTTTAAAGTTAACATCAACTACCAGTAACCCTAATTTATAAGGCTCGATAATTTTATTTAACTCTTGCCACACTTGCTGACGTACATTTTCACGACCACTGGTTAACACAGCATCCATTTTATTATGGCCAACAACATAACGCAGGGCACTATCTAATGCCTGACTTAAACTATCATCTGGGTCAGTGACATTAAAAACATAATCACGGGCATTAACCACACGATATTGCACTTGCATTTCAACACGTACAACGTTTTCATCTTGCGTTAACATAAAACCAGAAGCAGGTAAGTCACGAGTTGTTTGCATATCAATTGGAATAATGCGTTCTAAAAACGTCCACTTCCAGCTTAAGCCTGGCTCAACTACACCAACATATTCACCAAAACGCAGTTTTACACCACGCTCAGCTTCGTTAATGGTAAAAATACACGAGTAGGCATAAACCACCAGTACAATTAATAAGGCTAATAAACTAAAAAGCACTACCAACGTTTCCTGATTGACTTGATCCTGATGACGGTTTACCACCACCAAAAATACCGCCAACCTTGTTGCCGAGATCTTTTAATAAATCGTCTAAATCTGGTGGTCCTTGATTATTACCACCTTTGTTTTTCCAGGATCTTTATCACCCTTCCCCGGTTCATTCCAAGCCATGTTGGTCTCCGATATATAAAAATAAGTGTTATATTTTACCAATCGCTGAAAGGCGATTTTGAGTTGCTTAAATATAACAGGCTGTTAATGTTCGATAAAGCTTTCAATCCCTGCTTTATCGTCTTTTAAAAGTCGATTCCATTCGCGTTCAGGTAATTTCACCTCTAATAGGCAATTACCTTGGTCATCATAAGTTTCATTGACGATACAATTTAGTTGATAAAATGCACCTCGTAACTTCCCTGCATGTGGTGGAATTCGCAAATTATAACGCACAATAGCACGGCCTAAGCGTTCAGCTAAAGCTTGAAATAATAAATCGATACCTAAATTAGCTCGAGCTGATAACCACACTCGGATCGGTAAGCCGGTATCGTCTCGATCTATCCGTGGTTCAATATCGTCTAAATTATCAATTTTGTTACAAATCATTAATTGCGGTACATCGCCAGCATCAATTTCATCAAGTACATCTTGTACTTGTTCAATGTTTTCAGCACGTCGGTCATCAGAAATATCAACAACATGCAGTAACAATTCGGCTTCGCGTGTTTCCGTTAATGTTGCTTTAAACGCCGCCACTAAGTCATGAGGTAAATGACGAATAAAACCTACGGTATCAGCGAGAATAACGCGGCCAACATCTTCTACTTCAATTTTTTCTTAACGTTGGGTCTAAGGTTGCAAATAGCTGATCCGCCGCATACACCGTTGCATTAGTAATTTGATTAAATAACGTTGATTTACCCGCGTTAGTATAACCCACTAAAGAAACCGTAGGAATTTCAGCACGACTTCTTAACCGGCGATTTTGGTGACGCTGTTTTTCAACTTTTTCTAAACGACCACGAATATTAACCATACGTTCACGTAATAAACGACGGTCAGTTTCTAATTGTGTTTCACCCGGTCCACGTAAACCAACACCACCTTTTTGACGCTCAAGGTGAGTCCAACCTCGAATTAAGCGCGAACTAATATGGCGTAATTGTGCCAACTCAACTTGTAATTTACCTTCATGCGTGCGAGCGCGCTGAGCAAATATATCAAGAATTAAACTGGTTCTATCAACTACACGACATTGGCACAAAGCTTCTACATGCTTTTCCTGAGAAGGCGTTAACGCATGATTAAAAAGTACCACATTCGCTTCAAATAATTTAACCGCTTCCGCTACTTCTTCTACTTTGCCGCTACCAACAAAGTATTTTGAATGTGGCGTATTACGTTTGCCGGTGATCACAGTAAGTGCGTTAACACCTGCTGATGATACTAGCATTTCGAATTCTTGAAGGTCTTCTTTTGAACTTTCGTCGGGGAAATCTACATGAACAAGGATTGCTTGCTCACCTGCCTGATAACGATCAAACAAATGAGCGTCTCCTTAAAATAACACCTTTAATCATTATTCATCTGAATCCGGATTAAAGTTACCTGCAGCTGGTTGCGTTTGTACCGCGCGAGAAGGTACTACCGTTGAAATAGCATGCTTGTAAACCATTTGGCTTACCGTATTTTTTAATAAAATAACAAATTGGTCGAACGACTCAACTTGCCCTTGTAACTTAATACCATTTACTAAATAAATTGCGACTGGAATGCGATCACGACGTAAAGCATTTAAAAATGGGTCTTGTAAAGATTGCCCCTTTGCCATATAACGGCCCCCTTTTGTTATTGTTAGATAAAAAATTCTTTCAATTTAGATGGTTATCTAATGTAATTATACACAAATGTTTATAGTTTGCTTACTATAGACAGTACATGTTGCAAATTAGTTTCATCTTCCATGTTTAACCAAGTTAATTTTGGCCAACTTCTTAACCAAGTTAACTGACGTTTTGCTAATTGTCTAGTCGCACAAACACCTTTAAAGATCATTTCATCATAAGAACATTCATTATTTAAGTATTGCCACATTTGGCGATACCCTACACACCTTATAGATGGTAAGTTCTCATGTAAATCTTTGCGACTTTTCAGTTTTTGAACTTCTTGTTCAAAACCTTGTTCCATCATTAACTTAAAACGTAACTCAATACGTTCATGAAATGTTTTTCGATCACTTGGCGTAATAGCTAACTGAATAATATCGCCATCAAGCACATCACCTTTAATCGCGGTTAATTCCGTTAAGGATTTACCCGTGATCCTAAATACTTCAATCGCCCTTGTTAAACGTTGCGGGTCATTTTGATGAATACGCTCAGCTGATATAGGGTCATACTGTGCCAATTGTTCATGTAATACTTGCCAACTTGTCGCTTGTGCTTCTCGCTCAATATCAGCTCTTATCTCAGCATTCGCTGCCGGTAAGGGTGATATACCTTCAATTAAGCTTTTAAAGTACATCATGGTACCACCAACTAATAACGGTATTCTGCCTTTAGCACGAATTGCTGCTATTTCAGCTAACGCATCACGACAAAAATCGGCGGCGGAATAACTCTGCGCAGGATCAATTAAATCAATTAATCGATGCGGATATTTTTCTAGCTCTTGTGCCGTTGGCTTAGCAGTACCAATATCCATTCCCTTAAACACTAAGGCTGAGTCAACACTGATAATATCGCACGGTAAATGATCATGCAGTGCCATCGCCAAAGCGGTTTTACCTGACGCCGTTGGCCCCATTAAACAAATAACCGGCGGCTGACCTTTTTTAGCTAAAAAAGTTTCCGGTAAAGCACTAGTATTATCAGCAGTAAGATCAGTCATGTAAATTATTATAGTGCCAAATTTATTCGTTAATACGAGAAAGTTGTTGAACCACTGAAGTAAGGTCAATAGTCACTGAATTCAAGCTTAGCAAGGTAATAAATTCTTCGTAATTATGCGTTAACATCTGTTTCCACAACTGAATGGCACTTGCTTGCGTAAAACTTTCAGGTACCGACAGTGTCGCTAAAAAGTGCTGCCAACGGTTAAGGTTAACATCTTCATCTTCTGTTAATTCAACAAGTTGCGCTAATATCTTCTCAAAAGACGCGGTTACATCTTGCGCTCGTAATAAGGCTGGAAACTGGCGGATTTGAGCATACCCTTTCATCAAATTAAGTTGAACACCTGAAGTTAATAATAATGTTTCAAATTGTGTTAAACGCGCTACCTGCTCAGGGGTAGTTTTAATTTTAATAGGCAATAATAACGGCTGACTAACCAAACCATGTGGCCACAGCTCCTTAATTATTTGTAATTGGTTTGCCTCAGCAAGTGACGCTAACGGGCAAAGTTTAAGCTGTTCACCTTGCTGATAAACAACATAATTATCTTGATGTAACATCACGAACTTAGCATTGTTACTATCAAAAGAGGGTTTAGCCGCTGATTGTTCTGCTGATGGTGTTACTACTGGCGTAATCGGTTGACCGGATATTGTCATCAATTGTTGATAATTATCGGCTGCGGTTTTGCTAACAGGTGAGGCGCCATAATGTTGCGCTTGATAACCCGCCGCAGGTCGATCACAAATTTGTTGTAACGGTTTGATATAACTGTCTTGTGGTGTTCGAGGTGAGGACTGAGGTAATGTTTGCTGGCCAGTTGACGTTATATTTTGGCTACTTTGCTCTGCCACACCCGTCATAGCTGAATAATCATATTCACTGGCAGATGTAGTAGATGGCTGAAATTGCTCAGTATTAAATGTTATTTGTTCCGCTAGCGCTTTATGACACACCGAATAAATAAAGTCATGCACATAACGCCCTTGATGAAAACGCACTTCATGTTTAGCCGGATGAACATTAACATCCACTTCATTAAAATCGAGTGATAAAAACAACACAAACGCTGAATAAACATCATTTTCAATAAACTCGCCATAAGCTTGCCTGATCGCATGATTAATTAATTTATCGCGCATCATGCGGCCATTAACATAGCTATAACATAAATCATTTTGTTTACGGGTATAACTCGGCTTGGCAATCCAACCGGATAAATGAATATCATCATGCTGACAATCAATTTCAATAGCATGCTCAACAAAACTTTGGCCACAAACCGCAGCAATACGTTTAATGTTTTGGGATGATTGCGCAACCTTACGATAATTTTTTATTTGTTTACCGTTATGCGTAAGAATAAAACTGACATCAAAACGCGCTAAGGCAATACGCTTGATCACTTCTTCAATATGAGCAAATTCAGTTTTTTCTGTCCGTAAAAACTTGCGTCGTGCTGGCGTGTTAAAAAACAAATCCACCACATCAATGGTTGTCCCGTTAGTATGTGCAGCAGGTTGTAAAACAACCTCCATATCACGCCCTTCAGCATGTGCTTGCCAAGCCGCGTCTTGATGTGCCGGTTTAGAAGTTAAGGTTAAACGAGCCACTGAGCTAATACTGGCAAGCGCTTCACCACGAAAACCTAAACTGCTGATCGCTTCTAGGTCATCTAAGTTTTTAATTTTACTGGTGGCATGACGACTCAATGCCAAGGTTAGTTCGTCTTTATCTATACCACAGCCATCATCGATAATACGAATGCGTTTTGCACCACCTTTCTCAATATCAACCTGAATACGGGTAGCGCCAGCATCTAAGCTATTTTCTACTAATTCTTTAACCACGGAGGCTGGCCGTTCAACAACTTCACCAGCAGCAATTTGGTTGGCAAGACGCGCCGGTAATATGGCTATAGACATCAATTAAGCTCGAGGAATTTTTAAAGTTTGGCCAATTCTAACCATGTTTGAATTAAGATTGTTTGCCGATTTTAATTGCGCCACAGAAACATTATAACGCTTGGCTAATACAGATAACGACTCACCATTACTGACTTTATGTTTGCGAAAGCCAATCGAAGCAAAATAACTACCAGCAAGAGGATGTTCTAAAAAGTAACTTTTAATTCCCTCATGCACCGCTTTTGCTAACTTAGCTTGATGATGGCTTGAGGTTAAGTTGCGTTCTTCTTGATGGTTAGAAATAAAACCGGTTTCTACTAAAATTGATGGAATATCAGAGGCTTTTAATACCGCTAAGCTTTTTATATTGTGTGGTTTTTTATAATTTGGTGATTTTTCTAAGTTGGTCAATCACATTTTTAGAAACACCAATACTGACATCCAATGAGTGTTCACGGCTCATATCTGCCAATGTTAGCGCTAAGTTATCATCATTGGTGGTTTTAATGACACCATCACCACCGCCAAGTAACTCTGAATTTCGTTGACGATTATCTAACCAACGCGATAATTCTGATTCGGCTCGACGATTAGAAACAACCTCAAACACTAGCACCACTTGGCTGTGACGTTCGAAAAGCATCGGCATGAATAGACACTAAAAAATCCACCCGTTCTTTACGAGCTAATTCGGTACGGCGATCGAGATCAACATAATAATCGCCAGAGCGGATCATCACCGCTTTCATGCCTTTTTCACGGTTAATTAAACTTTGTAATTTTTTTGAAATTGCCAATGTCACACGTTTTTCATAAGTACCTCTAGGCCCAATAGAACCCGGGTCTTCACCACCATGACCAGCATCAATACCAATAATTATATCGCGTTGTTGACCTTGCTGAGTGTAAGTGTCTTTTTTGGCGGGTGCTGTGGTTGTAGATCAAACAAATCAACCACTAATCGGTCACCATATTGACCGGCGGGTGCTAATGGAAATACCGTAAATTTATAATCTTGAGCTAATTCAAGGACGATGCGAGTGGTGCTTTTTTCATCCGGTGTACTGGTACGAATTTTATGAATGCGCTTGTCATTATCAGCAACGCCCGCTAATGAAACGCTTTTTTTACTATTTTTAAAATCAATAACTAAACGGATCAGGATTGCTTAATGGAAAATATTTGTAGTCAGGTTTATCTTTTAGGTCGAACACCACGCGGCTATTTTCAGGGGCTGGCCAAACCCGAACGCCGTTAATACTATTAATGGCAGTAGCTTGAAAAACTAATAAAAAACGAATAAGAGTAAATATGTGTTGCGACACAAATGTAAGCTAAACATTACTGTTATTCTGTCCTCTCTTGTTATTGTTAGTTTGTGTATTGCGCTTGTAATTGCAATAAAACTTTTGACCTTTGCTGGTTTCCGCCAGTATATGTGCCTGACGCTGTTCACCACTATACGCTAAGTTAATAATAAGATCAGCACCTTGTAATATTCCGTAACCTTTTTCCGGCCATTCGATAAAGCACAACTTTTATCTGAAAAAATAATCACGAATACCCATATATTCTAATTCTTCCGGATCGGCTAAGCGATATAAGTCAAAGTGATACACTTCCACTCGCCTAAATCATAAGGCTCAACTAAGGTGTAAGTTGGGCTTTTAACATTACCTTGATGTCCCATACCTTGAACAAAACCACGAGTTAAGGTGGTTTTTCCTGCGCCCAAATCACCATTTAAATAGGCTATTAAACCGTGATCAAGTTGTTGCAGACATTTAGCTAAGTTCTTACCTAACGCAACGGTTGCGTCAGTATCTGTGAGTATGAGTGAAAATTCGTTCATGCTAATTTTATTAATAAATGTTGGTATGTGAGACAATATCGCTCGCTAGCAAGCCAATTTCACCTTGCTGCTTAACGATGTTATCTGCGATATAACCATGTAAAAACACAGCTAATCGAACAGCATCAAGTTTATCATTCATTTGCATTAAAAGTGCAGCAATTATTCCACTTAAGACATCTCCATACCGCCCGATGCCATACTTGGATTACCCGAAGTATTTATCCAACAGTATTTCCCATCAGAAATTAGAGTGCCCGCCCCTTTTAATACACAGATACCGCCATATTTTTCGGTGATTTTTGCTATCGCTAAAAAGCGATCTTGCTCAATCTCGGCAATAGTACAGCCGAGTAACCTAGCGGCTTCACCTGGGTGCGGTGTTAACACCCAATTATCACGATAACTTGGTGATTGGCTCAGTAAGGTCAAAGCATCGGCATCCACCACCAAAGGTTTATTTAAACTTAACGCGTAGTTAAATATCGATTTTGCCCAAGTGTCTTAACCCAAACCTGGGCCAATTAATAATTGCTTAGCTTTTGATAAATAGTCATTCTGCGCTAGATCACTGAGCTCATGGCCGGCAATCATTAACTCCGGTGTTTGGCTATGAACCAATAATCGGCTGTCATCATGACTGGCAACACTCACCAACGCCGCGCCACTTCTTAACGCCGCCATACTTGCCAGTTTTATCGCGCCAGGAAATCCGGTATTACCACCTAAGGTTAATAACAAACCAATATCACCTTTATGGCTAGTTGCTTTTCTTTTAGGTACTAGTGGTAAGTGCTGTTGGTATTGAATAAATTGTTTTGTACTCAACTTGCTGGACAAAAAGCCTGATTAAGGTTTAACCCCTTAAGTTCAATGTCACCACAATAATTAGCCGCTTGCCCCGTATAAAGACCACGTTTAGCGGCGATAAAGCTCAAGGTTCTATCCGCTTGAAAGGCATTATTAATTACTTCGCCTGTGCTGGCATTCACCCCAGAAGGAAGATCAACCGCCACTTTTAGCGCTGACGACAAATTCAGCTGTTGAATAATATTTGCTATATAATCCGGCAACTGGCCACGAAAGCCAATGCCAAAAATGGCATCAACAACAGCAACATCTTCGATTTTTTGATCATCCTGCCAACACTGAAATTGCGAAAACTCGGTGATAAATTCAATATTATTTGTCACTTTTGCTAACGCTGTATAAGCTAATAAAGCATCACCTTTGAGCTGATTTTTATTCGCCAAGACTACAATACTAACTTGATAACCGGCCGCCAACGCTAATCGCGCCACCACAAAACCATCACCACCGTTATTACCCTTACCACAAACCACTAATAAGGTTTTTCTCGAAGGTTTAACTTGGCAATTTCGTCAAACACAGCTCGACCGGCATGTTCCATTAGTTCAGCTAACGCAATACCTTGGCTATTGGCCACTTTTGCTTCATTGTTAAGTACTTGTTTAGCGGTAAAAGCATGCTGTGATACACTAACGGACATATTCACCTAGTTTGTTTCCTTATTTTGACGACCAGCAACAATAACATTAACTATCAAGATTTAGCCGATAAAATCAAGTCTTGGGGCAAAGAATTTGGCTTTGCTGATATTGGTATTAGCGACATTGATTTAACCGAACAAGAGCCAGCCTTATTGCAATGGTTAGCCAATAATTATCATGGCAATATGGATTATATGGCCAAACATGGTTTGTCGCGCGCTCGTCCAGCAGACATACAACCCGGTGCTATTCGCGCAATTTCTGCGCGCATGGACTATTTACCCACTAACGCCAAGTTTTTCACAAATATTAAAAAAAACTGACCATGCATACATTAGCCGTTATGCTTTAGGCCGTGATTACCATAAATTAATGCGTAAACGCTTTAAAAACAGTTATTGGGGGATAAAATTGCCCAACATTGCCAACAGTTTAACTTTCGACCATTTGTTGATTCCGCTCCTATTTTAGAGCGCCCACTTGCCGAAAAAGCCGGTTTAGGCTGGATTGGCAAACATTCATTATTGTTGAATAAAAATGCCGGTTCGTGGTTTTTTCTGCAAAGCGAATTATTGGTAGATATTCCCTTACCTGTTGATACTAAACCAAGTAATGACTGTGGCACTTGTGTTGCCTGCATTAAAATTTGTCCAACTCAAGCGATAGTTGAACCTTATGTTGTTGACGCAAGACGCTGTATTTCTTATCTCACTATCGAATTACGAGAGGCCATTCCTGAAGAATTTCGACCACTACTTGGCAATAGAATTTATGGTTGTGATGACTGTCAGCTTATTTGCCCATGGAATAAGTTTGCTAAATTAAGTGTTGAAGAAGACTTTCAAGCTCGTGGTAATTTAGATGATATTACCTTATTAACCTTGTTTGCTTGGGACGAAAAACCTTTTTAAAAAATACCGAAGGCTCGCCAATTCGCCGTATTGGTTTTGACTGTTGGCAACGTAATATTGCCGTTGCCTTAGGTAATGCAGGTTTATGATAGCGCTATTGTCAACGCCTTATCCGCACAACTACCACAAGCATCAACCATGGTCGCTGAACATATTGAATGGGCGCTAAAACAACAACAAATAAAAAACAGCAGGCGCAAACACAAGCTATTGCTGTAAAAATTGATAATGAACGACTCACCGCCAGATTAATTCGGTCTATTGAAAAAGGCCTACCACGAGTGCTTAAAACTCCCCGCTTATAACTTACGGCTATAACTTACTGCTTGTGGCTTACCGCTTATAACTTCTAGCTTCCTGTTTATGGCTATGATCTAATCGCCTCAGCATATTGCGCCACTAATTCAATTTCATCATGTAGCGCAATCAAAAGTTTAGCTTTGTTGATAATCTTGTTGCTCTATTGTTGCTTGCACTTGCTGACAAGCAGCCTAACATACCTTTTGCCGCCATGACTTTGGCATTAATGAGCAACTGAGATAAATGACTATTAATTTGTTCCTGTGATTTTACCGAAATAGCATAATCCAATTTGTACACCAGCTGATGATTTTCACCAACATATTCTTCCATCATCATAACCGCCAGCTCTGAGCCTGCTTGGTTATCGGCAAACTTTTTCAAATCAAAGGCAGCTGGCAAATCTTCAAAAGCAATAGCCGCTTCTAATACTTGATTATTGCGCGTTGGAATAGCCAGTGGTGCTGGAGCTATCGCCACCGGTTTATCTTTCACCACCAACCAAGTTGCCAATAATTCGCTCAACGCTTTTACCGTTAATTGCTCAGGTAAGCCGCTAATTTGCCAATGTTTATCTACGGCTTCTGTTTGCCACTGAGCAACATGTTCAGCAGAAAAACCAATAATCCCACGCTGAACTTGTTTACCATTGCGCAATTCAATAATTGGCGACGTTGCAAAATCTGAGATTAAAATTAAATGACGACCACTTGCCCATTGGCTCAGCATTTCATCACTGTTACTAACAAAAGTCAGATTAAAACCCATAACATTTAGCAGTTTAATCAAAACACTGTATTGGCTGAAATTGCTAGTTGCCATTAAAACTTCAATCCCTGTACGTTGATAATCAACTAGCGATAAGTTTTGGCCCACAGCCACTTGATTCGATGTCACTGACTCCGCAAATAACTGTTCAATACCTTGATTAAACATGTATTTATCAAAAGGTAAGGCTAATAGGCTATAAAGTTCATCAACTTTATTATCTGATGCAGTTTTTACTGAACCTTCAATTAAATACACTTTCGGCTGGTATGCTGGTGGTAAGTGGTCGATATGACTTGTTAATTCCAATAAATAACTTCGCTCGGTAAGGATAACCACATGGATCGGGCTAAGCTTTAACGCTTCAAGGGCTAATAACGGCCAAGTTTGTTTTATATTCTGTGCTGTCGTCACACTCGCTTGACCATCAGCCAATGCTTGCTCAATCACCTTTTGTGTGACGCAATCATCAAGCTTATCCGCTAAATATAAAAAGTGTTTATTAGTAAAATCAATCGCTTTATTACCGACTGGCTTTTGTTCTTTTTTTGTTGCTGGCTAAGCGCATGTGGCATATTAACAGTAAATTGATAACCATTATCTTTTTGCTCAATCACAAACTCATTGGCATGCAAACGTTGAAAAAGCGCTTTTAATAACCTAGTGATTGGCGATTCAAGCTCATCCGCCACTTGCTGATCGGCCAATAAATTCGACAATACCAGCGGAATATTTTTTAATTTCCCTTCAACCGTTAAATGAAAGTGATAACTCACCACATATTGACCACCATTTTTATCCTGCAATTGCGTGATTAATAACAATTGACTATGGCGTTGCCCCGCTAGCATGACCCGTAACACCATTAACATCGCCGCATTAAATAATTGGCTATCAAGTTGCACATGACATAAATGTGGTAGATTATCTAACAATTGTGCATTATTTTTTTGCCCTTTAGTTTCCACCGCTAAATTAGCTAAACAAGTTAATATCTGAGTTTGTAAACAAGTATCAGTTAATTTAAGTTGGAATTTATCGGCTGTAATATAACTCTGTAATTCCGTTTCTTGCCCCCAAACTAATAAACGATGTAACTGACGATATAAACTAGAGCTTGGTGTTTTTCGCGTTAAACATTCAGCTTGGCTTTGTAACATAGCTTTGACCACACTATCGTTTAACGTTCTTGCCAAACCTAGCTGCTGCTCTAACGCTTGTGTTTTATTTTGTTCGAGTACTTGAATAGTTTTTTCAACTTGCTCAGTTTTTAGCTTATTGTCGGTATCATGCACTAGGCTCAAACTACCTAAAAATCCACCTTGATAATTAAGCAGGCATTGCACTTTTTCGCCGCTCACGGTTGTTAACACAATAGCTGCTTGGGCACCTGTGGTTTTTACTTAGCGTGCGCTAGTTATTAAATTCGTCCATGAGCTCGCAGTAAAATTACCACGTAAAGAAATGTCATGATTAAGCGTTATCACTTGTGCTAGCAAATCTTTAATACTTTTTGCGGTGGTAATATCTTGCTGTTGCCAAGAAACCACCTGATGATATTTAGCTAAGTCACTGATCGTCTGTTGATGTTGTTCAATTAATAAATCAACATCAGCTTCGCTGTATTTGGGCTTGAGCACTGAGCTTAACATAGCCGATATTTTTTCTTGTTCGGCACAAACGATGTTAACTTTTATTTCACCTTGCAAGCCTCCTTCAACCAATTTCACATGCGCAAGCGACGCTAATTGTATACGGCGATTAACATTTAACATCACTAAAAACAACATCGTTAAACTTAACGCAATCACAGTAAATAAAATAAGTTGTAACGATTGGTGCGACAAGCTAACGCCGGCTTGTTTTAAAGGCTGTTTTAACCAGCTAGGTAATAAGGCATCAATCGATAATTGCGTGTCGGCCTTTTTCAAACTGACACTAAGCTGCTCGAGTACTTGGTTAAGCTGAACCGTTTGTTGCTGTACAAGTTTTTGATAATCTTGATATAAACGTAGATGGCCACGCCATTTTGACACTAAGCGCTCATCAATAGCGAATAATCGTTGTAATTGCTGAAGTTGCCCAAATAGCACTTGGTTTTCAGTTAAAATACTATTGTTATTGGCTTCAAACCAAGCGAAAAATTTTGATGATAAATCCGATAAATGTTCAATTAATTGCTCGTCACTTTGTAAATTCATCAAAGGCAACAAAACATCTATTTCCGCTAACTGCTGATAAGCCAAACCATCTTGCGTTAAAATCGCAATTAATTGTGCGTGCGCCCTTGCTCTTGAAGCAGTTGTTCTATCTGACAAAGCATCATTTTTGATTAAAGCATAAAGCTCATCGGCGCGGTTTTGTTTTAACGCCAACAACTGACTAAAGCCAGTAAGAATTTGAGTGATTTCGCGCCCTGCTTGCACTAACAACTGTTGATTGTAGCTATCTTTACCTGCAATACGAATAATCTGTTGTGCTTCGGTTATATTTGTCAAATAGGGAAAATCTGACAAAGTAAATTTATCACTTTGTTGCGCAAGCAAGGTTAATTTTTTTTTTCTAATTCGCCATGCTGTTCAATAAACTCAGTTGCTATTTTTTTTGTTGCTAGATGATGCAAGTTTTTTTGTGCTTGTTGTATTAGGCTCAGCTGGCTTTGACTTTTTTCAAGTTGCGGTAAACGGGCATTTAGTTGTAATTGAAAGTTATGTTCACGCACTTTGATCAGACCAAAAGTAGCGCTAGCTAACAAAATTAAGGCAAAAAACAATAAAAAATAAGCACGATAAAATTGCTGATGAAAAAACGGCTTGGTGGTCATATTCCCTTCCACATGTCTCAGATTGATTTTAATCTACATGTTTTGATCGACGGATAAATAGCGAAACACCAGTGTAGGGATTTGAAAGAAGAATCAATAGGGTCTATTGAACTTTCGATTTTATTTTTCAGAAAATTATTCACATTTCACTTAAACGACACATTAGTGTCACCAGAATTTCATATTGACTGATTAATTTATCAGCATGAACGTTAAAAATGATGTTTACAAACGTGACTTACAATTATTGCTCTGGTGTGTTCGCTCCACAGCTATAGACGATTTATTGCGTTTGTTAGAATAATCTCTCGCTCAGGCGATGGCTATATGCAAGCACTATTGCCTTGTGCAATTGCAATTGCAGAGCCACAGACTGGGCCTATTTTTTTACTGATGACGTTATTGGCTTATGCCATTGAGCGACCGTTATATTTTGTCTTAAAACGCAGCTTAAAACGACGTCGCCCTCCTGAAGTTATCCCTTTTTTCTCAAGTTTAGTCACGCCATCAGATCAATTTAGCTTTCCTTCCGGCTACACCATGGCGGCATTTTTATTAGCCGGTTTATGTTCAGCTTATTATGGTAGCACGGCTTACCCATTATATATTTGGGCCTGCGCTGTCGGCAGCTCTCGAGTTATTTTAGGGGTGCATTTTCCTACCGACATTTTAGCTGGTGCTTGTTTAGGTACAGGCATCGCTTATACCGTGGCATCGCTATTATAAAAACATTCTATTAATCATATGAGTTAAACAATGAAAATTTTATATGGTATACAAGGGACAGGAAATGGCCATATCTCACGCGGCCGAGTCTTAGCAAAAAAGCTCGCAGAGTACCCAGAATTATCCGTGACTTATTTATTCTCAGGCCGTAATAAGGCTGATTTTTTTGATATGGAAATTTTTGGTGATTTTTTGCATTATGATGGTCTAACTTTTATCACTAAAAATGGCAAAGTTGATAACCTAGCAACCGCAAAAAAAAATAACCTGTTTAAGTTTTTTAAAGATATTAAGCAGCTTAATTGCCAAGATTATGACCTAGTAATCACCGACTTTGAGCCGGTAACCGCATGGGCCGCAAAAAAGAAAAAAGTACCTGCATTAGGGGTTGGTCATCAATATGCCTTTGGCGAGAATACCCCGTTAGCTGGCGATAACTATTTTACGCGCTTAATTATGCGTAAATTTGCCCCAGCCGAACATAGTTTTGGCTTACATTGGCACCAATACAGTGACAATATTTTACCGCCGATCATTGATACTAGCATTAAAAATAGCGGTCAGGAAAAACATGTTTTAGTGTATTTACCGTTTGAAAATCAGCAACAAATCACTACCCTGTTACAACAAATACCCGAGGTGAATTTTTTACAATATTCACCTGAATTAAGTGATCAAAGCTGTGCCAACGTTGAGCTGAGAAAAACCAATTACGCCGGTTTTAAAGCCGACTTACAATCAGCATCAGGCGTTATTTGTAATAGTGGTTTTGAACTGATCAGTGAATGTTTACATTTAGGTTTACCGATATTAACTAAACCATTAAATGGCCAAATGGAGCAACACTCTAATGCCTTGGCTTTACAACAGTTAAATTATGCGACGGTAGTTGACGCCTTAAACTTGCCAAATATTCAAAACTGGTGCCGACAAACAAACCCTCAGGTAACTAACCCCTTACCCGATGTTGCCGGCGCAATTGCTGAAGCTATTGTTAATCACCGATGGCACAATGCGAAACAGTTAAGTAGTGCATTATGGCAAAGCTAACAGCGGCAATAACTCGTTAACTTTTACAGTTTAAAAAAGTGTTGTTGATATACTTTAAGCTCTTCAATAGATTCTAAAATATCATCAAGCGCTAAATGGGCGCCGGTTTTAACAACTTTGTCTAATACTTCCGGCTTCCAACGGCGCGCTAACTCTTTTACCGTGCTGACATCTAAGTTGCGATAATGAAAATAATCTTCAAAGTCAGGCATGTATTTATTAATAAAACGGCGATCTTGACCAATGGAATTACCACACATAGGTGACTTACCCTTAGGCACGTATTGCTCAACAAACTTAATGGTTTCAATTGTCGCTTGTTGTAAATCAACAGCACTTTCACGACAACGTTGTGTTAAACCTGATTTACCATGATGCTCAATACACCAAGGGTTCATATTATTTAATACTTCATCTGATTGATGAATAGCAAACACCGGCCCTTTCGCCAAAATATTTAATTGGCTGTCGGTAACTACCGAAGCAATCTCAAGAATAACATCGGTCTCTGGCTCTAAACCCGTCATTTCTAAGTCAAGCCAAATTAAATTTGTATCGCTACACGCCATAACATTCCCTTAATAACTAAATAAATTAAAACACGCGGTAATCAAATCAGTATAACCGCAAAAATAATGAATGTAGACCCTGAAACTCGCATCTTGACGATGATTGGGTATAATAGCCATTCATTATTCAGGAACTTTGCTTCATGACCCTAACAATGTTGATTAATTGTGGCTAAATCGAAAAAACTCACCAAAGGCCAAGTACGCCGAATTAAAGCGAACCAAGCAAAAAAAACTTCAATCGAAAGAACAAATTAGTTGGCAAGATAGTGATTTAGGTGAAGCGCAACACGGTGTTGTTATTAGCCGATTTGGTCAACATGCCGATGTTGAAAGTGAAGCAGGTGAGATTTTCCGTTGTAATTTACGGCGCTCAATTAGCAGTTTAGTGTGCGGTGACAAAGTTATTTGGCGTCAAGGCAAAGCAACCGAACAACATAGTATTAGCGGCATTATTGAAGCGGTACAAGAGCGTGAAAGCATGTTATCACGCCCTGATGTTTATGATGGTGTTAAGCCCATTGCTGCCAATATTAACCAAATATTTATTATTTCTTCTGTTTTACCTGCATTTAATAGCAATATTATCGACCGATATTTAGTGGCGTCAAAACAAACCAATATCACACCAATTATTGTCTTAAATAAAATCGACTTATTAACTGATGATAATCGCCAAGAAATAGAAGCTAGCCTCGATATTTATCGCCAAATTGGTTATCAAGTCATTTACGCCAGCAGCCAAAATCAAAACGGCATGGAAGAACTAATGACGCAGTTACAAGATAAAACTAGTATTTTGTGGGGCAATCCGGTGTTGGTAAATCCACCTTAGTCAATAGCTTAATGCCGGAATTAGCAATACAAACACAAGCGGTGTCAGATAATTCAGGCCTTGGTCAACACACCACCACTGTTGCTCGCCTTTATCATTTTAGTACTGGCGGAAACTTAATTGACTCACCCGGTATTCGTGAGTTTGGTCTCTGGCACATGACGCCTGAACAAGTCAGTGACGGTTTTGTGGAATTTGCTGATTATTTAGGAACCTGTAAGTTTCGAGACTGCAAACATAAAACCGACCCAGGCTGCGCTTTAGTTGCCGCCGTTGAACAAGGGCAAATTCACGCTGAACGTTTAGCCAGTTTTCAACGGATTTTAGAAAGTATTAATGAAAGCTTGCAAACCACCCGGTTCAACCAATAATTAAAACCAATTAACTGAACATACAAATTAGCTGTTAAGGAAAAAGAGTGTCTTTTGATAAATTAAAAATTGCTTTGCAATATGCAATGCCAAAACATGCATTATCACGTTTAGTGGGAAAACTGGCGGCAGCCGAAGCAGGTTGGATAACAACCAAAGCCATTAACAGCTTTATTAAAGCTTACGATATCAATATGTCGGAAGCAAAATTAAAAATGCCACTGATTTTAAAACCTTTAACGACTTTTTTACCCGTGAATTAGAAGACGGCGCACGCACGATTGATAACGATCCAAGTACATTATGTTATCCCGTTGATGGCGCGATTAGCCAACAAGGCGATATTGTCGACGGCCAGCTTATTCAAGCAAAAGGTTTTGATTACAGCTTAGTATCGTTATTAGGTGGTGATGAAAAAACAGCAGCGCCATTTCAAGGGGGTAGCTTTTCTTGTATTTATTTAGCGCCGAAAGATTATCACCGTATTCATATGCCGATGGCAGCTACACTAAGAGAAATGATCTATGTGCCAGGTGAATTATTTTCAGTTAACCCATTAACCGCAAACAATGTCCCAAATTTATTTTCACGCAATGAACGTGTTGTTTGTGTTTTTGACACCGAGCATGGTGAATTAGCCATGGTCTTAGTCGGGGCAACAATTGTTGCTAGCATTGAAACCACTTGGGCTGGAACTATTACTCCACCGGCAGGTAAAGATATTTTCCGTTGGACTTACCCAAGCGAAGGCGACACGGCGATTAAATTTAACAAAGGTGATGAAATGGGCCGTTTTAAACTCGGTTCAACCGTTGTTTCTACTTTTGCCCCCAACATGGTGAAATTTAATCCTAATGCAGGCCCTCAAACAGTTACTCGCTTAGGTGAACATTACGCCGATATTATCAGCTAATACGTTCAATAATGGATGATTTATGAAGATATTGGCTCATCGTGGTGCGAGTGGTGAATACCCTGAAAATACCTTACTTGCTTTTCGTCAAGCCATCGAACAAGGTTGTGATGGCATTGAATTAGATGTGCAATATCACCCAAGTGGCGAATTAATTTTAGCGCACGATAGCTTTTTATCTGACCATCAAATGCAAACTCAAGGTATTAGTACACCTATGCCGGCTACAAGATCTGCCACTGGCTGATGTCTTATCCATGCCGCTGGACAAGGGCAAACCTTTGTACGTACACTTAAGCAAGCTTTAGCTGTAATTAATGGTCAGTGTGATGTCAATATTGAAATTAAACCGGCTTACCTTGAAGTGGCAAACATTGCGCAAGTTGTTGATAACGTCAGCTAAGTTATTGTAAACAGTATTAACAAGCACCAATTTAAGATCGAGCAATTAATTGTTTCCTCGTTTAACCACCAGATTATCCACCAAATTAAGCAGAAACTTCCTAAGCTAAAAATTGCCGCGCTGATCGTCTTCCTTTGTCCACAAGATTTAATGGCCTTCACTGACACATTAGGATCTTTATGCTGTCAATATGGCTGTCGATTGTACCAATCAAATACCATGGTTGATGATGCTCATCAACGAGGTTTATTAGTCGGTGTTTATACCGTTGATTTTTCAGCCGATATTAAACAATGCCAGCATTGGCAAGTAGATTTATTTTTAGTAATTATCCGCTACAGGCTAGACAATTCAGCTTATCTTAAGATAACAAAGGATTAAACTATTTCACCGCTTTGCTTATTTTTTAGTTGCTCAATGATTGTGCAACCGTTAGGATAGAACTTACGAAAGTAGTCTTTTATCGCTATTTTCACCTTCATTTATTGATTAATTTGTTATAGGAAACCTTAATGGCTCGAAGTAAATCAACGAATAAGCCAACGGAAGCTGAATTAAGCTTATTAAATGTTTTGTGGTCAATTGGCCCTGCAACCGTTCGTGAAATTCATGATGCAGTCAGTTCAACACAAAAACTGGTTATACTACGGTATTTAAAAATATTACGGATCATGCACGAAAAAAGCGTTAGTTATTCGTGATGAAAGCAATAGAGCACACGTTTATGCGCCGGCTAATAGCCAAACGCATACACAGTCATCGTTTTTATTACAAGATTTGAAATTATCAAAGCCTTTGGTGGCTCAACTTCGAATTTTTAGTAATTGAGCTACGGACGAGTCAACTAGCCAACAAGAAATTGATGATATTCGTCAATTACTGAATAAAATGAAACAAAAAAATAATAACCTACTTACTTAATGGACTAGCCTAACGGATGTTTGACAGTATCATTGACAGCCAGCTATTTTCATCAATATCTTTAACCTTGATCCATTTTTATATTGCTGTGGCTGTGATTTTAAAATCAGCCTTAATGATCACCGCTAATCAACATTCAAGATTACGTTATTTTTTCTTCTAGCTATCGCGATGACCGCGAACTTACCGCCTTTCATTACCTTTGCCGTTATTTATCAACCTGAATATTTAATTGAACAGCATAGCAGTGCCATTAACGATCAAAACATCTTGGGCCTGCCGTTATTAGTGAATGAATCGTCATTCAACGCTGATATTTTAGCAATGTTGCCTTATTTAACGGTTGCTTGCTGAGTACAGTTTTATGTTTATGCGGAAAATTAATTTTTCAAATGTTCTCGGTAAATCAATTACCTAAACATAAATCGCCTCTGCCTTATGTAGAATTACATGCCCGTTTTAATGAGTTAGTTAATAAGCTTAATATTAAAAACACCTAAATTAATTGTTTCTCTGACCGTTGATGTTCCTATGGCGATCGGCTGGATAAAACCTGTAGTGCTATTACCTGCCTCGATGATCACCGGCTTAACACCTGCGCAATTAGACATGTTGTTATTACATGAATTAGCGCACATTCGCCGTCATGATTATTTAGTCAATTTAATCCAGTCGTTTGTTGAAATTGTTTTATTCTTCCACCCTGCTGTTTTTTGGGTAAGTAAACAAATGCGAATTGAACGTGAATATTGTAGTGATGATATTGCCGTACAACACTGTGGTGATGCGTTAGCTTATGCTCATACACTTACCGATACTGCGTCATTATGTAATAAACACCGTCATGCTATTCCAACTATGGCAATGGCTGCATCAGGGGGTGATTTAAAACAACGGGTATTACGTTTAGTTAATCACCATAGTTGTACAACAGCTTATGATAAAAGTAAGTGGTTAGTTTCTGTTGTTATTGTTTGCTCATTTTTATTACTTACTTCAAGAGAGTTAGCGCAATTAACTTATCTTGATATGAGCAGTAACTCAGCGCCGACGAGTAATTTAATTGAAATGGGGCAAATTGATACTAAAATTTCACCACCAATCAATTCAAGCAATCGTCAGTCAACGTCATCATCATAGCATCTCAATCTGTAAGCACATCAGAAACAGCGACTGAGCTAACTACCACAACCCCAATTGATGCGCCTGTTACCAATACCACCAAGCAACCACAAGGTTTATTGGAAAACCCTGTTAAAACAACTGCCGTTAGTCAAACAAGTTTCAGTAAAAACAACTATTGAACAATCAAGCTTACCTGAAAACACAGTAAATAAAGCGCCTAAAGTTGTTAGTCAAATGGCGAATAAAGCGGAAGTTCTGCGCCTAAATTAACGAGTCCGTCGGCACTTAAACCGGCAACTAAACAGTTATTCCGGCACAGAAAAATAAGACCGTATTAACCACTAAAACGCAAGTCGTCAAGTTAACAGCACAGCAAAATGTTAAAAGCAATACGCCGGTTAAAAAGACCAGCATTGAGCAAATAACAACAGAACAAATAACAAATAGTCCGCTGACTGAACAAGCGAATATCGCTACCATTGCGACTAAAAATAAGGCCGTAAATAAATACGCGCAAGAGTTAAAAGCATTATCACAACCTTTAACGTATCAAGATCCAATTACTCAATTTGAACAACGTAATAAACAGCCAAACAAAAACAACTTTACTGGTAAAAGCAGTAATGTTGCTCAGCTAAGCAGCTACAAATCAGCAAAATTAGTAAATATTGTTGATCCTAAATACCCAAGCTGGGCACAACGCAAAAAATTAGAATTAGATTTATTAGTAAACTTTTCGATTAATAAAGATGGGAAAGTGAAAAATATTCAAATAGAAGAGAAAACCAAAGCCAGTTACTTTAAAAACGCCATCATTAAAGCCATGGAACAATGGCAATTTCTACCTACTGAACAAGACGGTCAACCGGTAGAAAGTACCATGAGCAAAATATTCTCATTTAATCTTAATGAGCGCTATTAAGATCTACCGCCTCGACCTCGGCGCTTAACTTTTTCTAACTTAGCTAATTGCTCATCCGTTAAGACGCTTTTCATCGCAAACTTTGTTTTTGCTTTTAATAACGCTAATTGTGCAAACGTATTTTGATATTCTGCATTTAAATTACTAAATGCCGCTTCATCAAACGCTTCTGCAGACATTAAGGCTTTTCTTTTTGTTTTATACTCAGTCAGTTGAGTTTCATATTGTTCTTTTTCCACTTTAGATTGCTCTCTAAGCGCTTTCATCTGCGTTTTTTGCTCTTCAGATAAACCTAAGCGTTTGAACATTTTGGCCATCGCTTTTTTATCATGCCCTTTTTTCATACCCTTTTTATGATGTTGATGCTGTTGCTCTTTTACCGTATTGTCAGCACTTAATTCATTCGCGCTCAAATTCGTTGATAACACGCCAGCACCCGCTAGAGCTAAGGCTAAAATAGACACTTTAAAAGGTTGAGTTAATTTGTGTTTCATTGACATAATCGCTTCCTCATTTAATAAATTTGATGCTGCTAATGGATATTTATCCTGAGTTCAGGTTAGTTAACAGCTATGTTCAGTATATGGAAAGTTATGCAAAGATGAGTCAAGGCTATGTAAAGCTATGTAAAGGTTATTCGCTTTTTATCCTTTTTTGTTTTTTGTCCTGTAAACTAACAATATTTCCATATTATTGTAGAGCTCGGCAATGAAACAAAAATATATTATTAATTGATGACGACAAAGAGTTAGCTGAATTGTTAACCGAGTACCTCTCAACTGAAGACATTACAGTCACCGCATGTCATGACGGCTTAAGCGGTCTTGAACAAGCTTACAATGATAATATCGACTTAATTTTACTTGATGTCATGATGCCTAAAATGGATGGTTTTTCAGTATTAAAAGCTCTCGGTGGTAGTCATAAAACCCCAATTTTAATGTTAACGGCAAAAGGTGACGATAACGATAGAATTTTAGGTTTGGAGCTTGGTGCCGATGATTATTTAGCCAAACCTTTCAAACATAGAGAATTATTAGCTCGGATTAATGCTATTTTCCGCCGTATAGATATTGTTAAACAACAAGATAATCCAGTAGCGCAAACGGTTGTTAATCATATTCAATTAAACCACACAACTCGCGAAGTATTCTGTCATCAACATAAAGTTGAGTTAACCGGCACTGAGTATCAAATTTTGTTCTATTTAATGAAAAACAAAGGCAAAATTGTTAGTAAAAATGAGATCTCAGAACAAGTATTAGAGCGTAAATTAATTCAATTTGACCGAAGCATTGATATGCACGTTAGTAATATTCGTCGCAAACTTTATGAGTTTAGCGAAACAGACAAATTTAAAACCATTCGCGGCGCTGGTTATATTTTATTAACGGGAGAGTAAGCAGTGCTTGAAAGATGTCAAAAATTTCTTTGTAGTATTAGTGTTAAATTATTTTTATGGTTATGGCTGATCATTATTTCTTCTGTGGTGATCACTTATTTTATTACCTTACAATTTGGTAATTCTTCTTCGATCGGCTCTCCGAATAAGTACACTCGCGGCTTATTAAAAATTACCGCACATAAGCTCGGTGAAAAAAAAGGCGTTAACATTCAAAAAGAGCAAAGCCGCTTTTATCACCGTTCAGGTAACCATCTGATTTTAAAAAACCTCACAACTAACGAAGTATTAGTACCTAATGATTTTCCTTGGCTGAAAATAAAAGATTATATTATTGAAAACGATTTTGTTGCCATGGTCAGTATCGAGTTTCCGTATACCCGTCTTTCTGGGCCAAGAACCGTGAAATTACACGGTATTGATTACCACTTATTTATTGCGACCGACAATGCTAGCCAACGTTTACATTTTTTTATGAAACAATTTCCACTTTGGTTACGTATTTTAATTGTTATCTGTATTAGCTTTATTTTATGTTGGTTATTAGCAAAAAATTTAAGTAAGCCGCTTATTGGCATTCAAAATGCGGCATTAAGTTTTGGTAAAGGCGAGTTATCAACCCGTTTGGATAAAGAAGCGCTACGCCGAGATGAGCTGGGTGCTGTCGCCGTTAGTTTTAATACCATGGCCTCACAGTTAGAAAACAGTATTACTGCTCACCAGCGCTTATTAGGCGATGTTTCTCATGAACTACGTTCGCCGTTAACTCGTTTACAAATGGCGCTAGGCTTAGTGGAAAGGTATCAGAATTCACCCACAGAGCAAGCTCGACATTTAGCCCGCTGTGAAAAAGAAATCGATCAACTCGACAATATGTTATCTGATGTATTAACCCTATCACGATTAGAACACAGCGCCGTAAAAGGACATTTTAATCAAGTATCACTCGATAATTTATTAACGACGCTTATTGATGATTACCAATATCTTGCTAATGAAAAAAACGTCACCATCATAGCACCACCGCTGAGTAATACTTTAATTAAAGCGGATGAAAAACTATTAGCCAGTGCTATTAGTAATATTTTGAACAATGCCGTGAAATATTCTCCCGCGCATAGTGAAATTACAGTTGCACTAAAAATTTCTAACGATACTATAGACTTATCGTTTTCCGATCAGGAACTGGTGTACCAGAAGAAAGCTTGCCAAAACTATTTAAAGCCTTTTATCGTGTTGCTGATGCCCGTGATAGAGAGTCGGGTGGTACTGGTTTAGGCTTAGCAATAGCATTACAAGCTATAGAATTACACCAAGGGAAAATAATCGCTGAAAACAACCAAAATGGCGGCTTAACCGTACATATTAAACTTCCTTTAACTACGCATTAGGTTTCGTGATATGGAAATCACTCAGTCAATAACTAACGAACAAACATTACCGAAAAGGTATAAAAATGAAATTAACCGTTTTTGGCAAACGGGTACTTTTTTCATCTTTTCAAGGGGTGGATGATATTCGCATTAACTTTGCCATTTTTTGCCAAGCCAACCAGCATAAAAACCTAGTAATAGTACCCGGCCGTTCAGAAAGCTATATAAAATATCAAGAACTTAGCTATGACTTTGCTCAGCAAGGCTATAATATTTTTATTTTAGATCACCGCGGCCAAGGCTTGTCTGAACGCATGCTGGATAACCCACACAAAGGCTATGTTAATAACTTTGAAGATTATGCCGCTGACCTTAATACCTTTATCAATACCTATGTTTTGCCCCATTGCGTAGAGGGAACTAAACCTTATTTATTAGCTCACTCTATGGGCTGTGCCATCAGTTGTTTATACTTAGCCGAACATGCTGATAAAATACAAGCTGCAGTATTATCTTCCCCGATGTTTGCGATTAATACCGGTAAAATTTCACCACAAATTGCCAATGGTTTGATCTGTTTTACCAGCAAAATTGAAAAAATATTCACTAATACCGCGTGTTATTTCCCCGGCCAAAAAAACCATGATTTTAAAGCATTTGAAGATAATAAATTATCGCACTCTCAAACCCGCTACCAAATTTTCAAAGAGTTATATCAAAAAGAAAAATCGGTACAGTTGGGTGGTGTGACAACTCAATGGTTAAAACAAGCCCATCAAATTAAAGAAAAAATTTTTAAACAATTAGATAAATTATCAACACCCATTAGCGTGATGCAAGCGGGAGCTGACACCATAGTCGATAATCAAGCGCAAAATGAGTTTTGTCAGCAATTACACCAGCAACTGCCACAACAGTGTCCTGAACAAAAACCGCTTGTCATTGAAGGGGCATGGCACGAATTATTTTTTGAACAAGATCAATATCGCCAACCGGCAATAGCGCATTGTTTAGCTTGGTTTAATCAGCACAGCCAATAAAACTAACTCAAGCAACAACAGATTGTGGATCATGGTGAATAAACACTTCGCATGACGCAAATTCAGCACATATTTCTGCTTCTATTTTGTCACCAATGGCATGCGCTTCTTTTAAATGATAGATGATCAGCAAACTCTAAATGAAATTGAATAAATTTCATATTACCGGCTTGGCGTGTGCGTAAGTCATGCAAGCCCAGAGCATGCGGGTGTTTATCTACAATTTGTTTAATTTTAGCGGTTTCTTCCTCCGGCAACTCATGGTCCATTAAATGATTAACGCTTATCCATACTATTTTTATTGCACCATAAAGTAAGTAACTACCTACCAACAAAGTAAAAAAACCATCGGCTCTAAGCCAATAGTTTTCACTTAATAACAGTGCCGCCAACACCCCTAAATTAAAGAATAAGATCCGATTGGTAATGTAACGAATCTGCGCTAATTGCTACCGACTGCGTTTTTGCAATGACCCGTTTTGTACGACCACTAAGGCTAAGGTCATAAAAATAGTAAAAACCGTTACCGCAATACCAACATTGGTTTTTTCAATCATCACGGGATTTATAATGCGGGCAACACCATTAATCATCAATAAAACCGCAGAGCCCATAACAAAAGCTGATTGCACTAAACCCGCTAAACTTTCCCTTTGCCATGACCAAACTTATGCTCTTCATCAGGCGGCTGCAATGCAAAAAGCGAAGGATCACTAAACTCATTAAAGAAGCAAACAAGTCTAACAACGAATCAGTTGCACTTGCTAACATAGCGCTAGCATCAGTTACTAACCAAGCATACAGTTTCAGCATGACTAAAATAAAAGCGGTACCTGAAGCAAGCCAAGCCGCTAAACTTACCCATTTTTTTGTATTGAGGATCAGAAGTCATAAAACGTTGAATAAATTAAATTAAGCCTTAATAATCAGTATATACCGATATCAACTAAAGATGATAACGGTATAACGTCAACTTAATTTAAAGGTATGGGAGAAATAACTAACCTGAACTCGGGATAATAAGTTAGCTCACAATATGAAATACATATATTTTTGATATTTAACTTATTCTAGCTTGATGTTTTTTCTTAGTACAAGGAAGATTTGAGCGTCAATAACGAGTCTATTGCAATCAAATTTAACGCAGTAATAAGGAAAAACAGCTGCTAGAAAGCAAGTTATTATCCCGAGTTCAGGTTATCTATTGTGCGCCTTGAAAACCTAGCTGACGCCAAGCTTCATAACTAATAATAGCAACCGAGTTAGATAAGTTTAAACTACGATTATTAGCCGCCATTGGAATTAAGATTTTATTTTCTGCTGGGATAAGCTCATGTACATCAGGGTTAAGCCATGTGTTTCAGCGCCAAATAACAAAACATCATCCGGTGAAAAAGTAACGTCGGTATAATATTTTGTGCCCCGAGTCGTACAAGCATAAATATTTTTACCTGCCATTGCCTCGGCAAATTCAAGATAGTTTTTGTGAATCGTTAAGTTGGCTAAGTCATGATAATCAAGACCCGCTCGGCGTAAACCCTTTTCTTCTAAATTAAAGCCCATTGGCTCAATAATATGTAAGGTAGCGCCATTATTCGCCGCTAAGCGAATAATATTACCAGTATTAGGTGCGATCTGCGGTTCAAATAAAGCAATATGAAACATAGCTTATGATTCTATTTTTGGTGATCGGGCTAATAAATCTTGTGCTGCCAATAACGCGGATTTACCTTGATACAACACTTGATAAACTTGTTCAACAATTGGCATTTCAACGCCTAATCGCGCTGCTAGCATATGTACTTCACGGGTATTACGATAACCTTCTACCACTTGGCCGATATCTGTCATCGCTTGTTCAACGCTTGAACCTTTGCCTAATGCTAAACCAAAACGACGATTACGCGATTGATTATCAGTACAAGTGAGTACCAGATCACCAAGCCCTGCCATGCCCATAAAAGTATTTTGGTCGGCACCAAGCTCAACACCTAAACGAGTCATTTCAACTAAACCACGTGTAACTAAGGCTGTTCTAGCATTGGCACCAAAACCAATGCCATCAGCAATACCTGCGGCAATTGCAATCACATTTTTAACCGCACCACCGAGTTGCATACCAATAAAATCGGTATTGCGATAAACCCGAAACGATTTTTCACAATGCAATAAACGGGTAATATCTTCAGCAAAGGCATCATCCGTTGAAGCAACGGCAATGGCTGTTGGCATACCAGCAACCATTTCTTTTGCAAACGTTGGTCCTGATAACACAGCTAAAGCTATATCATCACCTAAAATATCACGAGCAACATCTTGTAATAAACGGCCAGTTTGATGATCTAGCCCTTTAGTAGCCCATGCTATCCGACTGTTTTTGGTTAAATGCAGCTTAATACTAGTTAAGGTATCGGCAAAAGCGTGCGATGGCACAACCAACAAAATATTATTGCTTGCTTGTAGTGCCTTACTTAAGTCAGCTTCTAACGCTAACGACTCAGGAAAAGTAAACCCAGGTAGATATTTTTCGTTTGAACGAGACTCAGCCATTGCATGAATATGAGTGGCATCACGCCCCCACATTAAGGTGCGATGGCCATTTCTGGCTAAACAAAATGCCAGCGCAGTACCATAAGATCCTGCGCCTAAAACCGTTATTTCAGCTGATGACATAAGTATTAACTAGTGAGTTTCTTGACTTGCTGGTGCATTTGCTTCAGCAGCACGTTGTTTCACATAAGAAGCAAATAATGCATCAAAGTTCACTGGTGCTAAGTTTAATTGTGGGAATGAACCACGGTTTACTAAGCTAGCAATTGATTCACGAGCATAAGGGAATAAAGTGTTAGGGCAAAAAGCACCAATAGTATGTGCTAATTGTGCTTCAGGCATATTACCAATAGTAAAAATACCCGCTTGTTGTACTTCCGCTAAAAAGGCAGTTTGATCTTCTACTTTAACTGTTACGGTTAATGAAAGAATCACTTCATAAGTATTGTCAGCAATTTTTGCAGATTTAGTATCTAAGTCTAACTGTACTTCTGGTTTCCATTCTTTTTGGAAAATAGCCGGTGAGTTTGGTGTTTCAAAAGATACATCTTTCATGTATACACGTTGAATAGCAAATTGTGGCTCTTGAGCTTGACCAGTTTCTGGGTTTTTAATTTCGTCAGACATTGTTACTTCCTATTATGCTGAAGTTTTTCATTCAGCTTTTTATGTTAATTATGTTTAGCCTTAATTTTAGCTTAATAAGGCATCTAGTTTACCCGCGGCATGTAAAGCAAATAAATCATCACAACCACCGATCGACTGATCATTAATAAAAATTTGTGGCACCGTCATACCACCATGACTACGTGTTATCATTTCAGAACGTAAATCAGGTTGTTGATCAATTTTATATTCTTGATAACTGACTTGTTTGTCGTCTAATAACATTTTTGCCCGGTGACAATATGGGCAATGCCCTTTGGTATAAATTTCAACAGTTGCCATAATTTATCTCTATTTGAATGAGCCGTTTATTTTTCGCAAGCGGTAAACCTGCACTTAACCAAGCGTTTAAACCGCCTTTAAGCACGTTTACATTCGCAAAGCCCGCTTTAAATAATGCCGATGACGCTTTACCAGCGGTCATACCTGCGGCACATACAACAATAATGGGTCTGTCTTTATACTTTTCAAGGCTAACAAAGTCATTATTGTTCACTTTATCATTGGCAAAATGCACAGCATCAACAATGTGGCTAGCTTTAAAGTCTTTTTCTGAACGAATATCAATGACAACGCCATTTTCACGATTCACCAAAAAAGTTAATTCTTGTGGTGAAAGTTGTTTGATCGGAGAAAGCTTCATCTTAATTGTCGTGAAAATAATCAAAACAACTAACACAGCCCAAATTGCACTTAATAACGGATGGTTACCAGCAAAAGTAATAAATTGTTCCATAAATAAATGAATCACATAGTCAAAAAAATTGGCTACAGTATACAGATTAAAAAGCGATTACAAAACCGCTAAATTCATCTCTAAAATCGTTCTGCTTGCACGCTTGCAGGTATAGACAATCCTTATCATGATAATAACCAATTTAAACTTTCAGATAGTGTAAATATTCTATTAAATATGTCAGAATAGTAGGGTTAATTAACAGCGCAATTTAATAGGAAATAGGCATGCCAAATAAAAAACCAACGGTTTTGATTATTTTAGATGGTTGGGGTTACAGCCAAAACACCGAATCAAACGCAATTTTTCATGCAAAAACTCCAGTTATTGATAATTTAATGGCAAATTATCCTAATATGCTTATTGGCACTTCTGGTATGGCAGTAGGCTTACCTGAAGGTCAAATGGGTAACTCAGAAGTAGGTCACGTTAATTTAGGTGCTGGCCGTGTGGTTTATCAAGATTTTACCCGTATTACTAAATCAATTGCTGATGACGAATTTAAAGATACGCCAGCACTTTGTCAGGCGGTTGATAAAGCAGTAACTAATAATAAAGCCGTTCATATTTGTGGTTTATTATCACCGGGTGGTGTGCATAGTCACGAAGATCACATTATTGCTATGATTGAAGCAGCAAAAGCCCGTGGTGCTGAAAAAATTTATTTACATGCCTTTTTAGATGGCCGTGATACGCCACCAAGAAGTGCTGAAGCGCCACTTAAAAGAGCCAATGACAAGTTTGCCGAACTTGGTTGTGGCCAAATTGCATCAGTCATTGGTCGTTATTATGCCATGGATCGTGATCAACGTTGGGAACGTGTTGAAGCCGCATACAACGTTATGGTTGATGGCAAAGCAGAACATCAATACAGCTCAACTGCAGATGCCTTAGCAGCCGCTTATGCTCGCGATGAAAATGATGAATTTGTTGCCGCAAGTGCGATCACAACACCAAGTGGTGACACCATTAAAATTGAAGATGGCGACTCGGTTATTTTCATGAACTTTCGAGCTGACCGCGCTCGACAATTTACCCGTGTCTTCACTGATGAAAACTTCAATGGTTTCACAAAAGCACGTGCGCCAAAACTAGCTGATTTCGTGATGTTAACTGAATATGCTGCCGACATTACTGCCAGCTGTGCTTTCCCTCCTGCGGAATTAACTAACGTATTAGGTGAATGGTTAGAGAAAAAGGCAAAACACAATTACGTATTTCAGAAACTGAAAAATATGCTCATGTGACCTTTTTCTTTAGTGGTGGCCGTGAAGACGAATTTAATGGTGAACAACGTATTTTAGTACCATCACCACAAGTGGCTACTTATGACTTACAACCTGAAATGAATTCCGTGTTATTAACTGACAAGTTAGTTGCGGCCATTGAATCAGGTGAGCATGATGTCATTATCTGTAACTATCCGAACGGTGATATGGTTGGTCATACTGGTAAATTTGATGCGGCTGTAAAGGCCTGTGAAGCCGTAGATACAGCCATTGGTCGTGTAGTTACAGCATTAGAAAAAAGTTGGTGGTGAATGTTTGATCACCGCGGATCACGGTAATGCTGAACAAATGACTGACCCAACATCAGGTCAAGCGCACACTGCACACACCTGTGAGCCCGTGCCATTAATCTATTTTGGTCGTCAAGCGACAATGGCAGAAACCGGTACCTTGAGTGATATCTCACCAACCATTTTACAATTAATGGGCGTTGAACAACCAAGCGAAATGACCGGTACTAGCTTAGTAAACTTAACTAACTAGTTCTGCTCAATGTTTCAGCCAAGCTGGAAGCATTATAGTATTCGCTTACTATGTAGTTTTTGCTGCATAGTAAGCCTTGCTACCTTTGCTTTTGAGCAAAAAGCTAATTCTGATCAGCAGCTTGATGAAATTAAACAAAAAATTAATTCTGAAAAAAACAAAATAAGCCAAGTTAGCCAACAAGTAAAAGATTTAGAAAAACAACTCAAAAAAGACGATATCGCCATTGCCAAGGTTGCCAAAGCACTCAATAAAACCAGTGCCGACCTTAAAAAAACACAAACAAGAATTACAGAGTTAAGCAAACAAAAAAAACAGTTAAGCGAACAAAAGCAACAGCAAGAAACCTTAATCGCCAAGCAATTACAAGCCGCTTACACGTCAGGTAATCACGATTATTTAAAAATTACTTCTCAATCAAGAAGATCCGAGTAAAGTTCAACGAGCGATTACTTATTATCAATATTTAAATAAAGCACGTATTGCAGAAATAGAAACGTTTAAAGCAACAATTACTGAATTATTAACCGTTGTTACGGAATTGAAGAAAAGTCAGCCACTTTAAACAACTTAAAAACTCAGCAAATTGTTCAGCAAAAACAACCTCAAACAATCAAAGAATGAACGTGCTAAAACGATTCAAAAGCTCAACCAAGAACTTTCAAGTAGTAAACAACAACTTGCGAAATTGGTTGAAGCAGAAGAAAACCTATTAATTGAAATTCAACGCTTAGCACGCCTTGCTAAAAAGTCAGTTGAACTTAACGGCTTAGGTAAATTGAAAGGCAAACTAGCGTGGCCGGTAAATGGCAAAATTCGCCGTAGTTTTGGCTCTCGTAAGCAAGGTTATTTGAAATGGAAAGGCGTTTTATTAACCGCGCCGGTAGGCAGACAAGTCAATAGCATTTACAATGGCAAGGTTTTGTTTTCTGACTGGTTAAAAGGCTACGGTTTAGTCACAGTTATTGACCACGGTAACGGCTATATGAGTTTATATGGTTTTAACCAAGCTTTACTTAAATCAGTTGGTGATACCGTTGAAGCCGGTGAACCTATTGCCTTAGTCGGTCAAAGTGGTGGACAAGATCAAGCGGCGCTATATTTTTGAAATACGTCACCAAGGGCAAGCTGTAAACCCTAAAATTTGGTGTAAATAACCGAACTCGGAATAAATAATGATTTAGCGCTTATGGACAATCATAAACCTGAATAATCTCCTGTTAGCTTTTAAAAGAATAATAATATCATGCGTTTTTTCTTCACTTTTATTTTCACTATTTTCTGTCTGTTTTTAAGCGTTTTAAGTAATGTTTCATCAGCAACAACAAACAAAGTTGTCATTGTGATTGATGATATAGGTTATCGACCAACCGATGCTCAAGCCTTATCTTTACCCGGGGCGATCACGTTTTCGGTATTGCCTCATACTCCTTATGGCCAAAAGCTTGCCATTCAAGCACACAACAGTGATAAAGATGTACTACTGCATATTCCGATGGAATCCACTATCGGTAAAAAATTAGGACCCGGTGCCTTAACCAGCGAGATGAGCGAGCAGGATATTAAATCTCAGCTTAATAAAGCGTTTCTTGAAGTGCCCTTTGCCATTGGCATTAATAATCATATGGGTAGTAAGCTAACACAATTATATTCCCCCATGGCCTGGACAATGCAGGTATTAAAAGAAAAAAACGTAATGTTTTTAGACAGTATGACCACCAAATTAAGCCAAGGAGAAGCGGTTGCCAAGCGTTTTTGGTGTACCAACACTGCATCGTCATGTGTTTTTAGATAACCACTTAACCGAAGCTTATATCAGCAAACAATTTCAACAACTTATCAATATTGCAAAAGTTAACAAAATCGCGGTTGGCATTGCTCACCCGCATCCAGAATCAATTGCGGTATTAAAAAAACTGATCCCAACACTGGCTGAAAATAATATTGAACTCGTCGCGATTTCAACGTTAGTGAATCAAACCGCAGCGGCCATTAAAACCGCACAAGTTACCGAATAAATTACCGAATAAATTACCGAATAAAAAAGGCTACCATGAGTAGCCTCTCATAACTTGTACCTTGTAACTCGTACCTTGTAACTGGCTTTTGGCTTTTGGCTTCAAGCTTATGGCTTATGGCTTATGGCTTGAAGCTTCTGGCTTATAACCGAATATTATTTTTTTCTAATAACTCATGAACATACTTAACCGGAATAGCATAGGTAATACCACTCGGTTTACTGATCACTGACTCTTTGGTTTCTTGCACAAACACTTTATTAATCACGCCAATCACTTTGCCATTGTCTGCTTGATATAAAGCACTACCACTGTTGCCTGGATACGCAACCGCATCTAGTTGATAAACCATATAAGGATCACGCATACGTTTTAGCATTTTAATTGAAATTTGGCCGGCATCATCCACAGGAATCACCACAGGTGTTACTGCTGAAATAATGCCGCGGTGAGTTACTGGATATAAACCTAACACAGCGCCAATCGGAAAGCCGGTAAACGCAATACTACTGCCTTCATCCAAATAGTTTTTGTCGGCTAGCTTCAGCGCCGGTAACTTTTTCCTGATAGCTTTAAAATAGCTAAATCATAAGTTTTGGAACGATCGATTATCTCGGCATCACGCACTTGTGCATTATTACCTGAGCCAACAAAAACCGCCATTTTTTGGTTTAATGCTTCATCTAATAACAAAGGTAAAACATGATCATTGGTAATAACATAACTACCATCACCAATAACAAAGCCTGTGCCTCGTAAAATATTTTGTGGTCGTGATAAAGGTGTATGAATACCAATGCCAACCACCGAAGGTTTAACTTGTTTGATCACCTTAGGAAGCGCATTAGCAAATGCACTACATTGGAAAACACTTATAATGATTATCAAAGCCTGAAGTAACAAACGCATAACAAATCCCTAGTTATTTTTAACAAATAGAGGCAAAAAAAATAATATTAGCCATAATTACCGGTATAACAATACTTTATTCACTTAAAAAATTGAGCGATATGGAAAATAAAAAAATAGTCCCTATTTTTGCTGGTGGAGGAACACGTCTCCCTGCTCATGTTGGTATTTTACAAGCTTTATTAGAATATGATATCCAATTTGATCATTTAGTTGGCGTTTCTGGTGGAAGTATTGTCAGTAGTTTATTTGCTGCTGGTTTAACCGTGGAAGAAATTAAGCTCATCGCCTTAGAAACAAACTATAATCAGTTTCGGGAATTCTCATTAATAAAGTTGATCCGTAATGGTGGCTTAAGCTCTGGTGATTTATTCGAACAATGGATGGATAGGTTATTACAAGGTAAAACCTTTGCCGATTTAGACAAAAATTTACATATTGTCGCAACCGATGTCAGAAAAGGCGCGCCGGTAATTTTTGATAAAGAACGTACACCTGATATCAAAGTTTCATTAGCGGTTCGCTTTTCTATGTCTATCCCGTTAGTGTTCAGCTTTAAAAGTTTTGGCCAACATTTAATGGTTGATGGCAGTATTTTATCAGAAGATGCTTTACATCGAGATTGGGCTGGCGATGGTACTCCAGTGTTATGTTTTCGCCTGCGAGGAGAACATTCACAAGATGAGCTAAAGGTTACGGGTTTTTCCGATATTTAATTATGTCACCTTATTAATTCGCACCTTTATGACCACCATTTCACGTGAATATATTAATGAGGCGTTTTTGGCATAATACAATTGTTATTAATACAGGCTGTAGCTCTGCTATTGATTTCACAATGAATAATGAAGGCAAGGAAGAATTATTTCAAAAAGGCTACCTTACCGCAAAAGAAGTTATCCAATAAAAATATAGCATTAGTGATAAATATTCCTAGCCAGATTGGGATAGTTAGATATACTAAATGCTTGAAGTTTTTGTTCAATTTTCCGATTTAAAACGTATAACAAAAACTTAACATTAAGTTTACGAGGTAAGGATGAGCTGGAGTAAAAAAAAATATTAAATACGCCTCTTATTGGCGATGTAGCTAAAAAAGTTGCGTCAGTAAAAGTCAGCCACGATGCCCATAATATCGCCCAGCATTTTATTCAATTTCTACAGCCTGAAGTAGCAACCACTACTGAGCTCAGAGAAGAAGTGTTCCGTATTCGCCATAATGTTTATTGTGAAGAACTCAGTTTTGAACCTTTGCGCCCCGACGGTATGGAAACCGATGACTTTGATCCGCAATCTCTGTTTGCATTAATAAAACACAAACCGTCAAACACCTATACTAGCTGCGTTCGTCTTGTTACCTCATCAAGTACCGAAGAGCTTTTACCCATTGAAAAATATTGCCGCAATTCAATAGAGCACGATGAGTTTGACCCGGCTTTATTTAAACGTGATGAAATTTGTGAGATATCCCGGCTTGCCGTCCGATCTGATTTTCGTCGACGTAAATCAGATAAATTTGCCGGTTCAGCAACTGGTGTCATCAGTGAAAGCACCTATTCAGAAACAGAACTACGCTGCTTTCCTTTTATTGCCATTGGTTTATACATGGCCTGTGCATCATTAGCGTTTAAAGCAGGTAAAAAACACGCCTTTGTGATGATGGAACCTAGACTTGCCAGAAGTATGAAATTTGTTGGTATTAAATTTATTCAACTAGGAAAACCTGTTGATTATCATGGTTTAAGAGCGCCTTATTATATCAACGCTGAAATTTTCATGGATAACCTAACATCGGGCTTTCAAAGTTTATTTCGTGCCATCGAAGCTGATATGGCGCGCCAACTTGCACTAAGTAAATAAAGTAACTTATTTACACCACGCTGCAGATAAGAGTAACTATACTACTTAGTATAAATTCAAAATATCATGATACCAATAACAACCACATACAACACCTATTGAACACTTAAGGAATAACTATGTTCGATTATAATAACGCCTTCTCCCGCAATATTGGTTGGGTAACTGAACAAGAACAACAACTCTTAAAGCAAAAACGCGTTGCTATGGCTGGCGCTGGTGGTGTCGGTAGCGAACATATAGTGACCTTGGCACGCTTAGGCATTACAAAATTTAACATCTCTGATTTTGACGAATATGAAGTACATAACTTTAACCGTCAAGCCGGTGCCTTTATGTCGACCATCAATCGCCCAAAAGCCGAAGTGATGGCCGAAGTGATTCATGATATTAACCCTGAAGCCGATATTCGCTCCTTTCCTGAAGGTATTAACGAAGATAACGTTGATGAATTTTTACAAGACGTTGATATTTATGTTGATAGCTTAGATTTTTTTGCTTTAAGCGCACGTAAACTGGTTTATCAAAAATGTTATGAAAAGCAAATTCCTCTTGTGACTGCTGCACCAATAGGTATGGGTGTCGCCCTATTATGCTTTATGCCTGGCTCGATGAATTTTGAAGAGTATTTCCGCTTTAATGACTGCAAAACCGAACAAGAACAGCTGGTTAAATTTTTAATTGGTGTTAGCCCGTCCCTCATGCAAAAAACCTATTTGGTTGATCCATCTTCAAGTGATTTTATCGCCCAAAAAGCGCCGTCTTTAGCGATGGGGGTTAAGCTTTGTGGCGGTTTAGCCGGTTCATACGTGCTGAAAATATTATTAAACCGTGGTGAAGTACTTACTGCGCCATGGGGGCTGCATTTTGACGGCTACCGCAATAAAATGAAAAAAACGTGGCGACCGTTGGGGAACAATAATCCCATTCAAAAAGCTTGCCTTCAACATAGTTAAAAATGTTGTACTTAAACCTAAGCCTGCTAAGCCTGAGCCGAAAGAATTAACGCCAATAGAATTTCTCTATGATGAATATGCTAAATGGGCACCTAGCGGCGACAACATGCAGCCGCATCAAATAGAAGTAATTGATGACACTAGTTGTATTATTCATGGCTGCGATACCAGTGATCATGTGGTTTATGACTTACAAGGTAACGCCAGTAAATTAGCCTTAGGCTGTTTATTAGCAAATTTTGAAATAGCCGCTAATTCTCATGGCTATGAAATATCAATAACCCCACATAAAAATAAATTTGATATTGAGCCAAATGAAGCCAGCTATGATTCACACCCAACCTTTAAAGTAGTTATCGCCAAAAAAGCGAAGAAAAAACACAGCAAAGCCCTTTATTGCCTTATATTCAAACCCGTTGTGTTCAACGTAAGCGCATGGGTACTCGACCACTTTCAAGCAATGAAAAACAGCAATTAGAAGCCATATTGCCTGAAGGGTACTCAGTGATTTGGCAAGAGTCCTTTGCCGAGCGCTGGCGCATAGCTAAATTTATGTATGCAAATGCCACAACACGCTTAAGTATGAAAGAAGGGTTTGACGTACATTCTAAAATTATGGAATTCACACCAATCAATAAAGACTCAAGTCCTGAGCAAAACTGTAATTCAACCTTTAGTAAAGATAAACTACCCGCTAAGTCACTTGGTTTAGACCCACTGAATATTGTTATGACACAATGGGCCATGAACAGCTGGGAGCGATTTAAATTATTAAACCAACTTTGGTGGCACCATTATTCCCAAATTGTTGTTAGACTTTTCTACCCGATTAAAAGCTGTGCACATTTTGTGATTGTGGCAGATAAACAACCTGAAACAATGGAAGATTTTGTTAATGCAGGGTAAAGCGGTGCAAAAATTCTGGCTACAAGCAACAGCGTTAAAAACTAGGCTTCCAACCTGAGCAAACGCCAGTGATATTTTCAGAATATTTACGTAATGGCGTTGATTTCACCACCAATCAAGACACCATTAAAAACGTCGTGAAAGTAGATGCCGAGTTTAAAGCTATGATAGGTGAAGACAACGTACAACGTTCTGTTTTTATGGGACGATTAGGCCGCTCTACAACCCCTAACAGCCGCTCGGTAAGACTAAGTTTAGATGAACTTAGGTTTACCAAAGACTAGCTTCTGAATCATTTGCTGTATAAAAGCTAATAAGCACCTCTCTAATAAAAGCATTACTAAATGGGGTTCTAGGGATTTTCCCCTCTAAAGTAACATAAATCGCCATACTCACGATATCTAAAGGCATACAAAGGTGGGTTACTTCTCCAAAGTATGGCAAATTATGAGGTTAACTACCCCTTAAACTTAACGTAATTCCTATGGCTATAAAAAACGAACTCAATTCTTACCAAAGCTGAGCAGCTTGATCTATATTCTCCGCCGCTATTATCACTTGAACAGCAACGATTGTATTTTACGCCAAACGAGATCGAGTTAACAGAGTCGAAAAGTATTCGCCTAAGGAACCACCGATGTTATTTCATTGCTTTATTAGGGTATTTTAAGTCTAAGCCTGTCATTCTTTCACCTAGCTTTAACCTCATCTTTGACGATATGCAGTTTATTTCAACGCAAGTTCAAGGAGGCAAAGGGATCAGGCCTTTCAGCATAAATAAGATGCAACGTGACCGTATATATCAAAGAATACTGAGGTTATTAAACTATCAGAAATGGGACGAAAGTCTGCACTTTGCGCCGTTGTACGATCATCTTGTTATGGTCGGCAAAGCTTGGCTTGAGCCTCGTTATCTATTCGATGCAGCCGCTGAATCTCTAGCAACGCATAGAATTGCCATCCCTAAATATACTGTCTTACAAAAGCTTATCAGTCGTGTTATCCAACAGGTAAAGAAGGGGTTAAATAATAAGCTTCGTATTCATGTTTCATCTGAACTACACGAATTTCTAAATACTATTATCGATGACAAAGATGGGCTCTCCTTAAGCCAGCTTCTGGAGCAGGTGCAAAAAGCGTTATGGTGACAGAGCTAAAAAAAGAACTGATTGTTTATCATCAGTTACAGCCTTATACAAGACAGATTGATGATGCTGTTAAGGACTTAGCCTTATCGTCTAAAAAACCAACAACACTTCGGTGAAATGGTGGATTATTATGGCAGTAAACTAAAACGCTTTAAGCGTCCACAGCAACACCTATGGTTGCTGTGTTTTTCTGACTCAACGCATACGGCAAAGCTTAGAGCGACTGACTGATGGTTTTATTCATCATATCCGGAAACAACAAGAAGCTGCGCATGCGTTTGCCCAACAGGCAGTGTTTGATTCATGGAGGTCAGCTGCGGACAATGTCACCAAAGCTGCAGAATTACTCCATCTGTTTGTTGATGACAGTATCGACGATAATCAACCATTTGCAACGGTTAGGCAACAAGCATTGAGTGTAATGAATAACCAAGACATAGAAACGCTATGCCTGTACTTAAAAAGCAAAAACGCACAGTAGAAGAATATCAATGGCAATATTATGATGATCAAAACGGGTTAATTGAGCAGTTATTAAGGCCCGTGTTTCTATGTCTTGAATGCCAAGCAGGTAAAGGCTCAAGTATTGGTGACACAGCTCAGAACCACAAAAACAGAACTATTAGCAGGTAATACATTGCAAACAATGGATAGTACACTTATCCAACAAAAACATCGTCCATGGTTACTCAACAACGATGTTGTTCATCCACAGCGATACGAATGGTTGCTTTACCGTCAACTGGCTTCTCGGCTTAATGGTCGAATTTACTTATCAAACGTCACTAAATATCGTGCGCTAGAAGACGACTTAATTGCATCGTCAATACAGTCTGATCTATTGGCATCGTCAACGTTGGAAAAGCTAAAGCAGCCGATTCAGAAGCTACTGCAAGTAAAACAAATACGCTTAACAACATCCCTAGAAGATGTTGCTCGTCACATTGATAATGGTGATAACCGCAATGTGATCATGAAGAGCCGAAGTGGCACACGATGGCGACTGCCAGTTAAAGGCTCCCAATCACTTGTCAACAACCCCTTCTTTAAACAGATGATCCCCGTCAGTATTGCTGATGTGTTGCGTTATGTTGAACAAAGAAACCAACTTTATGCAATGCTTCGCACACGTGCTGCCAATCCAAAAACAAGTAGGCGCCAATCAGGATGATTTATTGGCTATTCTCATTGCGAATGCGACACATCGTGGCGTATATGGGATGGCACAAATATCTGATCGCAGTTATGAGCATCTAAGCACTATACAAGCTAATTATATTAGGCCTGAAACCTTGCAAGAGGCAAGTGATATCATCAATAACGCAGTAGCGGCACTCTCTATTTTCCGTCACTATCACATCCAAGAAGACGTCCTACACGCCAGTACCGATGGGCAAAAATTTGAAACTCACCTTGAGACTTTTAAAACTCGCTACTCCTCGAAATACTTCGGCACCAACAAAGGTATTACGGCCATGACGTTAGTTGCCAATCATAGTGCGTTAAATGCCCGTATCATAGGATCTAATGAGCATGAGTCCCATTATATTTACGACTTACTACAATCTAATACTAGTGATCTTAAGCCAGATGTCCTCTCAACCGACACCCATGGTGTTAATCATGTTAATTATGCCTTATTGGATTTATGCGGTTATAGTTTTGCGCCTAGGTATGCTCAGTTCACCAGTGTGATCAATGACCTATTTAACGTAACTGAAAGCGACGACGGAAATACGCATCTGGCGCTGAAAAAGCCGATAAAAATGAATGTGATTGAGGAAGGCTGGCAGGATATTCAGCGTATTGTGTTATCCCTTCAAGAAAAACGCACAACACAGGCATTGCTAGTACGCAAATTATCTGGTTATCCATCTGGACACCCTATATTACAAGCATTAACGGAATATAATAGGCTCATCAAAAGGCCAATATTTACTTGATTATATTGATGATGCAAGTCTGCCAATATGTTCAACGAGCACTGAACCGAGGCGAAGCCCTGGCAACGACGTTTCCTCAGGCGAGCCATTGCATCGGTCAATCGTGACCAGTTCCGCGGAAAAAACGAATCAGAAATAGTCGTTTGGAACGAGTGTGCCCGTTTGAAGCGGCAAATGCAATTATTTACTTTAACTCGATGATCCTAAGTCATCTACTACTGCACTTTGAAAGACGTTGGTGACGGAAAAAAGCTGCAATAACAACGACAAGTATCACCCGTTGCATGGCAGAATATTAATCTAAGGCACTTATCAGTTCGCTAGTAACCCGCAAAACTACCTGATTTACAGAAATAACTAGGCCTATTGTTCAAAATGAAGTCTAAAATGAAAGGTAACCCAGCTCCACAAGCCACTAACTGCTTGGGTTATGGCGATTTATGTTACTTTAGAGGGAAAATCCCTAGA
>JAYQHI010000009.1:0-6821 GCA_038141035.1 Alteromonadaceae bacterium
CGATTCGAGTTTGCCTCATAAAAATTCATCTTATAGTTTTTCGGCGTTTATGGACACGTCGCTTTCGACACTTATTTCGGATAAATAAACGTGTGAATAAGCATTATAGTGAATACTATGATGAAGAGTTAAAACAGATAGTTGCCAAACTTTATGCAAAAGATATTGCCTTATTTGGCTATGAATTTGAAACCGTCAGTCTACATCAAGAAAAACGCCAACTCAGTTTAGCAACCATGAACAATTAGTTTTAGAGATAAGAGCTTACCTTTTTTGTCTTTATCGATGTTGTAGAAGGGGGGATAATAGTTAGCGACTTTTTATCATCGAAAAAAAAGCCAAAGCCTTAATAAAGGAGCTTTGGCTTTTAATGTTAGCGTAAAAGTTATTTAACTTCTTCACCTGCTGCTTGTTTATCAGCATGATAACTTGAACGAACCAATGGCCCACAAGCTGCGTGATCAAAGCCCATTTTCATTGCTTCGCGTTGGAACATATCGAAATCATCAGGGTGAACATAACGCTCTACAGGTAAATGGTGCTTACTTGGCTGTAAGTATTGACCAATGGTTAACATGGTAACGCCATGATCACGTAAGTCTTGCATTACTTGTAAAATTTCTTCGTTGGTTTCACCTAAACCTACCATTAAACCTGATTTAGTTGGCACTGTTGGATTGGCTTCACCAAATTTTTTCAATAAATCTAATGACCACTGATAGTTAGCACCTGGACGCGCTTTGGTATATAAGCGTGGCGCGGTTTCCCATGTTGTGGTTAAACACATGTGGCGGGTGTGCGTTTAAGATCTCAAGCGCTTTATCCATACGACCACGGAAGTCAGGCACTAATATTTCGATTTTGGTATGTGGTGAGTGTATTTCAATTTCTTTAATACATTCTGCAAATTGACTAGCGCCACCATCACGTAAATCATCACGATCCACCGAAGTAATAACCACATATTTTAGCGCCATGTCTTTTAATGTTAAGGCGAGTTTTTTTGGTTCTTCTTTATCTGCAGCTAATGGACGACCATGGCCAACATCACAAAATGGGCAACGACGAGTACAAATATCACCTAAAATCATAAAGGTAGCGGTACCGTGGTTAAAACACTCTGAAAGGTTAGGGCATGAAGCTTCTTCGCAAACTGAATGCAAACCATGTTTTCTTAAAGAGGCCTTGATATGATTCTATTTTGTCAGTCGTGCGTGGTAATTTAATACGTAACCAATCCGGTTTACGTAACATGGTTTCGCGCTCAGACGGGACAACTTTGATCGGAATATGCGCCATTTTATCGGCGTCGCGTAATTTTGTACCGGGTTCAACACGTGTTGTTTTAACTGTCATATTCTGTTTCCAAACCTGTTTTAAAGCTTAGCTCACTTGCGTTTAGCAATTGGCTTAAGTGTTTTATTAAAGATTGACCAGCTTCATTAACCGTTTGTGGACCGTTAATATCAGCAGTCTGAGCCATTTCTAAACCGGCATAACCACATGGGTTAATACGTAAAAAGGGGGCTAAATTCATATTTACATTCAGTGCAAGGCCATGAAAAAGAGCAGCCTTTACGAACGCGTAAACCTAATGACGCAATTTTTTTTCCGTCAACATAAACACCCGGTGCTTCGGGTTTTGCTTGTGCATCAATACCATAATCGGCAAGTGAGGCAATAATACCATTTTCAATTAAACTAACTAATTGACGAATACCCATTTTTCGACGACGTAGGTTGATCAAAAAAATAGATCTTGCTGCCCTGGGCCATGATACGTAATTTGGCCACCACGATCAGATTTTACCACGGGTATATCGCCAGGCATTAATAAATGTTCAGCTTTACCTGCTTGTCCTTGCGTGAATACGGGAAAATGCTCAACTAGCCATAATTCGTCAATTACCGAATCATCACGTGCGTCGGTAAAGTCTTTCATGGCTTGCCAAATGGCCGTGTATTCTTGGTTAGCAAGTTGTCTTATAATGAGTGGTTGCTGCAAAGTAGTACTCGTTTACTTTTATCTAAAGTTAATGCGCGTGACGTTATAGTAGCTACTGACACGCTTTTTCAGACAACCTATCCGGTTATCTATCCTCAGTTATAAAACGTAGCGAACTTGCTCGATAGCGTTTACCGTTTTGTAGATCATCTCTATATGTTCTTTACTGGTCACTCGAACAGGAATAGAAACCGAATGATAGTTACCTTTTGAGCTTGGCTTTATTTTGAATGTGTAATCTGCGGGCGTATGCTTTTGCAATTCAGCAATAATGAGATCGGGTAACTCATCACAAGCAACGCCCATTACTTTAAAGTTTAGTACTGTAGGAAAGTCTAATAACTCATCAAACTTAGTTTGCATTTTTATCTCACTCAACATCGTTGTTACTTTTGTGTGAATTGCCTTTGCTAAAAATATCAGCGGCAATACAGCTAATGACTGACATTTTAACATTAAATTTAATCGAGGGGATAATTAAGATCATCTATGTTAGAAATCATTGTGATAACTAGTAGGTAGGATGAACATCAGAGTTAAAAAAACCTCCTAGTGGAGGTTTTTTTAAGAAATAGAAAAGTATTAATTAGTTAGCAAATTGCAGTTTGACATAATCAACTAAACGACTAAACATACCACCTTCATTGACTTCCGCTAACGTGACTAATGGATATTGAGCAATATCTTCGCCATCAAGCTGTAAAAATACTTTACCAACCACTGTACCTTTCGCAAGAGGGGCTTCTAGCTGACGATCTCAGCTCAAAGTTCGCTTTTAAATTTTTACGTTGGCCACGAGGAATAGTGATCGGTGTATCGGTTAAAATCCCTAAATCCACTTCTTTCACATCACCCATCCAAACGCGGTTGGTGGCAAATTTTTCACCGGCTTTATACGGGGTGAACGTTTCAAAAAAAAGCGGAAGCCATAGTTAAGTAATTTTTTACTTTCTACTTTACGTGCTCGTTCACTTTCAGTACCCATAACCACACTGACTAAGCGCATTCCGTCTTTAGTGGCGGAGGTAACTAAGCTATAACCGGCTTGTGAAGTATGGCCGGTTTTTTTATGCCATCAACATTCATGCTTTTATCCCACAATAAGCTATTGCGGTTATGCTGTTTAATGTTGTTGAAGGTAAAAGATTTCTTTTTATAAAGCACATATTCTTCAGGCACATCACGAATGAGCGCTACACCTAAAGTGGCCATGTCACGCGGAGTTGTAACGTATTCCAGTACTGTCTAAACCATGGCTATTTTCAAAATAGCTGCTGCTCATACCTAACTGCTGAGCATGCGCATTCATCATATCAGCAAAAGCACTCTCACTGCCGGCAATGTGTTCTGCCATCGCCACACAAGCATCATTACCTGATGCTACAATAATGCTTTGGTTGAGATCAGAAACAGAAACTTCTGTTCCACTTCTAAAAACATTAATGATGAGCCTTTAAAAACTGGATTACCCGTCGCCCAAGCATTTTTGCTGATGGCAACTTTATCCGTTGTACTAATATTACCTGAGGCGATTTCAGTGCCGATAATATAACTTGTCATCATTTTGGTTAAACTAGCCGGTGCCAATTGCATGTCGGCATTTTCTTCCGAAATCACTTTACCGGTATGATAGTCAATTAATATATGACCTTTAGCATTGATACTAGGTGGCGCGGGCATAATAAAAGCATGCGTAATAGAAGATACACCAAAGGTGACTGCGCCAATAATTGAAATGAGTTTGCTACGATGTTTAGCCGTTTTTAAAAGGCATAACGTTCCTTTAAATTCTGATTATTAGTGGATGAGAAAAATGTTCATCGACAGTACTATCATTTTTAAATTACTTGGCTATGGCTGAAACATTTCTTTACCAAATGCATTTTCGTAGCCAGCGCCTTTTAATTGCTGCAACATTAAAAAACGCTCACTTGGGTTTTTAAATGGTCCCATAATAATTCGGTACAAGCCATTGCTAGGTTGCGATATGACGGGGGTTTTGTATTTGTGAGTTAATGAGGCAATTAAACTTTTTGCCATGGTTGGGTTTGTGTTGCAAATACTTGAATATAAGGTTGTTTAATCGCTTTGTTTACTTGTGCTTGTACTGGTGTTGGTTCGGTAAATTCTGCTGGTTGATGTGTGGTACTCAAAGGCGTTACCGGTGTTATTGGTGTAGTAATAACCACCGCAGGGTTAGGGTCTTCAACGGGGCGGTGTAAAATCGGTGATCGCTTCAATTTCAACTTGGGCAGTGCCTGTTATGCCTAATTTATAAGCGGCGCTATAAGATAAGTCGATGATCCTACCAGGGTGGAAAGGGCCTCGATCATTAACACGAACAATTGCAGTACGATTATTTTCTAAATTTTTAACTTTTACATAAGTAGGTAAGGGCAAATTTTTATGGGCGGCGGTCATGGCGTACATATTATAAATTTCACCATTGGAGGTTAAGTGACCATGAAATTTTTCGCCGTAAAATGAGGCAATACCTTTTTCTTTGAATTTTATTGCGTTTGGCAATACCAAATAGTTTTTACCGCGGACAGTATAATGTTTATTACCACCTCGGCTTAACGCTTCGGCTCGAGGGATAGCGTCTTTTAATTCTGCCTCACTTGGTGTTCTGCTTGGCACGGAATCTTTATGCTGCTGGTATCGACCTGTTGGCGCACAAGCCGCTAATAGCACTAATAAACTAAAACAACAGAGAATATTTTGGAAAGAAAATTTGATAACAGACATAAGAGGATAATTTACCTATTTGATGTACTTATTTTGATAATGCGCATTGTTGAGCCAGCTAACCTTCAGGTTAATTGATAAATTAAGCAATGAAACGTTTTCGGGTACTGATCGCCATTAATATGCCAAAACCCGCCATTAATGTCACCATTGATGTTCCACCATAACTGACGAGGGGTAGTGGTACACCAACAACAGGTAAGATACCGGAAACCATACCAATATTCACAAAAACATAAACAAAAAAAGTTAGGGTTAAGCTACCGGCTAATAACTTAGTAAAGGCTTGCTGAGCATTAACGGCTATCCATAAGCCGCGCATGACTATTGCTAAATAAACCAGTAGTAATAACAACACGCCGATCAAACCAAATTCTTCACTAAACACAGAAAAAATAAAGTCGGTATGGCGTTCCGGTAAAAATTCTAGTTGTGATTGAGTGCCTTGTAACCAACCTTTACCTGTAATGCCGCCTGAACCAATTGCGATTTTTGATTGAATAATATGGTAGCCGCTACCCAAAGGGTCCGCTTCTGGATTTAAAAAAGTTAAGACGCGTTGTTTTTGGTAATCTTGCATAAAAAAATACCAATGGATAGGCGCAAATAAGCCAGCTAAACCACCACAAACGGTAATTAATTTCCAGCTAGCACCGGCAAGAAATATAACAAATAAGCCTGAACTAGCGATTAACAATGACGTCCCTAAATCAGGTTGTTTAGCAATTAATAAGGTAGGAATTAATACTAAAATAAAGGCAACAACAATATCTTTAATTTTAGCCGGTAAATTGTTTTGGCTAATATACCAAGCGATCATTATAGGAACGATCAATTTCATTATTTCTGAAGGTTGAAACTTCATAAAGCCTAAATCTAACCAACGTTGTGCGCCTTTACCGATATGGCCAAAGAGTAAAACCGCAACCAATAATAAAATGCCGACAATAAATACTGGTACCGCCCATTTTTCATAAACGCTAGGGGGAACTTGGGCAACGGCAAACATCACTAAAAGGGCAATGCCTAAACGGGTAATTTGTCGGATCACTAAGGCAGTTTCTTGGCCTCCAGCACTATAAACAACAAATAAGCCTAAAATCATTAAAGTGATCAGCCCTAACAATAATGGTAAATCGATATGAAGTTTTTGTAGCAAGGTTTGTTTTTTGGGGCTGTCGTGATCTTGTGAAAACATTAGTTTGTGCCTTGACTAGATAAGGTATTGACCCGTGGAGATATACTTTCATGCTCTAATGTAGAAAGGTGGTGCAGGTTGTGATCATGCTCAGCGTGCTCTAGGTGCCGAATGTGAGGCAAGCATAAAGCTGGTAATTTCATGTTCAGCAAATCGTTGACCAAAATATTGATCCATTATTTGACGAGCAACAGGAGCCGCGTTGGTAGCGCCACCACCTTTAGCAACGTTCTCCATAGCAACGGCAACCACTATTTCAGGGTTGTCAAAAGGAGCAAAGCAACAAACATGGCATTATCACGTTGGTTTTCTTGTGTTGTTGCTGCGTCATATTTTCGTTTTCGCCTAGACTCGCTACTTGTGCAGAGCCGGTTTTACCTGCCGCATCATAATGGCTACCTTTAAAAAGGCATTATGTGCTGTAGCGCCAAATTTTGCACCGTATTATGTAAGCCATCAAGAACATGTTGCCAGTTTTTAGATTATTTAAAACGATTGGCGGCTCAGTTCATGATTGCTGTCATCGGTGATGTCGTCTGCGCTTTTTCATTTATGTTCGCGCTAGCTTTGTCGGTGGCATTATCTGCCGCTAATAATAATTGCTCATTGGGTTGTGGTGTTTTTACGGCTTGGCTTTCATTAATACTTGCTACGAAATGCGCTTTAATTTTGCCTCATTATTGACTAATATCGATGTGGCTTGTGCTAACTGTAATGGCGTTACTAACCAAAACTTTGTCCAATACCAACAGAAATTGTTTCACCGGCATACCAGGGTATTTTTTATAGCAGGGAGCTGTCGCTTTAGGTCTTTATAAGTTTCTATGTCTAAATTATTTTTTCTTCTGAAAGCTGATTCAAGCGTTTTGC
>JAYQHI010000010.1:0-169632 GCA_038141035.1 Alteromonadaceae bacterium
CGCCATACCCTAATACGGCCAATAAAACAACAACGTGAGCTAGGATGAAAGTGAAAGCAGATGTAACCATGGGGCAGATGTCGCCCCGCCTACATTCGCTTCAGGCCAAACGCGCTACAAAAACAAATGGCGCTTTAACGACTGCAACAACTAACATTGTAACAGGCATGAATTAACATCCATAAACAGCCAACCGCAGGTAAATACAAGCGGTGTTTCAGCAATGGCCAGAACATCCATATGCAAACCAACCGCTGCAATTAAAATATATAAAAAGCTGGTACCTATTTTACTGGCACCATATTGCTCAATGTTACGTGCTTTCGTAAAAGACAGTGAAATACCAAGCGTGGTGACAATCACAATCAACCAGAAAAATGAACTAGTTAGACTATATTTAGCCGACCACGGATGATGTAACGAAAAATACGGCGCTAATATATCCGCACAAAAATGTGCCAAGCCAGTTATGCCAAAAAGCCAACCGCAAGAACTGTCATATAATTTGATAAACAAGTGGCGTTAACTGCTGTGCTTGTAACTTAGTGACCTTAGTTTTTAAGGCTTCAATCGCACTAACATCAGCGCCTGTTTTTGCATCAATTTTTTTATGATTGGCCGCCAGTATTAATAAAGCCGCCACCCAAATATTGGCAACTAAAATATCAACCGTCACCATGGCCGAAAAAATATCACCGCCAACATTAAACATTTCTTTCATTGCCGCTTGATTAGCACCACCACCAATCCATGAGCCGGCTAGTGTTGCCATACCACGCCAAACGGCATCAGGGCCATCAACACCAATCAGTTCGGGAGCAAAAATAACTAAGCGTTAATAACGCAATAGGGCCACCAATGACAATGCCTAATGCCGGTTAAAAATAAAATTAACGCTTTTGGGCCTAAACTTAAAATGGCTTTAAAGTCGATACTAATTGTTAAAAGCACTAAACATGCCGGTAATAAATATCGTGATGCTACGTAATAAATTGATGAGGCATTGCCATCAACAACATTAAAGGTATTTAATAACGAGGGTAAAAGTAACATAGTAATAAGGCAGGAACATAACGATAAAACGTTGAAAAAATGGCCTTTTGACTTGCCTGAGTTTTAAAAACAAGTCCTAATATAACAGCCAATAACCTAAGACAACGGCATCATTAGTGATCATGGCTGAAGAAGTCATTTAAACTTTAAACTCCAATACTGAAGCCCCACTGTTAAGTGTGCTATTAATGTAAAATGGTGTCATTAACCGTAATGTTGTCTAACTGATGTTTTAATAATTGTGCCGCTGGATCTTGCGGGCACTGCTCAACAAAAAGCGGTAATCATCGTAAGCCACTTTAAAACAATCGAGTTGATGAAGCAAAAAACCACGGTCACGACGTTCAAACGGATCATCGGGTCGCATCGCTAATAAAACATCAACACATTTTAACGCTTTATCAAAATGAAATTCATTGATCAGTGAATCTTTTAATGACGACACGTATTTATACAAAATATCCTGCGTATCAATAGATTGCACAAAATCATCATGAGGTTCGTTATCAAAATCCGTTAAGCGATCATCTAAGTCTTGCCACGATAACGACTCGCCAGTAACGGGATCAAAAACAATGGCAAAATCATCATCACAGGTAATTCTTACCATCACTTTTTCAGGTACAAACACTATATCTGTGTCAAAACCACTACGTTCAATAATGTACTGCAACATGATCGACTTTAATACTGGCGCCATGATACGATAAGACAAGGCATTATGAATTTGATGGCTCACCACCGGCCAAACATGACGTTTATTATCAATAAATAATTGATGAACATAAATTTCATTAATGACTTGCTCGGCTCGTTCCATTGTATTTTCAATATCGGCGACTTCTTTTTTGACAATGCTCTGCTAATAGCTTCACTTCGTCGACATCAACTTTATGATCAAAAATAAACTTTTCAATCAAAGCAACAGCTTCTCAAGCGGCTCAACAGCCTCATGATTAATTTCTGATAACAACAACTCTTTCATGCTTTAAATACAACTAACTTAACACGTGAATTTATAACGTTTATATGGGGATTAACACTAAGCGTTTAAAGAAAATAAGCTTCTTTGCTCATTGCCACTCGCACAATTAACATAACCCAACCAATAGCACCTAAATACCCAAACACCTTCATGGTATTATTACGAGCAAATTTCAAGGTATAAATTCCGGTAAAATATAAGCTAATACCGCTAATAGCTTTTTCGGCAAACCACATTTGTTCAAGTGGATTTAACGCTAATTGCACCCACATCACAACACCAACAGCTAATAAACAAGTATCAACAACATGCGGGGGTAATTTTTACCCATTTTGTTGTAATTTAGGTGAGTTCATTAAGCTCCAAATAAAGCGTAAAGTAAATAAACTGACGCTGATCAGCGCTATGGTCATGTGTAAATGTTTCATTTGTGATCCTTATTTTTTGTATTTATTATTAATCGTTTAATTTTTAAGGTATTGCCCGTAAGTAATACGATCATTACCAGCTAAATCTTGTTGTGTTTGTACTTGTTGATAACCATATTGACAAAAAATGGCTTGTACTTGCTGTGCTTGTTCAAAGCCATGTTCAATATATAAGAAGCCATGTTCAGTAAAATAGCTTCTAGCATGTTCAACTATATGGCTAATATCAGCATAACCTTGTTCTTTAGCCACTAACGCTGATAACGGCTCCAAAGCGCACATCCCCTTGTGATAAATGATGGTCATTTTCATCAATATAAGGCGGATTGCTGACAATAATATCAAAACCTTGATGATTATTTACCTGACTAAACCAATCACTTTGATAAATTTCAACTTGCTGAAGCTGATTTTGCTGTCCATTTTTTTGCGCTAACAAAACGGCGTCGTCATGATAATCAACCGCATGGATTAACCAATTTTTACGTTCACTTGCTAATGCTAACGCAATAGCGCCAGTACCTGTACCAAGATCTAAACAAGCCAAATTAGCGTCATTATGATTAGCAAGTACTAACTCTACTAAGGTTTCAGTATCGGGACGCGGAATTAAAGTTGATGGTGCAACATTTAAGGTTAACGACCAAAACTCTTTTTCACCGACCAAATACGCAATCGGCTCACCATTTAAGCGTCGCTTAAGTAATTGCTGAAATTGCTGCTCTTGAGGCTCACTTAGTTCATGTTCGGGCCAAGTAAATAAATAACTGATTGGTTTATTAAGCACAAAGCTCAATAGCACTTGGCTATCAAGCTTGGCTGAGTCAGAGCTGTGTTGCAGTGTTTGCTGACCATGTAGGAGCAAACATTTAATCGTATATTCAGACAAATTTTATAACAACGCTTTTAATAATGGTGCTTACCAGGCAGCAATAAAATTTAATTTTGATCAGCAAGTGCCGCTAATAAATCCGCTTGGTTTTCTTGTAATATTGGCTCAAGTACTAGCTGTAAGTTACCTTCGATCACTTCATTTAAACGATACAAAGTTAAGTTAATACGGTGATCCGTCATACGGCCTTGTGGGTAGTTATAAGTACGGATACGCTCACTACGATCACCACTTGCAACAAGATTACGACGAGAAGATTCTTCTTCGCTACGGCGCTTTTCATCTTCCGCTTGTTGTAAACGTGCTTGTAGTACTGACATCGCTTGGGCGCGGTTTTTATGTTGTGAACGTTGATCCTGACATTCAACGACAACACCGGTAGGAATATGGGTAATACGAATAGCTGAGTCAGTTTTGTTAACATGCTGACCACCAGCACCCGAGGCACGGAAAGTATCTACTTTTAAATCAGCTTTGTTGATTTCAATTGCTTCAGACTCTGGAATTTCAGGCATAACAACCACAGTAATAGCTGAGGTATGAACGCGGCCTTGTGATTCTGTTTCAGGTACTCGTTGTACACGGTGACCACCTGATTCAAATTTCATTTGACCATACACGCCTTCACCATCAATTTTCATGATGATTTCTTTAAAGCCGCCCTGCTCACTTTCGTGTGAGTTCATTAATTCAACACGCCAGCCTTGTTTTTCAGCATAACGAGTGTACATACGGTAAATATCACCAGCAAATATCGCCGCTTCATCACCACCGGCACCGGCACGAATTTCAACAAAACAGTTGTTGTCATCTTTTGGATCGGTAGGTAATAATAAAATTTGTAATTCGCTTTCTAAATCTTCAACCGCTTGTTTAGCCGCTTTAAATTCTTCTTGCGCCATGTCACGCATATCAGGGTCATCATCTTTTAGCATTTCTTCTGAAGTGGCTAAATCATCTTCCGCCCCTTGGAAGGCATGAAAGGCATTAACAACAACTTCTAGTTTTTTAAACTCTCTTGATAATGCTTGAAATTTTTCCTGATCAGCAATCGTTGCTGGATCAGATAACAAGGCTTGAACTTCTTCGAAACGCTCAACTAAGCCTTCCAGTTTTTGATAAACAGATTTATTCATTAATGTTTCTTATTTCTTGTTTTTAATTAGGTCTGCATTATTTTCGTGACGATTAATATCAACATCAATATCAAAGACATCACGTAAATAAACAAGTTTGTCGAGAGCTCGCCACCTTGAGCTGCTGTTTGTATAGCCGTAGTGGGGGCATGCATAAATTTATTGGTTAATTTGGTCGCCAATTCAGCAACAACCGCTTCTGGCGATTTATTGTTTTGTAATTGACTTAGGGCTTTTTCTAATAATTCATCACGATGTATTAAACACTGTTTACGATAACTCACTACCGTATCTTGCGTATTTAAGCCACGTAACCAAGCCATAAAGCTATTAGCTTGTTTATTAACAATCGACTCAGCCTCAACCGCAGCTTGGACGACGACTGTCTAAATTTTTAGCAATAATGCTTGTAAATCATGAATTGTATATAAAAACGCGTCTTCTAATTCACCTACTTGTTCTTCAACATCCCTTGGTACCGCTAAATCAACCATAAAAATTGGTTGATGCTTACGTTGCGTTAACGCATGTTCCATCATGCCCTTACCAATAATAGGTAAGGTACTGCCCGTAGAACTAATAACAATATCCGCATTGGCAATTTGCTCAGGGATTTGCGCTAAAGTAACCACTTCAGCGCCAATTTGCTTCGCCATCACTTTGCGCGTGTAATGGTGCGATTGGCTACGGTAATTTTACCAACATTATTTTCATATAAATGTTTCGCAATCAACTCAATGGTTTCACCGGCACCAACTAACAGCACTCTTGATTTATCAAGCTTGCCAAAAATATGTTTTGCTAAATTAATCGCGGCAAAAGCCACAGAAACGGCACTTGAACCAATTTCAGTTTCAGTACGCACTTGTTTCGCCACACCAAAGGTGCGTTGAAATAAACGATCCATAACTAAAGCCATGGAACCGGCCGCTTTTGCTTGGCTATAAGCTTGTTTCATTTGGCCAAGAATTTGCGGTTCACCTAACACTAACGAATCTAAACCACAGGCAACCCGCATCATGTGATTAACCGCTTTTACGTCATGATGCCAATACAAGCTCGGTAAAATAGTGGCTGCACTTACTTGATGATGCTGTTCTAACCAACGCACTATTTTTTTCTTTGGTACGTTCAACATCACCTTCTGAACAAGATAGCTCAATATCAATGCTGACAGGATCGCAACTTCTTTACAATTAACGTATTCAGCATCATCCGTAGCACACGCAACTTGTCAGATTAAAAGAAATCTTTTCCGAACAGCAACTGTGCAGTTTTGCGATTAATACCTAAAGCAACACGACATAGGCAACAGTTCAACCTTTTGAACAACCGATAAAAAAGCGGAAAGTGTTTTCTTCTTATAGTGTGCTTTCATCAATACAGTGAACTAACAAATACATAAAAAATGAAATAATTTTACGAAATATCCATGTTGATTTAAAGCTATTACTACAAAAGCAAAAGATAAACCCGCTTTAGTAGAAAATATCCATGATTACAGAGATTACTAGATAAAATGACCTGCCAAATTTTACCTTTGTTATTCATTTATTTCTATTAATGTTCACTGGTTTCAAACCAACCAAAACAATGCACCACTAAATTAATCAAACCCTAAAAGAGCGCAATCACCAAATGAAAGCGCCAAGCCAACAAACAAGCGGTAAAATAGCTTTTATTCAACAAGATAACGCGATAAAGTAACCTTTTTTATAATATCTCGATGCACAAAATCATGTTTAAATTTAACAACTTATTGAAAGTATTAATGCCTTAAAATCATAAGTAAAAATGGTTTACATACCTTTAGAAGTTGATGGCAAAACATACCAAGGCATTATAGATTTATCCACGACTTACTAATCAACTCCAATCATATTACCAACCAAACAAGCACACATAAAGGCTTACCTTATTTACAGACAGATCAAATAACCCTTGACGAAAAAACCTCCCTGCCTAAGTTATTAACTAGCACTTTTAATCAACAAAAATGGCAAAATTAGTTACCAAGGTTATCAAACCGTTAATAGTCATCAACTGGCAACTAAGTTAGTCATTAAACAAGAGCAGTTAACGATAAAAATCAATATTAATGAGTGGAAATTATAACCGTGTCATCATCCAATTCAGCGCTTGAAAATTCTCAAGTCACTAATTTTTATCTCGATAAAAGCTATCAATTTCCGTCGCCGGCAAAACTGAATTTATTTCTTCATATCGTTGGTCAGCGTCCTGATGGTTATCATGATCTACAAACACTTTTTCAATTTTTAAATTACGGTGACACCATCACGATCACCCCAACCCGTGATAATAAAATAACCTTACTTACTGAATTTAAAGGGGTGCCTGAAGAAAGTAATTTAATTGTTAAAGCGGCAAAAATTTTACAACAACACAGTAAAACCTCATTCGGTGCCCAAATCAGTATTGATAAAATTTTACCTATGGGTGGTGGTTTAGGGTGGTTCATCAAATGCCGCCACAATTTTATTAGCACTCAATGCACTATGGCAAACTCATCTTAGCAGCCATGAATTAGCCCAAATGGGCTTAGCGCTAGGTGCTGACGTACTATATTTATTCATGGCTTTGCTGCTTTCGCCGAAGGTGTTGGTGAACAATTAACGCCGGTTCAACCTAGCGAGCATTGGTATTTAGTGACGAAACCTGACATCAGCATTTCTACCGCCGCCGTTTTTACTGCCAAAGACTTAACGCGCAATACCCCTAAAATCATCTTCACTGATGATAATATCACCGACAATCTCGACAACTTACAAAATGATTGTCAAACATGGGTAATAAAACACCATCCTGAGGTTGCCAAGCTACTGGCTTGGTTGGTAGAATACGCGCCATCTCGAATGACTGGTACTGGAGCGTGTATTTTTTCACGTTTTGCATCAGAACATGAAGCTATTGCCGTAAAAAATCAGTTGCCTAAAAACACCTATTCTTTTATTGCACAAGGGATAAATACTTCTCCCTTGATACAAGCTATTAACGATTTACCGGTTAAGAGTATGGCTAATTAATGTCTTGTTGTTTTCAATAACAAGTTATTAAAAAGCATTACTGTTAACCTAATATTAATGTCAAAAAAGTTTCTGAGGAACTGACCGTGCCTGACATGAAAATTTTTGCGGGTAACGCCACCCCTGAACTGGCTAAAAAAATTGCAGACCGTCTATACATTAGTTTAGGCAAAGCAAAAGTAGGCAGTTTTAGTGATGGTGAAATTAGCGTTGAAATCACTGAAAACGTTCGTGGTGCAGATGTTTTTATCATTCAATCAACCTGTGCACCAACTAACGATAATATTATGGAATTAATTGTGATGATCGACGCTTTACGTCGTGCATCAGCCGGCAGAATTACCGCCGTTATTCCTTACTTTGGCTATTCACGCCAAGATCGTCGAGTGCGTAGTGCTCGTGTACCAATCACAGCAAAAGTAGTTGCTGACTTCTTATCAAGTGTTGGTGTTGACCGTGTATTAACTGTTGACCTTCATGCTGAACAAATTCAAGGTTTCTTTGATGTTCCTGTAGATAACGTGTTTGGTACTCCAATTTTATTAGGACGACATGATCAACAAAAACTTAGACAACCCTGTTGTTGTTTCACCTGATATTGGTGGTGTTGTTCGTGCCCGTGCGGTTGCTAAATTATTAAATGATGCTGACCTTGCTATTATTGATAAGCGTCGTCCAAAAGCTAACGTTGCACAAGTAATGCATATTATTGGTGATGTTGAAGGCCGTGACTGTATTATTGTTGATGATATGATCGATACCGGTGGTACTTTAGCGAAAGCGGCAGCAGCATTAAAAAGAGCACGGTGCTAAAAATGTTTATGCTTATGCGACCCACCCAGTATTATCAGGCAAAGCCGCTGAAATTTTAGGTGAGTCAGTGATTGATGAAGTTATTGTGACTGATTCTATTCCTTTATCACCAGAAATGAAAAAGTTGAAGAAGATTCGCCAACTAACCTTAAGTGGCATGTTATCTGAAGCGATCCGTCGTGTTAGTAACGAAGAATCTATCTCTGCGATGTTTGAAGCTTTAATCTTAGCTTAGATTGTCAGTTTTAAAAATCCGATCAAGACACTAACGCGTAAGCTTAGTGTCTTTTTTATTTCCCTCTTATTATTTCGCTTTTTTCATCCGATATTATTCGATTCATCAGCAAAAAAATAACAAATTATTCTCAATCATAATAAGTCGTTGGCTTTAAGTCGCTCAAGTGTTATCATGCCGCGCCTTTTTTGCTAGAAGTCGTTTCTTACATTACAAGAAGATACTTGGCAGGATCGGCAAACATAGTTGTTTTTTGGTCGCAAAAAACAACAAAACTTTAATTTAATTATGAGTATATAATCATGACTGATATTTTTACTTTGGAAGCTGAAGTACGTACAGACTTAGGGAAAGGTGCGAGCCGCCGCCTACGTCACGCGAACAAAGTTCCAGCTATCCTTTACGGTGAAGGCAAAGAGCCTGTTTCTTTAACATTAGCACACAACAAAGTTTGGCGTGCACAACAAGAAGAAGCGTTTTACTCACATGTTTTAACTTTAAACGTTGACGGCAAGCCTGTTGAATGTTTAATCAAAGACATGCAACGTCACCCGTACAAAAACTTAGTAATGCACTTAGATTTTTTACGTGTTGATGCTACACACGCTGTTCATACTAACGTACCAGTTCACTTCATCAATGAAGAAGCTGTTGCTAAGAAAGGCGCTAGCAGTTGCACATCACGTTTCTGAAATTGCTATTTCATGTTTACCAGGTAAATTACCTGAGTTCATCGTGGAAGTAGACGAAGCTAACTTAGAAGTTGGTCAAACACTTCACTTATCTGACGTTAAATTACCAGAAGGCGTTACTTCTGATGAATTAGCAAAAGGTGCTGAACATGACCTAGCTGTTGTTACTGCTAATGCTCCAAAAGGCAAAGCAGATGACGAAGCTGAAGAAGAAGCTACTGAAGCGTAATTAAGGCTTTCCTTAATGACTATTCAGTTAGTTGTGGGGCTAGGTAATCCTGGCCCCGAATATACCAAAACCCGCCACAATGCTGGTGTCTGGTTCGTAGAAGAACTTGCCGCTCGTTATAACATTTCACTCAAACCTGAAAAGAAATACTTTGGTCATTATGGCAAAGGCTATATTGGCGAAGAGTTGGTGCATTTATTAATTCCCACGACTTTTATGAATCGAAGTGGTCAGGCAGTAGCACCCTTAGCGAATTTCTTTCGAATTCCAGTTGAAAACATGCTCGTTGCGCATGATGAACTCGACATTGAACCGGGCATTTGTAAAATAAAAAAAGGCGGTGGCCACGGTGGTCATAATGGCTTACGAGATATTATCGCTCGTATGGCAAACAATAAAGATTTTTACCGCTTACGCATTGGTATTGGCCACCCAGGTCATCGCGATCGCGTAACTGGACATGTATTAGGCAAAGCGCCTGCCAACGAGCAAAGCTTGATCGAAGAAAGCTTAGATGAAGCCAGCCGTTGTTTTGAAATATGGCTTAAAGACGACTTAAAAAAGCACAAAATCGCTTACATTCGTTTAAAGCACAGTAAAATAGCAAATTAACTTATTTTAGGAACACATCATGGGATTTAAATGCGGCATAGTTGGCTTACCCAACGTTGGAAAATCAACTCTTTTTAATGCCTTAACTAAAGCAGGTATTGAAGCAGCTAACTTTCCATTTTGTACAATAGAACCAAATACAGGTGTTGTACCGGTACCAGATCCTCGTTTAGATCAATTAGCAGCAATTGTTAATCCTGAACGTGTATTAGCAACCACTATGGAATTTGTTGATATTGCCGGCCTTGTCGCTGGTGCTTCTAAAGGTGAAGGTTTAGGAAATAAGTTTTTAGCTAACATTCGTGAAACAGATGCGATTGGTCATGTGGTTCGTTGTTTTGAAAACGACAACATTATTCACGTTGCCAATAAAATTAGCCCTGTTGATGATATTGACGTAATTAATACAGAATTAGCCTTAGCGGATATGGACACCGCAGATCGCGCTATTCAACGCCAAGCAAAACGTGCTAAAGGTAGGATAAAGACGCTAAATTTGAAATCCCTGTATTAGAAAAATATTAGCACATGTTGAAGAAGGCAATATGATCCGCTCTTTAGATTTATCTAAAGAAGAAAAAGCAGCGGTTGCCTATTTAAACTTTTTAACAATTAAGCCTACCATGTACATTGCTAATGTTAATGACGACGGCTTTGAAAACAACCTTTATTTAGATCAAGTTAAAGAAATTGCGGCCAAAGAAAATGCCGTAGTAGTTGCTGTTTGTGCCGAAATTGAAGGCGAGCTTTCTGAAATGGAAGATGATGACCGTGAGTTATTCATGGCAGAAATGGGCTTAGAAGAACCCGGATTAAACCGTGTAATTAATGCAGGTTATTCTTTATTACATTTACAAACTTACTTTACCGCTGGTGTTAAAGAAGTACGCGCATGGACAGTTAAGAAAATGCAACCGCGCCTCAAGCTGCTGGTGTTATCCACACCGACTTTGAAAAAAGGTTTTATCCGTGCTGAAGTTATCGGCTTTGATGACTTTATTCAATTTAACGGTGAATCTGGCGCGAAAGAAGCCGGTAAATGGCGTTTAGAAGGTAAAGACTATCTAGTAAAAGATGGTGACGTGGTTCACTTTAGATTTAACGTGTAATCGCTAAAGCCATTTATTTATTTCCAATAGTTAAAGAAATATTTGAATACATCAAGGAGCTTCGGCTCCTTTTTTATTATTGTTAATAAAATTTACCCATCTAACCCAATACCAATCCGTATAAGTTCGGGATAATAAATTATCAAATTAAATAAAACTTCATCCTTTCAAAATAATTAAATATATTTAAAAAAGTATTTTTTTAAATATGCCACTGACAATAAATAGCGACAGCTTAGCTAACAAAACTAAAAGTGAGATCCTATAAGCACTTTTTTGCATAGATTACGCCATTATGCTGACTATTTAGGCAAACAAATAAAAAGTCTGTTTTTTTTCAAAAAAACGGTTGACGTAGGTCGGCGACATTTGCATAATACGCGCCACTTGCTGAGAGGCAAGATTGAAAGGCTACATAGCTCAGCTGGTTAGAGCACATCACTCATAATGATGGGGTCCCAGGTTCAAATCCCGGTGTGTAGCCACCATTCTTTCTAAGCGAGTTATTGAAAATGCGGGGTTGGCGGAATTGGTAGACGCGCTGGATTTAGGTTCCAGATCGCAAGATGTGAGAGTTCAAGTCTCTCACCCCGTACCATTTCAATAGTAATGTTATTATTCAAATAATATTACAAAGTAAGTTACATTGCAGGGGTATAGCCAAGCGGTAAGGCAGCGGGTTTTGATCCCGTCATTCAGAGGTTCAAATCCTCTTACCCCCGCCACTTTCTTATTTATCTAATGTCTAGCTCTTAAGTATCTAGTTTAAATATCTAATAAAGTAACTCAATGTAACCTACATCAAAATTTCTGCAGGGGTATAGCCAAGCGGTAAGGCAGCGGGTTTTGATCCCGTCATTCAGAGGTTCAAATCCTCTTACCCCTGCCAACTTTTGTTTTATCACTTCCTTTATTATTTTCTTTTTTTTCTATAATATATCTATACAAAATTTTTATTCTTAGATAATACCATTTTGTATAAAGTTATTTTTCTATAACCGTTCCAATATGTCACGTACCGTTAAGATAAGCCATTAATGCATAAGCTAATGCTTTTTATTTTTATCTGTTTATTAAGCACAGGCACATGATTAACAGCCATCAATCCAAGGTTTTTTAACCCTTAATAATCGGTGGTGATGGATGGAAAATGTTTTATAAAGCGCGTCCATGGTCGACATCATCAATAAATTATCTGTTCGCCTTGCACTTTCATATCGACTTAACGTTTTAGCGCCTATACCACGACTCTCCTTCACCAATTGCTGTTGCTAATGCTAACTGCAAAGCTTTTTACGTCTTTAAAGCCTAAATTAACGCCCTGCCCCACTATGGGGTTAATGGTATGGGCAGCATCACCTAATAAGACAACACACGGCCTTTAACATATTGATTAGCATGACGGCGGGTTAAGTTAAATGGCGCTTTGTTGATCACTTTAACATTCCTAATCGACGAGGAAAATGCTGGTGGATCTCTGCTGTTAAGGCGTCATTTGATAAGCCACTTAAGCGTTTAATTTCTGCTTTTGATGATGATACCAAACCAAAGAGGCATTATTTCCCGGCAGTGGTAACATCGCTACCGGCCCCGTTTGAAAAAATTGCTGCCAAGTAATGTCTTGTTGCTCAAGTGAGGTTTCAACATGAATTAACATGGCTGATCATTGGTAATCCCAGCCGGTTGTACCAATTTGCGCTAATGATCTCACTTGCGAATTAGCACCATCGCTCGCAATTAATAATTTAGCGGTGAGCACCTGCTCTTTTAAAGTTAACTTAACCTCATCAGCAAGCTGTTCAAAACCTTGCAACTGCTCAGGGCATAATAAGGTGATTTTATTTTTGCTGCTGCACTTGTTGCCAAAGTGACAGTTGCAATAAACGGTTTTCAACAATATGCCCTAAATGAGCTTGTTGAATATCATCACTATTAAATTCTGTATAAGCGTTTTCTTGCTCCCATACTCCCAAACGTTGGTAAGGGCATAAACGCCAATCATGCAGTTGTTGCCAAGCACCTAATTGTGTTAATAGTTGTTCCGAGGCAAGCGAAATAGCAGAAACTCGTAAATCAAATGCTTGCTCTGGCGAAAAATCTGTCACAGGATATTTATCAATCAGTACTACCTTTAAACCAATATCGGCTAATGCAAGCGCCGTGGTTGCTCCCACCATACCATCACCTATAACAGCACAATCGTAATCTGACATCGTTTATTATCCTATTTAGCAACTTATTCTAACGGTTATTATCGCCTAAGCGCTTGATTAAAAACCAACATTATATCGCTTTTAATCATGTTTATTTGTTTTAAATTAAATCAAGCTAAAAAATAATACAGCACACCCGTTTTATTTTGACGCGATAGCTTTGATCTCTGTCTACTTTATACCATTGCGTATAAAGAAGTGCTCACTTAGAACTAAGCGATCACTTTCTTATACAGATTGGTATTACTAGCACATTGCCGAGATAAAGAGTAAAATACGCGTCCATTATTGAAATGGCCGATAATAATTTAGCTAAAGGGCTTTAAACGCCGTACTTTATTGAGGTCTTTCAAAATTGAAATTAGTAATTTTGTAGGCACTGATCGAATGAGCAAAAAGCTGTATATTAAAAACTTGGGGCTGCCAAATGAACGAGTATGACTCGCAAAAAATGCGCAGAACTTCTTGATTCAACCCATGGTTATGAATTAGCGGAAGAAGCAGAAGACGCTGACGTTATTTTATTAAATACCTGTTCGATCCGTGAAAAAGCGCAAGAAAAAGTATTTCATCAACTTGGTCGTTGGAAAAACCTTAAAAAAACCAACCCTGATTTATTAATTGGTGTTGGTGGCTGTGTTGCTTAGCCAAGAAGGTGATGCCATTCGTCAACGTGCACCTTTTGTTGATATGGTGTTTGGGCCACAAACCTTGCATCGTTTACCTGAAATGATCAAACAAGTGACTGGCAATAATGAGTCCGTTGTTGATGTTAGCTTTCCTGAAATAGAAAAAAAATTTGATCGCTTACCTGAACCTAAAGCCGAAGGCGCAAGTGCCTTTGTTTCGATTATGGAAGGTTGTAGTAAATATTGTACTTTCTGTGTTGTTCCTTATACCCGTGGTGAAGAAGTTAGCCGTCCAGTTGATGATGTCCTTTATGAAGTGGCACAACTGGCTGAACAAGGTGTGCGTGAAGTTAATTTATTAGGCCAAAACGTTAATGGTTACCGTGGTGAAGCCCATGATGGCAGTATTTGTCGTTTTTCTGAATTATTACGTTTAATTGCCACCATTGATGGCATTGACCGTATTCGTTATACCACATCGCATCCCATCGAATTTACTGATGACATCATCGAAGTATACAAAGACGTGCCGGAATTAGTAAATCATTTACATTTACCAGTACAAAGTGGTTCAGATCGCATTTTGGTACAAATGAAGCGTGGTCATACAGCATTAGAATATAAATCACAAATTCGTAAATTGAAAAAAAAAGTACGCCCTGATTTATGTATGTCTTCAGACTTTATTATTGGCTTCCCTGGTGAAACCGACCAAGATTTTGAAGCAACCATGGATTTAATTAAAGCGATAGATTTTGATCTTAGCTTTAGCTTTATCTACAGTGCTCGACCAGGTACACCAGCAGCTGATTTACCTGATGATGTAAGTGAAGAAACGAAAAAGCAACGCTTACAAATATTACAAGATACCATCAGTAATCAAGCATTGCGTATTGCCCGCCAAATGTTAGGGACAGAGCAACGTATTTTAGTTGAAGGCCCATCCAAGAAAAATCCAATGGAATTGCGTGGTCGTACCGAAAACAATCGTATTGTAAACTTTGAAGCACCCCATCATGTGATTGGTCAATTTGTTGATGTAAAAATTACCGATGTTTATTCAAACTCGTTACGTGGTGAGCTAGTGCGTGAAGAAAAAGATATGGGCTTACGTATTGCCCATTCACCTGCCGATATTTTGGCAAACAACCATCACAACAAACCAGCAGCTGGTGCCGATGTGTTGGGTGTAACTACCTTTACCCCTTAATTAATTCTATTGCTCGGAAAATATTCTTGACTCAAACAATTATTAAAGAACTCAGCATTGAGCCTATCGACAACGATAGGCTTGCTTCTTTATGTGGCCCGTTAAATGACAACATTAAAACCATTGAACGCCGTTTAGGGGTTGAAATTAATGTTCGTCATAATGATTTTAGGATCACTGGTGAACCTAATAACTGTGAAGCTGTTGCTAAGATACTAAAAAGTCTTTACATAGAAACTGCCACCGTTAAAGGGCAAGTAAAAGATATTTCACCTGATATAGTACATTTAGCGATCCTTGAGTCGAATGTCTTAGAGCAAGCCCCGACTGCCCACGAAGCTGATTTCACTAAAATGGTTACCATTAAAACCAAACGCGGTATTATCAAACCCCGTAATGGTAATCAATCGGCTTATGTGCAAAATGTCTTAACTAATGATATTAGCTTTGGTATTGGCCCTGCTGGTACCGGTAAAACCTATTTGGCAGTTGCATGTGCTGTTGATGCCCTGGAGCGCCAAGAAGTTCGCCGTATCTTATTAACTAGACCAGCAGTTGAAGCGGGTGAAAAATTAGGTTTTTTACCAGGAGATCTATCTCAAAAAGTAGACCCATACTTACGCCCACTTTATGACGCTTTGTTCGAAATGTTAGGTTTTGAAAAAGTTGAAAAACTGATCGAACGTAGTGTTATTGAAGTAGCGCCACTTGCTTATATGCGTGGTCGTACTTTAAACGATGCCTTTATTATTTTAGATGAAAGCCAAAACACCACTACAGAGCAAATGAAAATGTTCTTAACCCGTATCGGTTTTAATTCCCGTGCGGTGATCACCGGTGATATTACTCAAGTGGATTTACCACGCGGAGTAAAATCTGGTTTACGTCATTCAATTGAAGTATTAAATGATATTCCAGGGGTTAGCTTTAACTTTCCAATCGAAAGATGTGGTACGTCATCCCGTTGTTGGCCGTATTGTTGATGCTTATGAAAAGCATGAGCAAAAAATACAAGCGAAAAAGATGCGTTAAAAAAAGAAAAAACCGCTGGTGAGCAAAGCCAAATCAGCAGATAATGCGGCAACAAATAAAGCAGAACAAGCATAGTGAGCATTACCTTAGATTTACAAGTTGTGCACCCAAGTGAAAATCTGCCAACAGCGCAAGAGTTTCAAACTTGGGTGGATACGGCATTATTGCCTTATAATAAGCCTTTTGAGCTCACTATTCGCATTGTCGCGAACGAAGAAAGCCAACAACTTAACCATCAATACCGCGATAAAAATAAACCTACCAATGTTTTATCGTTTCCTTTTGAAGTACCTGATGGTATTGAGCTAGACTTATTAGGGCGACTTAGTTATTGCCGCTGATGTGGTGAGCCAAGAAAGTATTGAACAAAATAAAAGTTTAACCGCCCACTGGGCACATATGGTTATACACGGATGCTTGCATTTATTGGGATTTGATCATATAAGTGATGATGAAGCTGATGAAATGGAAAGCATTGAAATTCAATTATTAGCTAAATTAGGGTTTTGAAAACCATACCAAGCAACAATATAACGTGTTTTGACAATTTTATAGGAAATACAAAGGCTCTATGAGCGACGATAACCCCCACTCTAGCAACGGTTCCTCGAATAAATCATTTTTGGATAAAATATTTCAAGCATTTACCGGAGAACCGCAAAATAAAGAAGAATTGGTTGAAGTATTAAATGACGCAAAAGACCGCGATTTAATTAATCCTGAAACCAAATTAATGATTAAGGCGTACTAGAAGTATCTGACAATGCGCGTTCGAGAAATCATGATCCCACGTTCACAAATGGTGACATTAGATATCACCATGAAAATTGATGAGTTTTTACCGACTATTCTTGAATCGGCACACTCTCGTTTCCCTGTCGTGAATGACGATATTGATCATGTTGAAGGTATTTTATTAGCTAAAGACCTACTCGCTTATGGCTTTAAACAAAAACACCAAGATTTTTGTTTAGCCGACATCATTCGCCCTGCGATCATCGTTCCTGAAAGTAAAAAAGTTGAACCCCTACTGAAAGAATTTCAGTCACAACGTTACCATATGGCAATTGTTGTTGATGAATACGGCGGGGTTTCAGGTTTAGTAACTATCGAAGATATTTTAGAACTCATTGTTGGTGAAATTGAAGATGAAACTGACGATGAAATTGAAGAAGATATTAAACATCTTGCCAGCAATGTATATAACGTTCGAGCATTAACGGCCTTAGATGACTTTAATGAATTCTTTAATTGTGAATATAACGAAGAGCAAGCAGATACTATCGGTGGTATTGTGTTACATCAATTTGGCCATATGCCAAGAAAAGATGAAACCGTTGCTATTGACGATTTTGAGTTTAAAATCACGGCTGCCGACAGCCGTAGAATTCAATCGTTACAAGTTACCATTCCAAAAGACCACGTCATTTTAGGCAAAAAGAACGACTAACATCATGTTAAAAAACATGTTTTTCAGCTGTTTTAGCCTTTGTTAAAAACAAAACAAACTGGCTCAGCTTTATTGCTGGGCTAAGTTTAGTTTTTTGCTTATGCCCCTTTTGAACAATGGTGGTTACCTTTAATCATCATTCCTTGCTGGTTATTTTTACTCGATAAAAATAATACTAAGCCAGTTCAAGCCTGTTATGCGTTTGCAGTTGGTTGGTTTACCAGTGGTATTAGTTGGGTTCATGTCAGTATTGCTGACTTTGGCGGTATGCCATTGTTAGTGTCATTATTATTAATGTTTTCCTTTGTTTATACCTTGCTTTATATCCAGCCTTAAGCTGTTGGTTAAGTATTAAAACCGCACGCTATATTAACTCTGAACAAAAATTAAACCTTTGGTTATTAGCCCCCTTTTGGTTATTAACCGAATATTTTCGCGAACATTTTTTAACAGGTTTTCCTTGGCTTTCTTTAGGTTACAGCCAAATAAATAGTCCGTTAAACAGCCTTGCTCCTATTGTTGGTGAAACCGGTATCACCTTAGTGCTGTTATTATTAAGTATTGCATTAGTGCGCTGTGTTCCAAGCTAAAAGAGCGCATATTAAGTACACTGATCATTATATTTTTGTAGTGTCAGCATAGTATTCGCATCAACACAAAACTGGGTAACCGTAACCGGAAAAACGATCAAAACAGCGTTAGTACAAGGTAATATTGCGCAAGAGTTAAAATGGTTACCCGAAAAAGAATGGCCAACTTTAGAGCTTTATCATTAACCGAAGCGACTCAAAATATTGATATTTTTGTTTGGCCTGAATCGGCAATCCCGCATTAGAGCCAAGCGTGCAAGATTATTTAAAAGTAGTAAACGAGCATGCAAATAGCACAAATAGCGCTGTGATCACCGGCATCATTAATTATAACTTTGAGCAACGCAGTTTTTAATAGCGTTATTGTTTTAGGTAATAAAACCGATCAACAAGCGTTTGGAAATTATTTATATGGCCATGAAAATCGTTACAGCAAACATCATTTATTACCTATTGGTGAATTTGTCCCCTTTGAAGATTGGCTACGACCAATAGCACCACTGTTTAATTTACCCATGTCTTCGTTTAAACGAGGCGATTATATACAGCCAAACCTGCAAGCTAAAGGCATTCAAATACTTCCCTTATTATGCTTTGAAATCGCGTTTCCTGAGCAATTAGCCGCTAACTACACTGATGACACTCAATTATTATTAACCGTGAGTAATGATGCTTGGTTTGCCGATTCACATGGCCCACATCAGCACATGGAAATTGCTCGCATGCGTGCGCTGGAATTTGGCCGACCATTAGTCCGTTCAACAAATACAGGGATCACCGCTGCGGTTGACCATTATGGCCAATTCATCAATCAGTTACCGCAATTTGAACAAGGGGTGTTAATTTCAGATATCGCCTTGGTTGAGGGAATAACACCTTACGCAAAATGGGACGAATGCCCATTTATAGTTTTGCATTTGGCTTTTTATTGCTGATGTTATACCTTGCTCGACGTCAATCTCGCTGCCAACCTAACCTAAGCAAACAAGACTAAAAATAACTATCTAAGTTTAGCTTCAGAATTTAGGTCGTTAACTTAAGTGCTGTTTTACCCAAAGTTGCTGCGCTGATGGCGACAAAAAGCTCCAACAAATAACACGGGTAACTTTTTGCCCTTGCACCATTTTTAATATTTTTATTTGGCTTACTTTCGCTTTTTTCAGTGACAACTTCAGCGCACTTAAACTGTCTTTTTTCGACACCAGTGAAGTAAACCATAACACTTGTGAACGAAACGCTTTACTGTCGCGGATCATATTGCGAATAAACTTCACTTCTCCACCTTCACACCACAACTCAGCATTTTGACCACCAAAATTAAGCGTTTTAACACTTTTTTGCTGCTCTTTGCCCTTAGCGGCTTTCATTAAGTTTTGTTGCTTCTTAATACTGCCTTGACTAGCCTCTTGCTGGGAACGATGAAATGGTGGATTAGATAAGGTAAAGGTAAAATATTCATTAGCTTGGATAATACCGTGAAAAATGCAGTCTTTATCAGCTTGCAATCGACAGTCTATTTGCCCTTGTAAGCCAGTATTATTTGCAATTATCTTGTTAACATTTGCTAATGACGGTGCCGAAATATCACTTGCCACAAACTGCCAAGCATATTCAACAACCCCAAGAATTGGGTAAATAGCACTAGCTCCGGTACCAATATCAAGTGCTTTGATTTTCTTATTCTCTGTCAGCTTAATATCGTTATACTCAGCTAATAAATCGGCTAAATAATGTAAATAATCCAGTCGGCCAGGAACACCCGGGCATAACGCATTGGCGGGTAGTTGCCAGTCGTTAATTTGATACGCACTTTTTAATAATGCCGTGTTTAACGCCAGCACCGCTTGAGGTAAAGCAAAATTAATGGAAGCCGTTTTGTTTATCGTTTGAATAATAAAAAGCTTTTAATGGCGGATAAGCTAACGCTAACTGGTGCAGATCATAGCCTTTGGCAAAACGGTTATTGGCATGCAAAGAGGCCGGCTTAGCCACAGTTAAGCCTTGTTGCCAATTTTAAACGTACCATTTGAAAAGAACTGTACCGCTTGTTGACGCTTTTTACCGATCAGTATGGTGCCGTCATCCATAAATAAGAAGTTTTCCAGCAACGTTGAAATACTGCCCAAGTGGTTTCTATGACTTTTTCGCGACTTGAGCAAAAATACACAACGGTATTTACATCCCAAGCTAAATGTTCAGTTACAAGCTCCGGTAAGTCAGGCTCATCACTGTCCCAAATGCCTTCCCATTTTCCGGTATCAAGCCAGGTGCTTTTTTCAAACGGCCAATCACCCGCTTTAAAAAAAATCAGGATGATCCACTTGTTTGCTAATAAAAGCATCCCAAACCTGCATTGCCCGCGCGGCAGACATTGGCTTGATTTTCATTAAATCATCAGGAGTTATTGGTAAACTTTTGTGGCGAAATATCCAAGCATTTTTCAGCTCATCAAGACTAATATATGACATGAAACCTATCTAAAAAATTATAAACACGCTAATTATACGTTAACCCCGCTAAGATGCGAGTGCCGTGAACAACGAAAGGCTCTAATGAACAGTACGTAAAAATACTTTCGTATTTGCTAATTCAGCAATGGTAGTAAGCAATTTTTCTTCTAATGGTACCAGTTGCACAATCGATGGACACAAGGCTTTAGCTTTTTGCTCTATCTCTGCCTTTTTAGTGGTCATGGCGTTATTAATTTCACTCTTTAATTTAGCAACTTTCGCTTCAACCGATGACATTTTTTCACCCGAAAACAAAACGCCTTGCAGTAAGCTCGCCATTGATTCCGCTAAAGCAGAGGCGATAATTTTTTGTGCTCGTAACTCCACATCACCTTGATAAAACTCAGCTAAAAAATGGCCTTCTTGATCAAGATAAACGGTATTATTACCATCAAGTCGGTAATCAATTTTTGTATTAATCAAGGTCAATTCATTTCTTATATCAGCTAAGGTTGCACTGTTATTACCTAAAAAGCTGGTAAAGCTATTAGCTGTTGCTAACGCGATACTGATAATGTCGTGACTCGTTTTTTTTTATTTTAGGGATAAGGGCACGAATATGTTGCTGATAAGCTGCCAGATGTTTTTGCTGCTGCGAAGTTAATTTTATTTTTTGCTGTTTTATAACTAACTGGTTGTTAGCCACTATTTGATAAACAACTTGCTGGTTACGATAAAAAGTGATGGTTGAAGGTGTAATTTCAACATCACTTTTAAAACGAATACCACAAGCGGTATTATATTTTGGTGATTCGGTTAGCTGATTCATCGTTGCCGTTTGCGCTGCTAGCTGCGTTTCTGGCAAACTTAACGCTGAAGCAATATTAACAGTTAACCCCACAAACCAACTAAGACTGGCTAGCACTATAAATTTTTTCATGTAAATCCTTTTATAAATAATGTTTTATAAAGCAGGGTTTAGACGGCATTTAACCATATAACTAGCCACACAGCCAAAGGTTAGCTTCATCTTCATTACGAAAGTTTCGTAATAAAATATTTTTGTTACTGGCTAACTCTTGTAAAAAAGCATTTTTCCTAAATTGATTATTCACTAAACGAGCAACTTTAAAAGGGGTTAATTTTTTCTCTAATATCGTCATCACATTAAGCATATCATAAGATTCATAGCCCATATAAAGCTCACGCATATCAATTAAGATTTTTTCTGCCCCTTCCATTTTGGCAATTTCAATAGCTTCATAATAACTATTTAGCATATCCACAGCTAAAGCATGGCCGCTAACTTTAACAGACAATAAAGGTTGTTTTACGGTGATATGACAAGTAAAGCTTGCCGCTTCATGCACTTTAGACATTACGATCACCTTTCAAAATGTAACCGTTCAGGACAAGAAGAAGTGCGAGCTATGCTCAATGTTTTTTGACACTGAAAAGTTTCAGCGCATGAAAGAGTAAGTACTGATTGCTCAGTACCTAAAAAATATTTCTGTTTTTTGACCAATACCATAGTAACTTTAAACAACTTCTATAAAAGTTACGTGTAAAAGAGAATTTAAGTTAAAAATAATCAGAAAAATACAGATTAAGCATAATACCAAGTAAAAATTCTAGCGCTTTTACTCGTCATTAACCCTGACTTAACGATTTATTAACTAATCTATCCTAGGTTGCTCTTTAAACCCTTGATTTTATGCAATATCGACCTGATATCGCGAATTAAGCCGACATGATATTACATTTTAACGACATTATCAATTTCTCATAATGTCGTTAATTTAAAAATTCGGCTCAATTTAAAGCAAATTAAAGCAAAGTTATAGCAAACTTAAAGCAGGTGCATCAAAACTAACACCAGCCCAACCTGATACCATAAAGTTACGAATATTGGCGGGATCATTTGCCTCTGGGTGCTCTAAAACATCTTCTCGGTAATAATGACCAAAACACGCCAATGTTGCTTGCTCAGATAAACCATTTAATTTCGCAAAAGCAAAAATCTTACATGAGCCTTCATTTGTGCCTTGTTCATTCACCGCGTCACCATTAACAAAACGTGTTGGTGTGTAATGATAAAAATCGTTAATAACCGCGATAACTTCGTCGAAATTAACCTCATCGGGAGAATTTGATAAACGTTCTAGCAAAATAGCAACTGACATAAAAAACCTTACATAAGAAAATAAAAATAAAGCCGCTATTTTGAGGCAAAAGCGATCATAATAAAAGCACCTCCTGAGTATTTTTATCGTCTTACGCTATTGTATTTTTATCAACGCGCCCTTATGTTGTAAATAGTTTGAACAGGCTATGATCAGGGTCTGTTTTATATTTTTACTATAATTAAAAAACACTATGCGCCAACCGAGAATTTATCAAAATCAACCACTGAATGTGGCTGAAACCATTACCCTTGATGATAATGCAATAGCTCATCTCATCCGGGTGCTGCGCTTACCGAGCATAGCCCAATTATCTTATTCAATGGTGATGGTAATGACTATCACGCAACCCTTTGCAACGTGAGTAAAAAATCAGCACAAGCAGCTATTAATCAAGTTGAAGAAAAGCGCGCTGAATCGCCATTAAATATTCATTTAGGCCAAGGTATTTCTCGTGGTGATAGAATGGATTTTACCTTGCAAAAGTCGGTAGAATTAGGGGTAAATACCATCACCCCATTATTTACCGAGCGTTGTGGCGTAAAACTAAATAAAGAACGATTAGCGAAAAAAGTCGAGCAATGGCAAAAAATAGTGATCAGTGCCTGCGAGCAATGTGGTCGTAGTGCGATACCCGAAGTAAAAGAGCCAATAACATTAACTGAATGGCTAGCTCAGCAAACAGATGCCCTGAAGCTCAATTTACATCCTAAAGCTGAACATTCAATTATGTCGTTACCAATAGAGAATCAACGAGTGCGTTTATTAATTGGCCCAGAAGGTGGATTAAGTGATGATGAAATAAACCAAGCAAGCCAAGCGAACTTTATTGACGTTTTACTCGGTCCTAGAATATTAAGAACAGAAACTGCGGCTCTCACCGCCATAACGGCATTACAATGTCGATATGGTGATTTAGCTTAAATAGCCCCTAATTTGGAATAAATTATGACAATTAAACTTGGTATAGTGATGGATCCCATCTCAGCCATTAAAGTAAAAAAAGACTCTTCACTGGCAATGATGCTTGAAGCACAAAAACGTGGTTATGAAATTTATTACATGGAAATGCAAGACCTTTATTTACAGCAAGGTCAAGCGCGTGCCAATACTAAAAAAGTTACCGTTGCTGATGATGAAAGCAATTGGTATCAATTCGACGCAGAGCAAGATATTGCTTTAAGCGAATTAGATGCCATTTTAATGCGTAAAGATCCCCCATTTGATACAGAGTTTATCTACGCAACTTATATTCTAGAACGTGCAGAAGTTGCCGGTACTCTGATTGTTAATAAACCGCAAAGTTTACGTGACTGTAATGAAAAACTGTTCACCGCTTGGTTTGCTGAGTTAACGCCAAAAACCTTAGTAACTCGTAATGCCAAACAAATACGCCAATTTCTAGCGCAAGAAAAAGACATGATCATTAAACCACTCGATGGTATGGGTGGCTCTTCGATTTTCCGCGTACAAGAAAATGATCCTAATGTTGGGGTGATCATTGAAACCCTAACCAATCACGGCCAGCAATATACCATGGTGCAAGAATACATGCCGGCCATTAAAGACGGTGATAAACGCATTCTGATCGTCAATGGTGAGCCAATGCCTTATTGTTTAGCCCGTATTCCTGCACAAGGTGAAACACGCGGTAATTTAGCAGCCGGTGGCCGAGGTGAAGCTAGACCATTATCTGCCAGTGACAAATTAATTGCTGAAACAATTGCACCTGAATTGAAAAAACGTGGGCTATACTTTGTAGGATTAGATGTTATTGGCGACAAAGTGACTGAAATCAATGTTACTAGCCCAACATGTATTCGCGAGATAGAAGCCGCTTATCCTATCAACATCAGCGGTAAACTGATGGATGCAATTGAAGAGCAACTAGGCCAATAACCATTTTCAACTAAGAGGTAAGAGGGTATGGAAAGTTTAGAGAACCAATTATTAATTGCTATGCCTTCGCTTGACGATCCTATGTTCACAAAAACAGTGACCTACATTTGTGAACATAACGATGAAGGCGCTATGGGGTTGATCATTAACTTACCGATAAACGTTACCGTTAATGAACTATTAGCCGAAATAAATGCCGATAAAGCGCAGCAACCTAAGCTTGATCAAAAAGTCCTTACTGGTGGGCCGGTATCACCGAACCGAGGTTTTGTGCTACATAGCCCACAAGGTGGTTGGTCGAGTTCATTAGCACTTAGCGATGAAGTGATGATCACAACATCAAAAGACATTTTAGAAGCGCTTGGTACCGACAAAGAACCACCACAATATATGGTAACTTTAGGTTATGCCGGCTGGGGTCCTGGTCAGTTAGAGCAAGAATTACAAGCTAATTCTTGGCTAACCATTCCGGCAGATAATCAAATATTGTTTGAAACCCCCATTGAAGAACGTTGGAAAAAAGCCACTGAAAAGTTAGGTATAGATATCGCTCATTTGTCTTCAGATGTGGGACATGCTTAATGGCTAATAGAACCAAAGAAATGGGTCAGCGCTCGGTTTTAGGCTTTGATTTTGGTAAAAAGTTTATCGGTATTGCTATTGGTCAAGAACTTACCGGTAGTGCTTCCCCCTTAGGCTCAGTAAAAGCCAATGATGGCATTCCTAATTGGGATAACATTGAAAAATATTTAAAAGAATGGCTACCTGACTACCTAGTGGTCGGTTTACCGCTCAATATGGACGGTACTGAGCAACCGCTAACCAAAGCGGCAAAAAGTTTGGTAATCGCCTGCATGGTCGTTTTGGGCTACCGGTTGAATTTCAAGATGAAAGGCTAACCACGGCAGATGCCAAAGAACGTTTATTTGCCCAAGGTGGTTATAAAAAATTTAACAAAAGATAATGTTGATGCCCTGTCCGCATCGCTGATCATTGAAAGCTACTTTGAGCGCTTATACTCAAACGACGGCTAAAGGTTTTAAACAACTAAATTTCAGCATGTGTAAAAAATTATCTCGGCTAGGTATTCTCGACTAGGAATTCTTTACTAGGTATTAATGACAATTAATGCCTGTCTCCTATTCAAATCAATCACAAAGTAACAATGTTTTTAAGCTAGCCCTTAGGAAACATCATCATGCTTTCAAATCGTTAGGTTAATTGACAAGGTATTAACAAAGTAACGACATGCCTGCATTAACAGCTTGAGCTCTTGTATTGAATGCATTGCATAGCTCATATGAATAGCACGTATGAATAACTCATATGTATAGTTATTAAACAGGTATTTTCAAATCATTAGGGTCTGTTTATCTTTGTTTAATAATTCAGCTGAGAGATAAAATCGTTTTAATCAAGGCTGAAATTATGTCGTTTAGTCATCTAAACCAATAATTTTTAACGCCTAGTAAATCGATTTTAGCAAAGCCCACAGGTGCATTAACATTTTTTGTGCGCTATATTGAATTCACTCATTTGGAATAATGAAACAAGTTCATTCTATGAATCACTTAAAATAGCCTATTGCTGAAAATATAAACAAAGAGCAACAGACCTAAGATTTATATCAATAAAAATGAAATAAATAAAAATAAAACTTGTAATTTATTTCATTATCCCCAAATCTATAGGTGAGGTAACAACAAAAGGAATCCTTATGAAAATAAATCTTTCTGGTCACCACATAGACGTTACTCCTTCAATTACAGAGCACGTAGAAGAAAAATTTCAAAAAATTGCTAACCATTTCCCAACCCTTATTGCTGTAGATATGATCCTGTCTAAAGAACATGGAAAAGTTCAGCTTGAAATCACCGCAAATTATGAAGGTGCAAGAATTTCAGCCGCCGCTAGTGACGATGTTATGTATCCTGCTATCGCCAGCGCAATGAAAAAATTTGATGCTGCATTAAAGCATCGTAAAGGTCAGTTAAAAGCTAATTTACATTCAAAGCCGATCAGCAGCGCGCCTGATATTGCACATGAAAAAGTGCAAGAAATGCAACTTAACTAATTGATTCAAAGTAGCGGTTAACGCAATTATACCAACCGCTACTTACACATTAACTTCCTATCATCGTTAAAAAATAGTAACGATAAAAAATAAAAAGTCTGAACCATGGTTCAGACTTTTTTATTTGGCTCAATACCCCGTTGGTTTATTCTTTCGGAGCTAAGCCATCTAATGTCACACCACTTAACGAACCTGAACCACCTTGGTCATTACTACGTAACTTGATCATTAAGCGTAAATCGTTCGGTGAATCAGCATGATGCAGTGCATCAGCATAGTTAATAGCACCACGTTGATAATGATTAAATAAGGGCTTGGTCAAAGGTCTGCATACCTTGATCCGTTGATTTTTGCATCACCTCTTTAATTTCATCAACCGCACCTTTTTGATTAACTCAGAAACGTAAGGTGAATTAAGTAAAATTTCAATAGCGGCAACACGGCCATGACCATCTTTAGTTGGAATTAACTGCTGGGCAATAATGCCACGTAAATTTAACGCCAAATCAAAAAGTAATTTACCATGCTGTTCTGCCGGTACTAAATGCATAATACGGTCAATAGCTTGGTTAGCGTTGTTCGCATGGAGCGTGGCAATACATAAATGGCCTGTTTCAGCAAAACTTAACGCATGTTCCATGATCTCTTGGCTACGAATTTCACCAATTAAAATGACATCAGGTGCTTGTCGCAGTGAACTTTTCAGAGCAGCATCAAAGCTTTCTGTATCAAGGCCAACTTCACGTTGCGTGATCATACATTTTGCATGTTCGTGAACAAATTCCACCGGATCTTCAATCGTTAAAATATGCCCTCGTGAGTTACGATTACGATAACCGATTAACGCAGCCATTGAGGTAGATTTACCAGTACCGGTACCACCAACAAATAACACTAAGCCGCGTTTCGACATAACCACTTCTTTTAATACCGAAGGTAAGCCCAAATCATCTGACATCAGGAATTTCAGTAACAATACGGCGAATAACCATGCCCGCTCTATGCGCTGCCAAAATGCAGAAATACGAAAACGCCCAATACCATCAATTGATATAGCAAAGTTACACTCTTTCTCTGTATCAAATTCCGCTTTTGCTTTTCATTCATCGAATTATGAACCAGCCCTAACGCGGCATCAGGCGATAAAACCTGATCATCAATTGGCTGTAATTCACCATTAATTTTGGCACTAACCGGTAATTTAGCGGTAACAAACATATCGGATGCACCCTTTTTTTCAACCATTTTTTGTAATAAATTTGAAAATTCATAACGTCACCTAATTAATAACCGCCAGAAAATTGATTTTTATCATGCGCGCTTTCGCGGCAGCATCTTGGCGACTGGATCAAACCACGATTCACTAAGTTTAATAAACATTGATCCATCGTTTGCATACCATGTGACATACCGGTTTGAATAGCTGAATACATTTGAGCAATTTTATCTTCACGAATTAAGTTACGGATCGCGGGTACACCAATCATAATTTCATGAGCTGCCACTCGCCACCACCAATTTTTTTTCACTAAGGTTTGCGAAATAACAGCACGTAATGATTCTGATAACATTGAACGCACCATAGATTTTTCTTCCGCTGGGAAAACATCAATAATACGGTCAATGGTTTTTGGTGCTGAGGTAGTATGCAAAGTACCAAACACTAAATGACCGGTTTCTGCAGCTGTCATAGCAAGGCGAATAGTTTCTAAATCACGCATTTCACCCACCAATATCACATCGGGATCTTCACGTAATGCTGAACGCAATGCATTACTAAAACTTAAAGTATCGCGATGAACTTCTCGTTGGTTGATCAAACATAATTTATTCTCATGAACAAATTCAATAGGATCTTCAATGGTTAAAATATGGTGATGTTTATTGGCATTAATATAATCAACCATAGCAGCTAAGGTTGTAGATTTACCCGAGCCGGTTGGCCCAGTCACTAACACTAAGCCACGAGGATTGTCGGCAATATCACGGAAACTGTCAGGACAGCCTAATTGTTCCATGGTTAATACGGTACTAGGAATGGTACGAAAAACTGCCGCAGGGCCGCGATTTTGGTTAAAAGCGTTAACCCTGAAACGCGCTAAATTAGGTACTTCAAATGAAAAATCAACTTCTAAATGTTGTTCATATTCTTTGCGCTGACGGTCATTCATAATATCATAGACCAAAGCGTTAACGTCTTTTTCATCAAAAGCTGGTATATTAAGTTTCCTTACATCACCATCAACACGAATAGACGGTGGTGTACCAGTAGATAAATGTAAATCAGATGCGCCGTGTTCAACACTAAACGCTAAGAGTTCTGTAATATCCATAAAAACCTCTTTTAACAATTAAAATATCAAGCATGATTAACATTAAAGATAACCTTGCAAAGGTAGAACAGCAAATAAAACAAGCTTGCCAATTGGCAAATAGAGACGCTTCTCAAGTACAATTGCTTGCAGTTAGTAAAACAAAACCTAATGCGCAAATTGAACAAGCTTATTTTGCTGGTCAACGACAATTTGGTGAAAGTTACATTCAGGAAGCGGTTGAAAAAATTGAGGCGCTGCCACACTTACCAGAGATCGTTTGGCATTTTATTGGCCCTATTCAATCGAATAAAACCAAGTATATTGCCAGTCACTTTTCTTGGGTACATAGTGTCGACAGAGTCAAAATTGCACAACGACTGAATGAACAACGTGGTAGTGAAGATACCCCGCTAAATGTTTGTTTACAAGTCAATATTAGTGATGAAAGCTCAAAATCCGGCGTCACTTTAGATAAACTGGCGGAATTAGCAGCAAGTGTAGCCACGTTGCCTAATTTAAGCTTACGCGGGTTAATGGCAATTCCCGAAAAAAACGCCAGTGATGAAAGTTTTCTTAAAATGCAGCAAGTCTTCATTGAATATCAGAAAAAATACCCAACTATAGATACATTATCTATGGGTATGTCGGCAGATTTAACACCGGCCATCGCAGCAGGTTCAACCATGGTTAGAATTGGCTCAGCCATTTTTGGTAGTCGATAGCTCAAAGCTACTAGCTTCTAGCTTCTAGCTTCTAGCTTCTAGCTTCTAGCTTCTAGCTTCTAGCTTCTAATAAAGTAAAACACAACGTAATTAAGGTTCCCAATGAGTAAAATAGCATTTATCGGCGCAGGTAATATGAATAGCGCAATTATCTTAGGATTATTAAATAGTGGCATGAACGCCAAAGATATTATTGTTGCTAACCCTTCACCAGCAAAACGTGAAGCATTAGCCGAGCAGCATGGTATTCTCCAAACTGCTGATAATAACGAAGCTGTTGCTTTTGCTGATGTTATTGTACTTGGTGTAAAACCCCATTTAATTAGTGATGTTTGTCAGCAAATCAGCCAGGCGAATGATGTTAGCCAAAAATGCTTTTTATCAGTTGCCGCTGGCACCCTAGTTTCAACCATACAACAAGCGTTAGGTGGTAACGTTGCCGTAGTTAGAACTATGCCAAATACCCCTTCTCAGCTTGGTTTAGGTATTACCGGTGCTTTTCCATCACCAGAAGTAACTGCTGAGCAAAAAGCCATTAGTGAACAATTAATTAAAGCCGTTGGCGAAATTGTTTGGTTAACCGAAGAAGCACAAATTGACCAAATTACAGCTGTATCAGGTTCAGGTCCTGCTTATTACTTTTTATTTATGGAAGCGATGGAAAACAAAGCCAAAGAATTTGGTTTCACGCCAGAGCAAAGCCGTTTATTAGTACAACAAACAGCATTAGGCGCAGCAACCATGGTTGCAAAAAATGATATTTCTATCGGCCAATTAAGAGCCAACGTGACCTCTAAAGGTGGTACCACACAAGCCGCATTAACTTCATTTATTGACGGCGGGTTGGCTGAATTAGTTGAGAAATCAATGGACGCTGCCGTTGCCAGAGCAAAAGAAATGGCTAACAATAGCTAAAAACGACTAAAAATTTCACCTTATTAGTAGGAGTTATTAATGCAAGCCATTAATTATTTACTTGATTTTATCTTTGAAGCCCTTGTTGTTGTGCTTATTTTGCGTGTTTGGTTACAAGCCGTTCGTGCTGATTTTTATAATCCATTAAGCCAATTTATTGTCAAGGTAACTAACCCAGTAGTTATCCCTTTTCGTCGCGTCTTGCCAAGTATTGGCGCTTTAGACACAGCAACCTTGTTATTAGCGTTTATTTTCTCAGCGTTAAAGTTCATTGTTATCCCTTTAATTAATGGCGCAGGTCTTGATTTATTTACCTCGTTCTATTTAGGGTTTATCGCCTTAATCAAACAAACCGGTGTATTATTATTTATGCTGATGTTAGTGATGGCAATTATGAGTTGGGTTGTGCAAGGTTATAACCCTACCCTCGCAATATTCCATCAATTAACAGAGCCGTTTTTAAAACCTATTCGCAATATTATTCCAAGTATTGGCGGTTTAGATTTATCTATTTTAGTGGCATTTTTACTGCTCAATGTTATTAATATTTTGCTATCTGGTGCTGTACCTTACTGGGGAGTTATTTAAGATATGAGCCTTAATAAACGTTTGTTTACTTATGTTATTAGTTTGTCTGCCTTGCTTTTATCAATAGCGGTGCCCGCACAAAACATGCAAAAACTTGGTAGCTTAGATGTTCATTATATTGCCATAAATTCAACCTTTTTAACGCCAGACATTGCCAAAACTTATGGCATTACCCGTAGTAAAATTAATGCCCTGATTAACATCTCGGTGTTAGACAATAGCCTTGCGGGCAAGCCAGCTAAAACGGCAAATATCTACGGCACTGCCACCAACTTATTAGGTCAGAGTAAAACCTTAGAATTTGTTGAAGTAAAAGAAGGTGACGCTATTTATTATTTAGCTGAGCTGAATTTTTCAAACGAAGAAATATTTCGCTTTGATATTAAAATTAATACTCAAGACAACAATGAAACCTTGAAGTTTCAACACAAGTTTTATGTCGATTAGTGCAACTGAGAATATTATGTCTAAAACCATCGTACTAGCCACGGGAAACCCGGGTAAAGTAAAAGAGTTATCACAATTATTATCACAGCATAATATAAAGATAGTGCCACAAAGTGACTTTAATGTGCCTGACGTCCCAGAAACAGGTACTACCTTTGTTGAAAATGCAATAATTAAAGCGCGACATGCAGCTAAATTAACAGGCTTAGCTGCTATTGCTGATGACTCTGGCTTAGAAGTTGATGCGCTTAATGGTGAGCCTGGTGTCTATTCAGCTCGTTATGCTGGTGACAATGCTACGGATGAAAAAAATAACGCCAAATTATTAAATGAATTAAAAGACATTAAAGCAGATAAACGCACTGCTCGTTTTCATTGTGTTTTAGTTTATTTACGCCATGAACATGATCCAACTCCCGTGATTTGTCACGGCGTGTGGGAAGGCAGTATATTAACTGAACCTCGTGGCGAACAAGGTTTTGGTTACGATCCTTTATTTTGGCAAGAATCATTACAATTATCATCGGCAGAATTAGATCGCGATGTCAAAAACAGCTTAAGTCATCGTGGTAAAGCATTAGCTGAACTCGTTAAACACTTTTAATGATTTCATTTTTTGTTAAAGGCAAGCTAAAACTTAAGCTTGCCTTTAACATCACCATATTACTGCATAGGTAGTCTCCATTTGTTAACTCAGCAACCTTTATCACTGTACATTCATATTCCTTGGTGTGTTCAAAAGTGTCCTTATTGTGATTTTAATTCGCATGCCCTTAAACACGACATTCCTGAGCAAGATTATGTACAAGCGTTAATTAAAGACTTAGACGATGATATTGAACGCTTTGCTTTGCACAACCGAGCACTGCACAGTATTTTTATTGGTGGCGGTACTCCAAGCTTATTTTCCGCCAATGCCATCGACAGCTTATTAAGCCAAGTACTTAGCCGTTTTAACTATCAAGCTGATATTGAAATTACCTTAGAAGCAAATCCTGGTACCGTGGAAGCGGATAAATTTATTGGTTTTGCCAAAGCCGGTGTTTCTCGGCTTTCGATTGGGGTGCAAAGTTTTGAGTCAGAAAAGCTAATTAAACTTGGCCGAATTCACGACAATCAACAAGCAAAACGGGCTGCAGAGCTAGCACAAAGCTGTGGTGTAAAAAGTTTTAACTTAGACCTAATGCACGGTTTACCCAATCAAACGGTGGAAAATGCCTTAGACGACCTCAAACAAGCTATTGCGTTAAAGCCTGATCACCTTTCTTGGTATCAATTAACCATTGAACCCAATACGGCCTTTCATTCCAAACCGCCTAAGCTACCGGTTGATGAAACCTTGTGGGATATTCAAGAGCAAGGCATTGCGCTACTGGCTGAAGCGGGTTATCAACAGTATGAAATTTCCGCCTACAGTAAAGCCAATAAACAAAGCCAACATAATTTAAATTATTGGCAGTTTGGTGATTATTTAGGTATTGGTTGTGGCGCTCACGGCAAAATAACCGACATAAACACTCAAAAAGTATTTCGTACAGTAAAAGTAAAACACCCTAAAGGTTATTTAGATAAAACCCGTGCGGCCCTTGATCATTTAACCGAAGTTAAGCAAGCAGAATTACCTTTTGAATTTATGATGAACCAATTAAGGCTACATCAGGCGTTTAACTTAGCGCACTTTGAAAATACAACCGGCTTAAATCAGCAGGTTATTTTACCTTTACTTAAGCAAGCAAAAGATAAAAAACTTAATGACTGAACATAATGGCAATTGGCAAGTTTCACTACTTGGCCAACGTTATTTAAATGACTTATTAGAAATGTTTTTATAAGTAGCTAATCCATGACTTTATCAATAGATAATAAGCAACAGCCAAACACACAATGTGCTAAAGCGCTGAAGAATGTGCTGAAAATAGCGAACAAACCAAAATTGATGCTGCCTTTATGGCGAAAGCTTATGCTCTAGCACAGCAAGCTGAAGCGATTAATGAAATTCCAGTTGGCGCGGTTGTGGTGGCTAATGGTGAAATTATCGGCCAAGGTTATAATCAGTCGATCACTTAAATGATCCGTCAGCACATGCTGAAATGATCGCCATTCGCCGTTGGTGATTATCTTAAAATTATCGTCTTATCGACTGCACCCTATATGTTACCTTAGAGCCTTGCCCTATGTGCCGGTTTATTAGTACACAGTAGAATAAATCGCTTAGTGTTTGGGGCACCAGATGCCAAAACCGGCGCGGCAGGCTCAGTAATGAACCTAGCCTGTCACGACAAGTTAAACCATCAAATCAACATTGAATCAGGGGTAATGGCTGAGCAATGTAGCCAGTTATTATCTGATTTTTTCAAACGTCGACGAAAAGAAATCAAACAACAAAAAGCCGCTCTCAAACAAGCACAGCTGCATAGCACTGAAAAAGAAAGCAAACTTACAAAGTAACACCCGGAATAGCAACTTTTAACGAAAACAAACCCTTGCCGGTTGTGATCAACAAGGTTTTCAGATCTGCCCCACCAAACGCTAGGTTAGTTAAGCTTGCGCCAACCTTAATTTTATCAAGCTGTTTACCTTGCGGTGAATAAACATAAATATTGCCTTCACTATGGCTAGTAGCATATAAATTTCCGGCACAATCAACCGCCATACCATCTGGCGATTGAATAGTAACAAACGTTTTTCGCTCACCAACACTACCATCATGATGGACTGGATACGTGCTAATTTTATTGCCAAAATCACCAACATAAAGTGTTTTTTGATCTGGTGATAAAACAATGCCATTCGGCTTAATTAAGGTTTTATCTATCAGCGACACCTTACCATTAGTATTTAGCCAATAAACGCCAGTAAAAGGTGTTTTTGCCTTCTGTCACCTAATTGCCAGTTAGGATCAGTAAAATAAATATGACCGGCTGAATGAAGGGTTAAATCGTTAGGTGAATTAAAATGTTGACCTTGAAAATTATCAACCAATACTTCACGTGTTTTATCGGGTAATTTGAAACGAGATAATGAACGCGTACCATGATTCATCGAATATAAAACATTAGCTTTTGCGAGTAAGCCATTTGAACCACTGTTTTCAATAAAGCGAGTAATATTTGCAGGTAATGTTAATTGATAAATGATTGATAATGGCCCAGTTGATTGCTCACTGTTAAAGTTCATTTCTGAAAATAGAAAGCTTGAGTTTGAGTCGACCAAGTTGGCCCTTCTAAAAATAAAAAGTCTTTGCTTATCAGGGAAACGGAGGAGTTTTTCTGGGCATCATAACTAGCAAGGCATACGTCATTGTGTCCTTTGCCAATATTCGATTGCAGCTCATCACTTAAGACCGAGCAGCTAGCTGCTAATAAAAAAATGGGTGAAAGCCACAATAACAAGTTTTTAGGTAGTTTTTTCATTCCGTGTTCAACCATAAAAAATAATAATGGCTTATCCTAGTAACTTGCCTCGTATTAATCAAATAACACCTAGTGAATAGCGGTTTTTCGTAAAGTAAATAACATTTACGATAAACTCGGTAATTATCGGTAATTACCTAAAGTTTAAGTACAAAAAAGCCGACATCTGCCGGCTTAGTATTATTTCCTTAAAAACTCGGTACCGGAGATAATAACCTTGCATGTACAGTAACTTCTTCACGGTCATAATATAAATGCTTAGCATACAGTTCATATTTTACTTTATGCTCAGCAAAAATATCTTTAATGGTTTGTAAGTCATTTGTTACTTGTTGATAGCGCCCTTTCATTGGCAGCTTTAAGTTAAACATCGCTTCTTTACAATGGCCATTAACCAGCCATTCAGCCATTAATTTTGCTACTCGCTGTGGTTTTTCAATCATGTCACAAACTAACCAATAAACATTTTTTTGCTTGGCCGGCACAAATTTAAAACCGTCCATTTGATAATGTTTTACTTGCCCTGTTTCCATTAACGACTCAGCCATTGGGCCATTATCAACCGCTGACACCATCATACCACGACGTACTAGTTGATACGTCCAACCACCTGGTGCCGAGCCTAAATCAACCGCACGCATGCCAGAAGTTAAACGCTCGTCCCATTCTTCTTTTGGAATAAAGTATAAAAAAGCTTCATCTAATTTTAACGTTGAGCGACTAGGTGCCTCGTTAGGAAATTTTAAGCGATGAATCCCCATAACGTGCGGCGAGCTATTAGTACCTAATGAATAACCTAAAATAACTTGTTGCCCTGAAAAAAATAACGCGTGTAAGTTCGCGCCACTGTCATCACTTTTTGCTGTGAGTATTTTATTTTTGCGTAACTGCTGACGTAATGGCACCGCTAATTTACGACAAAATTTAGATAACTCTTTACCATCATTAGTATCTGCCGTTTCCATTCGTAAATCAGTATATTGCCAATCTGTGCCTAACGCTTCCACAATAGCTTCAACCCGATTTGATGCTGGCAAATCTATTTTTTCGGTTAACGTTAAAAACCACTGACGGGCAAAAATCAAACGCTTTAATGGCATGGTTTCAATCAGCTTTTCACCATCTTCGGCATTATGTAGATGAAAAAAGACAATGCCTTCTTTTTTGGTTAGTTCTAAATAACCATAAACTTCATTCCAAGCTGCTTTTTCTTGAATTTCAGCACCACATTCTTTTTCGAATCCTGGGCGACAATATAAAACAATACTGGTCATGTGTTTTTTCTACCTGCAAATGCAACAAAGAGCCATGATAAAGCCAAAATTGAACCACCAATAGGAGCCAATTTGCCAATGTCATCGATCATTAAAAATGTTTTTAAATACAAACTACCACTAAAGCTAAAATCCCCAGCGCAAAACCACTGGCGGCCATCATTAAACTTTTAGACGCTTGCTGTTGATACCAAATAATCACGGCTAATAAAGCAAGTGTATGAATAAATTGATATTGTAATGCTGAAGCTAACCGTGTTTGCACGCTAAGCTCAAGCGCTTGGCCAGCATGGGCTAACCAGGCGCCGAATAGTACAGAAAAACAGCCACTAATACCAACAAAGACCACTAAAAAGCGTAAATAATTAGCAATGTTCAAAAATAAACTCCTGAATAACTTTAGCTGTGGTTATTTTATGTTGTTGATGGCTAAAACCCGATTTAACTCGCGGTTTAAGATCATGATCACCATCGGGTAAATAAACCACTTGGCAAAAGTCAGCTAATTGATAACTGCTAATTTCATCCTTATTCCCTAAAGCATCACGATCGCCTTGGCATATCAGCACTGGCCGTTGGGTTGCTTGTAATGGCGTTAGGCGCAAGTTTTCTGGCTTTTTCTGTGGATGAAAAGGATAGCCAATGCAAATGCCGCCTTTAATATCGATCACTTGCGGCTCGGCCAATAAGGTGGCCGCTACTCGGCTCCCCATTGACTTACCACCAATAAATACCGGTAGTGATGTGTTAAGCTCAGTTAATACTTGCTGATAATGCGCTAATAAAGCAGGAAAACGATCCGGCGGTCTGCGTTTACCATCTTCTTCACGTTTACGCATATAAGGAAAATTAAAACGTACCACACTTATTTGCTTAGCTAATAATAACGCCGAAAGCTCTTGCATAAAGGCATGGTCTTTTCCTGCACCCGCGCCGTGGGCAAACACAAACACCGCTTTGGCATTTTCGGCTTGATAAAAGTCAAATAGCTCAGTCATAATTTAGCCCCTGCTTATTTAACTTCAAACCAAAGTACCGTCTTCAATGTTTTCTTGCTCACTTTCTACCGTTTCTAAAATCCACTGGCGAAAGGCCGCTATTTTGCCAACATCCGCTTGGTTTTCACGACAAACCACATAAAAAGCGCTTTTATTTACTAATACTTCTGAAAATGGACAAATTAAACGGCCAGCATCAATATCTTGTTTAGCAATAATATTATGGGCTAAAGCAATACCTTGCCCGTGAATTGCCGCTTGTAAGATCATTGATGAATGACTAAAAATAGGCCCGTGGTTTACATTCACCGATTTAATATCTAACTGCCTAAACCAACGTTTCCAATCACGTCGCGAACTATCATGTAATAACGTATGGTGAGCTAAGTCTTCCGGCGTATCGAGCGGCTTATTACCATTAAAAATTAATGGCGAGCACACCGGAATTAAATTTTCGGTATGTAATTTATCTGCTTTTACTTTAGGCCATTGGCCACGGCCATAATAAATTGCCACATCAACATCTTCAGTTAACAAACCATCAGATTGATCAACCGCTTTAATACGAACGTCAATATCAGGATGTAATTGGTTAAAAGCACTTAAACGCGGTACCAACCAATGAATAGCAAAACTCGGCGGTAAACTTAAGGTAATAGCCCCTTTGGCACCACGGCTTAATAATTTTTCGGTGGCTTCTAAAATAGAAGTAAAAATATCTTTAATATCGAGAAAATAAGACTGACCTTCTTCTGTTAATAACAAGGCACGATTTTTACGCATAAAAAGTTTTATGCCTAAATGCTCTTCTAAAGATTTTATTTGATGACTAATTGCTGCCTGAGTGACAAACAATTCATCAGCAGCACGGGTAAAGCTTAAATGCCTTGCGGATGCTTCAAATGCTCGTAAGGCGTTAAGTGGTGGGAGTCTAGCTGCCATTTTATTTTAATGTTAATCCGTATTGAAGTAATGTTACAACTGAATGAAATAATACATTAGTTTTTCTAATGCGTCAGATTATAAATGGTCGTTTTAAATATTGCTATAACTTCTTTATACTTCAAACCGTAGATGAAGGACATCAAATTAACAAGTTATTACGTGCAAGGGTAACAAGTTAAGAAATCTAACGAAAAATGATTCCCAACCCATTTTTCAAAGAGCTCAAGTTAGTTCTGGATCATCTATGTAGTCAATGAAGATAAATAGGTGCAAACATGAAAACATTAACATTTTTACCAACTCTCGTATTAGCAGCATTAACTGCTATTTTCCCAGCTCAAGGTGTAGAATTAGTTAAAGCAGAAACTATTGATAGCAAAGCATTAACAATTCAAGCGAAGCAAATGCTAACAATAGAAATTCAGCAAATGCATGTAAAAGTTGACGCAACTGAAAGTTTAACAGTGGTGAAAAACAACCTTGATAAACAAGCTAAAGTCGCTGAAAAGCTAAAAGCGAAAGAAGCTACTTACGCAGTAAACTTTGCTGAATAATTTAGCAAAACGCTTTATTGATAGCTGTTTATTAATTGTTAGTTGCTTAATTATAGCAAATAACAATTAAATAGCCCTGAGTAAACAATTGTAACGAATTCGAAATACCTGCTAAGTTCACTCAGCAGGTATTTTTTTGCTCAAAAATTATAGATTAGTACTAGAACCTTAATTTAGACTATACGTGATTTGTTATAAAGAGCCCGCATTTAAACCTTTTCTATAGCCACATTTTATTAGCATAATTAATTACTTGATTTTATAGGATTATATCAGTAAGTTTTGGTCTACTAATTTAAAAATGTTCGGATGGCTGCTTGTTTAAAAACGGGCTTTTAAACGTTTAACAAGCGGTTATAAATTTAAGGAAGAATTGTGCAAATTAAAGAATTGTCTTTAACTCATTGGATAAACGAAAATATACAAATCACTCAAGTCATTACAAAGTATCAGCAGTTACTTGCTGTCTTACAACATAATGTAAACGCTAGAAATAACCAACCTAGAAAAGAGTTTAAAACTCAGACTGATGCATTAGTAGAAACCATAAGTGTTATAACAACTAATGGACTAACTAATGAACAAGAAAGAATGCTTGAAAAACTCAATATATTACAAATATTGGATTAATTGGAGTTGAACAATTAGAAAACATCCTATTTCGTAATAGTTTAGATATTGCTACCGCTGCAAATGAGATAACTCAAATACATCAAAAATTAACCGCTGCTATAACAAGCTCTCAACAGTTACAGGCAAGTTTAAAGCCATTGCTAGAAACCACCGAAGAATATCATGAAGAAGAAAAAACATGATGTTGTGATGCGGAGTGCATTTTCAGAATGATGTAGCTTTTGAAAATATTACCCATTTTAAGAAATGGGGAGCTACTTGGTGGGAGATTGGCAGAGGCATTGCGATGGCTCATGGCCATTCACCAGAAGATATTAAAGTGGTGGGTGCACAAAAAGGTTCAATTATTATTGAGTTAGCTGTGATTGCAGCAATTGCAAAAACGGCAAGTACTATTATTTTGGATGCATTAAAAGTTGCAGATCGTGTATTAACTATTAGAAAAAAAGCAGAAGAAATTAAAGCTCTAAAACTAAGCAATAATAAACTCGAAGCTGAAATAGAAAAAGAGGCAGTCAAAGAGAAGAAAGAAGGTCTTGATAAAATTACGAAAGACATTTCAATTAATTTGAAGATTGATCAAAACGGTGATGGTGATAAAGTTAAAGCATTAGAAAAATCAGTTAAAAACTTAATTGAGTTTGTTGAAAAAGGTGGTGAAGTAGACTTCTTTGCTGAGGACACTGGTGAAGATGAAGATAAAAATGAAGATATTCAACAATTAAAAAGTTAATTTCGACGAAATAAAGAAATTAGAAAAACGGGTCTTAGCTATCGAGCATAAAAATTTATAACAAGTTGCTTAAAAGGAAAACAGTTGGTTATTTCTTCTAGATCACTAATTTTAGTAAACATTTTTTGCCGCTTAAGGCAGCGTTGGTATGAGTATGAAATCAACCTTTGTATTATTCCTGTTATTCTTTTCGTTTTCGTCAAATGCGTGCAAGTGTGTTTTTTATACAGATGAAGAAAAATTCGATAATGCTATAGAAGTATTGCATGTTCTAATTACATCAACCGAATTATTGGAAAACTCAGAACATCCATTTGAAGAAGTAAAAGCATCTTATAAAATATTAGAACGCTTTAAAGGTAGCGATAACAACCCAAACTTTGCTTTACATGGTTTAGGGAATTGTTCCATAGGTTTTATGCCTGGACATGAATATATTTTATACATATCTAGAACAAGACAAGCTATAAAGTGTACGGGTAGTTCTTACTTTTTAAATAACCAAAAAAGGTAAAAATACGCTAAGTATTTTACGTTCTAAATCAGCCACATAAGTCGTTTAAAATAACAAAAAACAGTTGGTTTTTGCTCGTACATAGCTTGTTTTAACTAACTATTTTATTGCCTCTTAATGAGGTGTTATACGGAAATAAGGAATATGTGTGAAACATCTCATTTTATTATCTTTATCACTATTAATAACAAGTTGTGGCATTACTGGTAGCGCAAATAAAGCCGAATTTCCTTTATTAACAAATGCTCCAGCATTTAGTGCTAACGTCAATTCAGTTTCAATCTTAACAAATAAAAATACAGCTGATAACGAATCATACGGGGCTTTTAACTGGGGAAGTTTTAACACTGCTGACAAAAATATAATTGAACAATCAATTCTGAGTACTCTAAATAAAAACACCTCAACTGCATCTAAAAAAGCTAAAGTTCACGCTAAAATTCACCGTTACTCACAAGTTATAACAAATGCCAGCTATGCGAGTTTTGTTATAGTTGATTGGTGCCTGAAGTAAACGGTGAGATTATTCAAGACGAGGTATTTTATGCAGGCCACAGTGATGAACTGAATATATTTACTGGTAAAACGTTAGGCTGGGCAAAAGGCCAAACTCACAAAGCTATCTCAAACCGCATCATAAACCAGTCTATACAATTATTGTCCGATCCTTCGCTTACAAACGCTTACCCTGAAAGTCATATCTTTTTAAATGCTGAAGACGCAGTGGCAGCATTACCTTCACAACTAACTTCGGTTGCCGGTGCGGGCTTTTCAGGTGATATGTTTTACTATGTGGGGCCAACTACAGGTAAAACTAATTTTAATCAAAAGTCCGTTTACCAAAAGGTAAATTGGCAATATGAAATTCAATAAACTCAAACTGCCTATAACAAACAAATCATTAAATAGGATATTAAGCTTAAGTTAACAACCGCTATTTAATCAATAACTATATTGCCTCATTAGCATCATCTAAAATAAAAAAGCGCCTAAATTTGATTTAGGCGCCTTTTTATTATGACTTAACGATTGGTATTAAACTAAGCGTTTAATGCCAAGCTTAATAAGCTGGGTTAGCTACGTCAGTTAACGTACGACGAGTTATCTTAGCTTGCTCTGATAATGCGCCAATATAGCTAACATAAGCAGAACGTGATAATTGTGCCGCAAATTGCTCAGCTAATTGTGGTGCAACTGTTTCGGCATTGCCTGGTTTAACCGCTTGAATTTCAACAAGGGCAATATCGCCATTACTTAATGAAATATTAGCCGCTGAAACCGTGCCTTCGGCTGGGTGAGGTAATGTAAAGGCTTTACGAACAATAGTACCGTCAACATCACTACCAAAACGAGCAACATCCGCTTTAACTTCAAACTGGCTAGCAAGCTCGGTTAAACCAGCGGTAATATCTTCACCAGCGGTAAACTTAGCTAATAATTCATCTGCGGCAACTTGTGCTTTTTCGTTAGCTTTTTGCGTTAATAATTTCGCTTTGATCTCAGCGCTAACAAGTTCAAGTGCTTTAGTTTCTGCTGGTTGGTATTCATTAATATGAACAACAATGGCTAACTCGTCAGATACTTCAATAACTTCAGAGTTTAAGTTTTCCGAGATAACCATATCAGAAAAATACCGCGTTAATTACATCGCTGTTATTAAATGGCGCAGGGTTTTGATTGCGCGTTAACCAATCAGAGGTCATTACTTTGGCTGACACAACTTCAGCTGCTTCATCTAAGCTATCAGGCACTTCAAAACTTACACGGCCTAATTCATCTTTTAATTCAAAAAACTTATTCTGAGCAGCGTCTGTAGCTGCTGCTGCCATAATTTCTGCTTTTGCTTCTTCAAAAGGCGTAATTACTTCAGCTTCAAATTCAGTTAATTTAATAATATGGAAACCAAATTCGGTTTCAACAACGTCTGAAACATCACCAACGTTTGATAATGCCATGGCCGCTTCTTCAAACTCAGGTACCATAACACCAGCTTCTAACCACTCTAAATCACCGCCATTTTCAGCACTGAAAGTATCCGCTGAGTTTGCTTTGGCTAATTCAGCAAAGTCACCGCCTGCTTTAATTTGTGCTAATAAATCGTTGATTTTAGTTTCAGCATCATCAGCCGGCTCAATTAAAATATGCGAAATACGGCGTTTTTCAGCTTGGGTATAGCTACCGATGTTGTTTTTTATAAAAGCTTCAGCATCTTCGTCTGTTGTTTCAATTGTTTTAGCAATGTCGTTCACGTCTAGCACAACATAGTTAACTTTAGCTTTTTCAGCATGTTGATAAGCCGCTTGGTTTGCTTGGTAATGACTTTTAATTTCTTCGTCTGTTACTTCTACTTGGGCTTTAAATTGCTCGGCAGCAATTACGGCAAAGCGTAAATCACGTTTTTTGATCACGTAATTTAGTTACCATTTCCGTTTCAAACGGTAGGCTAAATTCAGTAGCAACTAAGCTTTGAGTTAATTGCTGACGCGCCATTTCAACACGTAAATAATCACGAAAGTTTGACGACTCTCTAAAACCTGCTTGGTTAATCAAGGCTAAATAACGGTTGTTATCAAAAACACCATCCACGTGGAATTCTTTCATTTCAACAATTGTTTTTTTAATACGTTCGTCTGAAATACGAATGGCTAAATCTTGCGTGTTTTGGTCAAGTAACTTTTCGTTAATTAAGCTATTTAACACATCATTACGTAAGTTATTTAAATAAGTAGGATCAGCTAATAACGATTCAAACATTTCACCGTACTGTTGCGACATACGATTACGTTGTTGTTGAAAGGCTTGCTCAAAATCTTGCTGAGATATTTTTTCGCCGTTAACTTCTGCTACCGAGGTATCAACAGAGTTGGTGTAACTTCCAATGCCAGCAAAAGCAAAGGTTAAGATAATGAGGCCAAGAATAACTTTGGCGGTCATACCTTGTGATTTTTCACGGATATTTTCTAACATTTTTTTCTCTTAAAAAACCGAAAGGTTATACAATGGAGGCGATTCTATCAGAAGCACGCTGGTGCTTGAAGTTGAATTGTTAATTAATTAAACATTACTCGAAAGAAAAAGCTTCATAAAAAACAAAAAACCACCTTATTGGTGGTTTTTTTAAACTTATACTAAATATTTAAAATAAATATTAGTTACAAGCGTCTTTTAATGCTTTACCAGCTTTAAAAGATGGAATTTTAGCTGCAGCAATTTCAATTGTTGCACCAGTTTGTGGGTTACGGCCTGTGCGTGCTGCGCGATCACGTACAGAGAAAGTACCAAAGCCAACTAATGCTACTTGTTCACCAGTTTTTAATTCTTCAGTTACAGCTTCGATAAACGAATCTAAAGCACGACCAGCAGCAGCTTTAGAAATATCAGCGCCAGCAGCAATCTTCTCTATTAGTTGAGACTTATTCACAGTGTCTTCCTCTTCAATTTGTTATTATACAGCGCTATCATCATTGTTAGCGTTCAGAAGAAACTTTATATCAAGCTTCTTTTGGAACTTCAAGCACCAAGTTAAGATAAATAAAAATATATTAATTTTTTCGTATTTCACTAAAACCCTTATAACATACGGCCTTAGCTCAATTAGCGTAGTTAACTTACCATAGTTTTCGCGTTTGAAAAGAAAAAAATGCAAATTTTTCGATATTTTTTGCATTTTTTTCTAATTTTGCTACTTAAGCATCCATTTTAAGCGTCTATTGACCATTTCTCGTACGGATGTTCAAGCGCAATCGTTAGTACTTCATCAATCCATTTTACTGGGTGAATCGCTAAATCCGCTTTAACATTGTCTGGAATTTCTTCCAAATCACGTTCATTGTCTTTTGGAATGATCACGGTTTTAATACCACCTCGGTGAGCAGCTAGTAGTTTTTCTTTTAAACCACCTATCGCTAATACTTCACCACGTAAGGTAATTTCACCCGTCATCGCCACATCAGCTTTAACTGGATTACCGGTTAAACTAGACACTAATGCGGTACACATACCAATACCGGCACTTGGGCCATCTTTAGGCGTTGCTCCTTCTGGAACATGCACGTGAATGTCGCGCTTTTCATTAAAGTCATCGTTTATACGCAGCTTTTCAGTGCGGCTACGAACAACCGTCATGGCAGCCTGAATAGACTCTTGCATAACGTCACCTAATGAGCCGGTATAAGAAAGTTTGCCTTTACCTGGCACTGACGCTGTTTCTATGGTTAAAAGCTCACCACCCACTTGTGTCCAAGCTAAACCGGTAACTAAACCAACACGGTTTTCGTCATCAGCCTTACCATAATCAAAGCGCTGCACACCTAAGAATTCACTTAAGTTGTCTTGATTGATGGTAACTTTTTCAAGCCTTTATCTAATAAAATGGCTTTTACCGCTTTACGACATAAATTTTGAAACTTCACGTTCAAGGTTACGAACGCCCGCTTCGCGAGTGTAATAACGAATAATGCCAATAATTGCACTATCATCAATTTCAATTTCGCTGGCTTTTAAGCCGTTACGTTCAATTTGTTTTTCAACCAAATGTTGTTTAGCAATGTTAAGTTTTTCATCTTCGGTGTAACCCGATAAACGAATAACTTCCATACGGTCTAATAACGGCCCAGGAATGTCCATACTGTTAGAGGTTGCGACAAACATCACATCAGATAAGTCGTAATCAACTTCTAAATAATGGTCATTAAAGCTGGTGTTTTGCTCTGGATCTAACACTTCTAGTAAGGCAGATGCGGGATCACCACGCATATCAGAGGCCATTTTGTCGATTTCATCTAACAAAAACAGTGGGTTTTTAACACCAACTTTTGCCATTTTTTGAATTAATTTACCCGGTAAAGAACCAATATACGTACGACGATGACCACGAATTTCGGCTTCATCACGTACGCCACCTAAGGCCATACGAACATACTTACGACCAGTTGATTTAGCAATTGACTGACCAAGTGACGTTTTACCTACACCTGGCGGCCCAACTAAACATAAGATAGGCCCTTTTAATTGGCTAACACGTTGTTGTACGGCAAGATATTCAAAATGCGTTCTTTAACTTTATCTAAACCGTAGTGATCTTTATCTAGCACTTTTTGCGCAAGTTTTTAAATTTTCTTTAACTTAGAGCGCTTTTTCCACGGTACACTCGTCATCCAGTCAATGTAACTACGAACAACGTGGCCTCAGCCGACATTGGCGACATCATTTTTAATTTTTGTAATTCAGCTCGGTTTTTCTTTAGCTTCTTTTGGCATACCCGCGTCTTCAATTTTTTTGGTGTAAACTTCACCTTCATCAGGTACTTCGTCCATTTCACCTAATTCTTTTTGAATCGCTTTCATTTGCTCATTCAAATAGTATTCGCGTTAGCTTTTTTCCATTTGTTTTTTAACGCGGGTGCGGATTTTTCTCTACTTGCAATAGATCAATCTCTCCTTCCATTTGCGCCATCAAATACTCTAAACGCTCAGCAACATTGATGATTTCTAATACTTTTTGTTTATCCGCTAATTTAAGCGGCATGTGAGCTTCTCATGGTATCAGCAAGTTGTTCTGCTTCTTCAATACCTGAAACTGACGTTAACACTTCCGGTGGTATTTTTTTATTTAATTTAACGTACCCTTCAAACTGAGAAATAGCTGAACGTACTAATACGTCAAAATGCTCATCTTCATTTGTTTCTGACGTTAAGTACTGAATTTCAGCTAAAAAATGCTCTTCGGTTTGGGTAAACTTAGCAATTTCAGCTCGTTGTAAACCCCTCAACTAACACTTTAACCGTACCGTCTGGCAGTTTTAACATCTGTAATATCGTTGCTACTGTACCCGTTTGATAAACATCATCCGCTGTTGGGTCGTCAATAGCGGCATCTTTTTGGGCAACAAGAAAAATTTGCTTGTCGGTTTCCATCGCTATGTCTAAACAACGAATAGATTTTTCACGACCAACAAATAATGGAATAACCATTTGTGGATAAACCACGACATCCCGTAAGGCTAATACGGGGGTTTCAACGATACCTGATAACGTTTGGCTCATAGATACTCTCTCGGAATTTTTAATGAAGAGCTGACACATTTAATTTTATAAATGTGAGTAATGATAAGTATATGGGGATATTAAAAAAGGTTTCAATAAAGCAAACAATAAAAAATAGTAATTAACCACAAACTAGTTTATTTAATAAACAAAACCTTCATTTAAAGCCTTAAATATTTTACCAATTACTGGTACTAATGATTGACAAAAAAAGATAAAAACAAGTCTACTTACCAAAAATGCCACCGGTAGCATTTTAATTATTATAATTAGGTTCATATGAAAAAATCACAACTTTTAATATTATTACTATCAACAATATTGATTATTAATTGTGGCGGCGGTGGCACAACTTACGCGCCAGAAGTTAATGTATCGCCAGATGCAAATCAGAATAATCCACCTGAACTCCCTGATGACAACACACAAACACCTGACGATACAACGCAAGAAACCGATAACGAAGACCCGCTTGTTATCGATAAAAACTTAGCCTGTGAATCATTAATTAATGATCCTAAGGTAAATTGGTACGAAAGCGGCTTAACCTCAGATCAAGACATTGTCGCATGTTTAGCAAATTCTCTCGGTAAACCTATCGGCTTTGGGGAGAATGCCACTGGGGGATATGACGCAAATGGCGCAAGTAAATTAATTATCATTAAACACAATAATCAAACTACCATTGAACAACAAGTTTTAGATGCCGTAAGTTCAGATGAATACCGGTGGATTGTGTTTGATAAAGAAGACTTTGCTAAAAATGTTGATATAGCTATGTATCGATTACAATGCGATAACACCAGTGTAAAAAATGCCTTAGGTGGAGCTACAGAGGCAGAATGCCTTGACCATAAAACATGGTGTGATAATAACAATATTAGTGTATCGCATTGTGATAGTGAGTTTTTAACAAACGCCTCAATAATGCTTCATTACCTATCCGTAATATAGAAATAGGCTCTAATACCACCATTGATGGCCGCATGAGCAAAAGTAACTTTTCGCTTTAATGGGTTTGTGATAGGTAAAGACAGTAATGGTGCCGCGGTGACAACCGCCAATAATATTATCCTTAGCCATTTAAATTTTATTGGTGCAGGCCATACCGAAGATCATGAGTTAGATCCTGACATGTTGCGCACAACCGGCGAGTCACATGATGTTTGGATCATAAAAACACCTTCGACTTAACTGGTGATTCAGCCTTTGATGTAAAAGTTGGCGCTTATAATATCACCATGTCATTTAATCGCATTTATGATGTTAAACGTTCAAGTCTTCATGGTTCAAGTGACAGTAGAACAATCAATAGCCAAGTACCCGACCATGCATCATAATGCTTTTATCACTCATAATGAACAGTATTTTACTTTTGGTAATACTGCTCGTCAGGTTCCTTTGTTGCGTCACTGGTAAATCCCATATTTTCAATAATGTCTTTATTCATTACCGTAAGAGCATTTTCAGTGTCCGTGTCGGCGCTTATTTACAATTTACCGATAATATCATCGCCATTAATCAAAACTTTCAAGAAAAAGACAGTCTTGATGCCTCACTAAATGAATTAGCCGAAAAAATGTTTGAAGTAAAAGAAGGTACTTTAAATCCTGAACATACCGCTATTTGGTTTACCAATGACAACTGTCTGTTGCTTGACAATACCAAAGAGATCTATCATATCATGCGGCTTTATCAGGCAGTTCCGCGGGGTCAGAGCAGCAACCTCTCCTTATTATATAATGACCATTCCCAAGCCATGCTCAATACACATTATCAAGCCGCCGGCCAAAATTTAATGGATTATGTCTTGTGGGCTGCCGGTAACAGCAGCATCAAACCCCTAAATGCCACTAATACCACTAATACCACTAATTTCAACTCAGGTAATTTTGCGATGGATTGCCAATAAACGCCAGCTCAGTTGTTTAAATTCTTTAAATAACTGAGCTAAACAGCTTAACTAGAGTTTTAGTACAAGGCAGAACTCAGTGCTATTTACTCTAGCTTTAAATGCTAAGTTATTCGTATAATAACCCTCTTAAATATTTTACCGCTAGGTTAATCAATGGATCTTAACGAACAACAAGAAAAACTTGCACTATTTACCGAGTTTTTTACCATTAACCACAACTTTTCTGTCAACATTGAAAAACAGCCACAAAGTTACACCCAAGAAAACTTTGAAGCTGCTATTCCATTACCTTTTAAGTTAGCGAGTGATAAATCAACGATTGATCAGAAAGCCTTACGCCCTTTACAAAACTTAACTGGCGTTGCTAGCCAATTAGTAGATTATTTACATCACCAAGCCAATAAAATTGACCTCTTAGTTAATTATATTCTTAGTCAGCATGATGATGACAAACAGCGTTTTCAAGGCACTGAAATTGGTGGTGGTGGTTTTAGTTTTACTGCAAATGAAGATTTTTCCCTCGCTGATAAACTTATTGTGAAACTGTTTTTATTAGAAGAAAATTGTGCGGTTTATTGCCACGGTGAAGTGATCGAAAAAACAGCCACTGATAGCTCAAACTTTAACTATAAAGTACTGTTTGAAAAGATCAGAGAAGAAGACCGTGAAGCGTTAGTGAGAACCAGCCTACATTTACAATCAAAACAATTGCAATCTTTAGCCCAGCAACGTAACCAAGCCGCTAAAAATTAATCTCGAGCCTATTTAATTATGAATAACTTTTATTTACCTGCTGAGTGGTATCCACAAGATGCGGTATTAATGACTTGGCCACATGCGGCAACCGACTGGCAACCACTACTAGAGAAAGTTGAACCGGCTTTTATCAATATTGCTAAAGCCATCACTGATCGCCAAAAATTGCTTATTAACTGCCATAATGAAAACTTACAGCAGCATATAAAAGAGATATTTAAACAGGCAAATATTAAGCTTGAACAAGTTAACTTTGTACTGGCAGCCAGCAATGATACTTGGGCTAGAGATCATGGCCCTATCACGCTCGTTAATCATGAAGGTAAGATTAAATGTTTAAACTTCATTTTTAATGGTTGGAGTAATAAGTTTGAAGCAAGTTTAGACAACCAGTTAAATTTAGCTTTATTTCAACAGCTAGAATTAACAGAGCAACAGCAGCAAAGTATTAATTTAGTGCTTGAAGGTGGTGGTATTGAATCTGATGGTCAAGGTCATTTGTTAACCACCTCAAAGTGTTTATTAAACCCTAATCGCAACCCAGCATTAACGAAACAAGACATTGAAACTCAGCTGTGCTCATTATTTGCTAGTAAAAAAGTGCTTTGGTTAGATTCCGGTGACTTAATCGGGGATGACACCGATGCACATATTGATACCCTATGCCGCTTTGCACCAAACAACTGTTTTAGTTTATGTTCGTTGTGATGATGAAAATGATGCACACTTTGCCGAGTTGGCTGAAATGGAAAAAAGAACTTCAGGCGTTACATACGCTTGATAACCAAACGTTTAATTTGATCCCATTACCTTGGCCGTCAGCAAAATTTAATCAAGACGGTGATCGTTTACCAGCCACCTATGCAAATTATTTAATTATTAATCAAGCGGTGTTGGTACCCACCTATCAAGATAAAGCTGATGAAACGGCATTACGCCAAATTCAACTAGCCTACCCTGAACATGAAGTTATCGCGATTGACTGTTTAGCCGTCATTGAACAGTTTGGTAGTTTACATTGTTTAACTATGCAATTACCAAAAGGTGTTTTACCTGCTTAACCTTCATTTTTAGCCACTAGGTAAAAATAAAAAAGGCTCACTATTTTTAAAAGTGAGCCTTTTTATTGGTTAATTATTAACGGCTAAACACAAATTCGGCTTAACGTGGCGTCAACTTGTTGCGTGTACCTTTTTGTTGTTCGGCATGTTGTGAAGCAATACTCAAGCCTTGGTTAATTTCTCGGCTAATATCCACCATCATGCTCATGTTATCGTTTAATGACGCCGTAGATTGTTGTTGATCTTCTGTACCACTAGCAATCTGTGTGGTTAAGGCATCAACTTCTTGGAAAACGTCTTTAATTTTTTGCAAAGCATCTACTACTTCTGCCGAATGACTTAAACTCTCTTGCGTTAAATCTTGCCTCGAGAAATGGCATTTACTGCATTGGTTGATTTTCTTGTAAGCCTTCAACCATAGATTGAATTTCTACTGTTGCTTCTTGTGTTCGATGAGCTAATGCTCTTACTTCATCAGCAACAACGGCAAAACTCGACCTTGCTCACCAGCTCGAGCCGCTTCAATTGCCGCATTTAATGCTAATAAGTTGGTTTGATCGGCAATGCCACGAATAACATCTAATACTGAACCAATACGTGCCGATTCACCTTGTAATAACGATAAATCATTCGCCATACTGGTAACTTCATTAGCAAAGATTCAATTGAATGTTGGCTAGTAGATGACGACTGGGTGCCTTGTGCCAAAATATCAACAACTTGGCTAGTGGTTAAACTGACTTGCGAAGCATTTTTCAAATAACACCGATGAAGTTGATGCCCTGCTCTCAATGGAATGTGCCATTTGCTCAATTTGGTTGGTTGAAGCATCAACGGAACGAGATGCTTCTTGCATTTGGTTAGACAGCTGAGTTGAACCCTGATGTAACATTTCGGATTCAGCTTTTAACTCTTCAATAACATCCGCTAAATTAGTAACAAAATCACTCAATTGATTGGTAATTTTGAGCTAATTGTCATCGGAACCACTATCTTTTAACGCTTTTTCCGGTGCATCTTCGCTACTTATCACGTTAACGCTAAATAGTTTTGTAAGGCATCAAGACGTTGATCCAAACATTTAGTATTCATAATAAAGCTAGCGATGGCTTGAACAGCTACCACAGCTAATAATACAAAAACCACCGCCATTGCCGTTAATGACTCAGCAAAGATCATGATCAGCAGTATGGCAATCAAAGAGGCAACAATTTGCGGTAATAGTAATTTAACACTTAAACGATTTAACATAACTTACTGACCTTATTATTAGATATTTTTTATGGACGCTTTAACTATTTATATCAGGGGACTTAATGAAATGAAATATAATCTGTTAAAAAATCAGCTGTTTTTGTAATTTAATCTAAACACGTACCCTGTTGTATAAAAAAATAGCAAAAATACAAGGCATTTAAATGCCTTAGGTGATGATTTTTAATGGTAGTATGAATAATAAGTTTTCTAAGAGTCAAACAATTAAAGGATAAGCCATGAGTATTTCTCTCGCCTTGTTAATTATTGTCATCATAGGTTTTATTTTTAGTGGTGTTATCGTGCTTAAACAGTCAGCCAAAAAATTTAACTTAACCGACGAACAATTAAAAAACATTAAAGAGCGTGAAAAAAAGTTAAGTGCGGAAGATAAAGAAGATGAGCGGTAACGTCAGATGTCGCTACATTTAATTTCGATATAAGGTTTTAATTAAATGATAGCCAAACTGGGTTTTTAACCGGACCATGTACTTTAAATAACTCTTTTTAAACACAACATCATCAAACGGCTTCACCATTTGACCGCGACGAAATTCACCTAAATCTCCGCCTTTTTTTTACCTGAAGGACAAAGTGAATGTCTTTTCGCAAGTTGTGCAAAGTCTTTACCTTTACCCAGTTGAATTAATAACTCTTTTGCTTGTTTTTCGGTTTTTACTAAAATATGTAATGCGCCAGCAACTGCCATGGTTTCTTCCCCTGCCCTTATTTAATCTGCTAATTGTACATAAAAGTTAACGCTTGATTAATCACTTAAATAAACTTTTGCTTTACTTGTTTAAAGATAGCCATAAAATGTCAAAAATTATTTACTTAAATCGGTAACTCTTCATGTCATCAATCAAGCATTTATTTGATAATAACTACCTTAGGCTAATAGCGTAAAAGATAAAGATCCTAACTTCTTTAAAAATTTATCTGATCAACAAACCCCTGAATATTTATGGATTGGTTGCTCAGATTCTCGCGTACCTGCCAATGAATTGCTTGGTATGGCACCAGGTGAAAGTGTTTGTGCATCGTAATATTGCCAATCAAGTTATTCATACCGACCTCAACTGTTTATCAGTGCTGCAATATGCGGTTGATGTGTTAAAAGTTAAAAATATTATCGTTTGTGGCCATTATGGCTGTGGTGGTGTCGCTGACATCACTTGAAGATAAAAGTTTAGTCTGATCGATAACTGGTTACGCCATATTCAGGATGTTTACCGCTTTAATAAAGAAAAATTTAATCAAGTAACAGATCCAAAGAACGAGTAAATTTATTGTGTGAGTTAAATGTAATGGAGCAAGTTGCTAACGTTTGCTGCACAACCATCCTTCGCCGTGCTTGGGAAAATGGTCAAGATATTACCGTACATGGTTTAGTTTATAATTTACATGACGGCATTCTTAAAGACTTAAACGTCAGTGTTGACGGTATTGAGTCAGGTACTTGTTTATTTAAATAAGCTGATAATAAAAAAGGCGCTAACTGCGCCTTTATTTTTTCTGTTTTTTCAGCCGTATTTTTAACTTGGAAAAATACGGTTATTCTGCCAAAGCTTACCCACGATAGCTTCCACCGATAATGACGCCGCTTTAGATAATTTTTCAGCTAAGCCTTTTTCGTGGCATATTTAATCGCTAAAATCTTTTTATCTTTGCTTGCTTGCATCAAGTAATCATCGCTGGTTTGAATAGTATCAACTAAGCCTAATTCATGCGCTTTAATACCAAACCAATGTTCACCGGTTGCCACTTTCGCAATATCTAACGATGGACGATGCTCAGTAACAAAGGTTTTAAATAGTTCATGAGTTTCTTCTATTTCTTCTTTGAACTTTTCACGAGCTTTGTCGGTATTTTCACCAAACATGGTTAAAGTACGTTTAAAATCACCTGCTGTGATCTGTTCAAATTCAACATCATTTTTCTTTAAAATTTTATTAAAATTAGGAATTTGAGCAATCACCCCAATTGAACCTAAAATCGCAAATGGCGCTGAAATAATTGTATTAGCAACACAGGCCATCATATAACCACCACTAGCTGCTACTTTATCAACCGAAATAGTTAACGGAATATTTTGTTGACGAATACGATCAAGTTGTGAAGATGCTAAGCCATAACCATGCACCATACCACCACCACTTTCTAGTCGAACAAACACTTCATCTTCAGGTTTTGCCACCATAAGTACCGCGGTAATTTCTTCTCGTAATGAAGAAACTTCTTTGGCATCAATACTGCCTTTAAAATCAAGTACAAAAACACGGGCTTTAGGGGTCGGCTTTTCTTTCGATTTAGCTTGTGCTTTCGCCGCTTTTTTATCTTCTTTTTCTTTTTCTTTTAATTAATCTTTTGTTAATAAATGATGAATAACTTCTTCTTCAACCTCTTCAAATTGCTCTGACAGATCGGTAATTTCTAATTCACCTTTTTTATGCTTTTGTTTAACCGCCGCAGCCGTAATTGCAACTATAATTGCGATCACAGCAAAGACAAAAGTAATTGCTTTCGCTAAAAAAAGTCCGTATTCGTACAAAAAATCCAAGAGCCACTCCATCAATTTATTTATTAAGGCTGGTTGAGGTTCCGTTATATAGCAAAGGCTAAAATGAACATGCAACCGCTTTAGCTAAGTTTTATATTGCCGATGATTCTACACCAGTTAAAAAATTTTCACAGCTCAAATTATGCAACAAAAAAGCCCTCAGTTGTTGAGGGCTCTTTACTATCACACTATAGCTAGCTGTACTTACTGGACAACAGCACTGTCAGTAACTTTAATTTGTTGTCCACCACTAAAGACAAATACTGCTGCTTGCGATTGCATTTCTTGTGTTGCTCTCGCACTTAAAGGCCGCATCAGGTGAACTTGTTTGCGCGCTTGGCGATAAGATCGAACTATGATGACCATTTAAAAATCTGACCGCACCTGAGCCGGTTGATGTTTCACTAACGCTTGGTAATGCTAACAAGGCTATCGCCGCTTCCGTACCCGCAAGTGGTGACGTTGAAACAAAATTAGGAATAACTTGATCCGATAAGTTACTGCCGCCATCACCAACCACTTCAATTAAGTGTAATGGTGTTTCTGTACCCGCTAACATAGGAGCATAATTTACCGGATCACCAGCATCAATAATTGATTGCGCGGCAAAAGTAAAACTAGCAAAGTTTGTTTGTAAACTTGCGATTTGCTCTTCAGTTAAAGCAGCTAAAAATTGTTGATAAACACCAACCAATTCAACTTCTGAATAATCAGCTTGTGGATACAAAGAGGCAACTAATGCCTGAAAATCACTGGATAAATTTAACGTTAAGTTAGCTTTAATTAAATTTCCAAAAGCTGGAGATTCCATTAAGAAGTTAGCCACACCAACACCTGGCATCGCTAAACTGCCTGATTGAATCGCAAATAATGTATCAAGTGCATCAGAGGCATCAACCCCTGCATTTAATTCCTGATTAGCTAACGCCAGCGTATTTATACCAGAGATAGCACCAAGTGAATGACCAATAAAACTAACATTCGTGCCATCAATATCAGCACCAACAACCGCGTTTAATGACAAACGTAAGCCAAGTGTATCAATGCTACTTTGACGTAAGTTATCCCGTGTAGTTAATAAACTCGCTAAGTTCATATAATGTGTCGCCGAGACAGTAGAAGCATTAATATCATCAGTACCATCATTATCAAGATCAAAACCACGTGAACCATGTAATGGATGATCTATTGCCACCGTGGCATAACCAAAAGCAGATAAAATCCCCGTAATCGCTAACATATCTTCTTTTTTAGAGGTGATACCGTGTTGTAAAATCACCACTGGCCAACCATTATCAGGAGCCGAGCTTAACGCCGGTAAACCATAACTAGCGCGCACGGCATCCGTTGTTGGTGAAATATCAGGAATTGTCATCTGAACATCAATCACACCAGGGTGGTTAATATAAGGAATATCACTCGCTGCTCTTGCTCGTGGGATCGGATTAAATTTAGTTAAATGACGGTCACTATCAAGTGTTACGGCTGTACTCAAATCTCGTAAACCTACGGTCATACACGCACCATCAGCGCTTGATAACGGTCCTGCTGGTAAAGTACTTGCGTCAATGGCGGATAAGGTAGCGCCTGAATCACATAATGCTTTCCACCAATCATTCACCGGTGCTTGCGGATTGCTAGAGGTTGGAATACCTAAATAATAAGGCAAGGTGACTGAACCTTGATACAAATTAGCCGTTGAATAAAGCGCTTGTAATTGCGCTGATAAAGTAATGCCTTGTAATTGCAATGCTTGAGCGACAGATAGCGTTGTATCTTGTACAACAATTGGCTCAGGTGTGCCACCTGATGCAATCGGTGCTACCAATAATTTTTTCGCTGTGGTTAAAAACATCATCGACTGACTGTGTTGTCATGGCCATCGTATAAATAATACTTGCTTTATCAACACCACTGCCAGCAACAACATTTTCAAAACTATTGATAACCCTTGCAGTTGCAATTGTGAGGAACTACCTAAAGGTTTTTCACTAATATCTTGTTTTACTAGCGTATAAGTTGATGACGCTTCAACACTATTACCATTTGAATCAAATAATTGATCGGTTAATACCACAACATAAGTGGTTTTCGCTTTAGTGGTTTAGTCGGCACAATAACAATATTATTGCCTTTAGCGGTGCTGATAAAATCTGTTTGAAAATTCAGTTCGGCAACCACTTCGCACGCAACACCTGAAGGTAATTGAGCACAAGCACCAGCAGACGTTGGCCCGCCCATTAGCACTTCAAAATTTTCACTGAAGCAGGATTACTTACCGAGGCCGCGTCTAAGCTAACACCTACGGGTAAATCAACTGCAATAGAAAATGGGTTAATGGTTGACCAACCATCAAGGGCATTTAATGCAACTTGTGGGTCAGCATAATTGGTTGATCATCAAGCGGTATATTTAAGGTACCATCAATGGTGCCAGAAAATAACAAGTCATTCGGCACAGATAAAATGCCATTACTTGATCAAAGGCGATTCTCGATTTAAGTACCACCCCACTATTGTTACTTTCTACAGATTTTTCAACATCGGTAAATGTTTCATCGTCACAAGCTGATAGTAAAATAGCTGATACGATTATTCCTCGAATTATCGTTTTCATTTTTCACCCTGAATTAACCATTATTATTATATTTTTAGTTAATAATAATTAATTTTAAACACAACAAGTGGACAGACCTCCACTGGTCACATGAGTTAAACTTACCTGATGATTTGTTAACTTGCCAGTAATTTATAAAAAATTATCAGAATAAATTCGTTAATTCATTAACTCGTCACAAAAGTCTGATTTATAAAAAACAACATCACTTGGCTAAAATACTGTAAAGTCAGTTATTGACTTTATACGAACTTTACTCGCCAGTGAGATCCCCAATAGAGTAGAATTAGCCGATAAGTTTCTCAAAAGTCATCAATATGTTTGAATATACAATTTCTGAAAATTGCCTAAATAATAAAGTTATTTTAGTAACCGGTGCTGGTGATGGCATTGGTAAACAAGCCGCGCTTACTTATGCAAAACTCGGTGCAACCGTTATTTTGTTAGGTAAAACCGTTGCTAAATTAGAATCGGTATATGATGAAATTATTGCAAATGGCTCGCCTGAGCCGGCCATCGTCCCATTAGATTTAAAAGGGGCAACTAAACAGCACTATATTGATATGACAGCAACCATTATTAACCAATTTGGTAAATTAGACGGTGCTTTGTTAAATGCTTCAGTGTTAGGTGAATTAACACCATTTACACAAATTCATCAACAAATTTGGGATGATGTTATGCAAGTTAACGCTAATGCTCAATTTTTATTAGCGCAAGCACTTGTTCCAGCAATGCAAAAAAATGATCATGCCTCACTCATTTTTACCACCTCTGGTGTTGGTAATAAAGGTAAAGCTTTTGGGGCGCTTATAGTGTTTCCAAATTTGCTACCGAAGGCTTAATGCAAATTATTGCCGATGAATACAGCAATACCTCATTACGAACTAATGCTATTAATCCTGGTGCTACCGCAACAGCAATGCGCGGTGTGGCATACCCGGGGGAAGATCAAAAAACCTTAGCAACCGCAGAAGAAATCATGCCGCTATATGTTTATTTAATGTCTGATGACAGTATCGGTACTAATGGCCAACGATTAAACGCACAATAAAAACTTTGGTGCGCAAACCAACAAAAACCCGCATCAGTTAAACTGATGCGGGTTTTTTTTTTTAGCCTTTTAGCCTTTTAGCCTTTTAAGCTAACGTAATTCTCTTCGTAAAATTTTACCAACGTTACTCTTAGGTAACTCATCTTTAAACTCAACAATTTTAGGCACTTTGTAATTAGTTAAGTTTGCTTGGCAATGTTTAATAATGTCAATTTCAGACAAACTGGGATCTTTTTTAACAATAAAAACTTTCACGGTTTCGCCACAAACATCATTAGGAATACCAATAGCTGCCACTTCCAAAACACCTGAGTGCATAGCAACCACATCTTCAATTTCATTAGGGTAAACATTAAAGCCAGACACAATAATCATGTCTTTTTCCTGTCAACAATACGGAAAAAACCTTGTTCATCAACCGTTGCAACATCACCAGTGGCAAACCAACCGTCTTTGATCACTTCATCCGTTGCTTCAACACGATTATAATAACCTTTCATGACTTGTGGCCCTTTCACCCACATTTCACCAGGTTCGTTAAAGCCGGCTTCATTCCCTTCATCATTAATAATTTTAATATCCGTTGAGGGGGCTGGCACACCAATTGTGCCATTAAAGCTTTGTTGGTTATATGGGCTCATACTCACTAGAGGTGCACACTCAGTTAAACCATAACCTTCTAACAAACGAGTGTCGGTTACCTTTTGCCATTCTTCGGCAACAGCTTTTTGCACAGCCATACCACCACCAAGTGACAATTTTAAATGCTTAAAGTTTAAGTTTGAAAAGCCAACGGTATTTAACAAACCATTAAATAATGTGTTTACACCGGTAATGGCGGTAAAGGGATATTTTGCTAATTCTTTAACAAAATTTGGCATATCACGCGGATTAGTAATTAATAAATTCGTACCGCCTATTGTCATAAACATTAAGCAATTCGCCGTTAACGCAAAAATATGATAAAGCGGCAGCGCCGTTACCACCAATTCTTCACCTTCGTTGAGGATGTTTTTTAACATGCCTTTTGCTTGTTCAAGGTTTGCGACCATATTTCTATGGGTTAACATGGCTCCTTTCGAAACCCCCGTGGTACCGCCGGTATATTGTAAAAAGCTAAATCATCGCCGGTTAATAATACTGGCGTATAAGGCAAGGCACTGCCCTTGCTTAATACCGTATTAAAACGAACGGTATTTTTTAATGAAAAAGAAGGCACTAATTGTTTCACATATTTAACCACCGTATTCACGACAAGGCTTTTCGGAAAGCCTAAACGATCACCTAACGAGGTTAAAATAATATGCTCAACCGGTGTATTCGCTAGCACTTTTTCTAACGTATGGGCAAAGTTCTCAATGATCAGCATCGCTTTTGCGCCTGAGTCTTTCAACTGATGCTCAAGTTCACGCGCAGTATAAAGTGGATTAACGTTCACAACCGTTAATCCCGCTAACAACGCACCAAATAAAGCAATAGGGTATTGCAAAGTATTTGGTACCATAATGGCAAATTTATCGCCTTTAACTAAACCAAGTTCTTGTTGCAGGTAAGCGGCAAACGCTTGCGCTTGTTGTTCTAATTCTTGATATGAGATTTCCACTCCCATATTGATATAAGCGGTTCTTGACGCATAAACTTTGACATATTTATTAAACATATCAGTTAATGAGGAATATTTATCCGCATTAATTTCAGCTGGAATACCAGGTGGGTAGCTTTTTTCTAGCCAGATTTTTTCCACAATTTTCTCCCAATTTAGCTTTTTATACAGCCCATATTATTTTAATAGTATCAGTACTTTGAGATTGAGCCATCAGATAACAAAATTTTTTTAAAAAAATCTTCTATTAATTGAGCAACTTGCTCTGGTTCTTCCATATGAACATGATGTCCTCCGACCAGATGATGACATGACATATCTTGAAATAAAGGTTGATAAATAGCAATAGCGGGTTTAACAAAGTTTGCACCACTGTTGCCATATATTAATAAACAACGGCAGCGAATATTCTTGACCAGCTCAACGGCTTGCGCCTCAGAGAACCGATAGGGAGATACTAATTGTAACTTACGATCATAACGCCAGCTAAAACCATGCTCACTTTCTTGCAAGCTACGTTGTACTATGCGTTTTGCATTATCAAAGGTTAAATCACTTACTTTTTATCCGCGCCTGTACGGCAGAATCAAGCGTTTCGTGATATTTTTTATTGCGATAAGGTAGTTTTGCCCGATTTAAAAGACCCTCGCGTAACTGCTGACAGGTATCTGAAACCGGTGTAGTAATAAAGCCGATAGAGTCAATTAAAGTTAACGATTTAACACGTTCTGGCAAAGCCGCTGCAAAAGCGCTGGCAATCATAGCCCCCATAGAATGGGCAACAATATCAAGTGCCTGCCATTGCTGCTGTTCAAACAAGGCATGCAAATCACTTAGCCAATCAACAAAATGATAATAGGCATCTGCGCTGCGATGATCTGAATGACCATGGCCGGCCAGATCAATGGCAATCACATGATATTTACTTAAATATTGACTGAGCGGCTCAAATGAAGCCGCATTATCTAACCAACCATGTAGGCATAATAATACCGGCGCTTTTTCATTACCATTTGATAAGCCATGTAGCGTTAAATGCGGTAATTGAAACGTAATGGGCTGCATTAACAAGTCTATTTCGATTTTTTGCTAGCTGTAGAACTTGTCTGTTTAATGATAACCCTTGGTGGGTAGGCGTATCGATGATAAAACGGGTCATAAAATGGTGACATTAACGGATCTTGTCTCACCCTAACATTAACTTGTGGTGTCTCTTTCCATAAATAAATGCCTGTTGCCATTAACACCGGAAATTGATATTCCAACTCACCTATCTTGCCAGATTCAGGCGCAGCAATAACACCAACAGCAGTACCACTTTTCCCTTTTTGATAAATCACCGGATCTAACAAACCTTTATAAAAAACTTTAAAACGCCCTTGCGATTCATTCGCGGTGATCGGTTTCGCTGAATGTGTCAGTTTAAAGTTTACTACTTCAAGTACAGTATATTCTTTTTGATTTTCGACTTTCGCAATCACCCCTCCCCAACGGGCTGTTGCCGCCTGCTTGGCATTAGGATCAAGTTTAACTTCCGCATAAGACACTAATGCTTGCTCATCGGCTATTCTGACCTGCTCAGGGATCGTGCTACAAGCTGATAAAATTAACGATAAGGCTGCAGTTACTATATGACATTTTTTCATTTGATTTTCCTAATTTATATAACACACTGACACCTAATACAGACCAAATGATGACCCAGAAAATTTCAGGTATACCTGTTAACGATGCTAGCGCTGCACCATCACCTAAATGGACGACCATCTAATAAATGTAATGGGCTTAAAATAGCGTTCAACAGTACTAAAATACCGGTTAACTGTAATAAAATAGCGACATACTGATTATTTAATTTAATTTTTAAATAAAACAATACCATAAGTAATAAAACAATAAAAAAAGTTAATATATCTCTCACCCAAAAAATCACACTTAACGCTAAGATAAGCAACAAAGCTTGAGCGAAAAACTTTATCCAACTTTGCCTCGCAAGTGCCATTTTATAGATAGCGCCACCCCATAGAATTGCGCCTAAATAGCCCATAAAGCTAATTAAAAAACGATTCCCCCTAAGGTGGTACACAATCCAGCACCATTGGTAAATAGCTCTATTTTAATGATACTACCGCCGCTTACTATTGCAGCAAGCCCATGACTTAATTCATGAAAATAACTTTCAAGCCAATTAAAAGGAATAGAAATTATCGGTAAACGTGAAACAACAACGGCAACAATTAATAAAATAATTAAGCGATATTGGTTAAAAAATGAAGCAGAACCGGAGGTTGGGGATGTCATATTAAGCGTATAAATCGACACCGAACAATTGCTGCACAGCCGCTTTTTCGCTTGATTATCAACTGACTCGTATGCGGCTACCGCTGTTTGATTTTGACGGCTAGGATTATCGAAAAGCAGTTGTTGATTGGTTTTGCCCTGCGTTATTCGCATTATTACTTTGCCCTGCTTGAGCATTATATTCTTGCTCAACTAAAGTTAATGCTTGTTGGTCAACATCAAAACGTTCTTCACGTGCTGGTTGTTGAACCGTCTGCTGCTGACCATTATTTTGCTCACGCTCACGCTCAACCTTACGAACTGGTTGTTGGTTATTGATACCTGAAACACCTTGTATCAGCTGAGCAGGTATTTGATTAGACGTGGATATATTCATTCTTTAAATTTAACAAAGTTTTTAAACTAATGCCAAGTTATCATTAAATAAACTTGGCTAAATTTGTAACACTTTTATTCTCGCCCTGGCAATTTTTCCAAGAAACCGTATCTCGTACATATACAGGTTGAGCATGTTCGGCACTAACACCTTTGCCTTGTTCAAAAGCAGCAATACCTATTTTCAACATGGCTTGCGCGGTTGGAAATAAAATTTCTGGTGATTCTGTTTGTTGTTTTAATGGTGATAACGCTGGGGCATAAGCATCCCACCCCGTACCAACAACAAAACTTGGCAACAAAAATTGCTGATAATGTGCAGCTAATAGTTCAGGCTTTAATACCGCCTCTTCAATTTGAGGTTGCATAATGCCATGCTCATCAGCTACATAATAACCGGTGTAAACTTCTGACATGCGTGCATCTATCGCTGCTAACACCTGAGTTTGTTGTTGCTCATCAAATGCTATTTGCGCCATGGCTTGCAAAGTTGAAACGCCAACCACAGGAATTTCAGCTGAAAACGCTAAACCTTGTGCTACACCAATGCCAATTCTAACTCCTGTGAAACTGCCCGGACCTTGACCATAAATTAAACCATCTAAGTCTTGCACTTTACAGCCAGCTTCTTTTAATACGTCATCAACCATAGGCAATAATTGTAAGCTATGTGATTGTGGACATAATTCATAACGACTAAATAATTGCGCTTTGTTTTCTGTGTCGCTGATCAATAAGGCAACGGAACAAGCTTCGGTAGAAGCGTCAATAGCTAGGTATTTCACTAATTTATTCTCAATCTATTTGTTGTTAATGTATTCTAATAATGCCGTAGCTTTAGGTAAATCACGGCTACCGGTATAAGCATTGGTAAACTTTTAAAAACACTTGCCCATAGGGACGATTAACTAATCGATCATCACAAATGGCTAATACACCGCGATCTTTAACATCACGGATCAAACGCCCCACCCCCTTGCTTTAATGCGATCACCGCCTGCGGTAATTGAATTTGCATAAAAGGATCACCGTTTTGTCGTTTTACATCTTCACTTCGCGCTTGTAACAAGGGATCATCCGGTGAAGCAAATGGTAACTTGTCAATAATAACACAAGTTAGCTTGTCACCTCTAACATCAACGCCTTCCCAAAAACTGGCAGTAGCTAATAATACCGCTTGCTCTTGCTTAACAAATTCTTCTAATAACTTTTCGTTTTCCCATTGTCCCTTGCAGCAATAAGGGATTTTCAATTTGTCCTGCCAATAACTCCGCCACCATATTCATCATGCGATAACTGGTGAACAGTAAAAAACAAGCCCCTTGGCTCGCTTTAATTAACGGCACTGCGAGCTCAACTAAGGCTTTTGGTCGATCAGGGTGATTAGCAGCAGGTAAATAGCGTGGAATAAAAAGTTGCGATTGATTAACATAATCAAATGGGCTTTCTAGTAACAATTGGGCTGCGTTAACAATGCCAAGTTGTTTAGCAAAAATGCTCAAAGCCACCATCAACCGCCAATGTCGCGGAGGTAAAGATCCAACCCGCATGAGAATCATCAACATAAGCTTTAAATTTATCGGCAACACTTAACGGCGTTTGATGTAATACCACATGCCTTGGCGTGGTTTCATACCAAAAACTGATACCAAATGTTTGCGTTTGTTCCATGATGGCGTATTTAGTTAATAGCTCTGAAGCGCGTTCAAAACAATTATCAATTTCTTCATTTCGGCCAATGCACAGTTTGATCATCAGATATAAAAAATCTAAATTGGTTTTTAATGATGCAAAACATTTATTAATGGTTGGGTAACGATTTTCGCGCCAATTCCCTCGCTCTGGATCATGGGAAAATAATAACCGAAATTCATGGGCATTTTTATCGAGCTTTTCAACGGCTAAACCTAACTGCTTAACATCGGTTAATTTGGTTCGATAAAGATTGAGCAACATCACTTCCATAATCACCAACTGCCGAGTAGAAAAGCTTTCACCAAAATATTCGCTGGCGATATCGGGAATTTGATGCGCTTCATCAAAAATAACCACTTCCGATTTAGGGAATAAGTTCACCAAAGCCGGTATCTTTTAATGCCATATCAGCAAAAAACAAATGATGATTAACCACCACTAAATCCAGCATCAATTGCTTTTTGCCGTGCTTTTACTAAATAACAATCATCAATATGCGGGCAGTCTTTTGCTAAACAATTATCCAACCGTACTAGCAATAAACGGAAAAACTGCTGAATCTTTGGTGAAATTTTGCCGTACATTTACTAACTCGCCAATATCGCCTGAAGTTGTGCCTGAAGCCCACGTTCGAACATTAACAAAATCAGCCAAACTTTGGGAGTCAAGCTGGCCTCGGGTTTGTTGAAAACAACTCTAAGCGCTGCAAACATAAATAATTAGCGCGCCCTTTTAATAACGCAATTTGTACATTGGTTTTTAGCGCTTTAACGATAATCGGTAAATCTTTATGGAATAGCTGCTCTTGCAGGTTTTGTTCCTGTAGACACTATCACCCGCTTTTGTGAAAGTAAGGCGGAATTAAATAAACAAAGGTTTTACCGGTTCTACGTTCCTGCTTCACAATTAATGACGATTGTTCTTTGATAGCATCCGCCACTTCCAGCGCCATATCGATCTGGGCTTGCCTTGGTGAATAACCATCGATGATATTGGCAAGAATACCGGGTTTTGGGAGAAAGCGTGTTCGACTGGCGAGCCGCTGCTAATGAGCTGAAAGGAAAATTTAGCCGATTCTATGATCTCCTAGCGCAGAATGCTAGGGTCTGCCGATTTTTGTTTATATTTTCAGCAATAAGCTATTTTGAGTGATAGCAAAGCAGAATGAGCGTTGTTTGGTTATTCAAATGAGTGAAATTTAATGCGTAGCTTTTTTTATGCACAAAATAGCTATTGTTTTGGTGGGTTGAGGCTAAAATCGCTTTACTCTGCGTTAAAAATTATTGGTTTAGATGACTAAACGATTATAAAATTTCAGCCTTGATTAAAACGATTTTATCTCTCAGCTGAATTTATTAAACAAAGATAAACAGACCCTAAAGTTTTTCAATATTAGTTAACCTTCACTATAAAAGTGCTGTTCACAAAAACTAAGAGAAATTATTCCGTTAAACAAAAATATCGATGTGGTCATTATGATCTTCATCGTCATCATTGTTAGCGTCAGCCGTTTTCTCTTGTTTTGTTTGGTCTTCTTCACGGTCGGCATCAAGCTGCTTTTTTTAGCCTGAAAAATCTCCTGCTTGGTATATTCCAGATCTTCTTCGTCTTCATGAGGATGGGCAAGCGGATGTAAATCTGGTGATTGGGTTTCACCCGTTAGATGATCTTTTTCTTCATCAAGCGCACTGGCACTGGCGTCTTTTGATAAACTTTTCACCCGTAATTTATCAGGCTTTATTGGTACTTGCCTCACCTTAGTTAATTGTGTTGTAAAAATATCCATCGGTTATTTTCTCCTTAAGAGAAATATATCTTAATGCCACACTTTATACATCGGCTTTAGCTTAGATTACTTTAATCACCGAAAATTCATTAATCTAGCGGGATAAGAAATTAGCTTTGGGCGATAAAAACTACTTAGTACAAGGAAATTTAACTGGATTTATAAGTAATAAGGAAAAACAGTTACAAGTTGTTATCCCGAGTTCAGGCCCAAAGTGATTTTTAGGCATTTTAAAGCCAAACCCTTAACAAAAATTGAACACATTATTTTTAAAGCAATCGAGACAAGCAATGACATTAAACCTAAGCAAAATCCATCATCACCATCATACGGATTAGCCGCTCAGGTTTTTTCGCTGAGGGGCTATGGGCCTTTCTCAGTGGTAAGCTAAACTAATATTGCAAGCCCCCGAAAGAGTCCAACTCTCTCGGGGGCTTTTTAATTTAAAGATTATTACCAAAAGTTAACAAAAAATTTAATTAACCTTTTTTTTAAACGACACAGATAGCAAAGGATTAACACATGACTTCAGAACCTCGCTTAAGAATTGCCATGCAAAAATCAGGGCGACTTAGTGATGACACACAGGCGTTATTTAAACGTTGTGGCCTTAAATTAAATGTTGCTGACCGCCGCCTTTAGCGCATGTGTCGAATATGCCAATCGATATTATGCGTGTTCGTTCAAGCGACATTCCTGGCTTGATTATGGATGGCGTTTGTGACTTAGGCATTGTTGGTGACAACACGCTTGAAGAAGAAGAATTAGAACGCCAATTAATTGGTAGTAAATCAGATTACATTCGTACCACGCCATTAGATTTTGGCGGCTGTCGTTTTTCAATAGCGAAGCCAGAAGAATTTGAATATACCGGCTTACAATGTTTAGACGGTTTACGTTTTGACTACTTACCCACAACTATTAACCCGTTTTGCCAAAGAAAATGGCATTAACGTTGAGTTTTGTTTGTTAAAAGGCTCGGTTGAAGTAGCACCTCGTGTTGGTTTAGCTGACGGTATTTGTGATTTAGTATCAACAGGTGCCACGCTTGAAGCGAATGGCTTAAAAGAAGTTGCCGAAGTATTTCGCTCGAAAGCGTCTTTAATCCAACGTGCTGATGATTTAGGTCCTGAAAAAACAAGCGATATTAGATACCTTGTTACCAAGAATTCACGGCGTGATGAAAGCAAAAGAAAGCAAGTACATCATGCTACATGCACCAGTTGGAAAAGTAGCTGAAGTTAGCACATTAATGCCAAGTACCGAAACACCAACCGTTCTACCATTAGCGGGTCGTGACGACATGGTGGCTGTACACGTGGTGGCAACAGAAACATTTTTCTGGGAAACCATGGAAAAATTAAAAGAATTAGGTTGTCACTCAATTTTAGTGATGCCTATTGAAAAAATGATGGGTTAATTCTTAACAAACCATCATAACGTTCATTATTGAACTTTGATTTTCGACATAATGAACGCTTAACAAATACCTTAAAATAACCAAGTATTTATCGGTAAACCATTTAGTGGAAAATGATATGAAAACACCAATAATTAGCTGGCAAACCTTAAGCAAAGCAGAGCAGGCAACCGCATTGTCTCGTCCAGTTATTGCTAATAATGCCGAACTTAGTCAACAAGTTTCAGCCATTATTGAACAAGTGAAAAGCAATGGTGATCAAGCGTTACTTAATTTAACCGAAAAGTTTGACGGCATTAAACTTTCATCGTTAAAAGTATCAAACGAGCAAGTTGAACAAGCGGTTGCACGTTTATCGGAAAAACGTTTAAAAGCAATTCACACAGCACATCAAAACATTATCAAATTCCACAGTGCACAAAAATTTAACGACATCAAAGTTGAAACCACGCCAGGGGTTGTTTGTACATTAAAATCAGAAGCGATTGAAAGTGTTGGTTTGTATATTCCTGCGGGCTCCGCGCCATTACCTTCAACGGTATTAATGCTTGGCGCTCCGGCAACACTAGCAGGCTGTCAACGCGCGGTGGTATTAGTATGCCCGCCAGATAAAAACGGCCAATTAGCAGATGAAGTTTTAGCGGCAGCTAAGGTGTGTGGTATTACAGAAATTTACACTATTGGTGGTGCACAAGCGGTTGCTGCCTTAGCGTTAGGAACTGAAACCATTGCGCCAGTAAATAAAGTATTTGGTCCAGGTAATCGTTATGTTACCGAAGCCAAAAAACAACTGTCACAACTTGTACCTGGTTTTACTATCGATATGCCAGCTGGTCCATCAGAAGTATTAGTATTAGCCGACAGTAAAGCCAACCCTGCTTTTATTGCTGCCGATTTATTATCACAAGCTGAGCATGGCCCAGATAGCCAAGTTATTTTGGTAACCGACAGCCAAGCGATCATTGACGGAACACAAGCTGAACTTAGCAAACAATTGGCTGAACTTTCACGTCAAGAAATTGCAGCACAAGCTTTAAGTCATTCACGCTTAATTTTAACCGCAGATATGGCTGAAGCCATTGCCGTATCAAATGAATATGGTCCTGAGCATTTAATTGTGCAAACTGAAAATGCTGCTAATTTAATTGGTACCTTACGCAACGCGGGTTCTATTTTTGTTGGTCGTTATACCCCTGAGTCAGCCGGTGATTACGCCAGTGGGACTAATCACGTATTACCAACTTATGGTTATTCAAAAGTGATCAGCAGCTTGTCGTTAGCTGATTTTTCTCGCCGTTACACCGTGCAAGAAATATCACCACAAGGGCTACAAAATTTAAGTGAATGTTTAATCGAATTAACCGACGCAGAAGGCTTAGATGCCCATCAGCGTGCCGTTACTATTCGTTTAGAAGAAATTAATCAAGCATAACCCAAATACTTACACGCATGTTTCGTGTATAGACAAACAGCAAGGTATAGCAGAGAACATGACAAAATCTGTGATAGAGAAAATTGCTCGCCAAGAACTTATCGACATGGTGCCGTACTTATCAGCACGTCGTTTACAAGCTGGTGGTGGTGATTTTGACAAAAAAACATGGTTAAACGCCAACGAAGCTTCAGGTTCAGGTAACTATCAGTTAGATGCTAAAAACATCAATCGCTACCCTGACTTCCAACCTGAAAGTTTAATCAATGCTTATGCAAGTTATGCGGATATAAAAGCAAGCCAATTACTGGCAACCCGTGGCGCTGACGAAGGTATTGAATTAATTATTCGTACCTTTTGTAAAGCTTACCAAGACAACATCTTAATCTGCCCTCCTACCTATGGTATGTATGCTATCAGTGCAGAAAACCACGGCGCAGGTATTGTGAAAGTGCCATTAATTAATAATGAGCTTGATGTTGATGGTATCTGCCAGCAAGTTGGCAAAGTAAATGTGGTATTTTTATGTTCACCGGGTAATCCAACCGGTAACCTGTTACCACATGCACAGATTAAAGCCGTTATTGAAGCGTTTGCAGATTCTGCCATGGTGGTAGTTGATGAAGCTTTATATTGAGTTTTCACCTGAAGCAACCGCCGCTAGTTGGTTAAGCCAATATCCTAATTTAATTGTTTTGCGTACCCTTTCAAAAGCATTTGCATTAGCTGGTTTACGTTGTGGTTTCACCATTGCCAATGATGATGTTATTCATTTAATTGCCAAAGTCATTGCTCCTTATCCTGTGCCGGCACCGATTGCTGAATTAGCAACAAACGCGTTAACCCCGCAAGGGTTATCGGTAATGCAAGCACGGGTAAAAACCACAAACCAGTTAAAAGAAGATTTTATCGCTTGGTTAAACACACAAACTTGGTGTAGCGATGTTTTTAACAGCGATGCTAACTTTGTGTTGTTTAGAACTGAACAAAAAGCAGCAATTTTTGATGCTTTGATCGCTAACGATATTTTAATTCGCGATCAATCAAAGCAACAACAGCTAGACAATTGTTTACGCGTTACTATTGGCTCTGAAGCTGAATTAACGCTAGTAAAACAAACTATTACTCAAATGCTACAAAACGCGTAAAAAAGCCTAAAGGAAACTAAAATGTCTCAACAAAATATTCTTTTTATCGACCGTGACGGTACGTTAATTGAAGAACCTATCACCGACAAACAAGTTGATAGCCTAGAAAAATTAGTTTTTGAACCTATGGTGGTGCCGGTTTTGTTAAAGCTACAAAGTAAAGGCTACCGTTTAGTGATGGTATCAAACCAAGACGGCTTAGGCACAGATAGCTATCCACAAGCTGATTTTGACCTGCCTCATAACAAAATGATGGATTTCTTTTCGTCACAAGGCGTTATTTTTGACGACGTTTTATTATGCCCTCATTTTGAAGAAGACAACTGTTCATGCCGTAAGCCTAAATTAGGCATGGTGAGTGACTATTTAAAAGCTGGTAAAGTTAACTTTGCTAACTCTTACGTCATTGGCGATCGTATTACTGACATTCAGTTAGCCGAAAATATGGGGATCACTGGTATTCAATATAACCGTGAAACGTTAAATTGGAACGACATTGCTGAGCAATTATTAGTTAAACCACGCAAAGCCAGTGTTACTCGTACTACCAAAGAAACCGACATTAATATTTCAGTGAACTTAGACTCACCAAGCGGCACTAAAATTGAAACGGGCTTAGGCTTTTTTGATCACATGTTAGAGCAAATATCAGCGCACGGTGGTTTTTCCCTACAAGTACATGTTGATGGTGATTACCATATTGACGAACACCACAGTGTTGAAGATACCGCACTTGCGTTAGGGCAAGCGTTAAAAGAAGCCTTAGGTGACAAACGTGGTATTGGCCGTTTTGGTTTTGTTTTACCGATGGACGAATGTCGCGCTGAATGTTCTATCGACTTATCTGGCCGTCCTTGGTTAGCTTTTTGATGCTAATTTTACAGACGATCGCGTGGGTACTATGTCAACCCAAATGGTCTCACATTTTTTCCGTTCATTAGCTGATGCTATGGCGATTACCTTACATTTATCAACCACTGAAGGTAACTGCCATCACCAAGTAGAAAAGTTTATTTAAAGTATTTGGCCGCGCCCTTCGTCAAGCGATTGAAGTAAAAGGCGATGTGTTACCAAGCACCAAAGGAGCTTTATAGTTATGTCGGATAAAACCTTAAACGTTATTGTTGATACTGGCTGTGCTAATTTATCGTCAGTGCAATTTGCCGTTGAACGCATTGGTTTTAAGGCGTTAATTACCGATGACATTAACTTAATAAAATCAGCTGATAAAGTGATTTTACCGGGTGTTGGTAATGCAAAACATGCCATGGCTAATATTCATCAAAAAACTTAGCGCCAACACTGCAAGGTTTAACACAACCAGTTTTAGGTTTTTGTTTAGGTATGCAATTAATGACACAAAGCTCACACGAAGGTGATTTTACCGGTGAACTTGAAATTGTTGATTGTTTAAACCTCATTCCAACCCAAGTAAAACCATTAGAAGCTCAAGGGTTACGTTTACCACATATGGGCTGGAATACATTAACGTCAGTGATTGATCACCCAGTATTTGCCGGTATCAACAAAGGCGAATATTTTTACTTTGTTCATAGTTTTGCTGTTCCTGTTGGTGAATATACCGCTGCCACTTGTCAATATGGCAGCGAATTTTCAGCCGCGATCGCTAAAAACAACTTTATTGGATGTCAATTTCACCCTGAGCGTTCAGGTACCGCCGGCAGTACCATTATTAAAAATTTCTTGGAGATGTAAAATGAGCTATTACAGAGGCTACGCATTATGATGATCCCAGCAATTGACCTAATTGACGGTCAAGTGGTTCGCCTTTATCAAGGTGACTACGAACAAAAAACAAATTACGTATACACCGCCAAAGAACGTCAAGATTTATACGCTGCAGCCGGTGCAACTGTGATGCACTTTGTTGATTTAGACGGTGCTAAAGATTCAACTAAACGCCAATTAAGTTTACTAAAAACCTTAGTAAATCATGACACCATGACCATTCAAGTGGGTGGTGGTGTGCGCTGTAAAGAAGATGTTGAACAATTACTCGCGGTAGGTGCTGATCGTGTGGTAATTGGTTCTTTAGCGATTAAACAACCTGAATTAGTTGCCGAGTGGTTAAAAGAGTTTGGCGGTGACAAAATCGTGTTAGCGCTTGATGTAAAAATTGACGAAAACGGTAATAAAACGCTACCAACTCACGGCTGGATAAAAGACAGTGGTGTCAATTTAGAAGAGCTTTTAGAGCATTATCAAGATGCTGGTTTAAAACATGTTCTTTGCACAGATATCAGCAAAGACGGTACCTTATCAGGTTCAAACGTTGGCATGTATACTGAGCTTTGTGCACAGTATCCACAGCTTGATTGGCAAGCGTCTGGTGGCATTGGTAGCTTAGATGACGTTAAAGCTCTTATTCCTACAGGTGTCGGTGGCGTAATTTTAGGTCGCTCATTACTCGAAGGTAAGTTCACCTTTGAGGAGGCTATTGCATGCTGGCCAAACGCTTAATTGTAGCTCCTAATATAGCTCTACACCGCTTTCTTTAACCATTAGCTCGATAGGTGATTTATGTTAGCGAAAAGAATATTCCTTGCCTTGATGTTCGTGATGGCAAAGTCGTAAAAGGCGTAAAATTCCGTAATCATGAAATTATTGGTGATATTGTCCCATTAGCTGAGCAATACGCGCTAGCCGGTGCTGATGAATTAGTTTTTTATGATATTACAGCTAGCTCGGATGGCCGTGTTGTTGATAAAAGCTGGGTTACGCGCATAGCACAAGTTATCGATATTCCCTTTTGTGTTGCCGGTGGGATTAAAACCGAAGAAGACGCAAAACAAATTTTAAAAATGGGTGCTGACAAAATCAGTATCAATTCACCCGCCTTAATGGACCCAACGTTAATATCTCGCCTTGCTGATCAATTTGGTCAACAGTGTGTTGTGGTTGGCATTGACAGCTTTTTCAACGAAGAAACTGGTGAATATCAAGTTTACCAATTTACCGGTGATGAAACCCGTACCCAAAAAACCGCTTGGACCACTTTTGAATGGATCAAAAAAGTACAAGAACTTGGTGCTGGTGAAATTGTCTTAAACTGTATGAACCAAGATGGCGTTCGCCAAGGTTACGACATTAAACAATTAAGCCAAGCGCGTGCGGTTTGTAATGTCCCGTTAATTGCTTCAGGTGGTGCAGGTGAAATTAGCCATTTCAGCGATGTTTTTAAACAAGCTGATGTTGACGGCGCTCTGGCGGCGAGTGTTTTTCATAAAGGTATTATTCCAATTAATACCTTAAAAGAAAATTTAAAAAACAACCAAATAGAAATCCGCCTTTGTAAGGAAGAAACATGCAAGTAACTTTAGAAAACATTGACTCATTAGCATGGAAAAAAAAATGGACAACCTATTACCTGCAATTATTCAAGATGCGGCAACAGGTTCGGTATTAATGCAAGGTTTATGAACCAAGAAGCTTTAACTGCAACATTAACAACAGAAAAAGCCACATTTTTTAGCCGCTCAAAACAGCGTTTATGGATGAAAGGTGAAAGCTCAAATAATACCTTAGATGTTAAACAGGTATTAGCTGATTGTGATAAGGACTGTTTATTAATTGCCGCAGAGCCAAACGGGCCAACGTGTCACTTAAACACAACCTCGTGTTTTCCTGAAGAACAATTAAGCCAACAAAACTTTTTAAGTTATTTAGAGCGTTTTGTTGATAAGCGCTCAAAAGATCCGATTGAAGAAAGTTATACAGCACGCTTACTTTCACGTGGCACTAACAAAGTGGCTCAAAAAGTAGGTGAAGAAGGTGTTGAAGTTGTTATTGCGGCATTAGCAGAAACAAAAGAAGACTTTTTAGGTGAATGTGCTGATTTGTTTTGTTTTAAAAGACCAAAACATTGCTCTCTGAAGTGATGGAAGTATTAAGCAACGCCATGCAAAACATTTTAAAGGCTGTTAATAGCTTATGCTTATTAACAGATGGATAGTATTGATAATGAAACAATCATTGGTGTTTATTTTAACTATTGCCTTAACTGATAACATAGAAATAACGTGATATGTCTTTAATGATTATCAACGCTTTATCGGCGATCGTAATGTTTTATCTGTTGATGACTTTTCTGGTCAAAGTATTCACGTTGATATGATCATTGCTCTTTAGCCTTAACAAATAAATGGAAGTTATGGATGATTGCAAACTATTAAGCTTTTTTTTTCATAAAAATATTCAATTTTAAAAACAGTAACTTAATAAAACTTTAGCCAAACTGATTTTTCCTCATGATTACAAACACATTGTAAAAATTAATCAGAAGCCTATAATCATCCAACTTAGAGTAATAACTCTTTTGTTTCTTTTTTCTCCATTAAACAACTGCTAAGGAAAAGCTGGATTTTTTGTGTTTAACAATAATAAACTCGGTCAATTGAAATAAAGTTTTTCAACTTTAAAAACAGTAACTTAATAAAATTAAACTATTTTCCCCAATTAAAAAATTATTACCAACTTAGAGCTTGGAAAAACGCTAAGGAAAAGCGGTAAACAAGCTAACTATTCGGCAAAACAAGTTAACTAGTCAAGTCCGAGCTACCATATATCAATGCGACTTTAATCCAAAGCACCTTGTGTTAGGTTATGTTTTAGCGTTAAACGAACAAGATCTCACTAAGGTGATTGCTAACGAATTTCCTGATCTATGTTTAGCGGATTACAAAAAACATATCAAAACTTTGTTAACTACCCATCAAGATCTTAAGCCAAGCCAACCTATGTTCGCTCGTTTTTTAGCTGAATAATAGATAATTACTTTACCAAGTCGATATTTCGTGCTGCAATTAACGTTGTTGTTTTTCTGGTACAATATTTATGGCAATTCAATGGCAAATAAAAACATTTAATTCGTTAACAACAAACGAGTTATACGACATTTTGAAACTTCGAATTGACGTTTTTGTGGTTGAGCAAAGCTGTTATTACGCTGATTTAGACAACTTTGATAAACATCCTAAAACCCTACATTTATTTTGCTATCAAGCAGGCCATATCGCCGCTTATTTAAGAATATTACCGCCACAAACCAGTTACCGTGAATATGCCAGTATTGGCCGTGTTGTGGTTGCTCAGCAAGCCAGAGGAAAAGGATTAGCACACCAAATGCTAGAATATGCCTTAGCTCTTTGTGAAGTTCACCATGAAGAGGTAGACATTAAAATTTCAGCTCAGGAACATTTAACCAAGTTTTATCAACAACATGGCTTCGAACGTGTGACAGATGTTTATCTTGAAGATAATATTCCACATGTAGGTATGCTTAATAAAGTCAGTTAAATCGGTTATCTACTTGTTTAAACCTAGAAAAAATTAATGATATTGATCACTGCCAGCATAACTAGAGCAATAAATGCTGTCAGCATACCAATTTGACGATATAAGGTTACGCCAATACTTTTACTGATACCAATTGCATGTAGAACCCGCCCTAAAGCAAGTGCAATACCACAACCATGTAAAAGAGTACTATCACCACCATTTAGTTCATATATTGCCATCAACACCAAAATAAACGGAATATATTCGGCAAAGTTACCATGTATTCGAATAGCTTTTGCTAACGGCCTTTGTTCACCATCGCCAATACCAACTTTAAATTTATAGCGATTTATCATCACATTAATAGCCATTAACATATAAATTAAAGCGAGTACTCCGGCATATAATCCCGTAATACGGAATGGTATTATTTCCACTGTCATAACACTTCCTTTTTTAGACGAAAAAACCAGTTGAAGGCAACTGGTTTAATCATAATTCAATAGTACCCAGAAATCAGCTAAGTTTTTCAGCTAATAATGCACTTACTTTTTCTACAGCTTCAGTACCATCAAGGGTTAAATATTGGCAATTTCCTTGCTCAGCTTCACCTTGATAATAAGCAACTAATGGCTTAGTTTGATCGTGATAAATACCTAAACGCTTACGTACGGTTGCTTCTTCATCATCAGGACGAATTGCTAAGTCTTCACCAGTAACGTCATCCTTACCTTCAACTTTTGGTGGATTATAAACTAAGTGATAAACACGACCAGAGCCTGAATGAACACGACGACCCGCCATACGTTCAACAATCACTTCATCAGGTACATCAAATTCAATAACATAATCAACATCGATACCGTTTTCTTTCATGGCATCGGCTTGTGGAATAGTACGAGAAAAACCATCAAGTAAAAAACCTTTTGCACAGTCTTCTTCTGCTACGCGTTCTTTTTACTAAACCAATGATTAATTCATCAGAGACTAGTTGGCCTGCATCCATAACAGCTTTCGCTTTTTTACCTAGCTCAGTACCTGCTTTAATTGCAGCACGTAACATATCACCAGTAGAAATTTGCGGAATGCCATATTTGGCCATTAAAAATTGTGCTTGTGTACCTTTACCAGCTCCAGGAGCACCTAACAAAATAATGCGCATATAGTTGTAACCCTATAGTTTTACGACGTTTAAATATCAAATTAGATAATTAACTATTGAATTATAAGTCCTTTATTAATGTCATATCGTCAATAAAGCAGTTACTAATTAATTATATAAATTTGCTATGTTTTAAAAAGATGACACTATACAAGCTCGCCTTGCTGCAAACAAGTATGAAATAAAAACAGAGCATAAAAAAGGAGCAATCAAGCTCCTTTTTCTGTTTATAAAGTAACATAAACAAACTAAGTTTTAACTAAACAGTGCTTTTACATTATGAAATAACTCAATAAACTCATCGTCATCTAAATAATCTTCGTCAGGTAAAATCCCTTTATTGACATAACTTTTTAATAAAACCGATTGGGTAGATTCGCTTTTAAACACGCCATGATAAATAGCGCCAACTCTAATAAAATCGACATAATTCACTTCCTTTGGTAACTTAGACAAGTCACTCCAACTTTCAACAATATAAGTGAACTCATCTGAAAAGCCCCAAGCTTTAATTACGGCAGCACCAATAGGGCTAGCTAGCTTAACAATTGCCTGCTGTAAAAAAATAGGATTAGCAAATACTTCTGGATGATTTTCAGCTTCAGTTAATATCGGTAAAACGCCAATATTATGAACCAATGCCGCTAAAGTTAATGTATCTAAGGCTAATGGTGAATGTTTGTTTTCTTTTAAGTATAAAGTCATTAAAGCAATTGCAACAGAAGATACTTCAACGGTTTTTTGCCATGATTTTTTCATATACATAGAAACCGTGTCGTTTTCAGAAACAAAAACTTGTTCAAGCGCCATTGCCGTTGCAATACTTTTAATTTGTCGTAACCCAATGCGAGTTACCGCTTGATTAACAGTTTCAACTTTAACAGAGCGGCCCATTATCGCGTTATTGGCAACCTTTAACATACCAACAGACAAAGCTGGATCGTGAGAGATAATATCACTCATTTTGTGTAAATTAATTTCTGGATCATCTGCGGCATCTCGTACTTTTAATGCTATTTCAGGCAAGGTAGGAAGAATTAACGCATCTTGTTTTATTTTTTCAATTAGAATGGTGTACAACGCATTTTCAGTAGCCATATAAATCCCTTAACAAATATTTACCTTAAAAGTAGCACATATTTTAGAATAATCATGTGCTTGCAATAATTATTTCATTTTAAATTAAAAAATACCTCCTGATATTTTTACGTATTGATCTTAATCAAACTTCTTAGCGATAAAGTCGATTAATTGCTGTATCTCACAACTACTACCATACTCTAGTTATAGCAAAATATATTTCTTCCACACAACTTTTATTAACCGAGTATGTTGTTATGTATTTCTCATTAGGTTGTAAAATAGCATTATTCAATGGCTTAATGTTATTAACATCGAGCTTAGCTTATGCCACAAAAATTGAAGTTGTTACCGAAAACTGGCCACCTTTTAATTATCTCGATCATCAAAAAGAGGTGGTTGGCTCTGTCACCGCCAATATTAAACAAATCCTTGAACACGCTCAGTTAACCTATTCAATCAACTTATATCCTTGGGCAAGGAGCTATAAACTGGCGGAAAGTAAAAAAAATCATTTAATTTATGCACTTTATAAGACACCAGAAAGAGCAAAACATTTTCACTGGTTTTGCCCAATAACTAAACCAATTGCGCTTTATTTTATGAAAATAAAAGATTCAGCTCCGCATATTGAAAACATTGAGCAAGCTAAGCACTATAAGATAGGGGGGGTTGTTAGGCAAGATGCACCCAATATTTATTTATCTCGTTATGGTTTTATTAAGGGGAAAAACTTATATGAAGCAACGAATGAAATTAACAATATGCAAAAACTACTTAATGATGACGTCGACTTTATTGTGCAATCAAAGCAATCTATCGCCTACCGCTTAGCTGCTTTAAAGTTACCACTTGACAGTATACAAGCAACCATTGCCTTACCTAAGGAAGATAATAATATTTGTATGGCATTGAATATTAACAGCGATAAAGAAGTGGTTGAGCGGTTAACTAAGGGGTTTTTAATCTATCAACAAGAAAATAGTAGTTCCTATTAAAATCGTGGTTAATATATTAACCATGGGTTTTAATGAGAGCCAGTCAGTTTAAACCGGAAAATGGATATTTTATCGCATCATGGTATTGATAACCTTCGACAGAAAAATCATCCATGGTGACCCAAGTTTCTAAATCTTCTAATGATTTAATATCTGGGTTGATAATTAATTTCGGTGCAGGAAAAGGCTCTCTTTTAAGCTGAACATTTTTCATTAAGTCTAACTGATCTTCATAAATATGAGCATTAACAATTTTATGATAAGCCATACCCGCTTTGAGGCCAGTAATTTGTGCAACTAAGGCAAGTAATACATACACTTGAATTTGATTGAAATTTAAGCCTAATGGAACGTCACACGAACGCTGATAACTGGTTAAATACAAGGTATCACCCAATAGAGAAAAATTGTGGGTATGCATACATGGTCGCAAACACCCCATGTGGAATTCACCAGGGTTATAAAAAGATAATATTTCGCCGCGATCATCAATACCGTTTTTTAGATCATCAACTAACTTTTTAAACTGGTCAACATGGCCACCATCAGGCTTAGCCCAACGACGACCTTGCACGCCATAAACGCGCCCCATGTCATCTTCACCTTTTACGATATGGGTTATTTAGCCAGTCTTGATTTTCATTGGCATTAGCGTCCCAGGTTTTAGTCCCTAAAGCACGAAAGTCTGCAGCATTATCATAACCACGAAGGTAAGCAATAATTTCAGCAATAGCTGATTTATAAAAGCTTTTACGCGTGGTAATAAGAGGAAATTGATTATTACCAACATCGTAATTCAACTCAGCATTAATGACGGTTAAGCAACGTTTGCCAGTACGCTTGTTTTCAACCCAAACACCTTCATCAACAATTCGCTGACATAAATCTAAATATTGTTTCATGCTTACGCCCCTTTCTTTTTATTCACTTGTTTGGCTTGAATTTTAGCGCCTAAAATAATTAAACCAATACCGGCAATGACCATAGGTAAACTTAAAATTTGTCCCATTGAAATATACGAGAAAATAAAGCCTAAATGCGCATCTGGCCTCGGAACATTTCAACAATCATTCTAAAAACACCATAACCAATTAAAAAGTACCTGAGGCTAAGCCTAACATTCGTGGTTTACGAGTCATAAAGTATAAAATGACAAACAACACTAAACCTTCTAGAAAAATTCATATAACTGTGAAGGATGACGAGGTAATTGTTGAGGGTCAGTTGGAAAACAAACGCCCAAGGAACATCCGTTTGACGTCCCCACAATTCGGCATTAATAAAGTTACCGATACGTCCCATACCTAAGCCAATTGGCACTAGTGGAGCAACAAAATCCCCCACCGCTAAATAATGTTTTTTAGTTTTATGCGCAAAAATAAAAATAGCCACAATTACCCCTAACAAACCACCATGGAAAGACATACCACCTTCCCATATTTTAAATAAATAAAGTGGTTCAGCTAAAAATAATTGGAATTGATAAAAGAAGACATAACCAAAACGTCCACCTACAACAACCCCTAAAAAGGCAAAAACAATAAGTCACTCACCTGCTCGCGTGTCCATGCGCCTTTGCTGTTATCAGCGGCACGATTCGCTAAAAATAAAGCCGCAATAAAGCCAATTAAATACATCAAGCCGTACCATCTAAGTGCAATAGGCCCGATACTAAAAATAATTGGATCGATTTGTGGAAAGCTTAAAAATTGTTCTGTCATTGATGATCCCAAGCGCGTTTGGTTATTTTATTATTGAGTGTTTAATTATGGTTCTTTCACGTAGCCATAAATGCCACGAAATTATGCCGCCAAATGATACCTAACTAACTAGCATCTTGATAGCAACAATCAGGAGAAAAAATGCAAATATTCGTTTCAGTGTTGCTACCGGTAATTGACTCGCCATTTTCACCCCGAACTTAGCAAAGCAAGAAGAGGCAATGACAATCGCGAATAACGCCGGTAAATAAATATATCCTAAGCTATATGGCGGTAAAGCGCTCTGCTGCCAACCTGTATAAATAAAACTCGCCGAACCAAATACTGCAACCGCAACACCACAAACTGTAGCAAGTCCAATAGCTTGGCGTAACGCCATACCTAAATAACTTAATACAGGCACTAAAATAGCTCCGCCAGCAATCCCCATTAAACTAGCAACAATGCCCGTTATTAAAGCAATAATATTTAATACAAGTTTACTGGGCAACGATCCTGTTCGGCTAAACTTAATTGATAACAACATATAACTTGCCAAAACAATCACAGCGCCAGCAAAAAAGTTCGTCAAGGCTTTACTGGTTAATTGCTCAGCAATAAAAGCACCCGATATCGCACCAACCCCAACCACTAATGCCATAGATTTGGCAAGCGGGCACGGAATATTATTATTTTTATGATGAGCCAATGCCGCTGAGCTTGAGGTAATAATAATAGTCGCTAGCGAAGTGGCTAAAGCCATAGGCATGGCTAATTCAGTACTGATATCTAATAACGGGAATAAATAAAGCAATACCGGGACGATAATTAAACCACCGCCGATACCTAATAAGCCAGCCAAGAAATCCGGCAATGGAGCCTAAAACAAGGCACGCAATAACAACAGTGGTAAACATAAGGGAGTCTTATAAAAAGATTACATACCAGCGCGCACAAAACCGCCTAAACCAAATAGTTCCAGCTGCTCATTTAAGTAACTTTTAACTTCTTTTGGTGAACAAAGCGTTAACGTATGCGCTAATACTTTTTGTGCTTTTGGCGAAATCAACATGGCGGATAACCCATTTTACCCGTGCTAAGTTATGCGGGTTCATACTGAGTTTATCGTAGCCCATCGCCAACAATAATAAAGCGCCGGCTGGCTCACTGGCTAACTCACCACATAAACTTAGTGGTACCTTGTAAGTTTGAGCTTCGTGGGCAATATACTGTAACGCACGAAGCACTGCTGGATGATAAACATCAAATAAACTGGCAACACGGGCATTATTTCGATCAACCGCTAATAAATATTGAGTTAAATCGTTACTACCAACAGAAAAGAAATCAACACGTTCAGCCAGCTCTTTGATCAAGAAAATAGCACTTGGTACTTCGATCATAATACCAATTTTAGGTTTTACTAAATCTTCGCTCAGCTCTGATTTTAACTCATAATAAGCTTGATTAATTAACCTAAGGGCTTCTTCTACTTCGCCAATACTAGCGATCATGGGTAACATGATCTCAATATTTTTGGTCGCTTGGTTAGCACGGATCATCGCCCGTACTTGTAATAAAAATATTTCGGGGTGATCAAGGGTAATACGAATACCCCGCCAACCTAAAAAGGGGTTTTCTTCAACAATGGGAAAATACGGTAACGATTTATCACCACCAACATCCAATGTCCGCATAGTAACCGGCTGATGAGGAAAGGCGGTTAATACATCTTGATACCAAACGGTTTGCTCTTGTTCTGAAGGAAAACAGCTACGGTTCATAAACGGAATTTCAGTTCGATACAAACCAATACCCGCCGCACCAGAATGTACAGCATGTTCAAAACCTGAAGTTAAACCGGCATTTAGTAATAATTCAATCGACTTACCGTCTAAGGTAACCGAAGGTAAATCGGCTACCTTACTTACTTTGGCACTTAACGCTTTTTCTTCATCAATTAAATGTAAATATTCACGCGTTAGGTTCTCATTTGGCTCAATAAATATTTCACCGCTATAACCGTCAACAATCGCATTTTTTTGATCAAAAACATCAAGCGCAGCGGTTTCAATCCCCATCACAGCGGGTAAACCTAACGCTCTAGCTAAAATAGCCGCATGAGAGTTATTTGAGCCTGATATAGAAACAACAGCAATTAACCCTTGATGTTGATATTCCGCCAACATAGTGGCAGTAACATCTTCCGCCAACAAGACAAATTCTGAGGGTAACTTTTCGTATTTTGTCGCATCACTTTGTAAGTGTTGTAAAACGCGATTACCTAAATCGCGAATATCCGTCGCCCGCTCACGAAGATAAGGATCTTCAATTGCTTCAAACTGAATAACATAGTTATCAATAACTAATTTTAAAGCACTTTCCGCATTCCAACCGGCCTGAATTTTTTTTCAATTTCTTCGGTTAGTTGAGGGCTTTCGAGCATTTGTTTATACATTTCAAAAATGTCTAAACTGCTATCAGAAATTAACTTTCCTAATTGTAGCCCCATACGTTCAAAATCAACTTGGGTAGTTTTAATCGCTTTTAATAAACGTTTAGTTTGGCTTTTAGTTGAATAAACTTTCTTCAGGGAAATTTTACGTAGGTCAACACTTGGTTGCTTAACAATAATTTGACCAATTGCCACACCTGATGAGCCGGGTACCCCTAAAATAGGCTTTGACCATTGTGTGCCAGAAGAGTGTCTTAAGCCACTACGAGCTTCAACATTCGAAAATGACGTTGCTAATTGAGCGGATAAAGTCACCAAGAAGGCTTCTTCATTTTCAGTGAAGCTACGAGATTCACGTTGCTGAATACTGATAATGCCAATCACTTTACGTTGATGGATAATTGGCGTACCTAAAAAGGCTTTTAGATCATCTTCTTCAACTTCAGGGCTATATTTAAAATGAGGATGTTGATGTGCATCGGCAATATTTAGTGGTTCTTCACGTTGGCCAACTAAACCAACTAAACCTTCAGAAAAGCCAATAGCGGTTGTGCCTAAAGATTTTCGGCTAAACCATCAGAAGCTACTAATAAAAAGTGTTCTTTGTCATAGTCCGCTAAATAGACAGAGCAACAATCTGTTTGCATAGCCGCTTTAACCTGAGTAACCATGCGCGATAAGGCATTTTCTAACTCAGGTTCTTGGCTAAACTCTAAAACAATTCTACGTAGCGTTGTTAGCATAAATCCCCTATTACTTTGACAACTTTATCCTGCTTATCAATTATAAACAAAGGTCAACAGACCCTAATATACATCACATCCATATAAATAAAAAAAGCTTACGATAGGTAAGCTCATTTTGAACATAGTAACAATCAATTTCTTCGTTTACGTTTATCATGACGATAAAAGGGTAATGCTGATTGAGCAAACTCTTTCATCACCCGACGATAAACATCACGTTTAAAAGACACCACCTGACGAACAGGGTACCAATAGCTAACCCATCGCCAATCATCAAATTCTGGCTGCTTTGAATGCAATAAATTTAATGCTGACTCTTGTCCGGTAAGTTTTAACAAAAACCACTTTTGTTTTTGTCCAATACAAACCGGTGCGCTATCGTGCCTGATTAATCGTTTTGGTAATTTGTATCTTAGCCAATGACGGGTTTGTGCAACAATTTTTACATGCTCAGGTTTTAACCCAACTTCTTCGTATAATTCACGATACATGGTTTGTTCAGCACTTTCACCCTCGTCAACTCCCCCTTGTGGAAATTGCCAAGAATGTTGACCGTAACGTTTTGCCCAAAATACTTGTCCCCTGTCATTGATTATTACTATGCCGACATTGGCTCGGTAGCCATCGGCGTCTATCACAGGAACTCCAACAAGTTTTAATTTATAACCTGATTCTTCCATAATCTTAACTTTCGAGCAAATGAATACTGACATTTTTTCACTACACATGTAAAAATAGCGGCTAGATATTGCATAAATTAACTTACTCAGCATGAATTTAACGGTTTCTATTCCACAATCCATTGATGAACTTATTGAACGTAGCCAAGCCATTGCCGGCTTAACACTCGGTGAAATTGCAATTGAAGCGGGCATTCAAATCCCAAAAAACTTAAAAAAGAAAAAGGCTGGGCCGGTTTATTATTAGAACAAGTGCTGGAGCAAGTGCGGGTTCAAAACCAGAGCCTGATTTCCCCATCTTGGTGTTGAATTAAAATCGCTACCCATTGACCGTTATGGCAAGCCCTTAGAAACTACCTTTGTTTGTGTCGCACCTTTAACGGGCTTAGTGGGCGCTACCTGGCAAACCAGTCACATTCGTAATAAATTAGCTAATGTTTTGTGGGTTCCTGTTATTGCCGAGCGCGAAATTCCGATTGCTGAACGCATTGTTGGTACACCATTTTTATGGCAGCCTAGCCCTGAGCAAGAACAATTATTAGCACAAGACTGGCAAGAGTTAACCGATATGATTGTGTTAGGTAATGTTGAGAACATTGCGGGGAAACATGGGCAAGTTTTACAACTTAGACCCAAAGCAGCAAATAGTCAGGCCAAAACGAAAGCTTTTGATAAACATGGCAGGCCGTTTATGACCTTGCCACGCGGTTTTTATTTAAAAACTCAGTTTACTCAAATGCTACTTAACCAATATTTGCGCATCGGTTAAAGGCTCTCTAAAGGTTAAAGAGCTTTGATAACAATTTTTTGGCTTATGGTTTTTGAAGAGTTAGCCGCAACAGTTTGCCATTGCGTATTGGCAGCCTCTAAACACACATATTCTTGTTCACCATGTTCATGAACATCAGCCATTTGTTGCGCTGTTTCAACACCTGGATTCCACAATACCCATTGCTGGGTGTTCTGATTAGTAATTTCAATAATGCGCTGCCAACCGGTATCAATTAACTGTTGAGGTTTATCACAATCATAAACCGTATCTATTGGCCCGACACAGTTTTCACGCGAAAATGGCGCAACACGTTGATCGGTTAATTTATCGTAAAAAGCCGCGTCATCTAAGGTCGGCACGGTAACATTTTCAGGAGAGCTTACTTTAAAGTAACTATGTAAAGCACCAGTGTAATCAAAGTTGTTTGCTGAACGATTGATAATAGTTAAACTCTGCTCAAAATTGACACCAAAAAATAACCTTTGTTCAAGTTTCACTGAATGTGGCCAAAGCTTATCCATGTTTTCGCCCTGCCATGACAATAATAGCGTTACACCTTGTTCGCTAACTTTTACCTCATCACATTGCCAAAAAACTTGTCTAGCAAAACCATGCTGATTACTCCCTCTAACGGGCCAAACCATGGCCAACATAATGGAATGCCACCACGAATAGCTGAACCTTCTTGGTAAGCTGTTGTATTACTTAACCAAAAAACTTCTTGCTGATCTTTCGGTTGCCAAGATAAAACATGACCACCATACAAACTCACCCGAGCTTGGCAGTTAGGGTGATTAATTTCAATTGCAGGAAAGCCGTCAACTATGTTTGATTGATTAACATGACCGAATGTGGGATGTGAAGATAAAACCTTGCTCATAGTAGACCTTAATAAAATTTTTGCGTTATTTTACGCCTTATTTCATTTGTCTGTAACAATAAAAGTTTTCATAACCAGCAACATTATCTAACCACAATTATTACATCAAGCGAACATCACATATTAAAACCAACGACGAAACTTTTTCTGACGTAAATAAAGTAACAATAACGTGATAGCAATATAAATACTCGGCTCAATAATCTCTGACTTTACCGACCAATAAAAATGAACTGCGACTAAGCAAACGGCAAGATAAACCAAGTTATGTAGGGTTTGCCATCGTTTACCCAGATACCGTTGTATTTTTGAATATGAGGTAACCGCCAGCGCACATAGAATTAAAAAAGCCACTAAGCCAAAGGTTATATAAGGTCGCTTAAATAGCTCTTCCACAAATAACCCCAGTTGAAACTGAATTTCAAATGCCCAAAAACTCAAAACATGAAAAAGCATAAGTGAAACAATACAACCCTAATAAGCGACGCGATTTCATTAACCAAGCTTGCTTAAAATATTTAGCTGACGGCGACACCATTAAAGTTAATACCAATAAATTAAAGGCGCCAATACCGGTAAAATGGATGATCGCCTCAACGGGATCACCGCCAAGTTGATCGGTAATCGCCAAATAATATTGAAACACCAATAACGATAAGGCTATTAAATGAATGCCACTTTTTAAGACAATATTTTTTACCGCTTGATTATTCATTTTGCCAATCGCTTTAAATGCATTAATAATTTTTTCTTAAATTCATACCTTGGTATAAAGCCGCAACTTCCTCACCATAACCATTAAACATTTGCGTTGGAATGCGATTACGGGCTAACAAGCCACCGGTCGTAATTCTACGTTCACTCGCTTGGCTCCATCTTGGGTGATCAACTTCTGGGTTCACATTAGAATAAAAGCCATATTCTTTAGGGGCTAATAAATTCCAGGTGGTAGGTGGCATTTTTTCAACTAATTCAATACCAACAATCGACTTAATACTTTTAAAACCGTATTTCCAAGGCACCACTAAACGAATAGGCGCACCGTTTTGTGGTGGTAAAGTTTTACCATATAAGCCAACCGACATCAGTGTTAACGGATGCATTGCTTCATCTAACCGTAAACCTTCAACATACGGATAAGAAATTCCACCTCCTAAACGCCGATCCGCTTGCCCTGGCATTTGTTTGGGATCATGTAAGGTTTTAAAGGCAACATATTTAGCTTTTGAAGTGGGTTTTGCTAATTTAAGTAAGCTCGCTAATTCAAACCCGATCCAAGGAATAACCATTGACCAAGCTTCAACACAACGCAAACGATAAATACGTTCTTCAAGTGGGAATTTTTTATATAAGTCGTCGTAATCAAGCGTGATGTTTTTTTCTACCGCACCACTAATCGTTAACTGCCAAGGATTCACCTTAAATGCTTGTGAAAGCTCAGCAGGTTGATGTTTTTGTGAGCCAAATTCATAAAAATTGTTATGGCTGATCACTTTATCTTCAGGAGTTAATATTTGGCTTGATGGTGCTTGTGCTTGATAGTTTAACGCTGTGGTGGCAAATTTTGGCGTATCATCACCACCAAAAAAAGTCAAAGCCACGGGCATTAGCCGTGTTCGCTAATAAAGCACCTGCCCCTAAAAGCCCATTTTTAATTAGCTGACGACGCTGTAGATAAACTTGCTCGTCGGTAACATGGTGATCTTTTAAGGTATTGTGATTGGATAGTTTAATTAACATAAAAAAGCTTATTATCGGGCGTTACTTTAGTAGACCCAATAATAAGCTTTTTCTTTCAGAGTTTCTCGTGCTCTTTCTCAATATTTTATTTTAGTTATAGTCTCTTAAAGCTTATCTAAATAAGCAATAATCTCATTAGACTCATACAACCATTGCACAGGTTGATCAGCTTTTGCAATTTTTAAACAAGGAACCGTGCGCTTACCACCTTCTTTAATTAACTCTGCTTTTAATTCTGGTTGCTGATTAATGTTTTTTAACGCTAAGGTAATGCCTTTTCTTTTCATCGCACGGCGAACTTTGACACAAAATGGACAAGCAGGTAGCTGATACAAACTTAAATGCGCAGTTTTTTCAGCAAGTACACGTTTGTCCTCTGCAGATAACTTAGGGGAGCGCGGAGAAAAAATAAAATTAAATAATAAAATCAATCGACCCAGTAACCAGCGAATAATCGCCATAATTTTTTACCTCTTTTTTACAACTATATATACCTAAAGGTATACAACAACTTATGAGTTCAGCTAATGGCCTAATTTTACCACATTAAATCATCAGGAATTTGGAATTCCGCATACGGATCATCTTCCGCGACAGTATCATCTTCAATTTTGTCGTTTTTCAATAAAATCACACTTTCATCAATGGTAGCTATTTTCGCTGCCGTTTCACTGGTAACAATAAAGGTTGCTTCATTTAAACCACATAATGCTAAGCGACCATTAATTAACGCTTTTTGTGTTTTTTCATTAACAAATAATTTTTTAACTTTATTGGCGAAAGTGTAATTATAAGCTAATTCACCATCGGTGCTTTTAATTACATGGTGTTGTAAAATTTGCTGAATACGATTCACTTTCTTTTTCAAGCAATGCCTGTTTTTTCAGGCATTCAGTTCAGCATCTTTCGCTGCTTTTTCAGCTTTCGCTTTAACTAAATCTTGCTGTACTTTTTCTTGTAAACTGGCTTCGAGTTTTACACCGCTATTTTTTTGTTTTTTCGCTTTGCGCTTTTCAGTATTTGCTTGTTTTTTTGCTTTTGCTTGGTTGTTAAACCCGCTTTTAATAATTGATCTTGTAGCGACGCCATGATTGCCTACTAAACTAAGTAAAAATAAATTGGCGCTATTTTAGCAGTTGTGCCGCATTTGAAAAGCGACTTCTTTAAAGTTACTGCCCAGCCTATTCATTTTGTAAGATTACTTGGTAAGATAAGGAACTTAGCTCAAGTTAAACTGCTTTCATTGATAAACTTTCCACATGATTGAGCTGTTAACGCATTAACTTTAGGTATTACTATGGCAAACATTGAATTTTCGCCCGAACAAAAACTCAACCTAACCCAAAAATTACAAAATTATTTTGAAAATGAGCTGCATGTTGAATTAGAGCAATTTGATGCTGAATTTTTATTAGACTTTATTGCGAATGAGATGGGCGCACAATTTTATAATCAAGGTTTATATGATGCTCAAACCATTTTAGCCAGCAAATTAGACGACCTAAACGATGCTATTTTTGAAATTGAAAAGCCGATCAGCTAATTTACAGCGTTAAATTAACGCTTATTTAATTCAGCTAACTGCTCTGGCGTATCAAGATCAAAAAACGCATGACGAATGTTAACATCAACAACATTTTCGCTATTGTTCACCAATACAGGTTTAGCGCCCTGCTCACCAGTTAAATCGGTTAACTGTGAAAATAAGCTTGAGGAAAAATAATCGGCGGGCTCAATAATTTCTTATCATTACCTGCCTCAGTCATAACACGAGAGCAAGCAATAATTTTATTCGGTTGGGCATGCCACTGTTTAACTAGCTCATTAAGATCAGCGCTTGTTAACGCCCATTGATCAACTAAAACAATCATGACGGCTTGGTAAGTCTTTGGTAACTGAGTGATCGCGCTGGCAATTGAGCTACCTAAGCCACTTTGCCAGTCTTGATTAATCAAGATATTAACGTCTCCCCCTGCTAACTCAGTGGCAAATATATCCGCTTCAAAGCCCAAAACACAATAAACATTTGTTGATGATTTTTGGCAAAGCTTGATTTGCCTAACTAATAACGACTCTCCTTGATAAAGCACTGACTGCTTAGGCTGACCTAGTCGTTTAGATTGCCCAGCCGCCATTACCACAAAGGCTATTGATGAGGACGCTAAAGTTATTGTCATAAGGTTACCAAGTAAACACAAGTGAAATAGAAACAATAAACAACGCTAACAAGCCGACTTAAATTACACAAGTTTTTTAGCCAAAAGGCTTACATTCACTTAGTTTGTTAACACCTAGCTATTGCATAAAACCCCGTTGCAGGCTACAGTATGCGCATGAAAATATAGCTCAACTTCATCGATAGATTATCACCTAAACTTTTAAGCTAAAAAGTATCTAAACAAGATAGCCTAGCTGATAATAGTCGATGTAAAACCTCCCGGTCGGAGGTTTTTTTTTGCCGATAAAGATTAAGGACACCGTAGTGAGTGACTCGTTAGATTTAAATGAAATTCGTAAAAGCATTACAGCACTAGATCAAGAATTATTAGCGCTTTTTGCCAAACGCCGCGCGTTAACTTTAAGTGTCGCCAAAAGTAAGGCACACCAAGTACGTCCGGTCCGTGATCAACAACGAGAGCAAGAATTATTAGTGCGTTTGATCAAACAAGGTAAAGAATTAGGTCTTGATGCCCATTATGTCACCAGTATTTTTCAAACCATTATTGAAGATTCGGTGTTAAATCAACAAGCTTATTTACAACAATTAACTAACCCTGAAATTCAGTCACCTTCAATTAGCGTGGCTTTTTTAGGTGATAAAGGTTCTTACAGTTATTTAGCGAGCCATCGTTATTTTGCTCGTCGTGCTGAACATTTAATTGAATCAGGTTGTTCAAACTTTGCCGACATTATGAACTTAGCTGAATCTGGTCATGTTGATTATGGTGTATTACCTATTGAAAACACCAGCTCAGGCAGTATCAACCAAGTTTATGATTTATTACAACACACTAATTTATCCATTGTAGGTGAGATCACTCAACCTATCGAACATTGTTTATTAGCAGCAGTAAATACTGAATTAAGCCAAATCAAAACCATTTATGCCCATGGCCAACCATTTGCACAATGCAGTAACTTTTTAGACAAACAAACCGATATTCGCATTGAGTATTGTGACAGCACCGCTGATGCCATGGCACAAGTGTATGAATTACAAGACCCAACTGTTGCAGTGATTGGTAGTGAAGAAGGTGGGCAATTATATCAATTACATGCCTTACAAAAATCAATTGCTAATCAGGAAGAAAACCACAGCCGTTTTATCATTGTTGCCAGAAAACCAGTGAATGTCGCTGAACAAATTCCAGCAAAAACCACGTTGATTTTAGCAACCGGCCAAAAACCAGGCGCCTTAGTTGAATGTTTATTAGTACTGAAAAATAAAGGTATTAATATGTGTAAATTAGAATCACGCCCTATTCAAGGCCGCCCTTGGGAAGAAATGTTTTACATTGACCTAGAAGCGAATTTAAAAAGTATCACCATGCAAGAAGCGTTAACTGAACTCACTGAGTTAACAAACTTCATTAAAGTATTAGGCTGTTACCCGATTGAGCACATTAGCCCAACCACAGTACCTAGTAGTGCTTTGAACTAAGCAGAGTAAATAAAGCTTCAAGCTAATAGAAAACATCAAAATATATTAATAGTTAAAAAGTTCAGGGCTTAGTAATAATAAGCCGCTTTTTTCTTTTATTAACCTATCAGCTTATTAACTTTGAACTGAAGAGGTTGGTTGAATAAGGTGAACATCGCGTTGTGGGAATGGAATAGTAATATTCGCTTCTTCCAATGCTAAATAAATCGCTTTATAGGTTTTATATTTAGCATCAAACATACTGGTTGTTGGTGTCCATAAACGAATTTCAATGTTAATTGCGCTATCAGCAAATTCACCGATTCCAATTTGTGGTGGTCGCGACTCCCCTACCACATCTAAATCAATAATCACTTTTTCTAACAACTCAACAACATCAAGTGGATTGTGTTTATAAGAAATACCAACCGATAACTCTAATAATGAGTCACCACGAGAGTTTTTCAGAACTTCGCCAACAATGTGTTTGTTAGGTATGGTAATTTCAACATTATCTTCATCATGAATAATGGTATAAGCCAATAAAACCTCTTTAACAATTCCGGTAACACCTTGCACTGTGATGGTGTCACCCACGACAAAAGGACGGATAATAATAATATTAAAACCGGCCGCATAATTTGATAACAAACCTTGTAATGCTAAACCAGCACCTAAAGATATAGCACCAATTGCGGCAATAAATGGCGTGACACTGATCCCCAACTTACTTAAAGCGACCACAGTGATCATCACCACAATCAGCATTTTACTGGTATTCGCTAAAAAGCGACTTAAGGTAACATCGAGCTTGTGCCGTTCACAAAGCTTTAACACTGCTTTCGCAATTTTCCCAGCGAGCATGTAGCCAAGAATGAAAATAATAAAAGCGCCGACTAACTGAAAACTATAATTAGAGAAAAAATCAATGATCAAATTATAAAATCGGCTAACTTGGTCGATCTCATTTTTTAATAAATTGGCGGGATCTAATTTTGAAGTGACCGGCTCTGACTCTGTACTTTCAGCAATGTAACTTATAACGTTATACAACATATTTCATCCTTATTATTTTCAGCACTAACAGTATAATTCAGCTTAAATCGGATGGGAAATATACTTGTTACAGTATTTCAAATAGAAAAAACCCCGCCTAGAGCGAGGTTTACGGGGTAAATTACCACCAAATTAATTCGATTGTTCCACCATCACATCCATGTTTTCTGCTACTGAGGAATTACTCAATAAAGCAGATACTGCTAAAACGACTACAGCAAAAATTACTTTGGTTAATTTAAAGCCCCTTGATGATGAACGATTCATAACCTAGGCCTTCACAAATTAAACATTTTAAAACTAAACGCATTTTTTCATTAAAAAAATACCCATCACTTAGATATCTCTTTAACGTAAAAGCCTAATGTAAATCTTTAAAATAAGTTTTTCAATAACTTAATGTTAAAAAAAACAGACAAAAAAACATCAAACGAATTAAGGAAAAATTATCTTCATGTTAAGACCTATATTTCGATATTAAGTTCAAAATTATCTAGCTATTATTGGTATAAATAACACTTGATGTTAGCGCTAACAAAATAGATAATAAAGTCAATTTTCATAAAAACTACGTTGCAGAACGTAAATAATGCTGAAATTTCAGCTCGTAGCTAAGAAAAATAACGAATAATATTTGCAGTTTACCCTCACTCTGAGCGAGAATACTGCGCAATTCTAAAGATTAATCAAGACAATTCAGGAGAAGTTATGGCGTCACGTCAAGATCGCGCTAACGCAATTCGTGCTTTAAGCATGGATGCAGTGCAAAAAGCTAAATCAGGTCACCCGGGTGCCCCTATGGGCATGGCAGATATTGCTGAAGTTTTATGGGGTGATTTTTTACAACATAACCCAACCAATCCTGACTTTGCTAACCGCGACCGCTTTGTATTATCAAACGGCCATGGTTCGATGCTAATTTACTCTCTATTACATTTATCAGGTTATGATTTACCGATTGATGAGTTAAAACAGTTCCGTCAATTACACTCGCAAACACCAGGTCACCCTGAATATGGTTACACAAAAGGTGTTGAAACTACAACTGGTCCTTTAGGCGCTGGTGTTTCAAATGCTGTTGGTATGGCGATTGCTGAAAAAACCTTAGCCGCTCAATTTAACAAAGACGGCCACGACATTGTTGACCATTTCACTTACTGTTTCTTAGGTGACGGTTGTTTAATGGAAGGGATTTCTCACGAAGCTTGTTCATTAGCCGGTACGTTAGGTTTAGGTAAATTAGTGGCGTTTTGGGATGACAACGGTATTTCTATCGATGGTCACGTTGAAGGTTGGTTTACTGAAAACGTACCAGCACGTTTTGCCTCATACGGCTGGCATGTGATTGCCGATGTTGATGGTCATAACCCAGAAGCCATTGCTGCCGCCATTGAAGAAGCAAAGTCTGTTACTGACAAACCTACCATGATTTGTTGTAAAACCATTATCGGTTTTGGCTCACCTAATAAATCAGGTAGCCATGATTGTCACGGCGCACCATTAGGTGATGATGAAATTGCGGCAGCACGTGAGTTTTTAAATTGGCCACATGCTCCTTTTGTTATTCCTGAAGATGTACAAGCCGGTTGGGATGCTAAAGAAAAAGGCACAGCTATTGAAGCACAATGGCAAGCTAAGTTTGACGCGTATGCACAAGCTTACCCTGAATTAGCCGCTGAATTTAAACGCCGTGTTATCGATAAAGATTTACCAGCAGGTTTCTCAGCAGCCGCTGAAAAGTTAGTTTATGAAACACAAGCCAAAGCGGAAAGCATTGCTTCTCGTAAAGCCTCACAAAATACCATTGAAGCGTTTGGTCCATTATTACCAGAGATGTTAGGTGGCTCAGCCGATTTAGCCGGTTCGAACTTAACGTTTTGGTCTGGCTCTAAAGGTATTCAAGACGACGCTGCCGGTAACTACATTTTTTACGGTGTTCGTGAATTTGGTATGAGCGGTATCATGAACGGTATTTCATTGCACGGTGGTTTTATTAACTACGGCGCCACTTTCATGATGTTTATGGAATATGCACGTAATGCGGTACGTATGTCTGCGTTAATGGGTATTCAAAACGTGTTTGTTTATACCCATGACTCCATTGGCCAAGGGGAAGATGGTCCAACCCATCAACCGGTTGAGCAATTAGCTAACTTACGTATGACACCTAATATGTCAACCTGGCGCCCTGCTGATGCCACTGAATCTGTCGTGGCTTGGAAAGCGGCGATTGAACGCAGAAAAGGCCCAACGTCGTTAGTCTTTTCTCGTCAAGGTTTAGCAGCTCAAGCACGAACTGACGCGCAAGTAGCTAACATTGCCAAAGGCGCTTACATTTTAGTTGATTGTGGTCAAACACCTGAGGTGATTTTAATTGCAACCGGCTCTGAAGTTGGTTTAGCGGTTGATTCAGCCAAAGCATTAGCGGCTGATGGCGTGAAAGTAAACGTAGTGTCTATGCCTTCAACGGATACTTTTGATGCCCAAGATGCAGCTTACAAAGAAAGTGTATTACCGGCATCAGTGACAAAACGTGTCGCGATTGAAGCAGCGCATGTTGATTACTGGGCGAAATACGTCGGTTTTGCTGGTGATGTTGTTGGTATGTCAACGTTTGGTGAATCAGCACCAGGTGGCGATTTATACAAACACTTCGGCTTTACCGTTGAGAACGTTGTAAGCAAGGTGAAAGCGTTATAAATACAGTGAATAATTAATATATATCCTGTAATAGATAAAGCGCCGATTACTTTTACTGAAATAAAAGGTAAAATGTCGGCGCCAGTTTATCGCTAGTTTTTAGTTAAAAATTTATGTCCAAAAGTTCTGCTGTCACAAATACACCTATTAATATTGCTATCAATGGTTTTGGCCGCGTTGGCCGAAGTATTGTGCGTGCATTATATGAAAGTGGCCGCCAAGAGCAATTTAAGCTAGTTGCAATTAATGAAATTGCCGCGATAGCAGGTATGGCACATTTATTAAAGTATGATACTACCCATGGCCGTTTTCCATTTGCAGTCAGCCATCAAGGTAATACCTTAAATATTGCTGGTGACAATATTCATATTAGTCATGAAAAATCGTTAGAGCGTTTACCTTGGCAAGAACAGCAAGTTGATATAGTACTTGATTGTACCGGTGTTTATAGCACCCGAGATGAAGCACAAATACAACTTGATAATGGCGTGAAAAAAGTTTTATTTTCTCACCCTGCAGATCCTGATGTTGACAGCACAATTATCTACGGTGTTAATGAAAAATCCCTCACCAAAGATGACAATATCGTATCTAATGGCTCTTGCACGACTAATTGTATTGTTCCTGTTATTAAAGTGATTGATGATGCCTTTGGCGTTGAAAGTGGCACAATTACCACTATTCATTCATCAATGAATGATCAACAAGTGATCGACGCTTATCATGATGATTTACGACGAACGCGAGCGGCAAGTCAATCAATCATTCCAGTTGATACAAAGTTAGCCATTGGTATTGAACGTATCTTGCCCAAGTTTTCGGGGCGTTTTGAAGCGATTGCCGTTCGGGTACCTACCATCAATGTGTCGGCAATGGATTTAAGCGTAACGGTCAATAATGATGTGACTATCAGCGATATTAACAATGCGATAAAAGACGCACAAAAAAATGGGCTAGCAGGTATTTTAGGTTACACTGAAGAACCACTAGTTTCAGTAGATTTTAATCACGACCCTCATTCATGTATTGTTGACGGTAATCAAACAAGAGTAAGCCATAAACGGCTTATTAAAATGCTAGTTTGGTGCGACAACGAATGGGGCTTTGCTAATCGCATGCTAGACACTGCAAATGCGATGGCACAAACAATAGAAAATAATTAATTTAAACACCCAATTAAGGAACACCTTATGTCTGTAATTAAAATGTCGGACCTAGCATTAGCAGGCAAAAGAGTATTAATTCGTGAAGATTTAAACGTACCATTAGAAAATGGTGAAATCACTTCAGATGCTCGTTTACGCGCAGCATTACCAACGTTAAAACTTGCTTTAGAAGCCGGTGCAAAAGTTATGGTAATGTCACACTTAGGTCGTCCTACCGAAGGCGAAGCAAGTGCTGAAACGTCATTACAACCGGTAGTTGATTATTTAAAAGGTGCATTAGACTTCCCTGTAAGTTTATCAACAGATTATTTAAACGGTGTTGATGTTGCTGAAGGCGAATTAGTAGTTTTTGAAAATATTCGTTATAACGTCGGTGAAAAAGCTAACGATGAAGCACTAGCTAAAAAATTAGCGTCTTTATGTGATATTTTTGTGATGGATGCTTTTGGTACTTCACATCGTGCCCACGCATCAACTCACGGCGTTGCTAAATTTGCGCCAACAGCCTGTGCTGGTCCATTATTATCAGCAGAATTAACTGCTTTAGGCAAAGCGTTAGATAACCCAGAACGTCCATTAGTTGCGATAGTTGGTGGTTCTAAAGTTTCAACTAAATTAACTGTACTTGATTCATTATCAAAAATTGCTGACGTATTAATTGTTGGTGGTGGTATTTCAAATACGTTTGTTGCTGCTGCCGGTAATGAAGTGGGTAATTCTTTATACGAAGAAGATTTAATCCCAGAAGCTAAACGCTTATGTGCAACCACTGAAGTTATTTATGCTGAAGATGTTACCACAACTAAAGATGGCTTTAGTGACTGGAACCACAACTCGGCAGTAACGGTTAAAATGCCAAGTGAAATTACCAGCGACGAAGAAATCATCGACTATGGTCCACAATCTGCTGCTCGTGCTGCTGAAATTATTAAAGGTGCTAAAACCATTTTATGGAATGGCCCCTTGTGGTGTTTTCGAAATTGATGCGTTTGCTAAAGGTACCGAAGTTGTTGCTCGTGCGATTGCAGAAAGTGAAGGTTTCTCAATTGCTGGTGGTGGCGATACTTTAGCTGCTATAGACAAATTCGATTTAGCAGATCAAATTTCTTATATTTCAACCGGTGGTGGTGCTTTCTTAGAGTTTGTTGAAGGTAAAGAGTTACCAGCCGTTGCTATTTTAGAAGAGCGCGCTAAAGAAGCTTAATTTAAACTTCACTAGGCCTAATATACATGACCCAATAAGTTAATAGGCTTGGTACTACCGTTTAAACCATAACATTTAAAGAAGTTAATCATAAATGATTAACTTCTTTTTTTTCACTTCAAAAAAACTTTCTTATTTACTTTTTCATATTACAAAAACAAATTTATAGCTGATAATTTTTCATTTTATTGTCATTTTAAATACTTGCTACTGTTATAAGCTCATCTTTTGTTTATAATATGCCCTCTTAAAAAGTAAGGAAATGATATGGAAATGTTAACAACTTGGTTTACTGACAATCAACAAATGCTAATTGATTTTGGCATAAAACTGATTGTTGCTTTAGCAATATTTATTATTGGTAAATTTATCTCTCGTTTGATCAGCACTGGCGTTGGCAAACTGTTGAGTCATAAGAGTGTTGACCCTACGGTTATCTCTTTTGCAAAAAGTATTGTTTATGGCTTAGCCATGACCTTCACGATAATTGCAGCTATTTCTCATCTTGGTTTTAACACCACCTCCCTTGTTGCTGTTATAGGTGCCGCTGGTTTAGCTATTGGTTTAGCTTTACAAGGCTCATTGTCTAACTTTGCTTCAGGTGTTTTATTAATATCATTTCGTCCTTTTAAAGCGGGTGATTTTGTAGAAGCTGGTGGCATTTCAGGTGTTGTTGAAGAAGTCTTAATTTTTTCTACAAAATTAAAAACCGGTGACAACAAAACCGTTATTATTCCAAACAATGCCATAACTGGTGGCACTATCACCAACTATTCAACTAAGCCAACACGCCGAATTGACTTAGTTATCGGTGTTAGTTACGACGCCGATTTAGCAAAACAAAAGAAGTGTTAGCTAAAGTTGTTGCTGACAACGAGCAAGTTTTAAAAGAGCCTGCCGTTACAATTGGTGTTAGTGAACTTGCAGACAGTTCGGTTAACTTAGTGGTTCGCCCTTGGGTTAAATCAGGCGATTATTGGCCAACACACTTTAAATTATTAGAAGATATCAAAGTAGCACTAGATGATGCTGGTATCGAAATTCCATATCCACAGTTATCTGTACATGTAAATCAAGAGGAAAAAAATGAAGCATAAGCTTGCCATTGCCGCCCTGACCTTAGCACCATTTTGTGCATTTTCAGAAGAAGCGGAAAAACCTAAATCGCCTTATAAAGCTTCGGCAGAGTTAGGTGCCCTGTATAAAACAGGTGATAAAACAACCGCAGATATTCTTGCCGGTTTTGACGCTGATTATGAAAAAGCCTTATGGCGTGCAGCACTTCGTTTTGATTTATTAGTGAAAAAAACTGAAAAAACGGATGAAAACGGTAAAGAAAATCTTGAAACAACCGACCAAAAGTGGAATTTATCTTTACAGGTAAACCATACCCTTGACGCCAATACCAAAAACTATTTATATGGCAACGGTTCATACGAAGATAATCGCTTTAGTGGCTTTGACAATCAATGGTCGGTTTCTACCGGTTGGGGTCGTCGTTGGTATGAAACAAAAATAGCTACGTTTGATGCGGATTTTGGTCCGGGTTTTAAACGCGATACTATTGCTTCTTACCGAGTTGATTTAGGTAATAATGAATATGAAGTTATTCCTGAAGAGCAACGTGATTCATTTATCATACAAGCACAAGCAAAAATACACCCGTAAACTTAACAAGCATGTTGAATTTAAGCAGTTTGCAGTAGCAAAATGGGCAACCAAAAGTGGTGAAAACAGCCAATTTAAAGCTGAAACCTCAATCACTACTCGCTTAATTGAAACTTTACAGCTCAAGTTTTCATTTAAAGTTGATCACAATACCGATGTTGATGAAGGTAAAACCAATACCTTTACACAAACTGGTATCACCTTGGTTTATAGTTTTTAACTGTTAAGCTATTCATTAATTAATGAGTAAAATGTTAAAGCCGCTTGCATAGCGGTTTTTTTATTAAAAAATGTTAATTTTTGGCATAGAACAAAAAATTTAATCATTTTTATGGTAGTATTATCTACCTCGATTATATCTTTGCTAATTGTCATTAAACTTATGAATATATCAAAAATCGATCTCAACCTCTTAATATATTTGGATGTCTTGTTACGTGAAAAAACGTAACCCGAGCAGCCAGCCAATTAAATATTACCCAACCGGCCATGAGTAATGGTTTAAAAAGGTTAAGAGCATTATTTAATGACCCTATTTTAGTAAGAACCTCCGATGGCATGGTGCCAACTGAACGTTCACGAGCATTAGCACCCGCGATCAGAAAGATATTATTACAATTAGAAGAAACCTTACAAAACGAAGAACACTTTGACGAGCAAAGTAGTCAACGAGTTTTTCGTGTAATGGCCAGTGATTATGCTGCTTCAACCTTAATTCCCCCTTTATTAAAACGGTTAAGTCAAAGAGCACCTAATATCGTTATTGATATCATGACACCAAGTGATGTCACTTTTCATGATGTAGAAGCGGGTAAAATTGATATGGCCATCAATCGCTTTTGAAGAATTACCGCAATCGTTTCACCAAAAACGGTTTGGAAAGATAGCTTTTCATGTATGGTCGGAGCCAACAACCCAATCATCGAAAATTTTAATATTAACAGCTACCTTGCTGCCAAACATGTTTGGGTAGCAAAACAGGTTTTGCCTTGGTGTTGGTGTTGGGATGGACACTTCAGACTTAAGAAACTTAGCTGGGTTGATGAAGCTTTAGCAAAACAGGGCGAAGACGATATCAAAGCCTTTACTCGAAATTACCATGTTGCCATGCAAATCGCTTTAGAAGGTGATTTAGTAGCGACATTACCAACCCGTTCAGCGATGATCCATCGAAATGATGCCAACTTTAAAGTATTACCACCACCATTTGAAATCCCACCGATGGAATTAAAAATGATCTGGAGCCCTTTATTACATCATGATGCTAGCCATGTTTGGTTTAGACAATTAGTTATAGAAACCGTCGCTGAATTATAACAATGCACAATGTTTTATATAGCCTAGCTTCAATCGTGCTTTGTCTATTATTTAGGCTATGCCGTATTTTATTGCCGGCGGCCTACCACCTAGTTTATACGGCATGATCATTCTCACTACCTTGTTAACTTTAAAGATTATAAAGGTTGATAAGCTAACTACTACTGTGCAATGGATCATTGCCAATAAAAAGTATGTTTTGTACCTGCCGCCATTGGCATCATTGAATATGTCGCATTAATTAAAGAATTTGGCCTGATTATTACCGTCATTGTTGTATCAACCAGTTTATTACTCATGGCCCTTGTTGGGTTTTTATATCAACACTTTATTGATAATAAAAAACATAGTCAGCCGTAAAAATGCTTCATTATTTTATCTATAGCAGTATTCTTACTGTCGTTATTATTATCTGTTATCAGCTTTCAGTTAAAATACAAAACAAAACCAACAGCATATTGTTAAACCCCATGCTATTAACCATGGCAATGATGATCCCATTATTAAGCTTAGCAAACGTTTCTATTGATCAGTTTCATAAACACAGTGCCTGGCTCAATGCTTTATTAGAACCGGCCATTGTTGCCTTAGGTTTACCTTTATATCAGCAGATCCAAGTCATTAAAAAAAACATTAAAGCGATTATGCTAATTCTCGGCTCTTGCGATCATTGTGTTGATGATAATTAGCTATCTACTAACCAGCTTACTGATCGATAATAGTAATATTGCTATCGCAATTTCGTTAAAGTCGATAAATCGTCCCCATTGGTTTAGCATTAAGTGAAAAACTAAATAGTATAGGCTCGTTAACCGCTTTTATGATCACTATCGCCGGCTTAACCGGTGGTTTAATTGGCCATCAATGGTTAAATTTATTACACATCAAGTCACCACAAGCACAAGGCTTAGCCATTGGCTGTGCTAGCCATGCTATTGGCACCACCTCAATTAGTCGGATTAGTCACCAACATGCCGCATTTGGCTCGTTAGCCTTAGTGTTATCTGCCATCATAACAGCGTTGGGATCGCCCGTTTTTACTGCCTTTTTTAAGTCAACTTACATAATAAAAACTGGTAATTATTTAAGCGATGCTTTATATTAGTGCATTAATTTATTGTTTTTAAACAATTGTGCTTGTCTGGCAAGGTCTCTGGATGAAATTTTTACTCAATTTAGCTATTTTAAATATTATCATCTTTGTTATTTCTTTATTCTATTGCACATCAAAAGCGATCCCAGCGAGTAATGTTGATACCTCGGCATTAGAGAAGCAATATAAAACACAATATGAAATTCTATTTAATGCTCAGCTAACCTATCGCACGATAGTACCTCATCATGAGCGCTTATCTGGTGATAATGTTTATCAAACCAGTTATGTAATTTTAAACCAGAGCAGTCGATCATCGTTAAAAATAATTACCTATGGCAAAAATTGCTCTGAAAGTAACTGAAAAGCAGATATTACTTTTTCCAAAAGCGACCTTATTCAACGATAAGTTGCAAAGCTGGTTAAACTAAGCACAACTAAGCTACCCCTGTAGCTTTAGCTTTCATCTCATAGCTCAACACCGCTATTGTTCAGATAATAATTGTTCAATGACTTGTCCAATGCGTAAAAACTTTTGTTGGCGCATTGACGTTGGTCGCCATAACATCCCGATATCACGAAAAACATCATCACCTAACTTTTCAATTGTTAAGCCTTCGGCTTGCCCTACCCCTTTATTTACCGCCATTGCCGGTAAAAAAGTAAAGCCCTGATGAAATGCTGTCATTGCACTAAGGTTGATAAACTTGAGGCGGAAAATTGATGAATGCGGCTAGCATCAGCTAATTTACATGCTGATAACGCATGTTCAGTTAAGCAGTTTTCTTGGGTTAATAAAAATATGCTATGTTCTGGTAATTGCTGATAATCATGTGACTGCTTAAAGCGCTGTACTAAGTTATTATCGCCAGCAATATAGAACGCATCTTTGCCTAAAAATTTTACTTTTAAAGTTATGATCTTTTACCGGTAAGGCCAAAATAAGCTAAATCAATTTGCCCTTGCTGCAATTGGATCAATAAATTTTCTGTTGTTGCTTCAACAAAATATAATGCTAATTCAGGTAATGCTTGTTGTGATGCTTGAGCAAAATCTTGTAATAAATAAGGTGCTATTGTTGGAATACAGCCAATGGTAATACTGCCTTTATCAATTTGCCCTTGTGCTTGACCATAACTCACCAGATCAGCAGCATCATTGATCAGCCCTTGTGCCATTTTTTGACAATAGCTTCGCCCTGCATAGTAAAAATAAACGCTTTATGATCACGCTCAATCAGCTGACAACCTAGTTGTTCTTCTAACTTAAGAATGGCGCTACTTAACGTTGATTGACTAATAAAACAAGCATTAGCGGCTTTATTGAAATGCTGATATTGATGTAATACCGTTAAATAATGTAAATGCTTTAAATTAGGTAAAATCATATAAATGAATAAATTTATTAGGATGGCGCTTTATATTAATAAAATTAATTAACAACACCAAATAAATACGTAAAAAGTTTCTTAAAAAGTATTTAATTTATTTCACATTTAATATATCTTTCAGGCTAATTTTTTAAAACTCCATTTAGATGTAAGGAAGAATCATGATCAGAGCTTCAGCCAGACATATCTTAGTTGATACCGAAGAATTATGTATTGAGTTAAAAGATAAAATTAACGCCGGTGAAGATTTTGCAGATGTTGCACAAAGTCACTCTAACTGTCCTTCAAAAGCACAAGGGGGCGCATTAGGCTCTTTTGGTAAGGGACAAATGGTTAAAGAGTTTGAAGACGTTGTATTTACCGCTGACTTTGCACCAAGTACAAGGCCCGGTAAAAACCCAATTCGGTTATCACCTCGTTGAAGTAACAAACCGTACTGAGTAATTTATATTCAAATTAAGTGCTGTAGTGTTTAATCAAAAAGAGAGCCCTTTTCGGCTCTCTTTTTAGTTTTAAACTGTTCAAATTCAAGCGTTAAACTTAAGCTTCAAAGCCGTTTGATTTTTTGACTGCCGCGCCAAGTATCTTCAATCATCGTATGGATATCGCTCTGCGCTCCAACCTAATAATTCTTTAGCAACACTTGCATCGGCAAACATTTCGGCAACATCACCGGCGTCGTTGGTGATACTTTATATGGAATGTCTTGACCACTGATCTCTTTTAAATGAATTAACAATTTCAAGTACCGAAACACCGTTACCTGTACCTAAGTTAATTGCCTGGCAACCCTCAATCACTGATAATTTTTGTAATGCTTTGACATGGCCTAAAGCTAAATCAACTACGTGAATATAATCACGAACACCGGTACCGTCTGGTGTATCATAATCATCACCAAATACTGCTAACTCTTTTAAACGGCCAACGTATCCGGGCAACAAACGGTAATAAGTTATTTGGAATACCATTTGGATTCTCGCCAATGAGTACCAGAAGCATACAAACGCACGATTGGGTTAAAATAACGTAAACAAGCAATTGACCATTCGGGATCACTTTTGGCTAAATCAAATAAGACATGCTCAACCATTAACTTAGTTTGACCATAAGATTGGTTGCACGCATTCCATAGTTTCAACCATAGGAGACACATTACGATCACCATAGACAGTAGCAGAAGAACTAAAAACAAAGTTTTTTACGTTATAGGTGGCCATTACCTGTAATAAATTTACGGTACCTGCAACGTTATTATGATAATAACTTAATGGAATGGTATTTGATTCGCCAACGGCTTTAAACCGGCAAATGCACAACGCACTAATATCATGTTCACTGAAAACAGCATTCATTGCCGCTTTATCACAGATATCGGCTTTGATAAATGTTGGGCGCTTACCTGTGATCGCTTCAATACGATCTAAAACTAAGGTTGATGAATTAGCTAAGTTATCAACAATAACAACTTCTTCACCAATTGATAATAATTCAACAACAGTATGACTACCGATATAACCTGTTCCACCTGTGATCAATAAACTCATAATTTTAATCTTTCCTAATTTTTAAACTGTTGTACTGACTTAGCTGACAAAACCTAAGTGTAAACGTTTACAATTTGTAATATCATTTATCATTCTAACCATCAACTTGGTAGCAAAAAACAGCAATAACGCCATAAAAGCTCCTAAATTTATCACCATAAATCCACGATGAAAACATGATAAAAAAAGATAAGCTATTAACGATAATAATCACTTAATGTTGCAATAAAAAGATCTAACTGCTCTGCAGGTAAATTAGTAATCCCTGCCGCACCGGCACGGCCGCCACCTGTTGGAAACTGCACACAAATATCACTCGCGCCTTGTTTGTTATTAAGTGGTACGCGTAAACTAATGGTGTAAGTTCCATCAGCATTTTGAGTTACTACCGCGTGTGCTTTATTGGGTGAGCGATTAGCTAATTCATTTCAAACACACCACTAACACGGCGCGCCCAAGCTTCATCTGCTAATTCAACGACTTTACAAATATCATTATCCGCTAATACCTTGGCTGATTCAGCTAACGCCATATCCGCTTGATAAGCTTTTTCCAAACGGGCAAATACTGAATCTTCCTGCTCAACTAAGGTTAACGGATCGGCATGCTGCACTAATAACTGAAACAATGCATCTGGCTTATAGTGTAAATCGTCAACTGTTCGGCCATAGCCGTTGTAATTTAACATAAATACCAAAAGGCTTTTAATTTTTCTTGCTGGCCTTGAGTTAACCCAGCAGACTCAGCCAAAGCAACGGCTGAAGCCGTCATATTATCACCAAAAGCAGCAATTGCCCGAATTAGCAAACTGGCCACAAGCTGCTGATTAACTAATAAACTAGTGCAAGTATTAGCATCAGTGTCGATATTAGCCGTTAATAATGATGAACTTGGAATATCTCCCGCTCTATGATGATCGGTATAACTGACTGGGATATTAGCCGCTAATAAGTCATTTAGAGCATCAATGTTTTTTTCCATCGAAATATCTAACACAGTGACACTGGTAGCCTGGCTCTTATCAACTTGTTTTAATAAGCTAATATCACGTTTTACACCCGTTATTAACGTTGACTCTTTTGGCTCAGCCAAACGTAATTGCACTAACGCTAAAATGCCATCAGCATCACCATTAAACACATCAAAATGCACGTTAAAATCCTTATTGAATACTTTTATTGGAAGTTTATCTTTTCAAACCCGTTACGTTTTATAAGTTAATAAAACCATTCTCGCTTAAATAGCTAACAATTTGCTTAGCACAAGCTTCAATGTCTTGCTCTGCCGTTTTAACGTGAATTGCTGGAGCTTGTGGCACATCATAATCAGAATCAATGCCTGTAAAATGCTTTATTTCGCCAGCTCGGGCTTTTTTATATAAACCTTTTGGATCACGCTGTTCACAAACCGCTATCGGTGTATCAATATACACTTCAATAAATTCACCTTCTTCAAGCTTATCCGCCGCCATTTTACGATCAGAGGCAAAAGGTGAAATAAAAGCGGTAGAAACAATTAAACCAGCATCAATGAATAGCTTCGACACCTCACTAATACGGCGAATGTTTTCAACGCGTGCTTCATCAGTAAAATCTAAGTCACCGTTTAAGCCATGGCGAACATTGTCACCATCTAATAAATAGGTATGACAACCTAAGTCAAACAACATGGCATCAACAGCATTCGCCACAGTAGATTTACCCGAGCCACTTAAGCCGGTGTACCATAACAAACAAGGTTTTTGATTTTTTTGTTCACTGCGCTGAGCTTTACTGACATGTTGTTCATGCCAAACGGTATTTTCTGTTTTCATGACATTCTCTTAAGCATTTGCTTGTTTTAAATAGTTTAAAAATTATTTTAAAATGGGAATACAATTGGGATCATAATCAATACCACAGCGCTATATAGCAGTGATACTGGGATACCAAATTTAATAAATTCAGTTAATTTGTAATTACCGGCGTTATATACCATTACATTAGTTTGATAACCATAAGGGCTGATAAAGCTACCACTGGCGGCAAAAGCAACCGCCATAACAAACGGTAAAGGATCAACCCCTAAACCAATAGCGATATTATAAGCAATAGGAAAAACTAAGGCCGCTGCCGCATTATTAGTTACTAACTCGGTAGATATTAAGGTAATTAAATAAATCGCGATAAACGCAATATAAATACTTTTACCATGTAATACTTGTTCAATATTTTCTGCCAGAATTAATGCCACACCGCTGTTTTCAAGCGATTTGGCTAAGGTTAAGGCACCAACCACAATTAACCATATTTCCAGCGGGAAGCGGCGTTTTACTTCATTCACCGTTAAACATTTACTGACAACCAACGCTGCAATATAAAACATTAAACAGCTTAACAAAGACACTGAAAAAACAACTGAAATGGTAATGGTAGCTAAAAAGCCAACTACCGTTAACCAATCACGCCAGCCATGCAACATATTGTCTGGCTGATGACCTGAAATAATATAAAAGTTTTTTGATAAGTTAGTACGAGAGCTAAAATCGTTACCAACAGCAAGTACTAAAAAGTCACCCGCTTCAATAACAATTTCCCTAACTTACCTGAAAGTTGCCCACCCTCTCGGCGAATAGCGACAACTGCAGCATCAAAACGCGCACGAAAGCCTGCCGATTTTAAGTTTTTGCCAATAATTGCTGAATCTGGCTTAATCAACACTTCGGTTAAGTTATCTTTCACTAAACCGTCTTCATCGGCAAATAAGTTCAAACCATCAAATTGTTGTAGGGTTAATACTTTCGAGATATCGCCGGTAAAAATCAGCTTGTCACCCGCCACCAATACCTCTTCTGGCGTAACAGGGGAAATCAAACGACCACCACGAACCACTTCAACTAAGAATAATGAATCTAAATTTCGTAAGCCATTGGCTTCAACACTTTTACCAATTAATTTTGAGGTGGCTGAAATTTCTGCTTCTAAAAAATAATCACTAAGCTGCATATTCCCCATTGCCATATCGGGCAAGGTTCGCATACGCAAGAAAATAACAATAAAACACGCTAGCATCGCCGCTAAGCCAATCAAGGTAAAATCAAAAAACTGTAAACCTGCCGCGCCAGTTTCAATTAACATACTGTTAACTATTAAGTTAGTTGAAGTGCCAACTAAAGTTAAGGTACCACCTAAAATAGCCGCAAAAGACAAAGGCAATAATAATTTACCAGGGTTTATCAAGGTGTTCTTTTTAATGGTGCTAATAAGAGTTGCCACCACAGCCGTATTGCTCATTAGCGCAGAAGCAATCGCTGTACTGAATAAGGTTTTAACCGCTGAGCCTAATTTAGAGCCATTAATTAATACTGAGGCAAGCTTACGTAAAACGCTGGTGCGTTCAAAAGCAAACGAGCATAAAACAAGAAAGATTAAGGTGATTAAACCTGGGTTTACGGCATTCGCCAAAATTTGTTCGGAGCTAACAAATGAAAAAGCTAAACACACTAATGAGGTACCAGCGAAAACTCGCTCGGGATTACGTTGAAACTTAAACAAAGCTGCGAATGTAGCAAAAAATATCGCTATCATTAGCCATTGCATTATTGTCATAAAGTTTCGTCCTATGAACTATTACCGAAGAATGTTACCGAAAAAATAATAAAACATTGCAAAAAAATAAGAGTAACTTACCAAAACAATTTTAACATTTAGTTTTGGCAAAGTTACTCTTTATATCATTACTGCAATGTGCTAACAATTAATCAAGTAATTTTGAAATATCGCGCGCACCCCAATGAGGGAAGTGTTTGCGAACAAGAGTATTAAACTCTAATTCAAACGGTGAAAATTGTTGAGACTTTTGCTCTTCAATTGCGTTATTGATCATACCCGCACCAACAGTAATGTTAGAAATACGGTCGATAATAATAAACGCACCTGTTGATTTATTTTTCTGATAATCATCAAAGTGTAACGCTTCAGTTAAGGCAAAGTCACATGAACCAATTTCATTCAATGCCAATTGCTCAGCAGCGCCAGTTTCCATGGTATTAACATCTACTTTATGCTTCACCGCTGAAACATAACCTGTGGTCATTTTACTACCATGTTTAATGTAGTATTCACGGCCAACTTCTAATGCATCTTCATGCATCCATCCACAAGAGGCATTTAATGCTTTGATGATGATGGTAAGTTATCAGGCTTAACAATCATTTCACCGCGACTAATATCAATTTCGCTGGTCAATGTTAACGTTACCGCATTTGGTGCCGTCGCTTCTTGTAATTCACCATCAAAAGTAACAATTGATTTAATTGTACTCTTTTTACCTGATGGTAATGCCATGATCTCATCACCAACAACAATTTTACCCTGAACCAATAGTGCCAGCAAAACCACGAAATCTAAATTTGGACGATTCACATATTGCACTTGATAACGGAAGTCAGCATTGTTTTGATCATCACCAATTTGAATGCTTTCTAATAATTCCATTAACGTTTCACCAGTGTACCAGTCAGTATGTTCACTACGGTTTACCACGTTGTCACCAACTAAGGCTGAAATAGGCGCAAAACGAATATCAGGAATGTTTAAGTCTTTAGCAAATTCAATGTAATCTTTTTTGATTTTCTCAAATACTTCTTCACTGTAATCAACAATATCCATTTTGTTTACAGCCACAACAACGTGTTTAAGACCTAACAATGAACAGATAAATGAATGACGACGTGTTTGTACTTGTACACCATAACGGGCATCAATTAAGATGATCGCCATATCACAAGTAGAAGCACCCGTCGCCATGTTACGCGTGTATTGCTCATGACCAGGAGTATCCGCAATAATAAACTTACGTTTATCTGTTGAGAAGTAGCGATACGCTACATCAATCGTAATACCCTGCTCACGCTCAGACTGTAAACCATCAACTAATAACGCTAAATCGATAGCTTCGCCGGTAGTACCTGACTTTTTACTGTCGTTTTCAATTGCAACTAATTGATCTTCGAAGATCATTTTTGAATCATGTAATAAACGACCAATTAAGGTACTTTTACCATCATCAACACTACCACACGTTAAAAAACGTACTAATTCTTTATTCTCATGTTGCTTTAAATAAGCTTGAATATCTTTTTCAATTAAATCTGATTGGTGACTCATCTTTATTCCTTCGGAAAAAAAGCGATAAGATACAAGCTAAAAGCGGCAAGCTGTATTTTGCACTAATTAACTCGTATTTTATTGATTAAACCATTTAGCATCTTTGATATTTCAGTTGTTTCAGCAATACATTGCTCTGCGAATAACTTATCAAGATAATTAATTTCTTTTGCTATATATATTTGCGTTCTTAACTCGCCACAAGAACCTTTCGCTATCCATAAATACTGACATTTCTCTTTTGCGCTTTGCCTTTCCATACCTTCAGCAATATTACTTGCAATAGAAAGGCTAGAACGCGTAATTTGATCTTTAAAACCAAAATCAGTACTGTTTTGAAAAGATTTATATATCAATATCGATAAACTAGTGGCTCTTTGCCAAACACTCAACTTTTCAAAATTCATATATCATCCTTGATATTGCTTCAATTAAAATACTTAATAGCTTGAAGCGAAGCGTCTTGTTTCTTGTTTCTTGTAGCTAGGTACTTTTAATCTTCGATTAAAAATAACCTTCCATTTTCTTTTTCTCCATTGAACCTGCAAGTCGTGATCTATCACTCGTCCTTGTCGTTCAGAGGTTTTTGTTAATAACATTTCTTGAATAATTTCAGGTAATGTTGCGGCTTCTGATTCAACAGCACCAGTTAATGGGTAACAGCCTAATGTACGGAAACGCACTTTTTCATTTGAATTTCACTTGGATCTTCAATTGGCATACGATCATCATCAACCATGATCAAAGTACCGTCACGCTCAACCACTGGACGTTCAGCAGATAAATAAAGCGGTACAATTGGAATACTTTCTAAATAAATATATTGCCAGATGTCTAACTCAGTCCAGTTTGATAATGGGAAAACACGAATACTTTCACCTTTATCGACTTTACCGTTATAAATATTCCATAACTCTGGACGTTGGCTTTTTGGATCCCAACGATGATTTGCATCACGGAATGAATAAACACGCTCTTTCGCACGAGATTTTCTTCATCGACGAGCACCACCAAAAGCAGCATCAAAACCGTATTTATCAAGCGCTTGTTTTAAGCCTTGTGTTTTCATGATATCTGTATGTTTAGCACTACCATGAGTAAATGGCCCAATAAACTAATAATTCAAAGCCATAGTCTTTTGCCATTTGATCACGAAACCGATCATCTTGAATTTCCAAGTGTCCCTTCAATAATGGAAATGGAATTTTACCTGGTGCAAACTAATAATTCAAAGCCATAGTCTTTCAAACTGCAGCTACTTCGCGGATAATGTGGATAGATTCAGCTTCGAAATGCTATCATCTCTTTGAATTTCCAGTGGATGTGTCAACATGCAATAATTGAGTTTTATACTTTTAAAATTTGAGAACTTTTAATTCAAGTACTTTGGGGTGCAAACGCGTTTTATGAATACTTAACCTGAACTCCGGTTTAATGGGTTTTGTAAAGTGATTTATAATAAATAATAATACGTTGCAGAATCTTTACTCAATGATGAATTTAAGTGGATATCAATCACTGGGTTATCAAACTCAGCAACAAAAAACTTCGCGGATAATGCTTATGGATTTGAGAAGATTCAGATATTTCGAACCCTGTCAAATCTATTAAGCGAGCTTTTAAGTAAACAAGTTAAATTCGTTTTATTGCAAGTTGATTGAATAAGTAATTCTGCTTTGTAATCTGTACCGTTAACATGGCATAAGCTGTTCTTATCGTTATGGCTAACGCGACTGCTGCACATTTTTACCTCGACGCTCGACTAACGCCTTAAGCCAAACATCTTTTTTGGGTTTTGGCTTCTCGACGTGGCGTATTTTGCCATCGCACCACAAATAAGCTGACTCCTTAATAAACCATTCTTTGTATATTTCCCTATCACAAACAGTTAGTGGATGCTAGTCAAAAAGATGCATCTCTCCCTCTATTAAACGTTCCTATCTCTGCACAACCTAGCGCAAGATAAAGATTAATAGCATTCGTCGTACCAACGCCTTCTAATTTCAATACCTTTTTGCAATATATATTCAAGATGAGCCGATTTAATTAATTTTGCTCTTTACTTTAGCTGCTCTACATTCTGCCGACAAACCATTTTTGTAATTTAGAGTATAAACTTGTTGTTTTAATTAAGTTCTTAACCGCTTAATTGATTGAGTACAGTTTTTGGTTACATCAGGGAGGCCGCTTGGACTAAATTCACCTTTTAAGGCTAGACACTAACTTCGCCGAAATTAAAAAACGCTCTAATTGTTGATAAGCCAAGAAACTCAGCGACATTTTATTTGATTGCACTTTTGTTTTTCGATAAACAAACTTGAATAACTTCTTTTGCTAAATCAACACCAATTCTAGTACGCGACATGTTAAGGACTCTTTTAATATATTTGTGTGAGAACTTTTATATTAGTAGAAGGAAAAAATCAATAAGCGCGATTAAATCAGGTTACTTATTATCAATAAACACGATTAAATCGCTAATGATTTTAAGTATTCTTTAAATTCTTCGCCTAAGTCTTTATGGCGTAAAGCATATTCAACATTGGCTTTCATATAACCAATTTTTGAACCACAGTCATGAGACTTACCGGTCATGTGAAAAGCTTCTACCATTTCAAGCTTCATTAAGCTGGCAATAGCATCCGTTAATTGAATTTCATCACCAGCACCTGGTGGTGTATATTCCAATAAATCCCAAATTTTTTCAGATAAAACATAACGACCAACAACCGCAAGGTTAGAAGGTGCTTCATCTACCGCTGGTTTTTCAACAACCGCTGTCATTGGCTGAGATTCACCTGCTTGTAGTTCTACACCACCACAGTCAACCACACCATAGCTACTTACTTGCTCCATAGGAACTGGCTCAACCATTACCTGGCTATAACCACCAACTTCTTGGTAACGTTTAAGCATTGCCGCTAAGTTTTCAGTTTTTAAATTCGCAGAAACATCATCTAAAATAACGTCCGGTAATACCACAACAAAAGGTTCGTCACCAATAATTGGTCTCGCTTTTAATACCGCATGACCAAGACCTTTTGCTTCACCTTGGCGTACATGCAAAATGGTAACTTCTTTCGGGCAAATCGCTTGAATTTCTTCTAATAACTGACGCTTAACACGTTTTTCTAACGTCGTTTCTAATTCAAACGACTTATCAAAATGGTTTTCAATAGCATTTTTAGAAGAATGAGTAACTAACACAATTTCAGTAATGCCTGCATCAATACATTCATTAACAATGTATTGAATTAACGGTTTATCAACAATTGGTAGCATTTCTTTTGGAATGGCTTTAGTGGCCGGCAACATACGTGTACCTAAACCCGCAACAGGGATAACCGCTTTTAATTTTATTAGTCATTTTCTTCCTTAATATTTTCTTATCTTTTTTCATTCTAAAGTAAATACTTTAAATTGTCATCGCCTTATCTCAGGTTATAAGTGAAATCAATTCACCTACAACTAAGGCTTAATCATTAGCTAATTTATCATAGATTTAAGAACGTATGATGACGAACTATAAATACGCTTATACGTTATAAAAACCTTTATACCAGTCAACAAAGTTTTGTACACCCTGTTTAACCGACATTTTAGGCTTGTAACCGGTCGCGGTAAATAAATCTTCAACTTCCGCATAGGTTTGATAAACATCACCTGGTTGCATTGGCATTAGGTTTTTCTTCGCTTCTACCCCTAACGAGGTTTCAAGTGATTCAATAAATTCAGTTAACTTAACCGGATTACCGTTGCCAATATTAAATACTCGATAAGGTGCGCTACTGGTTGCGGCATTACCTGATTCTACTTGCCAATCAGCATTTGGCTGAGGAATGACATCTTGAATGCGAATAATACCTTCAACGATGTCATCAATATAAGTAAAGTCACGGCGCATATCACCATTGTTGTAGACGTCGATTTCATCGCCTTCAACAATTTTTTTAGTGAATTTAAATAGTGCCATATCAGGACGACCCCAAGGGCCATAAACAGTAAAAAAACGTAATCCCGTTGTTGGCACACCATATAAATGAGAATAGGTATGCGACATTAACTCGTTTGATTTTTTAGTTGCTGCATATAAAGAAATAGGATGGTCAACACTGTCTGAGGTTGAAAAAGGCACTTTGGCATTTAAACCATAAACAGAGCTTGATGAAGCATAAACTAAATGTTCAACCTTATTATGACGACAACCTTCTAATACCGCTAAGTGGCCAACTAAATTACTGTCGGCATACGCCATGGGATTATCAATTGAATAACGAACGCCAGCTTGTGCCGCTAAGTGAATAACGCGGTTAAACTGCTCTTTTTGAACAAGTCAGCCATACCTTCGCGATCGGCTAAATCTAATTCAACAAAAGTAAATGCTTTAATATCGGCTAATTCTGCTAAACGGGCATGTTTTTAAATTAACATCGTAATAATCATTAAGATTATCTATGCCTATTACTTGATGACCTTGTTCACATAACCGTTGAACAACAAAAAAGCCAATAAAACCAGCTGCACCCGTAACTAAATATTTCATTTAAAACTCTTACTATTTTTTGCTATTTAAATTTTAAATAGCGGTTACAAAAAACTCAGGTTCTTAACTAAGAAACTGAGTTTATTTAATAATTTGCTTAACGCCTATTATACTTTTTTAACACTGTCGCCACGACCAATAGCATAATAGCTAAAACCGCGTTTTTCAGTAACGCAGGCTCAAACAAGTTGCGACCATCAACAATCACTTTTGAGCTAAGTTTTTCGGCAATTAAATCAAAATCAGGCGCTCTAAATTGGCTCCACTCAGTACAAATAACTAATATATCTGCACCTTGAAGCGCCGCTTCTTTTGTCCCCATTAACGCTAAGTCGTCACGGCTACCATAAATACGCTGACATTCTTCCATCGCTTCTGGATCATAAGCTTGTACTTTAGCGCCTACTTCAAATAACGACTCCATTAATACGCGTGATGACGCTTCGCGCATATCATCCGTTTGTGGTTTAAATGATAAGCCCCAAACTGCAACAGTTTTGCCTTTTAAGTCACCGTTGAAATGGTTATTAACATGGAAAAATAGTTTTTTGCTTTTGCGCGTAGTTAACACTTTCTACTGCTTCTAATAACGCTGGTTTGTAATCAATCCCTTGCGCTGTTCGCACTAATGCTTGCACATCTTTCGGGAAACAAAGAACCACCATAACCACAGCCTGGGTAAATAAATTGATATCCAATACGTGAGTCTGAACCAATACCATGGCGAACTGCTTCAATATCAGCACCTAAAAGCTCAGCTAGGTTAGCAATTTCATTCATAAATGAAATTTTTGTTGCCAACATACAGTTAGCTGCATATTTGGTTAATTCGGCAGAGCGAACATCCATAAAGATCATGCGATCATGGTTACGGTTAAATGGCGCGTATAATTCACGCATAGCTTCACGTGAAGCTTCATTATTGGTACCAACAACAATACGATCAGGTTTCATACAATCGTTTACGGCCGCGCCTTCTTTTAAGAACTCAGGGTTTGAAACAACATCGTAAGCAATATCAACACCGCGCTCAGCTAACACTTCGGCAACCTTAGCGGTCACTTTATCTGCCGTACCTACAGGTACCGTTGACTTATCAATAATGATTTTTGATTCCGTCATATGCTCAGCAATTGTTGAAGCTACCGCCAACACGTATTTTAAATCAGCCGAACCGTCTTCATCAGGAGGAGTACCAACCGCAATAAACTGAACGCTACCATGGGCAACACCTTCAGCAGCATCGGTTGTAAACTTTAATAAACCATCTTTATACGTTTGCTCAACTAACGGTGTTAAGCCTGGTTCATAAATAGGAATAATACCCTTTTTTAAGTTCTCAACTCTTGTCTCATCAATATCAACACAAATAACGTCGTGTCCAACAGAAGCTAAAATAGCCGCCTGAACAAGGCCAACATAGCCAATCCCAAAAACTGTAACTTTCATGTACTTCCCTAAAAAATGTTATTCAAAACTCTATAAAACAATATTAAACATTCACAAGCCGCTATACAAGCGCTAAACGCGAATACAAGTTAATAGCTACAAGCGGAAAGTTACAAGATACATCTTAGATACAAGTGGCAAGTTACAAGATACAAGCACTAAACTGGCAGGTATCATACTTGTATCTATCCTCGCTCCTTGTAACTTACAGCTTATATCTTTTTTCTCGTACCTTGTATCTGGTTCTAGATAACTCCTTGCTAAACCTGCAGAATGAATTCAGCTTGTATCTTATCTTATTTCTTGTATCTAACTCCTTCTAACTTGCAGCTTATATCTTTTTCTCGTACCTTGTATCTGGTTCTAGATACAAGCACCAATATCAACGTTAAGCTAAACCTGCAGAATGAATTCTTCTAGCTTGTAGCTTGTTTCTTGTATCTCTTAAAGCTTAAAGCTTAAAGCTTTTAGCTTCTAACTTTTAGCTTCAATCTTGATCTGCTATCAAAGACTTAGCTAACTTAACAAAGGATTGAAAATCAACAAGGTGCTTTTCAATCACGTATTTTACAATATCAAAGATTCAACTCTTGGTAATCATGTACAGCAATATTTCTTAAACCAACCATTTTTTCTAAATTCATCGCTAGATCTTCAGGTATTAACCCTGCTTTAAACAAAAAATTAAAACTGTCGCGACTGCGTTGAGGGAATACCTAATTTTCTTTGCTTGGAAAGATAGTTAGCTAAATCAATTGAAGCTTCGCAAGCTCGTTGTAAATTTAAAAGAATGGAATCTTGCCGAGTAAAATCGGTAGCTAAATTATTACCAACCTCTTGATAAACATCTACAATGCGTTTTATGCACCGCTCAATGGTCACTGCTTTATTGATAATAACGTCATTCATTAGCGATATACTCTTTAACTATTTCATCTCTTTCAGCATTTAAATGCTGATACATAGACATAACTTGCATTTCAAACGCCGCTTGCTGTTCAAAAGCATCATAGATACACACGCCATTAAAAATAATTTGATGCTGCATTACCGTACTGGCTTCTAATAAATCGACTAAATCAACATCTTTTTTTAGAACTTCTGCTAATTCAGTTGCGATATTCCAACGTGCCAGCGGCTCAAGTTTATTAGCACATAAAACAGCAATATCAACATCACTGTCTTCATGCACAGCACCTGAAGCTTGCGAACCAAAAATATAAATCAGCGAAAGATCAGAAAACTCACTTGTTAACAAAGTAATTATTTGTTTTGCTAAGTTATCAAACAATTCACTAGCCATAAAATCACTCTCGCATTCAGAAACAACTCAGATATATCTTAGATACAAGTGGAAAGTTACAAGATACAAGCACTAAACTGGCAGGTATCATACTTGTATCTAGCTCCTTGTAACTTACAGCTTATAGCTGATTTCTTGTATCTAACTCCTTGTAGCTTGTATCCTGTTTCTTTTTTCTCGTACCTTGTTCTAGATACAAACACCAACTACAACGTTAAGCTAAACCTGCAGAATGAATTCTTGTAACTTTCCACTTGTAGCTTGTAGCTTGTATCTCGCTCCTTGTATCTAAAACGCAACAACCTTCTCTAAAACTTGTTTCACTAAACCTTGCGCAACCGCTTCAGAAGTTGACTCTGCATAACAACGTAGCTCTGGTGCATTACCTGACGGACGTAAATGAACCACATCGTTATTTGATAACGTGATTCGTAAACCGTCAGTGGTATTAACATTAGTTACGCTGACATCACTAAAACCTAACATAGCAATTAACTGACTAGGATCTGCTTGGTGATCAGCAATTAACTGCTGACTTTTTGCAGTAGCAAAGTTTTGTATACGATCACTGGCTGAATGACGAATTGAACAAGCATCAACTAAAGCCGAAATACTACCAGCGCTTTTACTGGCTGATAACAACATAATGGCAGGTAACACGGCATCACGTGTTGGTAAGGCTTTTAAAGTTTGCTGATTCAATTGTGTATCTGAACCTAATAAAAATCCGCCGTTGGCTTCAAAGCCTGCAACCGAATTATATTGTTTAGCTAAAGCATCAAATTCGGCAATAACATAAGGTGAACCAATACGGGTACGAGTAATATGTTTAAATGCTTGGCTTAATTCAATTGACGTATTGCTATTAACAGGAATCGCCAAAGCTTCAACATTTAACGCCTTAGCACATAATAAACCTAAAATATCACCACGTAGCCAGTGGCCTTTTTCGTCTGAAATTAATGGACGGTCACCATCACCATCAGTAGAAAATATCGCGTCAAAGCCATATTCTTTAGACCAAGTTAATGCTTTTTGTTTATCCGCATCAGATACGGCTTCAGTATCAATGGGCACAAACTGATCACTACGTTCTAGTGACACAACTTCGGCACCAAGTTGTTCAAATAACGCTTGATAAATATCTCGGCCAGCACTTGAGTGCTCATAAATACCAATTTTTTTACCGGCTAATAAATCAGCATCAAATAATGATGTATATCTTGCTACGTATTCATCTTCGGCACTTTTATCAACAACTAATTCTGGTAAGTTTGCTGCTGATAACGGCTCAAATTCACATGTTTGGGTTAAAATACCGGTTTCATCGGCTTTGGTAATTTCACCATCAGGACGATAAAATTTTAAACCATTGCGATCAAATGGAATATGGCTGCCAGTAACCATAATACAAGGAATATTGCGTTGCATGGCCGCATAAGCCAATGCCGGAGTTGGAATAACACCATGATAATGTACAGTAATATCCAGCTCAGTTAATGCTGCAGCACAGGCCTGTGCCATAGCATAACTGCTTGGGCGATTATCTACCGCTAACGCAAACGCGTTAAATTGCCACCCCTGCTTTTTTAATGAAGCAACAAACGCATAAGTGAATGCTGCACAAGCATCAGGCGTAAACTGTTCAACTAAACCGCGCGCACCACTGGTACCAAAAGCAATACCACTTTGTTTAATAACTTCAAGTTAAAAGCTACACGGAAAGCTTCAAGATACATCTTTACTAACATACAAGAACCAAAACAACCTTTTAAATAAAATCTTTAATAAACGGAGGAGGATAATAGCTACAAGCAATTAATTCAATATGATATAAAGTTGTGTTCTCAACTCAAAGAACCTTTAGCTACAAGTTCGAAAAAGCTACAAGCGGAAAGCTTGTATCTTGCAACTTACAGCTTGTATCTTATAGCTTGTATCTTGAACATTTTTATATCTTACAAGATACAAGCACTAAACTGGCAGGTATCATACTTATAGCTGTACCTTGTACTCAACCCGTCCGTCAACCCGTCCGTATCGATCTTCAAAACGCACAATATCGTCTTCGCCTAAATAAGAGCCTGATTGAACTTCAATCAATTCTAAATCAACCTTACCCGGGTTTTCTAAAGCGTGAATAACACCAATTGGAATATAAGTTGATTGGTTTTCAGTTAGCATAATTTGCTTGTCGCCATTGGTTACCATGGCCGTTCCTGAACCACAATCCAATGCTCGGCGCGATGATGATGCATTTGCACTGATAACTTAGCACCTGGTTTTACCGTGATACGTTTAACTTGGAAACGCTCTCCGTTATCAACTGAGTCATACTTACCCCACGGACGATAAACTTCACGGTGTAATTTAAATTCACTGCGATCATTCGCTTTAAGTTCATTAACAACATTCTTAACTAATTGCACTTCTGATTTTTTTCAGAAACCAAAATAGCATCTTTGGTTTCAACAACCACTACATCATCTAAACCAATCACCGCCACTAGCTTTTCTTCAGCATTAACGTAAGAATTAGTGCTGTTCTTTGAAATTACATCACCTTTAAAGGCATTGCCGTTTTCGTCTTTGTCTTCAATTTCCCAAAGAGCCGACCAAGAACCCATCACTCCAACCACAATCCATTGGTACAACAACCGCTTGGGTGGTATTTTCCATTACTGCATAATCGATAGAGTCATCAGGACAAGCTTCAAATGCCGCTTTATCAACACGAATAAAATCTGCGTCAGACCGAGTACTAGCAATTGAGTTTTCACAAGCGGTATAAATGGCAGGGTTATGAGCTTTAACTCTGCTAAATAAGTGCTGGCTTTAAACAAGAAACATACCACTGTTCCAGTAATAATCGCCACTAGCTAAGTATTGTTCTGCCGTGGCTAAATCTGGTTTTTCAACAAACTCGCTGACCACAAACGCGTCAGACTCTGCACCAGAAATACTATCGCCACCTTTAATATAACCATATCCAGTTTCAGGCGCGGTTGGAACAATACCAAAAGTAACTAATTTACCTTCTTCTGCAAGTGGCGCGGCATTATTAACCGACTGACAAAAAGCAGCTTCGTTTTTAATGACATGATCAGCCGCTAGTACCAGAAGTAAAGGATCATCACCATTTTTAACAGCATTTAACGCCGCAAGGGCAATAGCTGGTGCCGTATTACGACCAACCGGCTCTAAAATAATACCGCTATTAGCAATATTATTAGCACGAAATTGCTCAGCTACTGAAAAACGATGTTCTTCATTACAAATAACTACCGGTGCTTCATGCTCAATACCCGCCAAACGCATCGCGGTATTTTGCAACATAGAATGTTCGCCGTTCAGCGTTAAAAATTGTTTAGGTAATAATTGACGAGAAAGCGGCCATAACCGTGTGCCTGAGCCACCAGCCATAATTACAGGTAAAATCATAGTGTATCCATATTGATGTTTTTAAATCATGTTAATAGTTGAATAATAAAGTATTCAGATGAAGATTACAGGTTTTTTAGTATTAAAAACAAACCAGCAGAATTGATAACAGATTCTAGATACAAGCGGAAAGTTACAAGATGAGAATCAAGGGTCAGCCAACTTGATTTTTATAAGTGGTACTTTTTCTATCACCCCCATGCCCTGCCAATTTTGTTGCACGCAAAACTTTTTTCTCAATATAATGATGAAATGCATCGCTACCATAAACCTCCCCTCGCACTGTAGCTTGAGTGATTTTTTCGTTTTCTTTTGTTATTTCTAATTCATTAAATAAAGCCTGATAAGCTTGGCACCTCTTTTCAACATTTTGGCCTAGTTCTTGGTATAAACTATGTTCAGTGATTAATCTGTCGTCATACCCTAAAGCATTATGTCCATAACTAGACCAAGCATAATCACTTAACGATTTTACCATATTGGCCCTAATGGGATTCATCTCAATATATTTATATAAAGTAAATAAATATAGCTCGCTGTCAACTAAACAAGATTTGTAACGCCCTTCCCAAATAGTGCCTGTTCTATGATATTTTGCATTGAAATAACGAACATATTTATTCGCCATTGCTTGCATAAATGCAGCAAGTTTTACTTTATTTTCAGGCGTAATAAGCAAATGTAAATGATTAGTCATAATTACGTAGGCGTGCAATTGACAGCCTGACTTTTCAAGTGCGTAGTAAATATCTTCCTTTATTCGGAATATATCTTCTTCACACTGAAATATATCTTGCCGATTATTGCCTCTATGCATTATATGAAGAGGCTGATTTGGTATTACTATTCTGGGTAAACGCGCCATTCAATTAGATTAGATGACAAATAATAATATTTCCATAAATTATCAAGTTGGCTGACCCCTTGAACTGACCCCTTGAAATCTCTGAAATCTTGAAATCTCACAATCACAGCTAAGCCATTTATCGACTTTCGAAAATCAACCGCATCACGATAAAGAAACACATCGGGTACGTTGGTAAACATCTTCATGATGCTAGCCCGTTAAGCAGTTCAATTAAAAATGGCGCAGTTGTTGTGCCAGGTAACGATAATTCACCAGCTGAGGTTGTTAATAGGAAGTTGGCATTTTGGTGCTCACTGACCATGGTCGTATGTTGAGTTACAACGTGGGCTTGAATAAAACGGGTTTGCGATTCATTTTTAACAATGATTGCTTTACGGGCATAGAAATATTTAGGATTTAGTTGGTGTTGTTGACAAAACTTAGGCACGGATAAGCCGCTGGCAATTTGTTTATCAACGAGGTTTTTCCAATCATCAAGTGTTCTGCGCTGCATGGGTTGCTCCAATAAAATAAATTAGAGCAACTTTAAATTGAAAGATTAATTCAGGAAATGTGCTGTTGGCCGGACGTTTACAGATATACTCATAATTTCCTTGTAGCTCTAACGCCTTGCTAAGCGGCAATAAAATAGCTGGCTAAAATTAGCGAGGAACGAGCAAAAGCCAGCTGTTTTTTGTCCGTTTAAGCAACTTAGTTTTGCCTACTGCCAATTGAGTTTTAATTCTTTATGGCTTTGAGCACAATCCTTAAGATAAAGGTTAATTAAATTTTGGTAAGGAACACCGTTTTGATCTGATAATTGCTTGAAGTATTCAATTACATCTTGATCTAAACGGATAGTTATCTGCTTTTTAAGTTTTTTCACATACGGATTAGGTACGGAATTAGAAAAATCATATTGATCACGCATATCGACACTCCTCGTATTGCTTTCGTTCATATTTATCTGCTTTTCTAGCAGAGATGATACGAATATTATCATCTGGCTCTCGATAACAATGACATACGACTAAAGTTTTAAAGTCATTACTTTGACCGAGAATAATAAAACGCTCTTCGCCGAAAGAGCTATCGGGATCAGGTATTAAACGAGCGTAAGAATCAAAGAAAACAGTTTGAGCCTCTTCGAAACTCACACCATGCTTTTTGATATTAGTGCTGGCTTTTTAGGATCCCATTCAAAATTAATATCACTCATAAATTACAGTGTAGTTATATCGCAATTATAATGCAAGGTAAGAAGTAAAACTAACGCCTCATTAAAAGCCAACAGTTTTTTGTCCTTTTGAATGACTTGATAATAATTGAGCCTTCTCCCCAAAGTTTGGCATTTAGCTAAACTTTTAGGCGACGAAACCAAAAGGAGAAAGCTCAATGAAATTCTATACTACTTTTCATCAATATTATTGTGGAATTGATCTACATGCACGACTTTTATACGTTTGTATTCTAAATGAACGTGGTGAAAAAAATTGTTCATCAGAAAATTAAAGCTGATCCGAATCAATTATTTAAACTGCTCAAACCTTACCTAGGCAAGATAGTCGTTGGGGTTGAATGTATGCATTGCTGGTATTGGGTCAGTGATTTTTGTCGTGAGATTAACGTCGAATTTATTTTAGGTCACGCGCTTTATATGAAGGCAATTCATGGCGGGAAAGCAAAAAATGATAAAATAGATTCGTACAAGATAGCCAGTTTAATGCGAGGTGGTAACTTCCACTCGCTTATAACTACCCTAGTGAGTATCGCACCACACGCGATTACTTCGTAGACGAACACACTTCATGCGACATAGTGCTAGCATCAAAGCCCATGTTGTGAATACCGACAGCCAACTCCTGCAAATTTAAATATAATTGCGATTAAAAATGAAAACGCTACAGAAATGGCAGCAATACCAAGAAAGAATAACGGTATCTGAGCAATACTTATATGTTCAAATGTTACTTCTAAATCCATATCATTTTTAAAGAACCTTATAACAAATATAAAAGCATCTTTCCACTTGTACCTTGTAACTAGCCCCCTAGCCCCCTTCCCAATCCTTACAACCTCAACCAATGGCCGCAATTTATCTACCAATGCCGCTTTGGCCTGTTCATCACCATGCACAACAATAACCTCTTTTAGGTTTTATGCGCATACGTTTAACAAAATTCACTAAATTGTTTTGATCAGCATGAGCCGAATAACCAGAAATAGTATGCACTCCTGCGTTTATATCTACACGTTCATCATCAATATAAACATAACCGGGCTTATTAGGGTTACTGCCATATTTTTGAATGTTATGGCCTAAAGTACCGCGAGCTTGATAACCAACAAACAACACATCGGCTTTAGGATCAGATAAAAAACGCGCTAAATAATTAACAACGCGGCCACCACTACACATACCACTTGCGGCAATAACAATGGCGGGCTTATTACGCGTAGCTAAATAATTGATAGTAGCTAAGTGGGTTTGGTGACTATCTATGGTATGCAGAGCATCAAAACTTAGCGGATGCCGACCAGCCGACAAACGATTGCGGGCTTCTTTATCCCAAAGCGCAGTAAATTTTCGATAATACTGCGTAAACTCAGCGGCCATTGGTGAATCAACAATTACCTCAATATTCGCCAATTTATTATCATTATTTAAAGACGATGCTTTACCTTGAGTATGACCCGACGGCTCCGATAAAACAGCTAACTTTTCACGCGTAATAATATGCTCAAGCTCATATAACAACTCTTGCGTTCGGCCAATACTAAAGGCCGGAATAATTACCACACCATTATCACTAATCGCCCGTTTTAATACCGCTTTTAACTGTGCGCTACGTTGTTTACGGCCAGCATGGTTTTTATCGCCATAAGTGCTTTCAATCACTAATACATCGGCTTTATAAGGTGATTTAGGTGCGGGTAATAAAGGCGCATAAGTGGCCCCTAAATCACCCGAAAAAACTACGCGCTGAGTAAGTTTTTTATTTGCGGTGTATGTTGCAGATTTAAAAGCCAACATCAATTTCAACATAAGCCGAGCCTAAAATATGCCCTGCTGGTTGAAACTTAACCTTTACTGCTAACTGGCCAAGCTTTTGATTCAATATTTGCTTTAGGGAAAACTCCAATTGATGCCACTGCTTATATGGCACAGCAACTAATTGTTTTTTCAATAAGGTTAAACAGGCTTTAATAATATTAGCGTTGCGGGTAACGCCAACTTTAAGTGCGTCTTCAATAACTAAAGGTAATAACGCCGCAGTAGCCTCAGTGGCAATAATTGGCCCGGTAAAACCGGCAGCTAATAAATAAGGAATGCGGCCAACATGATCAATATGACAATGGGTAACAATTAACGCCTGCACACCAGATACATCAAAACCAATCGCCAATTGCTCGGCACTGGCACCATTAACCGTTTCAGCCCCTTGAAACAAACCACAATCAATTAACACACTCGCATTTACTTGTTCAAGTGCTTGGTAAAAGTGTAATTGATGACAAGAGCCCAGTAACACCATCAACCGCGCCATGGTGGCTTATTTTGGTTAAGGGAGTTAAAGCTAACGGGTTTTCTTTGGTAGAGGCGTTAATGTTATTTTTGAAATTTTTCATGAATTACATCCTTGTAACTAACATTATTTTAAAACCTAAAATACAACAGCTTATCTTTTTCGGTAAACTTTAAATATTAATTAGTTAAACGCTTTAGTTGATATGAACCATCTTGAACATGTTGACACCATTCACTATTAGCTAAATACCATTCAATGGTTTTTTTAATGCCTGACTCAAATGTTTCTTCAGGATGCCAACCCAGTTCTTTGTTAATTTTAGTAGCGTCAATTGCATACCGAACATCATGACCTGGTCGGTCTTTTATAAAAGTCACTAAGTCATTAAAATTACTTATCCTGCTGGCTTATTTGTGATCAACTCATTAAGGTGATCACAAATAGTAGTTACCACTTCAATATTTTGTTTTTTCATTAAAACCACCAATATTGTAAGTTTCACCTAAAGCACCTTCTGAAACCACTTTATAAAGAGCACGTGCATGATCTTCCACATAAAGCCAGTCACGCACTTGTTTACCATCACCATAAACAGGTAAAGCTTTCCCCTCAAGTGCGTTTAAAATAATCAAAGGAATTAACTTCTCAGGAAAATGATATGGACCATAATTGTTAGAGCGTTTAACAATAACCGGTAAGCCATAGGTACGATACCAAGCCTAACTAAATGATCAGAAGCAGCTTTACTTGCTGAATAAGGCGAACTAGGCTCATATGAGGTTTCTTCGGTAAATAAACCGGTTTCGCCTAAATCACCATACTTCATCAGTTGAAATATGATGGAATCTAAAACTAGCTTGTTTCGCTTCGTTTAATGATAAATAGTAACTACGAGCAGCTTCTAACAATGCATAAGTACCGACAATATTAGTTTCAATAAACTCACCTGGACCATCAATTGAACGGTCAACATGGCTTTCAGCAGCTAAATGCATAATAAAATCAGGCTGATACTCTTTAAATACTTCTCTGACTTTTTCACGGTCACAAATATCACCTTGAATAAAAGTATAACGCTCGTTTGACTCAATAGACTTTAACGACTCTAAATTGCCGGCATACGTTAATTTGTCAAAATTAATAACGTGATTATTGGTTTCATTAATTAAAAAACGGACTAAAGCCGAGCCAATAAACCCCGCCCCGCCAGTAACAAAAATTGTTTTGTTCATACATTAGTTATTAGCAAATCCTAATTACCGGAGCAATAGTGGTGGTACCGTTAAATAACAGAAAAACTTAGGCTAAACTTTAAATTTCACTACTAATTTAACAACATTCATATTCATGATTATGTAAATAAAAAGCAAAAATTAACATTACAAGGAAGGTGAAATGAAAACAAACATCTGTACTTTATTGAGTTACATCTTTTAAAAGTTGTGATATTTATTATTTAGTTAACTTTAATACTAGGCATTTGAACGATTGGCCTTAATTAAAAAAGCGTTTACTTATAAATATTAACGCTAAAAAACCTATTGAACCGGCTCTACTTAATGGTTATGAATAATCTAACAATAATATTATTTTTGAACTTTTCTTTGAACATATCAAATAAAAAAACAGGTGTTGATACAAAATTTCTACGTTGATCTTCTAGGCTCTTTAATTAACCTGAGGAAGCCATTCCAAAAACTATCCATAAGATGGGCGTGTAACAGTTTAAAATCAAATAAGCAATACCACTCAATATTGAGCGCTAGTATGATCTTTAAGATTAGCAATTAGCTTCTCTTGCTTAGGTGCTGTTAACCCTACAAAAATCACATCAGGTGAAAATTCATTAATTTCTTTTGCAAAATAAAAAACATCATCTTGGTTAAATGACTTCTTATACTCTGGTGAAAACACTTGCTTACATTGAAAAACTCTTGAAGCTGCGCGAGTTTTCATATTATCTAAAACAATATTACTTGAGCCTAAAAAACACTTTACCATTGGTTGTATTTAAACGTTTCATTGTTTCAATAAATAAATCATAACCTGCGATTTTATGAATAACATGATTATTTATGAATTTGTAGCCATAACAATCCCACTGCCATCAGGGATTAATATTTCACTTTGGAGTAAAGCATTATGAAAATCAAATCAGCGCCTGACCTTGTGCATTTGTTTATCGATCTAGATCAATTGACACTAATTGACTGTTTTCAATACTGACAGTAGAAAATATCTCTTTAGATAAAAACATAACGTTATTTTCTAAAGGTATCTTGATTTTCTAAAACCATTGATAACTTTGTGCTAAACCTGCTTCAAACTAATGGTATATTCCCAGCCTAAAGATTTTAAACGGTCTGCACTCATTAATTTACGCGGCGCGCCATCAGGTTTAGTGGTATCAAAAAGTAATATTACCTTCATAACCAACAACTTTTGCAACTGTTTCAACCAATTCACGTATTGTGCAATCAACACCGGTTCCAACATTAATATGGCTTAACATTTCTTGCGTATTTGCCGCATAAACATCTTGCGCTAATTCCATCACAAAAATAGAAGCGGCTGCCATATCGTCAACATGTAAAAACTCACGCATTGGCTTACCAGAACCCCAAGCAACCACTTCAGGTAAGTTAGTTAACTTAGCTTCATGAAAACGACGGATCAAAGCCGGAATTACATGCGAGTTTTCAGGATGAAAGTTATCATTCGGGCCATAAAGATTCGTTGGCATAACACTGCGATAATTTCGGCCATACTGACGGTTATATGATTCACACAACTTAATGCCGGCTATTTTAGCTACCGCATAAAGGTTCATTCGTTGGTTCTAATGTTCCTGTTAACAAGGCAGATTCAGACATAGGCTGTACAGCAAGTTTAGGATAAATACATGACGAGCCTAAAAACAATAAATCTTGTACATTAGCCAAGTGTGCAGCATGAATAATATTACACTGAATAACCAAGTTTTGATAAATAAAATCAGCTGGGTAAGTATTATTACCAACAATACCACCCACTTTAGCTGCAGCTAAATAAACTTGGTCGATATTCTCATTTTGAAAAAAATCAATAACCGCTTGCTGGTTTAATAAATCGAGCTCTTTACGAGAACGTAAAACCAGTTCAATATTGCTTTGTTTAGCTAGCTGCTAACAATAGCCGAGCCAACCATCCCATTATGGCCAGCTACAAATACACGTTTTATAGTCACTGCTTAATTCTCCACAGCAACCGCAACGTTATGACCATGTGCTTTTAATAACGCATGGCGTTTAGCAACATCAAGATCATTTAAAACCATTTCTTTACACATTTCTTCAACGGTAATTTCTGGTACCCAACCTAATTTTTCTTTAGCTTTAGTTGGGTCACCAAGCAGAGTTTCAACTTCTGCAGGGCGGAAATAACGCGGGTCAACTTTAACAACAACATCACCAACGTTTAAAGCAGATGCATTATCACCAGTTATAGACTTAACCGTGGCAATTTCATCAACACCTTCACCGCTAAATTCAAGTTCAACACCTAATTCAGCAGCCGACATACGAACAAATTCACGTACAGAAATTTGCTTACCTGTAGCAATAACAAAATCTTCAGGTTGCTCTTGTTGTAACATCATCCATTGCATACGAACATAATCTTTAGCATGACCCCAATCACGAAGTGCATCCATATTACCTAGGTATAAACATTTCTCTAAACCTTGAGAAATATTGGCTAATGCACGGGTAATTTTACGGTAACAAAAGTTTCACCACGACGAGGTGATTCATGATTAAACAAAATACCATTACAAGCATACATACCGTAAGACTCACGATAATTTACCGCAATCCAATAAGCATACATTTTAGCTACTGCATAAGGTGAACGCGGATGAAATGGCGTAGTTTCTTTTTGTGGAATTTCTTGTACTTCACCATAAAGCTCAGAAGTAGACGCTTGATAAAACTTAGTTTTCTTTTCTAAGCCTAAAAAAGCGAATAGCCTCTAATAAACGTAACGTACCAATAGCATCAACATCAGCTGTATATTCAGGTGATTCAAAAGACACGGCAACATGTGATTGTGCGCCTAAGTTATAAACTTCATCAGGTTGAACATCTTTTAAAATACGCGTTAAATTTGATGAATCAGTTAAATCACCGTAATGAAGAAAAAACTTTGGATTTTCTTCATGAGCATCTTGATAAATGTGATCAATACGCTGGGTATTTAACGATGAAGCTCTACGCTTTATTCCATGTACTTCATAACCTTTTTCTAATAGGAACTCAGCAAGGTAAGATCCATCTTGTCCGGTCACACCGGTAATTTTTTTTAATAAAAACCTGAAATTACAAAAAACCTGCTTTATTGTTAAAAGCTAATGCATTATTACATTTGTAATTCATTTATATCCTTAATCAAAATCAAGATCATTAATTATATAAGGACAACCCATTTAAATGTTACAAAATTATAAAATTCGTTTTATCACTAACTGACTCCCAATTGCCTGCGAAATGATAGTGAACATTATACTTTTTAGTATTCTTAGCTAAAACTAATACATCAAAATATCCTTTACTCTTGATCATATTTGATAGGTATAAAACATTTACCTTTTGATTATTTTTGAATTTAATATCAGTTAAATTTAAAAATTCTATATCATCCAGCATGTCCTCTGTTCCATTGGGTAAATAATATAAATTTGAAAATGATGTGATTTTATCAAAATCTATAGCCAGGATAGGGCTTAATAAGATCAAATTAACATTTTTAACAAACCAATTCGTCAGTATTAAATTAATTTTTTTGCTACTTACAAAATCATCAACCCCTTTAGTGTGATAATGATAATAAATATCTACGGCTTTAAAGTAACTATAAAATTTCCAAAGTGACGAAATAACTAAATCACGATAAAAGCTACACCTTTAATTGACGATGTAAAATATATTTTTTCTGGTCTAAAACATATTAAAACCCATAGAACCTTTATGTATAATTCAAGTACTAAATATAGTTTTTTAAACTAACTTTACCTATATCCTCGATAGAAATAGCTGATTTAATGGTTATAAATCGACAATCGAAATTATCTTTAAGCGCATTACTTGATGCTATAATATCACCTACCTTTGATGCTCCGTGAACCGGCGGGGTGCGATGTAAAATACATAATAATTTTTCTTCAAGTGCTTTATCCTAACTTTTTAATTAATTTAGCAGGGTTACCTGCAACAATAATATTAGGATCTACATTTTTAACCACAACAGAACCTGCCCCAATAATAGAATTGTACCTATAACGATAGGACCTATAATTACACTGTTAGGGCCTATTATTACATTATCTCCAATTATTGGAGACCCCCATATTTCCCCCGCGATATTTTTCCTTATTGCCAATAGTTGTATTGTGCTTCAATGTAACGTTATTTCCTATTATTACATCTCTATTTAATACTAAAGCACGACCATGATGGATAACCAAACCTCTCCCCACGGTTGTACTGACCGGTAGTTCGCAGCCTAGGATAATATCTGTAATCAATTTATAAAGGATAATTAGTGGTGCTATCAATATCAGTTGGTAATTTTTTAAAGCTTTTTTGATCGCAAAAAACTAATAAAAAGTGAAACAAACAACAATTATTTTCCCTTTTAAATTTTTATTATTTTTTATGTTTTCAATAATATTCTTTTTAAGACACATGAAAGATTCCAAAATTAAATTTTATTAACGTAATCTAAATATTGATTTAAGCTTCTTTTTTAATTTTTACCCAATTGGAATTGTATGAATTGAACTTATAAATTAAATCTTTATTTATATAAGTATCTTCAGCTAAATTAAATGTTTTAGTTTGACTTTTATTAAAACTAGACTTGAAAATATTCACACCTTTACAATTTGTTGCCTCACTTCCAAAACCAGTATTATCTACAAGCGAAATAAAAGGATAGGCACACATAGCCAATTAAATTCAAAATGTTTATAACTCCACCTTATTGCCCAGGAATCTCTCAAGCCTTTTTTAGTTGCTCTCAGCATTCGAGGGAAGGTCTTGGCCATTTTTAGAAAACTTATACATTTTAATAACATTTGTATCGTAAGAAGATAATTCCCAAGAGACTTTATTCCACCGATCTCGCCATGTAGCCCATCCCCATGATGAAGGCCTTGGATGAAAATAATTATCAGAAAATTTTCCTATCCCTACATCAAAGAGTAACCGCTAATAGAACCTACCCTAAGGTTCCTTTCATACTTAAATAATGATTCAGACATATAATTTAAAAAATAAGGAGAGTAAATTAAATCATCTTCCAATACTATCACGCCCTCATACAACTTTAACGTTTCACTAACTCCCTCAATAACTGAACATGCCAACCCCTTATTATTGTCACTCACATTTACGGTAAAATTGAAGCTAAATTTGTTAATTACGCCTAAGGTTTCATCAATTAACTTTTTATCAATATGGTTCCTAGGGCCATCGACATAAATTGTTATAGAAATTTCGTAATATTTTTACATTTTAAAAGAGATTTTAAAGAGTTATCTAGCAATTTAGGTCTATTAAATGCAAATACAACAATACCAATATTCATGTCAGATCCAAAATTAAATTATGTTATAGTACTAGGTGTTAAATTATTACGACTCGCCAAAGCCAAAGGGAAATAATATGTATACTAGAGGGTATAAATAAGTAGAGTATGTAATTACGTTATCTGTCAAAGAAAAAACCATTAATGATAATCCACCAGATAAAGCCATTATTGTATAAACATTCTTTTTACATTTAATAGCATTCTGTAAAAATAATAAAATTGGCATAATAAAACTGTATAAATATAATACTAAACCAATAATACCAAGGTCCGATAACACTTTTAATATAGTCATTATGTGATTGATCAAACCAATATTATTACTATTATGTAATAAATGATTTGATGAACCAGTACCCCCACCAAATATTGATTTTTAAAAATTATCAAAAGAGATATACGCCAAACTTCTAAGCGGCCAGTCAATTTTATATTTTCGATCAAATGAAGGTTCGAAAAATCCAGATCTTTAATAGAAGCTGCTATAAACATTTCACTAAATAAGCGTTCACCAAAAAAAATGAGCATCAAAGTAATTATTAGCATAACTATAATTATTAACTTTAATTTACCTCTAAATAAAAATAAAACCCCTAGGGTTACTAATTCAGCAGCAACACCAATACGTACTAAAGTGCCTAATAATATTAATAAAGATAAGCAAAAAAGTATAACAAAAAAATTTACGCTGTTTATTCAAGTAATAATTTAACCAAATTATGGAGAAAAGACAGGCTGTTAAAGCTGTTAAGGCTCTACCTGTAGGTCCTACAATTACATAAGAACCACTTTTCGGTGATACTACTCCATTGTAAACTCCAACAATAGTAAAAATTAAAGTAATAAAGAGAAATACATAAAAACAAAACTTACATGTATCAATTATAAATTCGAAAAGCATAAGCATAGTAACCAGATCTTTTATATTCAGTAAAACAAATGAGTAATAAAAAAAATGAAAAAATAACAATTTGAAACCATCAAGAATGGCATAAGTTATACCTTGCCCTTCAATTCGAGAATAAAATACCATGCTAAAAATAAACCTGCGGGGATAATAATTGCTAATGAGTTTTTTGAGCACTTATAGTCATTACCTAATATGTAAATTAAAAAGGCAAAGCAAGAAAAATAGAATTACACGTACCGCCTCTAAGCTGGCTACTCCAGAAAGATTCAAAGGAATAATATTGAGCTGAACTACAAAACAATAAAGAGAGCTTTATAAATAGTTTACGGAGTTTTGGCACTGTCATTAGACTACTGAAAAAATAATTAAAAGTGGGAGATAAGCTAATGTTGTAAGGAGACAATGTTTCTGGAATTTAATAATACCACAATGATGGTTAAAATAACCAAACACAAGATGATATTAGGTACATCACAGCTATTAACCCATACAATATGACTTGCACTTCAACTTTAGACAATAATACAATTACTATAGTATTCAAAACTAATGATATTAAATTAACCCAAAAAAAACTTAACTTTGCCTTTTGCTAATAACGCGCTTGAAATGATGAAATATATGTAACAACCATACCTACAGACATCAAGCAAAAATAAGGCATCAAGCTTAAAATAGCAGGCCATTTTTTCCTCACAATTTAAAAAACAGAAAACGGAAAGGTTGCAAGAAAAAAAGAATTATTATAGAAAATAAAATTGATACAATCAGCATAACCACTTTAAATGTTTTTAAGTATAACTGCTGTAAATAATTAAAATCGTCATGATATTTACTAAAATCGGAAAAAGAGTTTTAGATATAACACTGTAAAATAACTGGGTGCCTTTCAAAATTAAAGTTTTAGCTAAACTATAAACACCTAAAACATCAGTACCTAAAATTTTACCTACAGATCAACATTATCAATCTGAGTTGCTAATAAATTGATAAAACGTTCACCGAGTTGGTAAAAGCCAAAAATAATACTATTCCTAAAGAATTTCGTATCGAAGTGCGTGATATTTATTATGAATTTTGACTTCCAAAAACAACATAAATTATAACTTTGCTAATAACAACAACTATAACACCGTAGACTAAAGCTGAACGCCCCTCTCCAACATAAGCAAAATAAGTAACTGTCAGCAGCAGCCCAAAAAACTAGCTACAATATCGACAATAGCTATAAATGAAAACAACAAAGCTCTTTGATATAAACCAGTGTAAAATTGTTGAAATGGTGCAAATACAAAAACAACTGACAATACCCATAATCAACGGTTGAATTTCAATTACCCCATAATATTCACCAATAACGCCTGAACAACTATTAAGGATGATAATTATTAATAATGATAAAAAAATAGATGTTAATAATATTGTTGATTTTCGAATTTGTTGATGATATATTTTTTTTGAACTATTAAATTACTTAATCCTGAGTCCATTAAAAGGTAGCCAACGCACCAGTCATTACCTGTGCTAAAGCCATCAAACCCAATTCGTAAGCAGTAAGAAAAATAACCTACGATTAGTATTTGGATGAACTGAAAAAAAGCGACTAATGATGAAGATAAACCATTCCAGCCAAAGACTTAATTAACATTAAAAAAGCGCACTTACATTTAACTATTACACGCATAATAAAAGTCATTGGAACGCTTCTAGAATGTAGGGTATTACTCTCTTTTTAGCTTCATATATTTTATACATTCATTTAACAATACTTTATCTGGGAAACTGAGAAATTCAACTTCTTCGATCAGTTCTAACTTAGAAGAATTAACATTCAATTTAAATGTTTTTCTGCGTATTCACGAGCTTTAATTTTGAAGTTTTCTAATTGATGTTGATTCTCGACAAAATACTGCATATCACCAGACAGACTATTTATATCTACTTGTACTTTCGGCCAATAATACCCATCCTTGCGTGAAAATAAACGATAGATTTTAGTTAAACGTGAAAACTTTCGTTAACAAATTCGTTCATCGGAGCAGCGTCAGGGACTATAACAGGTAATCCGCTTGAGATAGCTTCAGCAATAGTCAAACCTATTCCCTCAAGATAAGTAGGATACACATATACATCCCCTAAATGATACAAACCTGGGGCGCTGACCGAACGCTCAATAACTTCAATTCGTTTTTCTTCTTTTAATATAGAAATAATATTACGGTCAATTTCTCCACATAAAGGAATTTGTGTATGAATAATGAGCTTAATATTCTTATCTTTTATTAAAGAAAAAGATTGAATTAACAAATCAGTCCCTTTTTACGCTCAGGCGAAACGCCACATGAATGAAAAACGTTAAAACATTTTCATTATTTTTAATTTTAGTTGGTTTATATGTTGTTAAATCTGTGCCCCAAGGTATATAAATTAAATTATTATGAAAGTCTAAAGCCTCACAATGCTCTTTGTATTACAAATAACAGCATCATATAAGTTAAAAAAGGAAGTGTTTCTTCAGTATAATAATCTATATAAGCTAACGTTTTTATACCTAACTCTTACACCAGATAATAGTGTAACAATACTGTTGCTCATTAAAAATAATAATATCAATATTGTTATTTTTAATCCAAAGTTCAAAATCCCTTCTATTAATAGCCATTGGTCGCCCATTCTTAATAACTTTCCCCCAATGAACATTAGGCCAATTCCAATTATTAGATTTATCGTAGACTTCCCCTCCCTCTAGCATATATAAAACAATCATAATCGTTTTTTAGTACATCGTGATAAATGCGGCTAACATAAGCAGCTCCGCAACAACACCACGTGGTTACAATACCTATATATTCAAATGTTATCCTCTACACCTTTAAACATATTCAACACTTTAGAAATTGAAGAAGGATAAAGTTTCGAAAAATCAGTCTTATTGACCGTTACAATTTTAAATTTCTCTATCTCCGAAAGGGTAATGTTTTTTTTTACCGATTCCAACATAGTTTCATAATTAACCTTATCTGCGTAATCATTTTGATGCGCATTACTAGTGATTTTACTAACCATATCCTCAATCGGAATACACCAAGAGAAATGAGTACCTACAACCCCCTTAAACAACCTACCATCATAACGCCACCTAAGAGTTAGGCTTTTTATAATAGCTCCCATAACAGACGGTAGGGGCAAACCTCTCATTTAAACCAGAGATAATCTAATCTATAGAAAAATTGGTTCAATTCCAATTTTACAGCTCTTGTAAAAAAACCCAGAGATTTAAAAATCAAAGGGTAGAATTCGCTAAAAATCACTTCGTCTGCATCAACAGAAACAACAATATCTTTATAGCTTTATATCTATTTGACGAACAAAAATACCCCCGCATAAGGTCCTCATTAAAATGAGCGTTCTTGCTATTGTTATAACCGTCTTTAACTAAGTCATCAATATTAGCTTTTATATGTAATTCTATCCCACTCTTCAGTTGTAAATTGTTCTTTAAAGTTTTCAAAAATAAATTCACGTGTTTTACCTGTGTGTGTTTGTGAAAACTCACATACAATAAATATGTCGACATTTCCTTCGGTCTCTAATAGGTTCAACTTAATAAAAGGTATTTCATTTGCTGAAGAAGAAAATAATGTCTTAAATATAATTTTACCCATCTATCAAATCCCATATTTTATAATAATCATTACCACCATCATTAACTTCCATCCAAAACTTTTCCCCGTTATTTATACAATAATCTACCCACTTTTTACTATGGAATAACTTTTACATCGACTTCCGACAGTATTGCTCCCCATATTGCAAAAGTACTTGGGCTACTAATTTGATAGTGGCATGTAGAAAGCTTATGAAAATCACTTAAAAAATCACCAGTAGTGCTAGTAACATAGTTACAATTAGCCTTCAAATACGTCAGGATAGAATTTACCAAACTCATATTTGGATCATCTGTAACAACTTCAAAATTTACATCCGCACTTTCTTCTAAGACTTTATTGATTGATTGAATGTAATACTCTATAGATTGGATAGCTAAGGGTTCCAAGTATGAAAATCCCCACCTCTAACATGAATAACACAACGCTTAATATCAGATATTGATTTTTTAGCTAATTTTAATGCTTTTTTTGAATTAAATCCTTTGGTGATCTTTTTGTATAGTCAAAAAAAGTATCACCGAGGTAGGGACCTTTCAATTCGATTTTTCTTTTGGCTTTTAATGTTTGTAAGAATGCCATATACACTTCTTGTCTTGAATAATCTTTTTAAATCATTCCATATGTAGCGGTCAGTTCCTTTCCAAGAAATATTAGAGCTATCATTTGTAATATATTAATATAGTCACTATCTTTACCTATTTCGGTAGCTAGCTCAATTTCAAATACATCAGCAATTTGTAAGGCAAAGTTGTAATGAAATAAACGATTACCGAAGCCGCCATTAGGTTTTTCTGAAAAAAGATCATTATTAACCTTATAATAAATCGTTTAAATGTGAAACTATCTGAATTGAAGCAGTACCATCGCCATAAGGGTTATGGGCAAAGCTCATTTTCCTATATTCTTCTTCATTATTTAATAATAAAGAAACTTCATTAATAATGCGTTCGGCATCAGTGCCTACTAATTTTACTGTACCTGCTTCTACTGCTTCTGGTCTTTCGGTAGTATCGCGCATGACTAAAACAGGCTTACCTAACGAAGGTGCCTCCTCTTGAATACCACCAGAGTCAGTTAAAAGAATTGTCGCTTTATTCATCAAATACACAAAAGGTAAATAATCTTGCGGTTCAATTAAAAACACATTATTTAAATTACTTAATAAACGGTTAACAGGCTCACGTACATTCGGGTTCAGATGCATCGGATATAAAAATTGCACATTTTTATGTTCGGTTGCTAATTTAGATATTGCTTGGCAAATACGTTCAAAACCACCACCAAAACTCTCTCTCCTGTGCCCTGTAATTAATACCAACTTTTTAGAGCTGTCGATAAAGGAGAATTTTTCATCAAACTGTTTTGATAAATTTTTATTATTTTCTAACTTTCCAACAACATCCAGCAATGCATCAATAACCGTATTACCAGTTATTACAATGTTATCTTTACTTACATTTTCATCAATTAAATTTTGTGCAGAAAGTTGAGTTGGCGCAAAATGAATATTAGCAATAGCTCCCGTTAGCTTGCGATTACCTTCTTCAGGCCAAGGAGAGTAAATATTTCCTGTACACAACCCTGCTTCTACATGTCCTACTTTAATTTGTTGATAATATGCAGCTAAAGATGCCGACAAGGTAGTTGATGTATCACCATGTACTAATACATAATCTGGTTTAAACTCGTTTTAAAACTGGTTTTAAACCATAAAGTATTCTAGTAGTTACATCCGTTAGATCTTGGCCTGCTTTCATTATGTTTAAATCATAATCAGGCTTAATGTCAAAAAGTTCTAGAACTTGATCAAGCATTTCTCTATGTTGTGCAGTAACACACTTTGAGATTGAATCGATTATCGTTTTGAAATGCATGAACTAAAAGGAGCCATTTTTATAGCTTCAGGCCTTTGTGCCAAAAACTATAAGAATACGTTTTAAAGTCATTAGGTTATATTCTTTATAAAGTTAAAATTGATATGGAAGTAATAAACTAATTTACTTACTGCGAGTCAGTTTTTTTATTGTCAAATTATATAAAACAAATAAAAACAAAAATAACGAAAGTATAATGAACTCTGAAATAGCATAATATTCACCTAATATACCTAATAAAGAAGAGCAACAGAGCTAGTAGAAATTATGATTAATGTTTGGCGCGGGTTAAAACCAACTCGTTGTAATATATGATGTAAGTGATCTCTATCTGGTTTAAATGGCGATTTACCATTCCGTACTCGTCTAACAACAATTGCTAACATATCCATTAATGGAATTGCACATACCCAAAGCGCGGTTACCGGCCTAAAACTAGTATCATCACCTTGAGTACCCATACATAATAACCAAATAACACTTAAGCCAATAAACATTGAGCCCGCGTCACCCATAAATATTTTTTTGGTTTCTGATTTAAATATGCCTAAGTTATACATTAAATAAGGCAGAATGGCGGCGGCGATAATTAGCGGGTAACTTACATATTCGGTATTACCGCTCATTAAAAATAAAATGGCAATTGAAGTAAAAGTATTCAGACTTAAACAACCAATCAAGCCATCAATACCGTCAATCATATTAAACGCATTAATCGCTACAACAATAGCAAAGTAAGTAAAGAATATACCAATAAAACCTAAGTTAACATCGCCCAGCCCGAACAAATCACCTAAATTTTCAATATAACCACCACACCATAAATCATTAAGCTGGCAATAATAATTTGGCCAACAATACGGATACGTACACTAATATCGTATTTATCATCAAGCGCGCCAATTAATACCATCATGGCAGAGGCAATTAAAAACATTCTGAGTTCTAGCGTATCCGGTAACCATATAAGGCTTGCAGCTAATACCGAAATAAATATAGAAATACCACCAATTAAAGGGATATGGCCTGAATGGGTTTTGCGCTCATTCGGTTTATCAACCAAGCCAACTTCTTCTGCCACCGGTTTAAAAACTTAATAGCAATAAAAGCAAAGCAAAAAGCGGTTGCTGCTAAAATTAAAAAATTCAAAACTTACTCTAAAGTGACCGTTATCCATAAAAGCCACTAATTTTCTGTACTTTTGTTTTAGTAAAATAACGCACTAACACAATCATTACAGATAAAATGCCACCTAACATTGTCCCTAACACTACAATTAACGATCGTTTAGGTCCTGCTTTTTCTTCCGGCACCTGCGGCGGTCTATAGTTTTTAACACATATTCAGCTTTTTACCTGAGTGAGCATCATATTCTTACTTTGCTCTTCTATTAACTGATAAAACACCGTTTCCATGTTAGACACATTAATTTCTTCCAATTTTTGTGTTAAATAATCAATAGAATTTTGTGCCTCTTTTTGATCTTGTTCTTTAACAAAACTATTTATATCTTCAATTAACCAAGTTAGCCATTGCTGCGCTAAATCAGGTGAATAAAACTCTAATTCAAGAGTAACCATACTGGTTGTTTTATCTTGCGACACCGTCAATAAATTTAAAAACCTTTTGTAAGTTTCCCATAATGTAGGTTCTGGTTTTCTCGGTGATTTTACTTCTATAAGCCATTGTTTAGTTTGTGGGTTATAAATATCTTCGTTATAAATTAATTGGTGTGAATTAATATCCCAGGTTTTACTTGCCATTAATGGCACTAGTAAATTATGTTTTTGTATAAACCGTTCTAAAAATGAGCGAGATTTTATAATTTCCAATGCCAGGGCTGTTTTGTCACCACCGCCACCGCCTAAATTTATGCCGGCAAGGCTTGCTAAACCACCAAATTGACCAGCTAAACCCGCTAAGCCGCCAGCACCTTCGCTACTTGCTGGCGCTAATAATGCTGAGGCTTTATAAGTATTAGGTTGGCTTAATGCATAAAATATTGAAGCCCCTGCAAATAAGGCTGAAATTAATATAATAACAAATTTCCCAGCCCAAATTGCTCGCTAAACAGTTCAGCTAAATCAATCTCATCATCTTGCATATTTTGATAATAAGCTTGTTGGTTAGCTACATTATTACCAGCATGGGAAAAGCTAACGATTGGATTTTCGTCTACTTTTTGTTGTTTAATTGGCTGGTTTTAAAAGTTCACTGATAACTTCCTAGTTTATTTGGTGAGCGTAAGCATATTAGAGCGTTTACTCTTGCGATTATATCGTTAAGTACAAAGTGTGTAAAGCTCAATTAAAAATTAAGATAAAATTAAAAACTACAAACCATTTATTGCTGCAACTGCTACTGCTGAGCTATAAAGTAATTTGTGTTGCTGTCGCCCATAAATCAATGTTTGAGGTGTAGTCTGAATTTAATGGTACGACAATGGTATCACCTGGTTTAATTGATGCTTCGGGCTCGTAAACCAACTGCTATTATTTAATACTTTAATACTACCATTCGCAGAAACCACATAAATACGTTCTTCATCAGCACGTTTTTTAATGCCACCACTGGCCGCAATATAATCAAACGCCTCTAAGTGTTTTTGATAAATATGAGATGATGTCACCTGTACTTGACCAATTACATTCACTGAATTTTTAAGAGGTGGTATATATAAGCTATCACCATTTTCTAACGCTATTTTATAATCGTTATCTTCAAGTGCTTTATCTAATTCAATCACTAACCTGCCAACAGGGTTTAATTGTGATATATCTGCAATAATTTGCTGAGACTTCCGCAAATGTCACATTACTATTTTCAGTTAATGTTTTTGACGCTAAATCTAACCGTAAATGCTCAGCTACCTTAGCTATATTTTTTCTTCTAATTTTTTAAATTTTCACGAGTAAACACCGAACCCGGTATATGTGCGTATTTTGTTAAGCCACCAGCACGTTCAATTAATTCAGCTAAAGGTTTCACCACGTTGAAAGGCATAAACCCAGGGAATACAAACTCACCTTTTAATTCAATAGTTTGGTTTTCAGACCAAGCCGGTATTTTATGTACGTTTATACGATCTTTACTTTTTAATACAATATTATCGGCGGGGTTATCATTTAACGCTTGCAATAAATTAACGTGTAAATTTTCTTTATAAGCTTCGGTATTGGTTAAGGCATTATTTTTTAAAGTTACCTTCGTCAATATTTACTGAACTTCTGGTTAAGTCTGCTCGTTGTAAATAAGCTGATTCAATTACACCACCTGCCGCAACAACTAAGTCTTTCACTGTTCCATTTACAGGTAATGGATAAGTACCGGGGAATTGCACTTGGCCGCTAATTTCAACAATTTGTAAAGGTTGGCCAGCATCACTTTGATTAAGTAGTTGTGAGTTTATTGGGCCTAATATTTTTTGTCTTGAAAATAATGATTTTTGACTAACACCTACATTACCTTTCGGTTTTCATTAGCTAAAGCATTTACTGATTTATCAAATAATTCAGCGGTATTATCTTCACTTACTTTAGCGACATTACTTGATGCATTATATTTTCGCCAAAATTCCGCTTCTTTATATTCTGTTTTAGCTTGTTGGCGGCGCTTTAACATTAAATCGTCTTGGGTAAAGGCTAAGTTGTCTAATGTTACTTTTTCAGCAAGTCAGGCTTTCAACGCGCGAAAACACGACTATTTTGTCACGTGGTTGAATAGTTAAGTTATCATCACCATTTGGTTGGGCTAATGCGTTAGCTAACGAGAATTGATGTACTTCAATATCTCTAGCGATGTTTATTTCTCGTACCAATAAGCTGTAAGTAAAGTCAGCATGGTTTAACAAACTGGTGTCTATATTTGGAATAATATCGGTAATTTTTAAACCGTCACGCCATTGATATTTACCTGGTCTTGTTACCGCACCAATTAAGGTTAATGACTTAGCATATTGCAATGACTTTTCCATAACGTTTAAATAGTCACCGTCTTTTACCTGTGTATTTAATTCGCTAGGGTTATTTAAATTAATATTTAATACGCTTCGTAAACTATTGTTAAAACGTTCAATACTGGCTTGTTCTTTATAAGCACTAGGCAATGTACCACCAGCCATTGTTAACAAGTTTGTATCGTTTCGCCTTTTGTAACTCATATATCGCTGGGCGTCTAACTTCACCAGCAATAGAGGCTGTTGCACCTTTTGTTTCCACAAAAACAACATCGCCTGATTGCAACAATACATCTTTACTTGAGTCGCCTTTAATTAAAAGGTCGTACAAGTCAAAGTTTTGCACTAATTTACCAGCACGTTTTAATTGAATATTACGTAGAGAGCCAATATCACTCACACCACCCGCAGTAAAAAGGGCATGGGTAATGCTAGATAATGAGCTTACCGTGTAAGGCCCTGGTTTATAGGCAGCACCTAATACAAATACTCTAATCGATTTAAGTTGCGACAAACTTACTACGGCATCAACACCAATAATACGTTCTTTAACTTGGCCAACTAATAAGCGTTTCATTTCATTAAACGATAAACCCGCTACTTGCAACGGCCCTAAATTAGGGACAATTATTTGCCCTTCACGGCTTACATCAAGATTGTATTGGTTATTTTCTTTACCAAAAATTTGTAATGATATTTGATCACCTACGCCTAAAATATATCCTTCTGGAATTGGAATATCGTTGGCAGGGTTAAACGTTGATGGCGCATTTGAAAAAATATCGTAACCAAAGGCTTTAAGTTTTTTCTGAGTCGTTATTTCTGCGAATTCGTTTTGCTTCTTCAGTTTTAGTTTCTACCCGCTGAACTGGTTCGCTTATTGGCGCATTATTAGTATTTGCTTTAGCCGCTCCACCACTATTAATCAAACCATTAATGGTGGATATATCTACCGCCCATTTGCTGCGCGATTTTTGTTGGCTTGGCGACATTTTTTAAACATTTCAATTTGTGCCGGACTAACTTGCAAAAGAAAATACAGAATGCAGAAAAAACAACACTGAAATGATGGTAATAGTACTAAGAAACGTATTTGAAGAGTTTTAAGAAAAAGTTTTTTCATACGGCCTAACGAAATCCTGTGTTATGCGAAATTATGCAAATTTTTATTAGCTGTAATTTATATTAAAGTAACAAAACAGTAACATCATAATTATAATGCGGCAGATTCTAGCAGTAATTGGTTATATAGCAAAGCGCTATTTAGAAGATTTACAACTAAAACTAATAATTATTTCGTATTTGTAATTTTATGTAATTTCATGTGTGATTATGTTATCTCAACCATAATTTTTCTGATACTTTGATGAAACAAAACGTTTTGTTTTTTGGCTTTCATTACTTTTAAATTGATAATTTTTTAACGATTACCTTGCCATTAAAAATTAGCAACGGTATAACTTTATAACTTGTGGTTTATCTCATATTCCTCTAATCATTCATTGTGTATTTAAGCATTTAGGTAATTTATGAACTCTACTTCTGCTAATTCAGGTTCTAACTCAATAGAGAGCAGCTCTTCAAATGATGAAACTCTGCTAGCTTTTTCGGCCATCCGTTAGGTTTAAAAACATTATTTTTTACTGAAATGTGGGAGCGCATGAGTTATTACGGTATGCGGGCTTTGTTAGTATTGTTTATGACGGCAACCTTGCAAGAAGGCGGTTTAGAACTCACGGTTATTTCAGCTACAGCTATTTATGGCTTATATACTGGTACGGTTTATTTTATGGGTTTACCTGGTGGCTGGATAGCCGATCGCTTAATTGGTGGGCAAAAAGCGGTATGGTATGGCGGCATTATTATTATGTTAGGCCATATTATTTTAGCCATACCTAATGATAAAACCTTTTTTGTTGGTTTGATTTTTGTCACTTTAGGTACCGGTTTGTTAAAACCAAACATTAGTGCCTTGGTTGGTCAATTATATGCTGATAACGACACCCGACGAGACAGTGGTTATGTCCTTTATTATATGGGTATTAACATTGGCGCTATTATCGGTTATACCGTTACTGGTTGGTTAGCACAAGATTATGGCTGGCATTATGGCTTTGGCGCCGCAGCTGTTGGTATGGCGGCAGGTCTTATCCAGTATAAACTTAGTAGTTCAGCATTAAATGGTGTTGCCGCAACGGCTCCATCGCCATTATCAGCAAAAGCCACACAAACTAGCTGGGCTATAATTATTGCGTTTTTATTATTAGTGGTAGTGATCACAACCATGGTATTTAGCGGATCTCTTACGCTTGACCCACGTATTGTTGCTGAAAATGTCGCTTACATTTTTACGAGTATTTTTGTTATTTATTACGGCTTAATTTATTTTAAAGGGGCTTTAACACCTAATGAGAAAAAGCGCTTATTAGCATTATTATTAGTGTGCATTGCTTCCGCGTGTTTTTGGTCTGGTTTTGAACAAGCAGGGTCGTCATTAAATTTATTTGCTCAAGATTATACTAATCGAATGATAGGTGATTTTGAAATTCCCGTGCCTTGGTTTCAAACCACTAACTCTTTATTCATTATTATTTTATCGCCATTTTTAGCCGCTTTTTGGATAAACCTTGCTAAGCGTATGGTGACACCTGCTTACGGTATAAAATGTGCTGCCGGTATTATTATTATGGCTTTAGGCTTTGTGGTGATGTTTTTGCCGCGCAACATGCCGCCAGTGGTTTAAAAGTAGCGCCAATGTGGTTAGTTACTACTTACTTTTTACATACGGTTGGTGAACTATGTTTAAGCCTCTATTGCTTTAAGTGCGGTTAGTAAGCTTTCACCAAAACGCTTTGCTGGCCAAATGATGGGGATTTTTGTATTAACTTATTCTATTGGTAATATTATTTCCGGTTTATTAGCAGGTAGTTATGATCCAAACAATGTTGAACAAATTCCGGCATTATATTTACAAATTTCATTATTCAGTATTGGTATTGCCATTGTTATTTTATTAGTGGCGTTGAAAACACGTTATTGGGAAGCGCTACCGGATAGCTCAACAAACGATAGCTTCAACAAATAGCTAAAGCGAATTAATGTTATTAAAGTAATGAGCTAACAACCTAATGAACAGTGATTTAACGTTAACACGTAATGATTGGCGAAAACGTATTCGGCAAAAACGCGCGGCTTTATCTTATGAGCAGCAATCAGTTTTTGCCTAAAAGTTAGCCCAGCGTTTACAACAAAGTATTTTACCATTAGCAGAACAAGCAACAGTAAAAACTCCACGTTAAAATTAGCTATTTATTTAGCTAATGATGGCGAATTAAATCCACAAGCCTTTTATTGATTGGTGCTGGCAATATGGGCAACAACAAAAGCACAACAATCAACCGAGTATAGAGGTTTATTTACCCGTTATTCACCCGTTTAGTAAAGGGCATTTATTGTTTTTACGGTATTCGCCCACTACCACTATGGTAAACAACCAATATGGCATTGCTGAACCTAAGTTGAATATTTTAACCCTGTGCCCTGCTCATGACTTAGATATTATTTTTACGCCATTAGTCGCTTTTGATGATCAAGGTAACCGGTTAGGTATGGGAGGCGGTTTTTATGATCGCACGTTAGCAAAGTTAAACATTACCAGTTTAGCTAAGCTTGCTGAATATCGTTCTGCCCAACAAGCTCAGTGCCAATAATAGTGCTAACCAGCAAACAGAGGTAGCATTAAAATCACCAACAGCGGTGGTTGGCTTAGCGCATCAGTGTCAACAAGTTGAGCAACTACCAACTGAGCTTTGGGACGTACCTTTGCCAACTATTATCACACCTGATAACCATTATACTTTTTAAATTTTATTATTAGGGCCTGTTGAATGTTCCCGCGATAATTTAAAATAAAATATTGCTGCTTATTGAATTAGTAATTAACAAAGTTATTGTCTGTGTAAATTTCTTATAAAACATATCAAAAAATATGCATATTTTAGAAAAGATTAATCTACACAGACAAAGATCACTGTTATAATCGCGCTCCTTAATTTTGAACTATTATTACAATATTTTTTGTAACTATTTTTGCGATATCGAGCAGGTTATTTATGACTCAAGATGAAATGAAAAAAGCAGCCGCTATAAAAGCGTTAGAATTTGTGAAATCAGATACTATTATTGGTGTTGGCACAGGTTCAACGGTTAATCATTTTATTGACGCATTAGCTTCACGCAAAGATGATATTGTTGGCGCCGTTTCAAGCTCTGACGAATCAACAAAGCGCCTAAAAGCCTTAGGTATTGAAGTATTTGATTTAAACTCGGTTGACGACCTTGATATTTATATTGACGGTGCCGATGAAATTACTCCACACATGGCAATGATCAAAGGTGGTGGCGCAGCACTTACTCGTGAGAAAATTGTTGCTGCCGTAGCTAAAAAATTCATCTGTATTGCTGACAGTTCAAAACAAGTAAACGTTTTAGGTAAATTTCCTTTACCTGTTGAAGTTATTCCAATGGCACGCAGTTATGTTGCCAGAGAATTAGTAAAATTAGGCGGTGATCCCGTCTATCGTCAAGGAGTAGTTACTGATAACGGTAATGTTATTCTTGATGTTCATAATTTAGCGATCCTTGATCCTATAAAATTAGAGTCGCAAATTAATGCCATTGCTGGTGTTGTTACCAATGGTTTATTTGCGGAACGAGGCGCCGATGTCTTAATTATTGGCAGTGAACAAGGCGCTCAAATTGTACTGAAATAAGCAAATAACACTTTAGAGTTTCGACTCTATATGTTATTTTAGCAATCTAGCCATCTAAAAGGGTAAAATTTGTTATGAGTAAGAAGTCATTAGCGAAAGATAAAATTAAAATCTTATTGCTAGAAGGTTTGCATCAAAGTTCGGTAGAAACTTTTAAATCAAAGGGTTATACCAATATTGAATATTTAAAAACATCATTATCTGATGATGAATTAAAAGAAAAAATTGCTGACGTGCATTTTATCGGTATTCGATCACGTACACAGTTAACTGACGATGTTCTTGCTCATGCGAAAAAACTGGTAGCAATTGGCTGTTTTTGTATTGGTACTAACCAAGTAAATATTGGTGCTGCACAAATTCGTGGTATTCCAGTATTTAACGCACCGTTTTCAAATACTCGTTCAGTTGCTGAATTAGTGATTGGCGAATTATTATTATTACTTCGTGGTATTCCTGAAAAAAGTGCTAAAGCACATCGCGGCGAATGGCTTAAGTCTGCTGTGGGTTCAGTTGAAGCACGTGGTAAAACCTTAGGTATTATTGGTTACGGCCACATTGGTACGCAATTAGGTATTTTAGCTGAAACCATTGGTATGCAAGTTAAGTTTTACGATGTTGAAACTAAATTACCTTTAGGTAATGCTAGCCAATGCCAAACGTTAACTCAGTTATTTAAAGAGTCTGACGTAATTAGCTTACACGTACCAGAAACAGCTCAAACTCAAAACATGATTGGCGCAGCTGAATTTGACGCTATGAAAGATGGCGTGATATTTATCAACGCTTCTCGTGGTACTGTTGTTGATATTCCTGCCCTTGCTGAAGCTTTAGAAAGCAAAAAAGTTGCCGGTGCAGCCATTGACGTATTCCCAGTTGAGCCAAAAGGTAACGACGAAGAATTTGTGTCACCATTACGTGGTTTCGACAATGTTATTTTAACGCCTCATATTGGTGGTTCAACCAAAGAAGCACAAGAAAACATTGGTTTAGAAGTAGCAAGCAAGTTAGTGAAATACTCTGATAATGGTTCAACTTTATCAGCAGTTAACTTCCCTGAAGTTTCATTACCTGAGCACACCAACGCTAGCCGTTTATTACATATTCATAAAAACCAGCCTGGTATTTTAACTAAAATTAACCAAGCGTTTGCTGATAATGACGTCAACATTGCCGCTCAGTATTTACAAACAGATGCTGAAATTGGTTATGTTGTTATTGATATTGAAACTGAAAACAGCGCCCTTGCGTTGAAAAAGTTAAAAGCAATTGACGGCACAATTCGTGCGAGAATTTTTGCATTAAGCAAGCAGGAAGCTTGTAGATACAAGTGGAAAGCTACAAGATACAAGAAATTTACTATCTAAGCTACCCGCGAGGTTTAAACCTTTAACTTGAAACTCGTATCTTGCTCCTGTAACTGAATTTACTATAAAAAACGCGGGTTTAATCGCTGCGTTTGTAATTGTAACTGAATACAAGACGGAAAAAACGCAGCTACAAGTTTTATCTGATTTAACCCTCGTAAGTATCTTGAAGCTTGGAAAGCTTCAACTACAAGAGCAGATACAAGTGGAAAGCTTCAATTTACTATCAAGAGCAGTTTACAAGTATCTTGAAAGCTTTCAAGACAAGTGCGACAACCCAACCCGTAGGTTTAATACTTGTAGCTTGTATCTGAATCCCAGACATTGCAGCTTAATCGCTGCGTTTTTTTAACTAAATCGCTAAGATACAAGTTGAAAGCTACAAGAGCAGATACAAGTGGAAAGCTGCAAGCTACAAGTGCGACAACCCAACCCTTAGGTTTAAACTTGCAGCTTGCTACTTGTAACTTGTATCTTATAGCTTGTAACTCGTATCTTGTAGCTTATATCTTGCAGCTTATTTCTTATCTTCCGCAGGTTTAACTTGTTCGGCTGATTCTGGTTCAACTTCTTCTACTGGTTCAGCTTTAGCTTGTTTGTTGTCTGAGGTTGCTGTTTCATTAAAGTCAGCGTCTTGGTCGTCGCCTACTACATGTTCAAGTTTGAGCTTTTTAACACTGCGAATAGTGGTTACAGGGCCTGAACAAGCGTATAAAGTAAATATTGCTAACAAGACATTTTCCGGGCTTGAGGCAACAATCACAAACACTAGTACAATCAATAATACAACTAAGAAATTAACACGGCCTTTCCAGTTAACTTCTTTGAAACTGTTGTAGCGAAAGTTACTTACCATTAATAAGCCTGAAACAATAGTAACAAGGCCGATAATAAAACCATAAGCTTGGCCATCTATTTTATAAGAAGCACCAACCCAAACAATACTGGCAATAACACCGGCAGCGGCTGGGCTTGCTAAACCTTGGAAGTAACGTTTATCAGCAACACCTACTTGTGTATTAAAACGGGCTAAGCGTAAAGCGGCAGCAGCAACAAAAACAAACGCGGCTAACCAACCAAATTTCCCCATACCTGATAACGCCCAGTTATACGCCACTAAACCTGGCGCAATACCAAATGAAACCATGTCAGCCATGCTGTCGTATTCTGCGCCAAAAGCGCTTTGTGTATTGGTTATGCGAGCAACTCGGCCATCAAGACCATCAAAAATCATCGCAATAAAAATAGCAACGGCAGCACTTTCAAAGTGTCCATTCATTGATGAAACAACCGCGTAAAAACCGGAGAATAAACCCGCCGTTGTTAATAAGTTAGGAAGAAGGTAAATACCACGATTAGGCGAATTTTCATTGTGTTGCTTATCTGTCATTAATCAAGCCACTGTCTATACTGTTAAAAATTAGCGTTAATTTAACATATTGCATGCAATTGGCATATGAATTTACTGTTAATATTTGTCAACTGACGCGGTTGTTGTTATAAAAGCTTAAGGACCATGCTTTTATGATCAAAAATCTTTCTTTAACGGAAAGGTTTATTCAATCGTGTTCTTGATTATTTAAGCAATATTTACTTTAGGTGTACAAATGGAAAAATTCATTATTAACCCGCGTTTTCCCCTTGCTTTTATTTTTATGCTGGGAAATGCAAGTGCTGAAAACAATGTTATCTATCGTTGGGTAGATAAAAATAACGTGGTTCATTTTACTCAACACCAACCGGATCATGATAATTACACCACTATTAAAATGGCAAACAGTGGTAATAGATCTTCTTCTCCTGCAGAAGCTGTACCTAAGCTAATGAAAACACTACCGCTAAAGTGCCAAATAAAGCTGAAGAAAAATCAACCATCGAAAGCACCATGGAAAAACGCTGCCAAGAAGCAAAAACTAACGTTCGTACCTTAAACGCGTTCGAGAGCGTGCAGTTTATTGATGCTGAAGGCAATGCCAAAGTATTAACCGAAAAAGAAAAAGAATGAACAATTAAAGTTAAGTGAAACAAGTAGAAGTTTATTGCAAAAAATAAGTGGATTACGAATTTTGAGTACTAGACATATCTGACATATATTATTAACAGGTGGCTATATAGTCAAATGCTGACAAAACATTAGTGTTGTGCTGCTTGATATCACATATTCGAGCCATCAATATCATTTCATCAAAACTCGACTGTTGAAATCCAAATTTTTTGTAGAAGGTTTTTGCTGTTTGATCAAATAGCATGTACTAGTATTCCGGCACCACCCACCACTTCCATAGCGTGAACTGAGCGCTGAACACAATCTTTTAATAAACCTGATCTATCCCCATACCATGATAGTTTTCATGTACAGCTAGCCTAGCTAAAACAACCATAGGGATTGGGTTTGGGCTATTACGTCTTAAGTTGGCAATAGCATGTTCTCTTTGAACAGACCCCATAGCTATCGCGTAATAACCAACTACATCACCTGTTGCTGAATCCTTAACCACATAAGTTCTCGCGTTATTTCTATTTTGGCTCTTCAAGGCTTTTAAGCAGCCAAACATCTAACTCGGGTTTACCACTGAAAAAATTTGAAAAATTGTGATCTTTAGTAAATAGTTCTGGTGCCGTTATTCCCAAGGTGACTTCCTAGCTAAAAGTTCTACCATTCCTTCATCTACTTTAGGTTCTGCTTGTAATGCTATTTCAAAAGCGTTGAACGCAGCCTCATTAAGTGAGAAATCTCTTTGATTAGCGATTACTTCATGTGCTTCAGTTAAAGCTGCTTGTTGGATAAATACGGTGCGGTCTACTTTTAGTAAGTTAGCAGCAGTATCAATAATATTTCGAACAGAAGGCTCTACTCTCATATTAATTGGGGCGGTTTTTGTAGCCATATAACACCTATTTGTATATCAATTACATACACCATTTTAGTGTAGCTAATAAATATACGCAATTATAAATTACACAAGTTGCTAAATAACTTTAGGTAAAGTGGTAGAGGTAAAATCGAATCAGAGCTTATTTAATAAAAAAACCCAGAACAATCATGCTTGCTCTGGGTTTTTACATTTAAATAGTTAGTCCTGCTGAGATAAAATTAGCTTGAATGAAAGACTAAATTTCCGTCTTCAACATCAATCACCACGGTAGTTTTTTCGTTAAAGTTACCGGATAAAATTTGTTGCGCTAATGGGTTTTCAATACCCTGTTGTATCGCGCGTTTTAATGGCCGTGCGCCAAATAAGGGATCAAAGCCGGCTTCTGAAATCAAGGCTAAAGCGGCATCACTCACTTCAAGGGTTAGCTCTTTATCTGCTAAACGTTTTGCTAACATTTGCAGTTGAATACCGGCAATGGCTTGAATTTGCTCAGCAACTAATGGGTGGAATACTACCGACTCATCAATACGGTTAATAAATTCAGGTTTAAAATGGTTACCCACTTCCACCATAACACCTGCTTTCATGGCATCGTATTCTTTATCACCGGCAAATGTTTGAATAATGTCAGAACCAATGTTTGAGGTCATGATAATAACGGTATTTTTAAAATCAACGGTACGTCCTTGGCCATCCGTTAAGCGGCCATCATCAAGCACTTGCAATAAAATATTAAAGACATCAGGGTGTGCTTTTTCCACTTCGTCTAATAACACCACTGAATAAGGTTTTCGGCGTACCGCTTCAGTTAAATAACCGCCTTCTTCATAACCGACATAACCGGGAGGCGCACCCACTAAACGAGAAACCGAATGTTTTTCCATAAATTCAGACATATCAATGCGGATCATTGGCATCTTCAGTATCAAATAAAAGTTGGCTAGTGCTTTGGTTAATTCTGTTTTACCTACCCCTGTTGGCCCTAAAAATAAAAATGAGCCAATCGGTTGATTTGGATCAGAAAGGCCAGCACGTGAACGTCTGATCGCATGACATACCGCTGAAACCGCTTCTGTTTGACCTATCACTCGGCTATGTAAAGCGTCTTCCATCGCTAATAATTTGTCACGCTCTTGCTCTAGCATTTTAGCCACCGGAATTCCGGTAGCGCGGCTAAGTACTTCGGCAATTTCAGCTTCGGTAACTCTATTTTTTAATAGTGTCATTTCTTGCATTTCCAGCTTGGCTGGCAAGATCGAGTTTTTTTCTAATGACGGAATTCGGCTGTATTGTAATTCTGCCATGGCATTTTAAATTACCAGCACGAGATTCCACTTCAAGCTGTTTACGCGCTTGATCGAGTTCTTCTTTAATGGTTTGAGAACCATGAATAGCGGCTTTTTCAGTTGTCCAAATTTCATCTAATTCATCATAATGTTTTTGTTTTTCGGCAATTTCTTGCTCAATTAGTGCTAATCGTGATTTTGATGAAGCGTCTTTTTGTAACTCTAACGACTTTTTCTCAAGCGTTAACTGAATAATACGGCGGTCAAGTTTGTCCGAGTTCTTCTGGTTTAGAATCCATTTGTAAGCGAATGCTTGACGCTGCTTCATCAATTAAATCAATCGCTTTATCGGGTAATTGACGATCACTGATATAACGATGAGACATAGTAGCCGCAGCAACAATCGCCGGATCAGTAATTTCAACATTATGATGAAGTTCATAACGTTCTTTTAAACCACGTAATATTGCAATGGTGTCTTCAACACTTGGTTCATCTATTAACACTTTTTGGAAACGGCGCTCCAAATGCCGCATCTTTTTCAATGTATTGGCGATATTCATCTAATGTTGTTGCTCCAACACAATGTAAGTCACCACGCGCAAGTGCAGGTTTTAGCATATTCCCTGCATCCATGGCACCATCGCCTTTACCTGCTCCAACCATGGTATGTAATTCATCAATAAATAAAATTACTTGCCCTTCTAACTGCGCAAGCTCACTCAGCACTGATTTTAAACTTTCTTCAAATTCACCACGGTATTTTGCGCCAGCAACGAGCGAGCCCATATCAAGTGATAATACTTTTTTGTTTTTTAATCCTTCAGGTACTTCGCCATTGATAATCCGTTGTGCTAAACCTTCGGCAATTGCAGTTTTACCCACTCCAGGCTGGCCAATTAATACGGGATTATTTTTGGTTCTACGTTGTAATACTTGGATGGTGCGGCGAATTTCATCATCACGACCAATTACTGGGTCAAGTTTGCCTTGCTCGGCACGCTCGGTTAAGTCAATGGTGAATTTTTCCAACGCTTGACGTTTTTTCTTCTGCGTTTTGATCATCCACTTTTTTACCACCACGAATATGTTCAATCGCATCTTTAAGGCGCTGCTCTGTAGCACCTAACGCTTTTAACGCCTGCCCTAAAGCGCCTTTATCTTGTATTGCTACTAATAAAACAGCTCTGATGATATAAAACTGTCACCCATTTTTTGGGCGTATTTATCACATAAGTTGAGTAAGTTACCGGTAGCTGCTGACAATTGTACATCACCACCAGCCCCTTCAACTTGGGCAAGTTCGTTAAGAATTTGTTCTACTTTTGACGAAGTGAATATAAGTCGATACCCGCACTTTTAATAGCGGAATAACCGAGCTTTGATTTTGATTAAGCAAAGCCAGCATAATATGGCTTGGCTCAATAAATTGATGATCTTTGCCTAATGCAATGGTTTGAGCATCTGCAATAGCAACTTGAAAAGCTTGAGTGAAACGATCTAAACGCATAATTTATCTCCTACGCCATCTTCTAAATTCTAATTAAGTTTCGACTCTCAGTTACCGTAGCGACAAGCTAAGTCATTTACTTAATGGTTAGTTTTATAAATGGGGGGAGTTTATTGTTATTTCAAGCGTAAAATTTGATCTGGCCCAAATTCAAACTTATTTACAACAAATAATCGATGCCATTCGACCAGTAATATTTTCTCGACGATAAGAGAAAAAATCAGCTGGGTTACTATAGGTACAAAAACTTTGATTAATAATGTTTTTAATGCCTAACTGCTGTAGTTGAATAGTTGCGAGTAAGGCTAAGTTCGCTAGATATTTTGCTGTTGGCTTATTGATTGTCTGTGACGGTGAAATTAACTTAAAAAGCTTGCTCAAAAATAGCATCACATTGAACAAAGGTTTGATAAACATCAGCCCCAACTTCAAATACTTCGTCGCAATACAAGGGCCTAGCCAAGCAGTTATTTGCTCTGGCTGAGTAGAAAAACAACTTAGTGTTTTAGCAATAATATTTTGTGCCAAAGGTCGCCAGCCACCATGAATAGCGGCTATTTCTTTACCATTGTGGCTAGCTAATAAAATGGGTAAACAATCTGCGGTCATAATTGCCAAGGCTAAGTTTTTAGTTTGGCTAGTATTGAGCATCAGCAATAATCGGCGTTGGTGAATATGTTTTAGCTAAATGTACGTGGTGACCATGTACTTGTTCGAGCCACTGAATTTGGGTATTGCTTGGCAGATAATTTAATAGTTGTTGCCTATTTTTTCAACCTGAGTGGCATCATCACCAACATGTAAACCTAAATTGAATTGGTTAAAAGGTGCTGCTGAGCTAAAGTCAGGCAAAGCAGGTTCAGGCGAATGACGTGTGGTAGAAAAGGCCAAGACATTGATATGAATTGGCCAATCAATCGGGTGAATAGCGTTAGTATTCTTCAACGGCATTAAGCTGATTATCTTCTTGCAATAAGGCAACTAATTTTTTGAAATCATCAGGTAACTCAGCATGCCAAGTCATAAGTTCGCCCGTAATAGGATGATATAACGACAACATAGTTTGCGTGCAGTGGTTGGCGTCTGAAATTACGTAGATAATCTAATAACTCCGGTGTTGCATTTTTTGGTGGTCTTGGGCGGCCACCATAAACTTGGTCACCTACTAGTGGATGAGTAATATGCGACATATGAACACGAATTTGATGGGTACGGCCAGTTTCAAGGCGTAAACGTAAACGGGTATGTAAACGGTATTTTTCCATCACACGATAATGTGACTGACGGACGACCAAAAAGGTGTTACCGCCATATGGGTACGTTTAGTACTGTGGCGGCCAATAGGTTCATCAACTAAACCACCGGCGGTCATAATGCCGTTTGCAACCGCTTCATATTCACGGGTAATTTCCCGTAACTGCAAGGCTTCTACTAAGTTAGTTTGTGCGGCAATCGTTTTTGCTACTACCATTAAACCGGTAGTGTCTTTATCCAAACGATGCACAATACCTGCTCTAGGTACTACATCTAATTGCGGACAATGATGCAATAGCGCGTTAAGTACGGTGCCGTCTGGGTTACCAGCACCAGGGTGTACTACTAAATCAGCGGGTTTATTGATCACTAAAATATCATCATCTTCATAAACAATATTTAGTGGGATATTTTGTGCTTCAAAACGAATTTCAGCTTCTACTTCCGCATCAATGCAAATGGACTCGCCGCCATAAACTTTATCACGCGCTTTAGTGATAACAGTACCATCAACAGCAACTTTGCCCGCCAAGATCCAATCTTTTAAACGTGAACGTGAATAATCAGGAAACATTTCTGCCAGTGCTTGGTCTAAACGTTTGCCCATGCATGAATCGGGAACTAGATCAGTGTGTTGAATAATTTCAGCCATTAATTTCTCATTGATACCTTTTACAGAAATATCTCTGTGCAAGGCTGGTTTGCTAGGTTAGAATGCCGGAGTGCATTTTACCCTTTTATGCAAAGGGTTTCATATTTATTTTTAACAAAAACAAAGCAGTGATCCTGAAGTTTATGCAAAATTTGACCATTAAAGTATTATTAATCGCACTATCCATTGGCCTAGCTGGCTGCTCAGCAACCCAAGAAGATATTGATAAAGTACCCGACAGATCTGCGCAATCATTGTTTGTTGATGCCAGAGAGCAACGCTTGATAAAGGCATGTATCAAAAAGCCATTCAGATCTTGTCAGCAATTGATTCTCGCTTTCCTTACGGGCCAATTTCACATCAAGTACAGCTTGATCTTATTTATGCTTATTATAAAAGTGGTGATGCTGATCAAGGTATTGCGTTAACCGATCGATTTTTTAAAATTGAATCCTGATCATCCAAGTATTGATTATGTTTATTATATGCGTGCGTTGATTAATTTTATCGCAAGAGAAAAATCTTTTCCCAAGAATTTGCCGGTATTGATCGCAGCGACCGAGATCCAAAGCCCTCGTTAGATGCTTTTAACGATTTTAAAACCATTATTAATGATTACCCTGAAAGTAAATACGCCGCAGATGCTCGTCAACGTATGATCGGCATTAAATCTCGATTAGCGCAATATGAATTAAAAGTAGCTGATTATTATTTAAAGCGTGAAGCTTGGGTTTCTGCAGCTAATAGAGGTCGTTACATAGTAGAGCATTTTTCACCAAGCCCTGAAATGGAAAGAGCGCTTGAAATTATGATTGAATGTTACAGCAAGTTAAAATTAACCGATTTATTAACAAATGCGAAACAAGTATTAGCGGCAAGTTATCCTGATAATCCGTTAATAAAATAAATCCATTAGTACCGTAAAACTAAAAAAGCCAGCAATTACTGCTGGCTTTTTGCTTATCCGCTTCAATATATTTAAGCTAAACTCAGGTTAATTAAATAGCTGCGTCGTCTTCTTCGCCTGTTCTTATTCTGATCACGCGCTCAACATTGGTGACAAATATTTTGCCATCACCAATTTTTTTAGTATTGGCACTTTCAGCAATAGCATTTAAGCAACGCTCTACATCTTCATCGGCGACAACAATTTCTATTTTAATTTTAGGTAAAAAATCTACCTGATACTCAGCCCCACGATAAAGCTCTGTGTGACCTTTCTGTCGTCCAAAGCCTTTAACTTCAGACATTGTCATTCCTGTTATGCCAATAGCACTTAGTGCTTCCCTGACATCGTCCATTTTAAACGGCTTGATAATTGCGTCTATTTTTTTCATTTTCCACCACTTTATTAAATGACATTATGTATTTCGATACTACCCTAATTATTATTTATTGAGAATATCTATTTATCACAGCAGCTTAGTTATTTATTTCAGATCATATTATCCTGATAAGAAAAATCACCAAGCTCTATCAAAGCAAAGCACATTTAAGTAAACTATTAGGGTCTATTGCTCTTTGTTTATATTTTCAGCAATGGCTATTTTAAGTGATAGCAAAGCAGAATGAAGGTTGTTTGCTTATTTCAAATGAGTGAATTCCAAATGAGTGAAATTCTAATGCAGATATCGTACAAAATAGCCATTGCACTATGCACTGAGGGCTGAGGCTAAAATCGCTTTACTGGGCGTTAAAAATTATTGCTTTAGATAACTAAACGACATAGTTTCAGCCTTGGTTAAAACGATTTTATCTCTCAGCTGAATTATTAAACAAAGATAAACAGACCCTAATGCTAAATTACGTTATTGAAGGAATGAAAAATGGATCCGCGCACTATCATTGCAGAAATGAAAGTTTTACCTCAAATTGATGTTCAATTAGAAATTCGCCAACGCGTTAACTTCATTAAAAAACAGCTGCAAGCTTCTGGTTTAAAAACGTTAGTGTTAGGGATCAGTGGTGGTGTTGATTCGTCAACCTGTGGAAAATTAGCTCAGTTAGCCGTTGATGAATTAAATCAAGAACAAGCTGGTTATCAATTTATTGCCGTTCGTTTACCTTTTGATGTGCAAGCTGATGAAGATGATGCACAACTCGCTTTATCCTTTATCCAACCTTCTCATTGTGTTACCACCAATATTAAAGCCGGTGCTGATGGCATTCATCACGAAACCCTCAATGCTTTATCTGAGCATAATTTATTAAACGCCAGCGATGCTAAAGTAGATTTTTCAAAAGGCAATGTAAAAGCACGTACCCGTATGGTAACTCAATACCATATTGCCGGTATTTTAGGTGGTTTAGTTTTAGGTACCGATCATTCGGCTGAAAACATTACCGGCTTTTTCACTAAATGGGGCGATGGTGCTTGTGATTTAGCACCTTTATTTGGTTTATCTAAACGTCAAGTACGTCAATTAGCACAAAGCTTTAGGCGCACCTGAGTTTATTAATTAATAAAGCCCCCACTGCTGATTTAGAAGAATTAGCGCCTACAAAAAAGATGAAGATGCGTTAGGTCTTTCTTACGATGAACTAGATGATTTTCTTGAAGGTAAAGTGGTTTCAAAAGAAGAAGAAGAAACCATTATTAATATCTATAAAAGAACGCAACACAAACGTGCGCCAATCCCTACTATTTATGATAAAAAAATAGCTACCGATTAGAAACAATGCTATAACGAATAAAAGGGTTAATTAAGGAGACTGTTTTTATGAAAAAAACACAAGGATTTACCTTATTTGAGCTTCTAATTTCAATTGCCATTATGGGAATTATCACTTCAATAGCATTACCTAGTTTATCGGAATTTTTAGTTAAAATGCGGGTAGATAATCAAGTATCACAGGTTTAGGTATCCTGTTTTGTCGGCTCGTAACGCCGCTATAGCCTCTGAAGCACCGGTTACAGTTTGCCCGTTAAACAGCAGTAATGTTTGTAGTACCTCATGGGGCAACGAGTTATCTGCTTTTATAGATTTTGACGCTGACGGTAACTATGAACCGGGTAGTAATGAACAATTGATTAAAATTAAAGAAGATCAAAAGTGACAAGTTACAATTCCCTCGTAATAAAGTTACATACGAAGCGAATGGCCGTTTACTGGCTTCGCTAACGGCACCTTTAGCTATTGTCCCAAAGATAATGCCGATTTAAAGCCGTGGTGTGATTGTTTATCGCTCAGGCAGGGCTTATACCTCAAGTGATATTGATAACGATGGGAAGAAGAAACACGTAGCGGTAGCGAAAATAACGTGTAGCTAAACGACTAAATTATCGCTTAATCTAATCTGTGTAAACTAGAACGTGACTTGACCTTAGCTAATTTTTTATGCCAAATTCAGATTGAAAGTGCTCTTTATTTAAAAAAGCACTTTAGTTGATTGCTGCTGATAATATTAACGAACTGTTTTTTCATCTAATTGTTTCTGAGGCAAACCTTTAAATGCAGAGTCTAATTTAACACACTCAATCACTTTATAGATTTTATCTTTATTCCCGTTATTCGCTGTTATAGTTCCTCGGGCCAATTAACTGTTTGGTTAGTTTATCCGCCTTGCTTAATGGCAATTTAGCAAAATACATGTGCTCAATACCGCCGAGTAATTGAACATGACATTTCATTTCCACCATGGAATTTTCGTCAGCGAAAACAGGCATGTTTATCAATAATGACAAACTCAGTACTAGCAATAATTTTACGCGTTTCATTCTAATTCTCCCAACAGGTTGATGTTGAAGGTGAAGGCGATTTTTTACCAAGCTCATTAATTTCAAGGAGCTTACAATTAGGATCATTCGTCGCTTGTGCCTAATGCTTTAGCTTGTAAGGTAAAGCTGTTAGTTACTGTCGACTCTTTGACATCGATGCTATAGTTTCCTGACTCGGTAATAAACGGATCGGCACTTTCACCTAATAAGGTCATATTATTAGTGTAAGTGCGATTATCGACATAATATTGTTCTTGCATATTTGCAATACGCATTAGTTCGCGCTGTGCCTCAGATCGATTTGAGCGCACAACAAATTCGGTATAAGACGGATATGCTATTGATGCTAAAATACCGATGATAGCAACTGTTATCATCAATTCAATCAAGGTCATACCATAGACACTTTTCTTATACATTTATTTTGCCTCTTCAACGTACAAATGGGTTCGCATTGTTTCTAATTTTATCCTTCTACTAGATCACAGTTTTGAGCCACAAAAGTGACTGTGCCCCGCCTGTACCATCACCCACACCAACAAATAATAATTTACCAGGATTTGATTGATCATTTTCATCTATAATACCATCTTCATTGGTATCTTCTGTTGGTGGTTCTGGTGGAATGACTACCGTTGGTGTATCAGGCACTCTATCGCCAATATCTAAATATCTCCAATTATAAACATTAGAGCCTTGAGCTAAATCAACAGCATATAATCTACCTGCCCCCGCATTTAAAATACATTGATTATTGTTGATGCTAGCAGCAGGGGTAAAAGAATTAAAATAAGCAACACCAGCAATTGCGGTTGCTGCCGAGACACTTTTTTCGCCACTTCCGGTTAAATCGATAAACCAGCCTGACTTTTGACTAACAGCAAGATCAAGGGTTTCTTTAGCCTGAGTGGTTGTCGCTGTACCGTACGGATTATTAGTAAAATCATATAAATTAGTTTCTGTGATCACCGATGGAATATCATCACCAATAAAAGATTTAGTTATAATATTAGGGTCTTTTAACATATAAAACTTGTCTGTTGTATCGGTTGCTCCAGGAGTTGAACGATCGCCACTGCCAATTAAAAAATAGCTTCATAAGGACGATCATATCGGCTAACTGTCGTTGTTGATGTACCATCACCATTTTCAACTATTGTTGAAACAGTATCAGTAATAATTGCTCGAGCGATATTCGGCTCACTAAAAAAGCGTCGGTCAGTTGCGTTAGTATTACCACCAAGAGATGCTACCTTAAAGCTGGTCCAAGGGGTTGTTGTGCTTTGCGGATCACTTCCTGGCATATCAACACGCCAAACATTTGCCCCAGTATCCGAAACATATAAGCGATCAATAAGACCATCTGAGTCACTATCCATGATCGCAATATTCGCGGGTATACTGTCTTTAAATTAGTATTTTGTGTATTAGTTGCTGAGTTGGCAGCAGGGGGAAAGACTCCAAACTAAATTACCTGATTCAGCATCCACCATATATACGGCTCTGCCCACAGTGTCATCCGCGCCAACACCCGCGGTATCTTTCGAAATATCATAACCTCCACCGAAAAATAACACTGGCTTAGCACCGCTATCACTGATATTGAGCTTAGAATAGCCAATCTTAGGCTTAGACCATGATTGGCCAAGTTCAGAAAAAACCCTGAGGTATTTTGGTTAATATGCCACAATAATTTAGGATTATCAGGGTAGCTAATATCTAAACCATAATATGAACTGCCACCACGTCTTGAGCCAATAAATAACCAAGCTTTATCCCCGTTAACAGCTTCAATACTACCATTACCATTAGTATCTAAAACATAAACGGTAGCAGAACCATCAATACCATAGACTTTATCTGAGCTCGCGTAATTTTTTCGTAAACTGTCGATATTAGGAAAAAATTCCCGCGGCATAAATGCCCAAGATTCATCAACTGTTGCGCCTGAATCTTTAAACATGTGTAAGGCACCCGCATTTGTGCCAACAATAATACGGATATCTTGATTGTCGGCACTGCCGCCATAATTAACAATCAAAGGTTTTGAGTGTAATGGATCTCCCAAAGATATCATAACGATTTTCCAGAATATTCAAGTCATTATCCGCATCATCAATATCAATTCCTTGTGCCCACTTGAAAGAGGTTTCAAGTTCCAGCTCACTGACTCCCATATAAGCGGCAAGCTCACTATCACCAGAAAAATAACTTGAGGCATTGGATTTATTAAATGTTGTTAGAGCACCATTGGTTCCGATATCACTGACCAGTTTACGGTTAGTTTTTACGTAGCATTGCCGCTACACCACCTTCACGGACATCATCACCATCAGGCGTCCCTGATGTTGACCAAAATGTTTTTGCCGATGCCGTAATATTACCCTTATTATCAATAGCTAAAACACCATTTATATCAACCTGTTTACCATCAGATAAACGTAGTTTTTTCAAATTACCATGCCATCTTGGACCGCGGTCAGGTAAAAACATTGCGTAATAAACCGAATCTAAAGTTTCTGTTCTATCAAAGTTATTAGAAGCAATAGAAGGTGAAGTAAAGCTGGCATTTACCCGTAAAATTTCAACTAAGGCAGACTGCAATGCCGTTAATAGTGATACTGAATCTTTAGCAGGATAATATTTCCCGCCACCACCTTGGGCTGCTTTCGTTAATAATGGCGCGGCATCATCAGCACCTTCACTAAACCCAATAGTAAAGAAGGTCGATGTTTGCAACACCTTCCATCGATGTATTCAAATCATTGTTATGCATCCATTCAGCTAACGCCGCTAAATAATTATTTGTGCCGTTAACCTTCATCGGTGAACCCATGCCGGGTAGCGCTTTTATTGAACTATCTGCATTTTTATCTAAAGTTGGCACACCATCGGTGATCAAGATAATATAAACCTCGTTACTACAACCAGAATAAGGTGAAATATAATTTCCTGAGCTTTCAATGGAAGTATCCCTAGGCGGGGTATTGCCTTTATAACCACTGCCATAGTTTGAGTCCTCTTACCATATATAACGCTTTCACCTCCAAGATATCGCATCGCTTCGTATAAGCTTTCACAAAGTGGGGTATTGGTTTCACCATCAATTTCTAAATCAATAATTTCGACTAATTCCGCTCTTGCCGTAGCCGTAGACTCTTGAATACCAAAAACAATCCTGCCACCATCTCGGTCTCCCTCATTGGGGTAATCGTAATTAAAAACTTGTAAACCAAAATCAACAGAAGGCGCTGATTCTATCAAATTAGTAACTGTATCTTTGGCAATATCCAGACGAGTTCGGTTAACTGTCTCAATGGTTTCGCTCTTATACCAGCGTAAATAATTATCACTGTATAGTGTAACCACTTCGCCTGTCCCTAATGCAGTATTTGACTGCGACACATCAGCGGTATAATAAACAGGGTTTTTGCTTTAGTTCCTTCACCATCAATGGGATAGCCATCAGGTAAATCTTGCAGTGTGCCATTTTTTCTTTTTAATGCCGGCATTATTTGGGTTTTGTAATCTAACATCATCCCAACAATCAATCACTTCTATATTGGCGCCATTATTATCAGGTATTTCTTGCCAGCTGCCTGAGTTGCCTTGGAAAGCATATTCACGGATATGACCGGTATAAAAACCTACAGTAGCTAAACGTTCACGCGCAATTTGACAGCTATTAATGGAATCAAGGAAACGGCGAGATTCACTTGGGCTATCTGGTGTGGGTGCACTGGTATTATCTACACCGGTGCCTTTAGTAAAATAGACAAACTTATCCGATAAAGAATTTAATGAACCAATAGCTGGGTAGGTAATATTTGGATCATAAGGGGCTGTGACCTCTTCATAGGTATTCATACTACCCGAATTATCAAAAATAATCAGAACTTGAGGTTTATTGCCAATTCTCTGAGCTGTATTGCCTACGTATAAATTATCAATATCTGCCCACAACTGTGCTTGAGTAAGCAACAGTATTACGCCTAGTAAGAACCTGTTCATTTTATCCTCCTACGTTAAGCAACTGCTGAGCTATCCCAGAATTAACAGAAATTTGGTTTTGCGTCTTGCGACCATATTTCCGGGTAACCTGAATGCTTAAAACGTTACATGTAAAAACCTGAATAGATGAAGCTGACTTAGTATGGGGACAACCAGTTTCAAGAATATTAGGGTTCGCCACAGAAATAACTGTTGTTGTATCTTTTGCACTTACCGCTTTTGTCAGCGGGAAGGCATTAATATGCTTAGCAAAGCCATTGTCACCATCTGCTTGGTTAATCTGATCATAGATCACTTCATCCGTGGAACTAACCGCTTTTTGTACTGCCGTTACTTTTTCTTCGGTTGCACCAGACATTCTTATGTCTGTTGCATTTTTGCATTAATGCAGCGGCAACAGCTGGGCATAAAGCAATTAACCAATGCTACAAATGTTATCAACACCATGCTGAGATTTCACCTTTACCATGATTCAATCCTCGCATTATATAAAGAATTAGAGACAATAACAATCTACGATAGTTATCACCAGAACCATCATCTGAGAGAAAATTGACACCAAGTGTTTGCTCATCTGATAAGTGTTTTTATTTTCGTAATCGTCATCGGGTAAAATTGATCTAACCAAGACATAAACTGTGACCGCTAAAATTCTTAGCGTTATTTTCATTATCCTTAGTAAGTAAGCAGTGGCATAATTTCAGCAGGAATAGAAAAAGCAGAAAGTATTATCAAACACCATCCCCTGTGGTATCATCGACAATTCATAATCAAAATGTATTCTTTCTATACCATCAACAATAGGGCTTGAAAATAGGGGAGATTTTTTTTTCCTCAATCTTGCCAACATTAAGGCAGGAACGGTAATATTACCTTGCGTGTATTCTTTAATGTAATATATATGGTGCTGATATTCCCATATCGTACCGTAGTCCATTGTCGGTTAGCGGCATCACCAGCAAAAATTTCACCAGCATTCATATTAGTGATCAAATAATAACGTTCGTCATCCACTTGAGCCGCTTTGGATGCACTGGAAATAACTCGTTTAATTTGTATGATATCATTATTAGTTTTAGCAAAGTAATGCATCCCAAAGCATTCGCTGAAGTTAATGTATCTCCATATTGCCCTAAAAATGTCCAACTGGTTGAGGTAAAACTTGTATTATTATTTATACCTTCTCCGGCACAATCACTCGCTAATACTGCGGGCACATTCGTCAGCCCCGAAAAGTTAAATTACCAGACAAGCGCCCCAAAATTTTGTCTTGATAATAGATCATCAGTGATAACACTGAATACAAATCGACCATTTTCTTGTAATTCGAAAGTAGTTGTTTCTATAGTTGTTGTTCTCATAGACACAACGTTGCCATCACGCCAGCTAATAAGAACAACCCAACAACCAAAGAAACAAATATCTCAATGATGCTAAAACCAGCTTGTTTAATTCTCATTTAACTACCTTAAAATACAAAAAGCATTAACAATGATTTGTCGCCGCTTATCCCCACTAGTACCACAACTCTTACTAAGATTATTTTCAGAATCAGCCGAATCTTTGGTTGATACTCTGCCCTGCCAAGCTATAACAACAGTAATAGAATTGTCTTTATGTTCAATACAACCTTGAGCATCAATTAACCCTCCTTTTAAGTTGCTACCTTCAGTGACATCAGCTCCCATTAATCGGCGTTCCCATTCATATAAATCATTAGCTCGCATCTGTGCCGATGTACATAACGAACCAATAGAATTACAACGAGGAGCTGGTGCATCTAAACTATCGTTACCATAAGTGCCCTGATAGCTGTCAAAGCGGCTTCATCAGACGCATTGCCTTCTAATACGTTCAATAATATCCTGAGCATATGCCGAAGCAATGGAACGTTGCATCGCATCAAAGCTGCCTTTTTTAACTAGCTTGCATAGCTACGGCGCCAAGAATGCCCGTGGCTAAGATGACCAATGACACTAAAACTTCGATAAAGGTTAAACCGGACTGTTTACGCATAAACGACCTCGTTAGAAGATATAACGTGCTGGAAAGTTGATGAGAAGTATAGCTATTGTCTTTTAAATAAACACTATCGCTGAATAAAAAAGAAAGGAAAATTAAACACAAAACTAGGAGAAGAGAATGTTCTTGAAAAACATTCTCTGAAAAAATTTTGGCAGGTACAAAAATATCACATAAGTGAACAACATTTTCATAACCTTAATCCTTTGATACGCTAGTCAATATCCTTTTAAATTTAATGACTACATATAATAAATTAAATGACTGATGTTACACTCGGTTAAAAATCCAGCAATTTAAGATTATCTTAATTCAATAGGTACTGCAAACACTATATTCTCTTCGCTGACCGGATGCTCAACAACTTCTTGACCGCCTTGACTTTTTAATTGTTCAATAACCTGTTTTACTAATACTTCAGGGGCTGATGCACCGGCAGTAACGCCAATACGTTCAACACCTTCAAGCCAAGATGGCTGAATATCATCAGCGGTGTCAATTAAATATGAGGTAGTACCCATTTTATCAGCTAGTTCTCGTAAACGATTAGAGTTTGAACTATTTTTTAGCTCCTACTACTAATAACAAATCAACCTGAGCTGCAATTGCACGAACAGCATCTTGGCGATTTTGTGTCGCATAACAAATATCATCTTTACGAGGGCCTTGAATCTTTGGGAACTTAACTTGTAGGGCATCAATAACATCACTGGTGTCATCAACTGATAAAGTGGTTTGACTACAAAAATATAGCTCATCTGGATTTTTAACAGTTAAAGAAGCAACATCGGCAGCAGACTCAACTAAATAAATACCACCTTCCGTACTTTCATATTGCCCCATGGTGCCTTCAACTTCAGGTGACCTGATGGCCAATTAAAATACATTCAATATTTTTTCGGCTAGCACGTGATACTTCCATATGAACTTTAGTTACTAATGGACAAGTGGCATCAAACACTTTTAAAACCACGTTGTTTCGCTTGGTTTCGTAGCGCTTTTGAGACACCATGCGCACTAAAAATAACGGTACAATCGTCTGGTACTTCGTGTAACTCATCAACAAATACTGCGCCGCGACCTTTTAAGCCATTAACTACAAACTTATTATGAACCACTTCATGACGAACATAAATTGGCGCGTCAAATAAATCAAGGGCGCGATCAACTATGCTGATTGCTCGGTCTACGCCAGCACAAAAACCTCTTGGATTCGCTAATATAATGTCCATGTTTGTTCTCTATTTTTTACGTGTATTTACATGTTAATGATGCGTTATGTTCTTTTTTTACTAATAACTTTAATTATTCAATATCGACAATATCTATAACAAAAGTCACATCTTGCCCTGCAAGCGGATGATTAAAGTCAACGGTTACTGATGTACCTGATACTTCTTTGATCATCCCTGGAAGTTCAATGCCACCAGGTTGCGTAAAGGTAATAATGTTGCCGATTTTTGCCGGCGCTTCTGATGAAAATTTATCAGCATCAACATAATGAATATTATCAGGATTCGTTTCACCAAAGGCGTCTTTTGCCGCCAGTGTAAACTCTTTCGTTTGTCCCTGCTCTGCACCTAGTAGCGCCTGTTCAAAAGCAGGAAATACTATTGTCGCCCATAATAATTTTAGCGGGTTTATTATTAACTTTGGTGCTATCAGCCGCTGAGCCATCAGCTAATTTCATCGTGATGTGCGCAATAATTGTTGAGTTGGCTGCAATAATTTTGGTCATGAGGTTTCTTTAGGTAAACAATAGCAAAAGTTAGTTGATTAATTTTCGGCTTTTTTTTGTTTTTCCGCTTTCAAATGAATCAATAATCATTAAAGCTGCGCCAACAAATATGGCACTATCGGCAACATTAAAGGCTGGCCAATGAGCATTGCCAACATAAAAATCTAAAAAATCGATCACGTAGCCAAACAGAACACGGTCAATTAAATTGCCTAAGGCACCACTTAACATCAGAGCAAAACCAATCCCTAATATTTTATTTTGTTTTGGGGTTTTAGCCATCCACACAAAAAAGACAATGCTAGCAATACTGGCAATTGCAGTGAAAAACCAACGCTGCCAACCCGGTTGATCCGCTAAAAAGCTAAAGGCAGCTCCAGGATTATGGACATAGGTCAGGTTGAAAAAAGGCATTACCGCTAAACTTTCACGATAATCAAAGGTTTGTGCAACCCACTGTTTAGTGATTTGATCGAGGATCAAAAAAATAACCGTTATCCACAACCAAACTAAACCTGATTCTTTAAAGTTAATTTTCATTAATTTTTCATCTTTATTTAAACAACAAGTGCCAATAACATCACATTATTAGCACTCATTTGAGACTTATTTAATTAAGCAAATTGACGTGTTTCACCGTCACCATCAACATTAGTAATACAACGACCACACAATAATGGATGTGTTTCACTTGCGCCAACATCTTCGGTAACATGCCAACATCTATCACATTTAGTACCGTTTGCTGGTGCAACTTTAAGCCATAAGCCTTCAATTTCTGTCGCTTGGGCATCGGCTGGTGCACTGGTAACTACTTCAACCTTAGCTGCTGAGGTAATAAGCACAAAGCGTAATTCTTCTAAGGTCGTTAACGATACCGCAATTGACTCGGTGGCAAACAAGGTGACTTGCGCTTCAAGTGCTTTACCCACTTGTTTTCTTTACGGGCAATTTCTAACGCCTTATTCACTTCGGTACGCACAGTTAATAATTGCGCCCAAAAATAATTATTTAAGTCGCTACCTTGCGTAATCTCATTTAAACCGTCAAACCATACATCAGTAAAGACAAACTCATCACGCTCACCTTGTGCTGGCACTGGCAATGCTTGCCAAATTTCTAGGGCAGTAAAAGATAAAATTGGCGCCATCCAACGAGTCATAGCTTCAGCAATAATATACATTGCCGTTTGACATGAACGACGAGCAACGCTGTCATCTTTCGCGGTGTACTGGCGATCTTTAATAATATCTAAATAAAAGCCACCTAATTCGGTAGTACAGAAGTTCATTAACTTATGAACTACTAGGTGAAATTCATATTCATCATAAGCGGCAATAATTTCTTGCTGTAATTGTGCCGCGCGGCCAACAATCCATTTATCTAACGCAATTAAATCATCAAAGGCAACTTGATGTTTTGCACAGTTCAAAACCATTAATGTTCGCTAATAAAAAGCGCGAAGTATTACGAATACGACGATAAGCATCAGCTTGGCGTTTGAAAATTTCATCGCCTGCAGTAATTTCTTGCGTGTAGTTTACTGACGCTGTCCATAAACGCAGAATATCGGCACCTAAGCTATTGGTGATTTCTTTTGGTGTGATGACATTGCCTAACGACTTAGACATTTTATGCCCTTTGGCATCAACCACAAAACCATGCGTTAACACTTGTTTGTAAGGTGCTTTACCATTCATCGCCACCGATGACATCATTGACGACATAAACCAACCACGATGTTGATCTGAGCCTTCAAGATATAAGTCGGCAATACCATCAAATTCTTTTCACGCGCACCAACCACTGAATAATGGGTAGTACCTGAGTCAAACCAAAACATCTAAAGTATCTGGTACCTTAATGTATTCTTTGGCATCATCACCAATGAGTTCTTTTGTGCTTCAAGATCAAACCAAGCTTGAATACCTGACTTTTCAACACGTTGAGCTACTTCTTCAATTAATTCAATACTACGAGGATGCAAAGCGCCGGTATCTTGATGAATAAATAACGCCATAGGTACGCCCCATGTACGTTGGCGTGAAATACACCAATCAGGACGACCTTCAACCATAGACTCAATGCGACGTTGACCCCAATCTGGTATCCACTGCGTTTTTTCGATTTCGCTCAATGAATCTTTGCGTAAACCTTTATTGTCCATGCTGATGAACCACTGTGGTGTCGCACGGAAAATTAATGGCGTTTTATGACGCCAGCAATGTGGATAAGAATGTTCTAAGGCATGGTGGTGAACTAACTTTGCCTTGCTCTTTTAATATTTCAACAACATTCGCATTCGCTTTAAAAACATGTTGACCAGCAAATAGTTCTGTACCTTCTAAGTAGACACCATTGGCACCAACGGGATTTGCTACTTCTAAATTATAAAGTTTACCAACAACAAAATCGTCAACACCATGACCTGGTGCTGTATGAACACAACCAGTACCCGAGTCAGTTGTGACATGCTCACCTAAGATCATTGGTACGGTAAAATCATAAAATGGGTGTTGTAATTGTACTAAGTCCAAATCCGCACCTTTACAAAAACCTAAGGCATGGTATTTAGTAATACCAAAACGATCCATACATGAGGTGACTAAATCAGACGCTTCAAATAAGACGTTCTTTGCTTTGCTTACCATCAATTAAGGTTTCACACTGTACTAAGGTATATTCAACCTCAGCATGCACAGCAACACCACGGTTAGCAGGTAATGTCCAAGGTGTAGTTGTCCAGATAACGGCAAGAAATCACGCCCTTCACCTTGGTGATTCTCTGGATGATCAAATTTATCAGCAA
>JAYQHI010000011.1:0-43067 GCA_038141035.1 Alteromonadaceae bacterium
AATAACATTGATGCTGATCGCATTTTTGTTTCTCTATAGACCTCAGTAAAATTTAACTTGAGTGATCAGCATCAGTCAAGGAATTTAGTTTTTTTCGCATTGATTCTCCTTTAATTCCAGCTTAATTGAACCATGGACTAACCTATCTAATATCGCATCAGCATGAGTAGATTCGCCGATCATTTTATACCAATTTTCTATCGGTAATTGACTAGCAATTAGCGTTGATTTGCTATCGTACCTAGCATCAATTAATTCAGTAAATCACTGCGTTGCTGAGGGGTTAAGGGCTCTAATCCCCAATCATCAAGTACCAATAGATCAGCATAAGCGAGTTTATTAATAAACTTTCGGTAACTCCGTCAGCCTGAGCCATAAACATTTTCTCGAGTAGCTCTTTAAGCCTAAAGTAATACACGCTGTATCCTTGCTGACAATGATTATGACCAAGTGCACAAGCAAGGTAAGTTTTGCCACATCCTGTCGCGCCTGTGATGAGGATGTTTTGATGTAAACGCAGCCATTCGCCTTGGGCTAGCGAACGCATTTGTGTTTATCGAGTTGGCGACTCGCACTGTAGTTTAACTGGGCAAGCGTACCGCTAACTCTAAACTTTGCTTGTCGGGTTAATCGCTCTATTTTACGTTGCTCTCGTCCTATAATTTCATGCTCAAGCAATAAGCTTAAACGTTCTTCGAAGCTTTGCTCTACATATAAATTGGGTTGCTCATGTTGCCTTAATAAGGCTTCACGTATGCCGCTAAGTTTTAAGCTATTCAGTTGCTGGTTGACTTGTTGATGAGTATTCATGTTTTTCCTTTTTGATTAATGGTAATACTGGCTACCACGGATGTTGGGGTGGTCTATTTCATTTAGTAAATCGAGTTGAGCTTGTGGTAATGGCTGTTTATCTAATCCTTTTTCTAGGATATTTTTCACTTGCTTAACTCGGTTAAGGCCTGTGGCAAGCGCACGTTGACAAGCTGCTTCAAGTCTTTGTTCACCGAATTTATTACCTAGGTTGAGTAGCCCTAAACACGCACGGTAGCTTTGCTCTGGGTGTTTTTTCATCGTTAGTAAATTAATCACATATTGCTCTGTTGATACGCCAAACTTTCTGGCCCAACTTTCAAAACGAGCTGCACTCCACTGTTGTTGTTTTTGATGAGCGATAGGCATATGCTCTTCAACTGTTGTATGGCCACCGACACGGTGAGAGCGTGGGTGAACAGCTACTTTTACTCCTTTATGATAAAGCGTCACCAGCTCATTACTGGCATGTGCTTCTAGCTTTTGTTTTATTAAACGATGAGGTACGGAGTAATAATGTTTCTCAACTTCAACATGGTGATCAATATGTACGCGTACCTGTTTGACCAAGGTGTAACTGTATGGCTTTTGAGGTAAGGGTTTGAGTACAGGTTTATCTATTGTTTTAAATTGACTTGCTCTCGAACCAGGATGCTTTTTCATCTGCCGTTGGTTTAAGTCGATTAGTAATTCCCTGATTTTGATATTGAGTTGACGTAAACTAAAAAACGTTTCCTTACGCAGTCGCGCCATTATCCAGCGTTCAACAATTTGTACCCCCACTTCCGCTTTAGATTTATCCTTAGGTTTATAAGGCCTAGCAGGCACAACAACCGTATTATAATGACAGGCAAGTTGTTGGTAGGTTGGGTTTAAATCTGGCTCATATCGACACGCCTTTGTCACACCGCTTTTCAGGTTATCGGGGATCACCAATTCAGGGACTCCACCTAAGAATTCAAAACAACGGGCGTGACTCATCACCCAATCTTCTAACCCTTGGCTGAATGTCGCTTCGGCATAGGTGTAATTTGAGGCCCCCATCACCGCAACAAAAACCTGTGCGGTCCGGCACTCTCCAGTGCTTGGGTCGACGATATTCATCGTCGGCCCGCAATAGTCAACAAACAGCTTTTCACCCGCTTTATGATTTTGTCGCATTGATGGCTTTTGGCATTTAAGCCAAGATTTATATTGGCGGCAATAATGGTTATAGCTGTAATAACCTTCGGGGTGACGTTCTTTATATTCCTCCACAGTAATTGCAATGTCATGGTTTTAGGTCGCAGCTCTTGCTGAACAATTGACCAATCCGGTAAAGCATAGCGCTTGGGTTGAGCTTTAGTATTAAAGAATGCCTGATGAAGGGATTGCTCATCCCAACTAGCCGCTAAAGGCCAGCTAGTGATATTGAGTTGAGCTGCTCGGTTAACATAGGTTGAAACAGAGCCCGGTGATATAGACAGGCTTTTAGCAATTTGACGGTGAGTTAATTCACACCCGTACTTTAATCGAATGATCTCTTTTAATTTACGCATAGAAATAGGTGCCGTTGGCATGGTTATCCTCATCATCAAAAAAGAGAAAAGGATAACGGTTAAAAACACCTATAGATAAAACAAAAAATAATAAATTTTAATCAATAACATAAGTTGATCACTCAATAACATTTTGGTCAAAAGTGATCAGCCGATGTTATTGAGTGATCAGGATGAATGTTATTGGGTGATCAGCATCGATGTTATTAAGTGATCAGGATGGGTGAAAATACGCAAGTAAATCAAATAAACAAATAACAGAGTAAAACAACATGGTAAAAAGGTATTGAGTTAACGCATGTAGGTCAAGCAGCGGCTGTGACACAACCACCGAAGGCGTTAGGATGGCAAGGTTACTGACGTAATCTTGAACCACGAGCATAGACTGAAGACAGGTGTCACGACGGAACAAGTAAGGTAGGCGCTGTTGGCAAACGGTTAATAATCCACGAATACCAGCATGATAACCGACGAATTTACTTGCTTAATCTACTGCGTTAACTCATTTTTTTACATAAAAAACAAATATGGCTCGAAAAAAAGCAGAGATCTTTATGGTTTAACTTGACGTGGGGAGTCATACCAACGCCTCATTAAGGGGCTAAAAATTGTTTGCTAAAATGAGCGACGAAGGAGCAAAAGCAAACTGTTTTTTGTCCTACTTGAATGACTTGTTATACCTCAATTCCTAATTTTTTGGCATTTCTTTTTGTTATACAAACAAATATATCTAAACCTCTTTAAAACTCAATTTTGATACTTAAATACCAAAGTCTGCACGAGAACTTTCATTAGAAAAAGACACATCATCGAGATTTAAGTTGGGCGTAAAAAGCTTAAAAAATGGATTTATTGATAAGTGAATGAATTGATCATTAACACCTATATTTAAAATTCCATTGCTGTAATTATTGCTTTTAAAGTTTGCTGTAATATTTTTGATTATTACACCATCAAAGTTTTTCTTTATTTTTATATTTCTCACTAAACTTTGACCATCCACTGCTTCTAGCAAAGGAAAAAAATGAACAAGCTAAAAAAGGAATGAAAACAGTGAAGAAAATTAGCTCAAAACTCAACGCTCGCTCCTTGAGGTATAACAGCTTATTAGACGTTAAAAAAACCTTTTTACTCAATTTTTTGTGCCTAATTTGTTTATTATTAATTTTTCAACTCTATCTTTATAAATCTGATATATCAAGAGGTTAATTAGTAACTAGGTCATATATTTCATGAGAAGTAAGGCTTTTTGCCTTGTTTCTACGGTTTGTCCTGTTAAAAACGTGCAAAACTTATAAATATACTCATCTATACTTACGGATATTAAATGGAATTATTTAATGGTTTTAAATGGAGGTCAGAATGTCAAAATTTCTATTACACGTTCAAGAACAAATGGGATTGAAACGTTATGCTAAACACTATAGAGTCCTATATCTATTGGATTAAAGCTTATATCAACTTTAATCAAAAAATCTCACCCTAGCAAAGGGCATGACCAAGAAGTTGAAGCTTTTCTTTCTTATTTAAGTAATACAAAAATATAGCCCCTAAAACACAGGCTTTAGCTCTTAATGCTTTGGTCTTTTTGTATAAAGAAATTATTAAAAACCCATTAACTCTTCAGCTTAATTTTTAATCGTAGCCAGGCGGTCACTAAACTTCCTACCGTGCTTACTCAAAAGAAATTAAATCGCTGTTGGATGTTGTAAATGCAAACTATGCTTTACAGTGTCAACTTATGTACGGCATGTGGTTTACGTTTAATGGAAGTTATTCGTTTAAGAGTACAAGATATTGATTTCGATTATAGTTCAATACAGGTGTGGCAAAGGTAAAGGCGGTAAAAACCGTCGAGTCACATTAGCGTCGGAATTAATTCCACCTTTGCAAAATCAAATAAAAGTCGTTGAAAAGTATTATCAATATGATGTCAAACAACCCAATTATAATGGTGTTTGGCTCCTTACCTCTCGCTAAAAAATATCCTAATGCGCCTAAAGAGCTAGGGTGGCACTATTTATTCCCTTCAAAAAATTTAAGTATTGATCCTGATTCTCAATTATTACGTCGTCATCATATTAATGAAACGGTTTTTGCGTAAAGCCGTTAAAAAGGCCGCTACGACGCCGGTATATCAAAATGTTACTTGTCATACATTGCGACATTCTTTTTGCTCACCTATTACAACGAGGGGCAGATATTCGTACAGTTCAAGAGCAGCTTGGACATACAGATGTAAGAACGACACAAATATATACCCATGTTATTGAGCGAGGGGCGAATGGTGTTATCAGCCCCCTTTCAGACATTATATAGTCATAAATGGCCATGAAATAAAACCATCTGAAACATCAGCCGTAACTAAGCTGTTGTTATGGTGGCGGTTGTTAATTTAATAGCCTTAAAAGTTAGCTGTAGTAGCTCAGTTCTGATTTGAAAGTTACTCGATTTTTAACGGTGCTTTATACGCTTAGATTTGAGCTATTACATTTCATAATAACTCCATCGATGAACACCATACCAACGCTAAGCCAAGTTTAGTTAAGCTTGTAAGCCAAACTAGCCAACTGTATTTTTGCTGTTTAATCTTTTGAAAATAGTTTTGAAACAACTCTTTAGATTTTTTTTTTAACCCTTCATCCGTTAATACAACAGATTTAGTTTTACCTATAGGATCACAAATTAAACCTTTTTTTTATGTAGTCGATTAGTCACTTCCCAATCAATTTGTTTCCATGCTCGGAAATAATCGTGCAATGTGAGGTACATTTAAAGCTAAGGCCGCCTCATCTATTTTATCTTCATCAATATCCATAATTAACTCCTAAGCCCTAAGGGCATCTAACGCGTTGTTGAGCGGCAAAAAAAGTGTAAATTGTATAATTTGCTAAGCCAGCACAAACTCCACCGGCTATAAAAGTTGAGCAGCGAGTTAGTTTTTTATTTTCTGAAGATTCCATGTGTACTCCTTGTACTACTATTCAGTTTAATATGTTGATTAAATCTTTCTTTCTACAAAAGGTTATTCGATTACTATTATTAATCTATTAAAGATCCCTTTCAAGGCAAAAGCAATATGAGAATACTCTTAGCTTTTTGATTTATATTGATTAAAAAGTTTTCAGATTATTTTTATCTAACTTTATTATTTGGTGATCAAGGTTATTTTCTTCCGCTAATGTTATCGATTTATTTAACTCACTGATGATGTTATTTATGGTTAGTGTATTATCGTCAAGTTCATAAACTTGTTTTAAGCTGCGATAATAAAAAACTAAAATAGCAATTGCTGCGGTATCGTTTTCTGAAGCGGCTTTTTTAATACTTTTAAGCTTGCGGTAGATTTGATTTTGGCACTGTTTTAATTGCCATACGTAATATACCTCAACAAATAAATTGCTGTTTTTAATTTTATTTAAAATAGCGCCGCACAAAATCAAAGCAAGTAACACACCGGCAAGATTAAAACGAAAGTTATCACCTCCTGGTGTTGAAAATACAAAAATCAACGCTTGGCCAAAAACTAAGGCTAACAGCGTAAAACTTGCGATAAAGCCAACAATAATACGGTTTAAATGTTTACGATAACGATTTTTATCAATTTCTTGCAACTGCATTGTTAATATTTACCTTGTTAGATTTAATCATTTGTTGACACTGACACATGAGAGTAGCGAATCACTTTATTTTCAACACTGTAACGCCACACATTGGCTTGGCTAACAATGGCAATATGTTGTTTAGCGCGGGTTATGCCGGTGTATAAAAGCTCGCGAGATAATAATTTATTGTCGCTATTTTCAGGTAACACCATAAGAACATTAGAAAATTCACTGCCTTGGGTTTATGTATTGTCATCGCGCTAAACTGACGGCTCATATTTAGGCAATCGCGATAGGATAATACATAACCTGTGGTTTCATTGGAGTTTTCGAACATAGCCATTAAATGCCCTGACGAATTTCGCCAGATAATACCAACATCACCATTGTAAATCCCTAGTTTATGGTGATTTTTCAGTAATGAGTATTAGCATGGCGTGAGAAAATGCCACTGCTGCGATGTGATCAGTCCGCGTGTTTGAAAATATTGTAAAACTTGCTCATTAATAAATTCAACACCTTGTTGCCCTTTTCGCGCGTGGCACATAATATTCTAAATTGATTTAACAGTAAAGTAGCTTCACTGATGGTATTACTGCGAAAAAGCAGCATGTAATATTGCTAATAATAAAGTCCCTAAATAAGCTATTTTGTTTTCTGCGCTGACGAATTATTTTCAGATTGAACGCTAAGCAGCTGCACTTGTGAATCAGAGGTACGTGTTATTGACTCAGTTAACAATTGCCAAATGGTTTTGAGAGTCACCCGCTATAACGGCTTTCGCTAGCTTGCCAATTCCCCTTCGCCATCAAAACGTCGGCTTTTCATTAAAAACGTTAAGTGATCAGCGGCGCATTTTCGCGGTACAAGTTCAAAACCGGTAACAGCTTTTTAAATATTGTGCATTAGTTTTACTAACACCCGGATGAGGCCGTGGAATATCCGCTAAAACATTACCTACAGCAACAGCCGGTAGTTGATCAGCATCGCCTAATAACACTATTTTACAATGTTCGGGTAATGCTCGAAAAATACGTGTTAATAAAGCGAGATCAACCATTGACGCTTCATCAATTAGCAAAAAAATCAATGGCTGGTAAGTTATTTTGATGATGACGAAAATTGGGGCTGTTCGGAATATAACCTAACAAACGGTGTATCGTTAATGCCTCGGTGGGTATTTGGGCTAAAACCTGCTCCTCAATAACCCTGAAAACTGTTGAACCGCTTGTTGTATAGATTCTGATAATCGCTGAGCCGCTTTGCCGGTTGGTGCAACTAACGCATAGCGTGTTTTGTCAACATAGTTTCTTGGTTATCCTGCTTAACCGATTGTTCAAGCATCATTAAGGCTAATAACTTGGTTACGGTATAAGTTTTCCTGTACCAGGTCCGCCAGCAATAACACTAAAGTTTTTGTTGATGGCATTAGCTACCGCCACTTTTTGCCAATCAATTTCCTGTTGCTTTCAACATCAGTTGATGTTTGAGAAAAAGCAACGTTAATACTTTTCAATATCCGCGGTTGAATACAATGTATTATTAACTATGCGCTTATAATTCTTGATTCACTTCTTGTTCAAATAGGTAATAACGACGTAAATAAGGTTTTTCACTGACAAAACCAATAACTGATCGTCATAATGAGCAAGCTTGAAATCACTTAACGCTTAGTAACTCTGTTAATGTGGGAAACAAACTTGTTTGCTGATGTTTCCATCAGGATCCTAGTAAAAACCAAAACGTGTATTCGCAATAACAGCTAAAGGTAAACAGGTGTGACCTTGCTGAACACTTTGGCTTAATGCAATAGTTGCGTGAAACAATATTTTTGCTGATGATGGCTTTGTACTGACACATTTTCAGATTGTTGCTCAATAGCGCTTACTAAAGCGCTAGTCACTTCTTGCGCTAAAAAGTAATCAACCGGTAACAGCTCATTAAGTTGTTGCTCAGCTTGTTGAAAATTAGCATAAACAGGATTATTCATTAATTATGCTCACTCATTTTAGTTGATGACTCTGTTGAGCTTGCTGTTGTGTTGGCTGAAAACTCAGCACCACTAAATAAACTATCCAGTTGTTCAAAGTAGCTCAGGTAATATAAAGTAAAATACGCTCCAGTTTTGCAGGCTATTTTTTTATTGCTTTGGTTAACACCACAGGGTTGGTCACTCATACCACGTAAATATAAATAAAACACGCCGCCAAAATGTTGCTCCGCTTGATAATCCGGCAGTTGCACTTTCAGATAACGATGTAACGCCAGCGAATAAATAAGGTATTGTAGGTCGTAATAATTACCTTCAATATTGATTAATAAATGTTCTTCTTGATAATCATTAAAACTGTCACCGAGATGACTCGATTTATAATCACAAACATAAAACTTACCATCCGATTGAAAAATTAAATCAATAAAACCATGCATCATGCCTTTGAGCTTTCGATATAAAGGTAAATTAACTTGTGGAGTTGTTACCTCGTTTTGGGCTCGTTCTTCACTACCAACGGTTTTGGGTTCAGCCAAAGGTTGCGTTTATAGTTTCGATGATCGGACAGAATATTTGCCAAACCCGCCATATTGGCGTCTAACATTGGAAAATAAAATTCAGTTTCCGTAAGGTATTTTCTTTAGTTAACGAAGCTAAAGTCAGCCCGTTTTTCCAGCCAATAAGGCGTATTAATAACCTCAGTTAACCAAGTAATTAATTCCGACTCGCTAAAGCCATCAAGCAAATATTGGTATTTAGTTATTGGTCTTTTTAACGCTTCCGGCCAATTGGGTTTGCTAAAATCTAACAGTTCAAAAACGTCATGAAGAAAATTACCGGCTTGTGCGCCTTTGATCATTTGAAAACGCATTAAATGACTTTGCGCCTCGGCCATATCAGCACTTAAGCTGTCGTTGTCGCGATCTGGGGTTGAAATACCGCTATGACTTGTATGACGAGTTAACGCAGAAAATGAACTTAGCCACCAATCACGCTCAATAATACTGGTAAAAGCAGGCGTTTCAATTGTTGTTTGCCGTGTTTGTTTATAGTTTCATTGGCAATGGCATGGTCCTGCTCTGCTTGCTCAGTTACAGCATTTTTAATTGTGGTTAGTTCGTCTGCTGTGATCGTTTGCAAACCAATACCATTAGATTGCGCTAAATCTTGTAAAGCCGGTAATAACTGCCCTGCTTGCTGAACTTTTAAGGTACTGCCAATCGGCGATTTATCGGCATGTTCAAAATCTGTGGTTAACACATAACAGCGCTGCTCAGCACAGGTAATGGCCACATATAATAATCGGATCGTTTCCGCGTGGTTTTCTGCGACCATAGCGGCTTTTGCTTCATCTGAGCCATCAAGGCTTAAGTGCAATTGTTTGTTGTGATCATGATATTCAATCAGTTGAATATTTGAATTCCCCCAGTTTTAATGGATGTTTATACCGACTGGCAAACGGGATAAAACACCACGGGATACTCTAACCCTTTAGAACCATGCTGCGTCACTATTTTGATCAGGTCGTCGTCACTGTCTAAACGCAGTTCCGTTTCAGTAATATTTGCGGCACCTAGAATATGTTGCTCTAACAAAATAATAATTCGTGTGGCTGATGATGCTGGCTAGCAATTTGTAATAATTCAAACAAATGCAATAAATTGGTTAAGGCACGATCTTGTGCGGTTGATTGAATAACAAAAAATGGCCATGCATTAGTTTTAACGCCATCGACATAAAACTTTTATTCAGCCAATGTTTACGCAAATCATCAAAAGCAAATTTAAGGTTTTGCCATGCTTGCTCGTCTTGTTGTAATTGATAATAGGCTTTTGCATGATAATTAAATAAGGGAGATGCTATTGCGGCGCTGAACAAGTTGTCGTTGTCACAATATAAAATGCCTTTTAATACCTGTGCTAATTGTTGTGCTTCATCACTTTCAAACAGATTACTGCGATCACTTAAATAAACACTGGCCAGGCCCGCTTGTTCGAGGCTATTTTAATTTGCGCGGCTTTCGGTACCATCTCTCACTAATATGGCAATGTCTTGCGCTTGCAATGGCTTGTTAAGAGATGTGGTTAATAATCGGTTAATTTCATGGGCGCACCAGCTCGCCATATCTGCCCGAAAGCTTTGTGGTACTTTTTGGTTATCGCCGCCCTTTTCATGTTCAAAATAAATAAATTGTAACGCTTGAAAGTTATCATTAGCGTCAAGCTCAGGTTTAGCATTTGGGCTAGCTTGTACCGGTAAATAAGGAATGTTATAGCCGAACACCTGCTGTGCACCTTCAGTTTCAAGTGCTGCACCATAAAATAAGCGGTTGTAACCGGCGATCATATCGGCACTAGAGCGCCAGTTTGTGTCCATTACCCACTGATATTGACATTTTTCTCGTGCCGCAAGATAAGCAAAAACATCGCCACCCCTAAAACCGTAAATGGCTTGTTTAGGATCGCCGATCATAAACACCGCACAATCGTTTTTGTGATTTTGAGCAGATGTGATTTCCAGCTCATCGTCTTCTTTGCTATATAACGCATTTAAAATAGTGAATTGATCGGATCGGTATCTTTGAAATTCGTCAACTAAGGCGACGGGGTAATCTTGGCGAATACGATCGGCAAGTTGCTGATTACTTGTTAATGCACTTGCTAAATTACTGATCAAATCATCAAAGCCAAGTACGTTAACTTGCTCCTTTTGAAGGCGAATTTTATCACGAATTTGATAAACCAAGGTTCGCACTAACGCAAAGGCTTTAGCCTTTTATACTTTTTAGCAAAACTTTTCGTAACTTGTTTTAACCGCTTTGACCGGCTCAAATACCGCTAGTAATTCTGCTTTCTGCGGTGAGCGCGCATAACGGGTACCATTAAAAAAAGCGGTCGGAATTTTGCCATGTGTTTCTTCAATGGCGATTAACTCATCTGATGTTAAACCTGATGACAACGAGCTATATAATGACGATAGCCAAGCGTGTAACTCGTTGTATTCGGCAATACGTTCCGTTTGTTTAGCATTTTTTTGGCTATCAATTAACACTTGGTAAATCAGTGATTTATTATCATTAACACTTTTTATGACCAATTGAACTTCTTGGCCAAAGTTTTCGCAAATAACGGCTTCTGATAACACATCTAGCACGCTACGTTGATAAATGGCTTTGGCAAAAGCTGAAATAAAACTGTCGGGTGTTTGCCAAAATTCACTTAGCAATAAAAGGCTTGCGGCTGCTCCGCTGGCTAAAATACGGTAGCAATCTTGGGTTGCTTGCTGAACAATATCCGATAAGTCGGTTTCTAAGCTGGCATCAAACGCCATTTTAGTGGCAAAAGGCATGTTCGGTTAATACTCGCTGACAAAAGCCATGAATGGTGAAAATAGCCGCTTTCATCTAAAAATAAGAGCGCTTTTTTTAATAAAAATGCCGCTTCTTCGCTTGAGACGGTTTCAGCAATGGCTTGGTAAAATGGAGCGCTTTGTATTAACTGAGGCTAATCCGCTAGTGCTTGTCGTATGGTGCTGTCAATACGACCTTTTAATTCTTGAGTCGCATCTTTGGTAAAGGTCATAACCAGTATTTTTTCTACCGGTAATTTACGCTCTAGCAGCATTCTTAAATATATACGCGTAATATTAAAAGTTTTACCGGTACCCGCACTCGCTTCAATTAAGTGTTTACCGCTGAGATTAATACGATGGGCGACGAGATTTTGAGTGACTAAATTTTGGCTCATTTCTTTTTCACCACCGCTGAAAATAAAGGAAAATATATAGCTTCAAGTGCGTTTTGATAATCTGAGAACTCAGGTACTTTCGGCCAAAAATAGCGTATGTAAGGATCATTACCTAACGGCGCAGGTAAATTGTTATCTTGCCAATAAAGTTCAAATTCAGTTTGCTCAAACGGCTTATTTTTAACCCGCTTGCTAACATAAGTTTCACCTAAGGCAGCATTGAGTAATAAGGCTTGTTGCTGCCCTTTTAAGTAAGCCAATAATAATTCAGATAATAACGTCTGACTTGATGAATAAGCATTCACTTGGTATTGAATAACTTTTGCGCCTTAGTATCAAAGTACACGCCTTGTACACCGTTAATATTGGCTAACGGTGTTGATTCACACGCTGACTCACCATTAAGCACGATTAACTGATGCTCTTGCAATATTAGTTGATAAAGCGCCATGGTTAACAAGTCTTTCGCTTTTGCGGTACTACTACGAAATACCACAACATGCTGACCTAACACTGGCATGCGGCAAGTTAAATTAACGGTTAGTTTTGATTTATTTGTTAAACCCGCTTGGGCATCTTGATTGTTAATCGGTATATCATCAAGGATTATTGGTAATGTAACATCATGGTAACTTAGGTTAATACCCTGTTGCTCGCTAAGCTGCTGTTCATTATTAAAATCAAGCGCTTGCAGTGCCTGAGCAAAAACTTGACTGTCTTGCGCCAGCGTGTTAATAATTCTGGCGTTGACGGTAATTCGGGAAGTTCACCGCTTAATTGGTTGATCTGATTTAACTGGTTTAGCTTGTTTTGTTTATCATCAGCTAATAGTTGGCTATCTAAAGCAATGTCTAATGCGGCTTGGCGATATAAATAGCTACTCAGTGGATCTGGCGTAAAAGGTTCATGATCAGACAGTTGCTGTTCGTATCGACGAAACGATAAATCAAGTTGCTGCTCTGCAAAACATTTAGCCGGATGAACAAAAAACTGAATAAGTTGCTCAAACGTTAAGTTCAAGGTTTGTTCGCTATGCTGTATAGAAGTTTCTTGAACTTGTTGTTTAATAGCAAGCGGCTCAGGCGTATATTGCGCTTGCCCACGATTGACAAGTTCCAACCATTTTAGATCAAAGCCCGGCCATTTACCTTGATAATTTTTCTCACTAAATGCCTGCATTGGTAATTGACGAATATGACAATTGGGCTGTTCTAATTGACATTGCACCACCCATAAGCATCAGTTAAATAAGCAAACAATTCTTTTAACACTAATGAGGGCTGTTTTTCGCTGTTATTTTTAATATTTCGCCCTTGATAACTTAAATATAAAGCTTGTCTGGCAGAAATAAGTGCTTCTAAAAATAAGTATCTATCATCACCACGACGCGATCGATCGCCAATGCGACTTGGTGTTTGTTGCATAAGATCAAACGCTTGTGGTTTACGCTGACGCGGAAAGTCGCCATCGTTTAATCCTAAAACCGCAATCACTTTAAATGGAATACTGCGCATCGGTAACATAGAGCAAAAAGTAACTTGGCCAACCATAAATTGTCGACCAGGATCTGGCTGGCTAAAGTGATGATTTAAAAACTCTTGCACAATAGCTAATGAAACGCCATTAACAAACTGCGCTTCTTGGCTATATTCAACTAATTGTTCTATCGCTTGATGAATAATATCAATAGCATCTGAGCCGGTATCAGAAAAACAATTATCAACTAGCTGATGTAAATATTGCTGCCATTGTAATGGCGTACGAGTTTGATTTAAACGCTGGGCATAATGTTGTAATTGCTCTAATACTAACATCAGTTGGCCCAGCAAAATGGCATCACTACCTTCAATAGTTGATAGCAAAAACTGCTCTTGCTGCAAAGCATCATGATCGGCAAAAGCAAAACCACGCATTAAGCGAGAAAGCCCTTGTTGCCAAGTAAATTGTGATGACGCCTCGGTTGTGCTTAATACTTGGGCTTTGTGAGCTTTATCTAAACCCCAATGAATGTTCGCTTGTGCTAACCAAGCACTGATTTTATCTAATTCATCATCAGTAAAATTAAACTTAGCTTGCACCGCATTTAATCGTAAAAAGCCCAATAACTGGCTAACTTGAAAACGACTATCCGGTAAAGATAATAAATCAACAAACGCGGCTACTAATGGCTCCGCATCTTTACTACCCCGATCGGCAATTGAACAAGGTAATGGTGGAATATTATTAGCTAATTCTTGCCAACCACGCGCAAATACCGCATCAACATACGGCGCATATTGCTCTATTTGTGGACACATCACCAAAACATCTTTCGGCGTTAAACTGTGATCTTGGTTAAATTGATGTAATAACCAATCATGTAACCCTTGTACTTCTCTTAACGGGCTATGGGCACTAGTGCTAGTGATCGAATCATCAATTACCTGCTGCGGCGTTTGACGAGCATCGTGTAAGGTTAAAATGTCGTGCTGAAGCGCAGATAATATTGACGGTGTTTGTGCCTGCACATTACGAGTTAGTTCAGCACTATCTAACTCACTATTAGCTTGCTCAAAAACATCAAATTGATAGGTACTATAACCTTGCAGCAAGGCTAAAAATTCTCGTCCTTGTTGTCCTAAATTAGCTAATAACGGATTGCCAATGTCATGGTGAAAATCATCAAAACCTTGTGTCCAATCATCAATTTGTTTAAACGCTTGTTTTCACTTTTAATATCGCCCCAATAATCAGCACAGGGTTTAAATGAAAAAAGTGTACTTGGGTATATTCACTTAATTGATGAATAAACTCTAGCCACATCGGCGCCATAGCATTAATACCAAAGAAACAAATGCGTTTTGGCAGATAAGGTTGATAGTCAGCTAAATTTTGGCACGCCTGCTTGATTAAGGTTTCTGGGTTATAAGCGCTTTCTGCTTGCAATAACGACCAAAGTTTAGCCTGCCAAGTTAACACTGTTAAAACATCATCTGACAATGTTGATGGATCATTTTGTGAATGAAGATTTGGCTCTGATATTGAAAAATCACCTGCTTGCCAGCGGTGTAACCAATCAGGACGGAAAATTAAATACTGTTCAAATAAATCGGCTAATTGCACTGCCAGTTGATATTGTTTTAAATCATCAATATTTGCTACTGGCTTACTTTGTTCATGTGTTGTTTGTGCTTGTGCTAACGATGAAAAATAACTCACCACAGTGGCAAAATCGGTATCTTTTAATACCTGCTCTGTTTGTAATAAGCGATATATACGCCAACTTAATACTTCTCTTGAATAGGGTGATTGATCTGGCACAACTTCCTTACTAGCAACGCTTCTAGCCAGTTTCCATAAAAACTGAGCTGGTAACGCGTAATCAATATTCATACTAATGCCGCGAGTATTAGCGACGGACATGTTAAGCCAGTGTTGCATGCCAGCATTTTGAACAACAATGACTTCTTTTTCAAAAATAGGTAATGGTGAAACTTGTTGAACTTTATTTAAAAGCTCTAACAAATATTCCATTTTGTTAGCGGGATAGAGGTAAATCAAGAGCAAGCCAAATGACAAATTTCAGTATCGAAATTACATCATATTGGCCGGCACAAAACTAGTTAAAAAAAGAAAACTTATTACAATTAAAGCTAACTCTAAGAAATGAAATCGATATGTCGTTGATAAAAATCACCGATGATAGGCAAGGTATATTTATGACCAATAATGGCACTGTAAAGACCGTAACACCAAGCAGCAATTAAAAGAGATTAATTATCCATCCCACTAAAGGCACAAACGCTAAGATCATAGCAGTGACAAACAATCCTAACGATTGCCGTAAATGAAAAACGTGCTAAAGGGTCCTTATCTTTGCCATGCAAAACAAGTGCAATAAGCCAACCGACAATGGTCATATAACTTAAAATGGCAATAAATTTGGTGCGATCATTCGATGTAAGCTGCTCACTAACCTGCATAATGCTCTCCCTATTTAATCACTACCTATTCTTTAGTAGTTAAGTTAATTCTAGTAAGCAAACATTACATCAGCAAACCTAATTACAATTTATTATCAGAAAATTAAAACGGTAACTTATACCAATCCGTATCAGAAAATGATCGCTTAGCGAGAATTTAAAGGCTTAGAGGCAAGGCATGAAGAAAATGGTATTAGCTATATTTTTGCTAAAATTTTCGCTAAATCATCAGGTAAAGGCATGGTTTTAAAGGCGCTGACATTGGTACCACCAGTATTCCCTACTGGTACCCAAAGCTTAGAAAAAACCAACGCGGCAAGCATTCTTAATGCTTGCCCTAACATAGCAGTAAATTTTTGTTGTTTTACTGCTATTTTAAACATCCACCAATGACTAATTAGGTGCGCTTTGGTATTTTTTTGGCCAAGAATATGCGCTCTTTCTAAATGAGAAAAGCGAGTTCAAAAGCGCCATCATTATAAGCCGTTGACGCTTTTAACATTTCAATTGAATAATACTTGGCTAATTTTTTATGCATGTAACCTTTATCTCGCTACCGGTTCAAACAATTGTAATAAAGCCGTAACCGGATGGATCGGTTTGTATTTTTCAAAGCGTTTAACTTGGCTACGACATGAAAAACCAGTGGCTAAAATTTGTGATCGGTCATGTTTATCAAGTTGTGGTTGCCAACTCATTTCATACAAGGCTTTTGAGTTTTCGTAATTTGACACTTCATGGCCATAAGTACCAGCCATACCACAACAACCGGTTGGTATTTTACCGAGCGATAAACCAAAGGTAGTAAAAATATCGCACCATTGGTCTTCACTTTTCGCTAACATGGTTTTTTCAGTACAGTGGGCAAATAATTTATAATCGATACTTTCTTTAGCATCACTATTGTTAATTTGCTGCTGAATATCATCACGGGCAAATTTATCTTTATTGGCAAATAACCATTCATGGCTTAATAAAACGTTAAAATCACCACGTTTGTCTTTTAAAATTTGTTTATATTCATCGCGATAACATAACACTAATGAGGCATCTAAGCCCACCATCGGAATATTTAACTCGGCAATGTTATTTAAAAACTGAGCAGTATTTTTTGCCGTTTTAGCAAACTTCGCTAAAAAGCCTTTCACATGTTGGGCTTTACCATTAGGTTTAAATGGCAATAATACCGGTTTAAATCCTAAACGATTAATTAACGCCATAAAGTCAGCAACCGTTTCAGCTTCATAAAAAGAAGTGAATGGGTCTTGCACAATAAACACAAACTCGTCACGCTCAACTTGTGGTAATTGGCTAAAATAACTTAAATCAAATTCGTCGTAACAAGCTTGATCAGTAATTTCTTTCAAGGTTGGTGACGATAACAACGGCGTGTCGCGATAACCTATAGTCTTACGCGAAAAGCTTTCGTAAACATTACTTGCTAACACACTATTAATTAACTTAGGCGCTTTTGCCATTAATGGCGCTAAAGTTTCAACATTTGCCACTAAATGATCTTTCATTGGACGGGCATAACGCGAATGATAAAGATTGATAAATCGCGCTCTAAAATCTGGCACATCCACTTTAATTGGGCATTGGCTAGCGCATGCTTTACAAGCTAAACAACCTTGCATCGCTTCCATTACTTCATGAGAAAAATCATCGTCGTGTTGTTTGTTTAAAGTATAGTTAAGCGAATATTTAACCTTATCCACCAAGCGTTTTACTGACCAACCTTGAATTTTATTTTCTAACGCTAATACATCAACACCTTGGTTTTGTAATAAACGTAACCACTCTCGCATCAAGCCAGCTCTACCTTTTGGCGAATGACGACGGTCACGCGTAACCTTACTTGAAGGACACATAGGGCTAGTAGCGTCATAATTAAAACATAAGCCGTTACCATTACAGTCAAGCGCAGAAGAAAAAGAGTCTTTAACATTAACCGGAATTTGACGGTCGAAAAAACCACGCTTTTGGTCGTCAACCGAAACCAGTTTTTCATCTGAATCAATGGGAGTACAGATTTTTCCTGGGTTCATTTTATTAAAGGGGTCAAAAGCCGTTTTAATTTTTCTAAGCTCATTAAACAGCTCTTCGCCAAAAAATTCAGGGCTGTATTCACTACGGTAACCTTTACCGTGTTCACCCCACATTAAACCGCCATATTTAGCAGTTAAGGTAACGACTTTGTCTGAAATTTCACGTAAGAGTTTTTCTTGCTCAGGATCACACATATCAAGTGCTGGGCGTACATGTAACACACCTGCATCAACATGGCCAAACATACCATATTGCAAACCGTAACCGTCTAATAACTCACGAAACTCAACAATATAATCGGCTAAGTTTTCTGGTGGTACCGCCGTGTCTTCAGCAAACGCTAACGGTTTTTGTGCCCCTTGTGTATTACCTAATAAGCCCACAGCTTTTTGCGCATGGCATAAAGTTTACCAATGCTAGCTAAATCGGAAGTTACTTGATAGCCAATCACCCCTTTATTGGCGGCAATTTCTTCGTCTAATAATTTAGTCAGTTCAGCTACCTGAGTGCTGATTTCTTCCTCACTTTCACTGTTGTATTCAACCATATTGATGCCATCCATCACTTGGCCTTCAACTTCGGTGATCATGTCACTAACGGAATGCCAAACAATGTCTTTTTTCGCTAGGTTTAATACTTTTGAATCTATGGTTTCTACTGACGTTGCTTTCGCCGAAACTAAAAAGGCGAATGACGTAAGGCTGAATCAAAACTGTCGTATTTAATATTAATAATGGTTTTATGTTTAGCAATTGGCGTAACATTCAGTTTTGCTTCACAGACAAACGCTAATGAGCCTTCAGAGCCTGTGATCACTCGTGATAGGTCAAACTCTGACATATCTTTATTAAATACGTTTTCTAAATCATAACCGGTTAAAAAACGATTTAACCGCGGGAATTTAGCTAAAATTTTATCGCGGTTATCGGTACAGCTTGTTAATACCGCAGCCATAATACGGCCAGTAGAAGAAGCTTCTTTAGATAAGGCTTGTGCTTGGCTTAAACTTAATTGAGAAGTTGATAATAAATCGCCATTTGCTAACACTGACTCCAAACCTAAAACATGATCTGAGGTTTTACCATAAACTAACGAACCTTGGCCGGAAGCATCAGTGTTGATCATACCACCTAAGGTTGCGCGGTTACTGGTTGAACAATCCGGCGAAAAGAAAAAACCATACGGGCGTAAAAAATCATTTAATTGATCTTTAATTACCCCTGCTTGTACCCGTACCCACTTTTCTTCAACATTAATTTCCAAAATGTTGTTCATGTGTTTTGATAAATCAACAACAATGCCTGGCGTTAAACTTTGGCCGTTGGTACCAGTACCGCCACCACGGGCGCTAAACTTTATTTCGTTAAATTCCGCTTGTGAGGCTAATTGACTGATCGCTTGAACATCTTCAATCGACTTAGGATGCACTACCATTTGCGGTAATTGTTGATAAACACTGTTATCGGTAGCAACCGCAAGGCGAGCACTATATTGAAAATTAATATCACCCGTAAAACTTGTTGCTTGAAGTTTGTTGGCAAATTCTTGATACAAAGGTGACACTGAAAATTGAGGTTCTAACCGCGGTAACATAAAGCTTAATTCTGTTGATGAGGTAAAAAAGTGACAACATTATATCATGGTGATTTCACCTTTTTGTACTGAAATAGCCTCAGATTGAGAGTTTTTTCAACATTAACACTGACTTTTTATTTATTTATCGCAATTATCTTGATTATGGGTAGGCGTTTAGTTAAAAACATTTTACAGTAAGCTTATGTTTTATCCTGTGTTCTTGTTATTTTGAAAATTCAGTTTGTTGATAGTATCGAAAAAATAAATAGAGCCGATTGGCAAGCACTGGTGTCCTCATCATGCCCTTTTATTCAATACGATTATTTTTTCGCACTTGAAAATAGCCGCTCTGCCTGTGCTGAACGAGGTTGGCAGCCCCATCATTTAGTAGTAACTGATGAGCATGAACAGCTCCAAGCTATTCTTCCTATGTACATTAAGCAGCATTCTTGGGGTGAATATGTTTTTGATTGGGCTTGGGCTGAGGCATATGAACGTTATCAACTCCCCTATTACCCTAAACTGGTTGCGAGTATTCCTTTTACCCCCGTGCCTTGTGAAAAGTTACTGATAAATAATGTAACAGCGCCACTTAACCTTGAACAGATATTTAATGAACTTAGCCAATATTGCCAAAAGCATGAACTTAACAGCTGGCATAGTTTGTTTATTGCACCTAACCAATTAGCTAACAAGCAAGCACAAGACATTGAACCGGCAACCATTGATGTTGCATCAAATAAATCGTTAGCTGACTATTACCTTCGTCATACCGTGCAATTTCATTGGTTTAATAGAAACTACCAAACTTTTGATGAGTTTTTAGCGGGTTTTACTGCAAGAAAACGAAAAAATACGAAAAAAGAACGGTTATCAATTGCAAAGCAAGGTTTAAGTATTGAACAATTAACCGGCAAACAGCTGACCCAAAAAGAGCTCGACTACTTTTATTTAGCTTATCAGTTAACCTATTTAAAAAAAGGTCACGAGCCTCATCTTACTTATCAATTTTTTGAGCAAATTTTTAACCACTTTGCTGATAACATACTGTTAGTGGTAGCAAGCCATGAACAACGTCAAGAACGGGTTGCTTGTGCTTTATTTTTTTACGATCAAGATACCTTGTATGGCCGTTATTGGGGCTGTAGTGAACAATATAACAATTTGCATTTTGAACTCTGTTATTATCAAGGCATAGAGTTTTGTATTCAAAAAATTTAACCCGTTTTAATCCAGGTACACAAGGCGAGCATAAAATACAACGAGGCTTTAAACCTGTGTTAACCCATTCTTATCATTGGGTTAAGCATGCTGAATTTAAACCGGCAATTAAAGCGTTTTGCCAGCAAGAATGCCAGCAAATGCAAATTTATCAAAAGCAATGCCAGCAAGCATTACCTTTTAATGCTGAGCATAACTAGCCGATAAGTTTAATAATAACTTTTTAACTGTTAACCAAGGAACAGTCATGTCATTAAGTTTCTCACAAGCTTGTGAAAATAATAAAGCGCCCATTTTATCGATTTTAACACAAGCATTTAAAGAGCAAAAACACGTGCTTGAAATAGGCTCAGGTACTGGCCAACATGCAGTTTATTTTGCTGAGCACTTACCACAGCTTCATTGGCAAACCAGTGATTTAGCCATTAATCACCCAGGGATCAGTGAACGGGTAAAACAAAGTGCTTTAAACAATCTATCTTTACCACTATCCCTTGATTTGAATAAACCTTGGCCAACATTAGCGAAAAAATTGATGGTATCTTTACCGCGAATACTTTACATATTGTTAGTTGGGATTTAGTTGAAAAGTTCTTTCAAGGGGTTAACCATAACCTCGCTGAAGGAGGATTTTATGTATTTATGGGCCGTTTAATTATCACGGAAAGTTTACTAGCGAGAGTAATGCAAACTTTGATTTATGGCTAAAAGATAGGGATAAAAACAGTGGCATCCGAGATATTGAAGCCATCATTAAATTAGCGGATAACGCCGGCTTAGCACTTATCGATGATCATGCTATGCCGGCGAATAATCGCTTATTAACCTTTAAAAATATTTAAGCCTTTTTTAGCGCTTTATTACTAACCTCAAAAGTACCTACTAATTGTTGTAATTTACTTGCCGTAATATCAACTTGATTTGAACTTTGCGCTAACTCTTGAATAGAGTTAGCCATACGGTAAGTTACTTCCATTACTTCATGGGCTGTTTCACCATTTTTGGCACTGTTTTGTTCTATAACACCGATAACCTCGAACATTTTATCAACAATATTATGTAATTCATTGTTTTTCAGAAGACACCGCTTTGGGTAAGTTTTAAACTTTCATCAACATCACTAACGCTATGTTCCATAAAACTTACCGCTTGTTGAGTTTCATCTTGTAGGCTTTGGATCATAGTTTGAATATCATTAGCAGCATCAGAAGTACGCGATGTAAATCCGAACTTCATCGGCGACTACTGAAAACCCTCGACCATGCTCACCAGCTCGAGCCGCTTCAATAGCAGCATTTAATGCTAATAAATTAGTTTGACGGGTAATGTCGGTGATCACATTAACAATTGTGCCGATATCACTCATCCGCATATCTATTGACTTAACACTATTAGCCGTTTTTCTCAACAACATCACGAATTGCTTGAGTGCCTGCTTTAGCATTTTCAAAATTATCTTTGGCCTTTTCAACAACAACAGCCATAGATGTTTTCATTTCTTCGGCGGTATCTGCAGCGTGCAAAATAACTTCTCGTTGCTGTTCAATTAACCCGTTCATCACTTTCATGGCATCATGTACTTGGCTAGAACTTGCATGTGCTTCTTCATTTCGTTGCAGCATGACTTCGTTAGTCCCTTTTACATTATGCGAGGCATGAATAACTTGCCCAACAATACCATCTAAATTATCAATAAAACTATTCACCCAGCGGCTCATATCGCCAGTTTCATCATGTTTTATCGTACTTGGATCAAGGCGCTGAATTAAGTTTCCCTCACCTTCAGCGATCGTACGAATAACAGAGGTCATTTTATTTAATCGTTTTGAAACTTTATTGGTACCTAAAGCAGAAAAAGCAAAACAACTAAGAAAAACCAGAAATGCAGAAATAGAGCTAACAACAATTGGCGATAGATCAGTAAAATAACTTAACGCATTATTAGTTGCTAATAACCCAGTAACAAAAATGAAATAAATTTTAACTAAACTCAAATTAATCGAGCGTCGACGATACACTTCTTCCAAATCACCTTCACACATCATTCCCCATTTATCTAATGAACCAGAAGGCTAAAAGTGGTTCCTTTACCAATAACAGGTATATGACGGTAATCAGAATAACCAGGATAAGTCACAAAAAGATTATGGCCATGCTTGATGGTTTCTCTAACGCCAGGATGAAGTTCACCGGTAGCGGGATCAGTAAAGCGAATTTCAAACTCAGTATGTTTTTTAATTTTTACTTCACCATAATCGGTACTAACGCCTGATTTTAAATTTTCACCATGGCTAAAGGTATTATCTTCAAAGCGTGAGCGTGATAAAGCAATGCCCGGTTGTATACTTGGATCAAATTTAGAATCCACCATAAACAAATAATTATCACCTGATTCTTGGTAGATATGTCCTGCTTCTCGCTGAATTAAATCTCCAAGCACATCATTAGGTACACGACCACATAAATAACCTTGTAGCTCATCGCCATTAAATAATGGTAAATAAAACATCAAGGTAACTTCATCATGAAATTTTGATGTTGAAGCGCCAATCGTTAAAGTATCAGGATCAACATAAGGCCCATGTAAAAACCGGCCATTGCTGGCTTGCTCACGATCACGAGTATGAGGTGATTGTTTACCTATTGATCTTGTTGCTGTTGAATGTGTTACTAATCCATGTGTATTTAAGATAAATAACTCAGAAAAGTAAGGCGCATCATTTAATTTATTCTTTAAAAAAACATCGCAGTGATTAAATTGATTATTCAGTAAAATATTAGCTAAAGCTGATAAATGATCCCAATGATTTTCAGTCCATTGTTGTAATAATTTGATGCGTGTTGCAGCAATGCCTTCAAACGTTTGTTCTACAGAATGATAGCGTGAACGATTAACAAAACATGACCAAAAGCTAAAGAAAACTTACCATTGGCGCCAAACCAAGGTAACCATCGGCGTTCTTTTGAGGTTAAATTCATTGAAAGGCTTTTTAACTGCATAGTGATACCCTTGATGTCATATTTAATTAATTACTAGCGTTGAAGGTGACTTTAACTGATTAAGTTAAGCAATTTAAACACCAGAAATTAACCTTTGACAAAAACTAAAATCACTTTTTAAAATATTTTTAAAACAATAAGTTACAACACAATCATAACTAAATATTTAGGCCTTATTACAACGCCCTTCATAAGCACGAATTTGGTGCACCTAACACAAACAAACAAATCACCAAAATAGTGCAACAATAGGAAGGTAAAACAAATAAAAAACGAACACAAAACACACCAAATTAGTGCAAATCAGCTATTGATACTAATTTTTTTATTGAAGATGAGCTTAAAAGAGATGATAAATATTGAATTTATAATAAGAAATCACGATAGAATTTGAGTCTGTTTAAACAAAAAAGGATGGCGCTTAGGCCATCCTTTTTATTAGGGTCTGTTTATCTTGGTTTAATAATTCAGCTGAGAGATAAAATCGTTTTAATCAAGGCTGAAATTATGTCGTTTAGTCATCTAAACCAATAATTTTTAACGCAGAGTAAAGCGATTTTAGCCTCAGCCCACAGGACAATGGCTATTTTTTGCGCTAGCTGCATTAGAATTTCACTCATTTGGAATAACCAAACAACGTTCATTCTGCTTTGCTATCACTAAAAATAGCCTATTGCTGAAAATATAAACAAAGAGCAACAGACCCTAGATTAATGCTTAACTCAGCAATTAAACTTTACGGACAATTTGTTGATGTAAACGCATTAACATGTAATCACGTTCTTTATTCCAATTTAACTCATCAGCTAATGATTTAATTGAATCAATTACTTTGTTAACAAACTTACCGTAAGTTTTATGGGTTTCATCAAATTCATCAGCAAAATACACTAAACGAATGTTATCAACTAATTTATCTGATTCATAAAGCGAGATAATATCTGTAGCATCATTTTTAGGGTTAAAACCTAAAAGAAATGATCTCGCCATTAAATTTAGTATTTTCACCTTCGTCATAACGAACGATCACAGAATTACCATTGCGATCGATCATAGCAGCATGAGTTAAGTTATGCTTAGCTGCCGAGCTTTTAAAAAAGGTATCAACCTTTTGGTAAATTTTTGCAAAAATATCATCAACACTGTAATCCAAATCTTCGCCTTTTAATAAGCGTCGAGTCATAGGAATACTAACAATTGCGTAAGTGATAAAGTTGTGTTTCCCTTCAATCTCATAACCTTGTTGTAAATAACGAGCAGAAATTTCTCTAAAGGTATGAGTAACACTTTCTTTTCTGCCTTTTTCTTTAGCAAAATATCATAAGTTAAATGCTGGTGGTCACGCATTTTTAACGTACCCTCAGCTAAACCAATACGCTTAGAAATTTCTTTAACCGCTTTATGCACCTTGCTATGAAACTTACCTGAATTTACACGCAGTTCATCACCTGTGGCTAAAAATAAAAACTTCACTTTTGTTGAGCGGTGAGCACCATCATAATAACCTTTAAAGGTAGAATTATGTAATGGGCTATAAAAAAAAAAAGATTGTTGTTCAGTGTGTAGAACTTGCTGTTCTTCACTGTGTCTTACTCTAACTAAACGGCCATTAGCAACAAAATTAGCATGTGGAATGTTACACTCTTCGACAACGTCAAGCGCTAGTTTAGCCAATTTTTGATAGAATTTTTGGTAAGGCTTTTCAGCTGTTAAGTCTATTTCACCAACAACCAGTTTAATTAGCTCATCGGTAAGGGGCATTTCCGCGATAACGTATTGATTATCACGCGCGTCTTTCGGTACATAAACTTTTTCAGAAGCGCGGCGTTTGCGAAGTATTGAGCCTGTTCTCATATTATTTCTCTTATTCAGTTAGCTAATTTAATGCACTAACCATGTGTTACTGAGTTAATGATATATAATGCCAATTATATATCTCAACCTATGTTATTTTTGTGACATGTCCATCGGTTTTAAACTATTGTTAAAACCTTATAACTCAATACTATATAAGAAAAAACTATAAATGAATACGACAATTATCATAGTTTCAGTATTTAACATTATTTTTTTTGTAAAAATGTATAAAAATCATTATATAGCGAAGGTTATTCTTGGTTTAGCATCTTTCGACGTATCGATGCGTGCTTTACAAATTAATAACCGTGATGAAGCAATATTATGTTTATTGATCATATAGTTTTTAAATGTTTTAACCCTTGCCACAGATAAGCTGTGCAGCTCTTCATTTTGTTTGGCATTATCAAGTTTTTTACCTAACGGTAAACCAATATCTTCAGGTGTTGATATTGGACAAAGCTTAAATTCTAAATCGTCTTTATCTTTTAATAAGGCGGCAAACTGGTCAAGAAACACTTGTTGCTCTGGTTGTAAGTCTATTTGAGTAACAGGATAAACTAAATCTTCAACTCGTACTTTTAACGCATATTCACCGGCAGACATCGCAATTTTAACCACTTGCGCATACGGCACAAAAGTCATAATTAAATAATCTTTTGCTGCCGCCATGGTCGCTTGTTTGACTAATAAGGTTAATAGGCCTGAAAAGCCAAACGACGGATCGTTAATATCGCCCGTTAACGGCAAGTTTAATTCAACATTGCCATCGCTATCTTTTAGCATTCCTAGAGCAACGTTAAAAGGAACCGAGGTTTTTGTGACTTTTTCTTCATCTTGCTCTAACACTTTAAATTCTACTTTACGTAATAATACATCCGCATCACCTGATAATTCAGTGCCTTTAACATTAACATCTAACGCTAAATCAAAATGGCCACTGTCGATCTCGAACTGTAAAGCATCTTTAATATAACTAGAGATATCAGGTAAATTTACTTCTTTGAAATGACCAACTAGCTGATAACTAGGTACGGTATTAAAAGGAGTAATATGCGCAGTAAAGTCAAAATACTCATATTCATTACTTGTTCCTTTTAACACTATTTCGCTAGTTAATGACGGTTGCTGACTATCTAATTTGCTAACCGTTAAAGTGTTGATCAAAAATTGTGGTGGTAATTTGGTTTTAATACTGCGATCGTGAAAGTCGATAGTTGCAGGCGTTGCTAAAGCAAACGAAGCAAGAGAAAAATTAAACGCATGTGTCATCTCAACCTCAGTTGCTACAGGTTTGGCTTCACTATCTTGTTGCGGTGTTGTTTCAGATTTTTCATCAACCTGTGATTCACTAACTGCCTCATCTTTAGGTAATGGGATTAAGTTAACTAACTGTTTTTCTTCATCAAGATCAGCTTTCACTACCAAGTCAGATAATAAAACCTGCCCTATGGCAACACCTTGTTGATCAAGTTCAATAGTATCAATGTGAAGATCAGATAACCGCGTTAACGGCAAAACGTCATCAGCAAGATTATCGGAGACAAGCAAAGAGGTTAACTTAAGATCAGCAAGCGATATTTGGTATTAGCAACATCAGCTTCATTACTAACGTTAATGTTAGGAATGGTTAAACTTTCAAAACTAGCTAATGCTTGTTCCTCATCAATAACTGAAATCAATAATTGCTTAATGAAATAACTAGCCTTACTACTAACGGTAATATTATCAGGTGATAAAATATTGATCTGGGTATTTTCAGCTTGTACTTTTTGCTCAACTAACGATAGTTGTAATCTTGGTACGCCAAAGCTAAGTTTTCCAATAACAATACGTGATCTTTAATGGTAAGACTGACTTCTTGTTGCTCATCAATGTTAACGAGGGTATTAAAGTTAAGGCTTAGATCACCAGCAAGCTTATCTTCTGGCTTAGGTAAAAACCTTGAAACGGTTTAAATTTAATCGCGTTAAAGCAAAATCTAGGTTTATTTTCCCTTGCTGATTATTCAATTCAATTAACGCATTAATTAACAGTGGCGCATCATTAATTTCACTGTTGATAACAACATTTAAACTTTGCTCAGTCATTGAGGCAGAAAGATCAGACAAACCTAAGCGGTTAAACTTAATTTTATGGGCTTGCTCATTAATTTGAATATTAATTTCTGCATTGGTTAAATTAAATTGTGGTAATGCCACTCTATAAGCTAAAGGTGCCGCCGTAGTATCAGCCGGTAATTCTTCTTCTGGTAATTGTGCTTCGGTATCGTCAGCATTCTCCACCTGTTCAGCCGGCAGCTTAAAACCAGCAACAGTATTACCTTGCTCGTTAATATCAACCGCGATAGTTAAACCATCAATATCAAACTCTCTGAAATATATACCGTATCAAATAATAATTGATATAAACGCACTTCCGCATTTAATGATTTTAATACCAGTGAAGGTTCATCTTGTGACTTTTGATAAAGCGCTAGATCATGAATCGTTAAATGATGAATAAACGGGTTGTAATAGATACTCGTTTCATTGCCTAACCTTACATCAAGCTCTCTAAAGCATTTTGTATAAAATGACTGGCAACCAAAAGGAGAAACTAACCAAATTATGCTAGCTATGGACACATAAACAATCAGTATCCATTTCATTACGACTTTAAATTTATTGAGCATAACAACCTTAATTCACTAAAAAAAATTAACATGAGAAATTGAAAATCATGATAATACAATTACTAAATAACATGAACGGAATATTGAAAAAGAAGTAAAAAAGTAGAATTAAAAACAAGAAGTAAGCAGTGAGGTTTAGTGAAGATATTTAAACTAAAGTGAACAAGTACCAAGATGAGCAATAAAATTAACAATTAAAGTACTAATTAAATTAATAATTAATCTGAACTCAGGAATAAAAATGATAAGCAGTAATTGACGATAAAGATGATTTCATTTTATTGAAATGGTACCCGGGGCCGGACTTGAACCGGCACGCTGTTACCAGCGAGGGATTTTAAATCCCTTGTGTCTACCAATTCCACCACCGGGCATAGCTATCAAACGATAGGAGTAAGTTTTTTTATAGTAGGGATTGGCCCCCTACTTTTACATAACAAAATTGTTATTTACCTAATTATAATAAAACCTTGCTTATTATAATTTGGAGCGGCTAACGAGACTCGAACTCGTGACATCTTCGTTGGCAACGAAGTGCTCTACCAACTGAGCTACAGCCGCTTCGTAGAACTTTGTCAGCTTTTATAAAGCTTTTACTTAAATGGGCCCGGGGCCGGACTTGAACCGGCACGCTGTTACCAGCGAGGGATTTTAAATCCCTTGTGTCTACCAATTCCACCACCCGGGCAACGAGTAAGTACTTTTTATAGTAGGTATTGGCAACCTACTTAACCTTTTGCCATGATTTAAATGCATGGCAGATACAATTAGTATCTTAAACTTGGAGCGGCTAACGAGACTCGAACTCGTGACATCTTCGTTGGCAACGAAGTGCTCTACCAACTGAGCTACAGCCGCTTCATAGAGCGTATTAAATTTGGAGCGGCTAACGAGACTCGAACTCGTGACATCTTCGTTGGCAACGAAGTGCTCTACCAACTGAGCTACAGCCGCTTCTTGTATTCAATACTATTTACACAATATTAAAACTAAATTTATCTACACTTTCAAAGTGAAATGGTACCCGGGGCCGGACTTGAACCGGCACGCTGTTACCAGCGAGGGATTTTAAATCCCTTGTGTCTACCAATTCCACCACCCGGGCAAAATGGAGGCGGGTCCCGGAGTCGAACCGAGGTCCACGGATTTGCAATCCGCTGCATAGCCATTCTGCCAACCCGCCGTATTTCAACTTTGAACTGGGTGTATTCCTTTAGAATTTGGAGCGGCTAACGAGACTCGAACTCGTGACATCTTCGTTGGCAACGAAGTGCTCTACCAACTGAGCTACAGCCGCTTCTTAAATTGACTCCCTGTCAACTGGGGACGCATTCTACATTGAAATCCTGTTGAGTCAACCCTTTAATTTCAATTTTATTTTAAGTGGTTAAAAAGCGTCTAATCTGTTGATTTTTTCACTTAAGGGCTCAAAATAAAACCTAATTTTTCGCTTTAAGCTCTGGCCAAGCCGCTTTGAAATATTCAATCATTGACCAAACGGTTAAAACGGTAGCAACGGCGTAAAAAATATAAGCCGCATAATTAATAATTTCATGAGGTAAATAAAATAAAATTAAGGGAATGTCGTAATCCGGTTGCCAAATCAAGCCCATGATCCCTAACATTTGTGCTGCAGTTTTCCATTTACCTAAATTTGATACCGCAATAACATTTCTACAACCACGTGATGACATAAATTCACGTAACGCACTAATAAAGATTTCTCTGGAGATCATAATGGCCGCTGGCACAGTAACATACCATAACTGGTAGTCTTCAATTAACATGGCTAAAGAACACACCACCATCAATTTATCCGCCACAGGATCAATAAAAGCACCAAAGGCTGACGATAAATTCATTTTTCGCGCTAGATAGCCATCAAGGGCATCACTGATTGACGCCAACCAAAAAACCGCAAACGCCCCAAAATGATTCCAAGAAATGGGAAGATAAAAAACAATAACAAAAACAGGGATCAAGATGATCCGAAACATGGTTATTTGATTAGGAAGAGTCCACATAGATTATTTCTACAATACCGCTAAGATTTTCGCTTAATTCTACACATGTAAAAAAAGCAAGCAACTTTAAATCATGTTAACCAAGCTCCACAATATTGTGCTCACAACCAATTTATTCCTGATGTACCACGTCATAAATGGTTTGTGCTAAATTTTCACTAATACCAGGCACTTTTTTTAACGTGTCTAAATCCGCTTTGATCACTTCTTGTAAGCCACCTAGGTATTTTAATAACGCCTGACGTTTTTTCGCTCCAATTCCCGGAATTGATTCTAAAGTTGAGGTTTTAGCATGCTTTTGTCGTTTCGCGCGATGACCGGCAATAGCAAAGCGATGTGATTCGTCACGAATATGTTGAATAAGATGCAGTGCAGGCGAATTATTAGGTAGATTAATTAACTGATGACTACCCGCTAAAATTAGCGTTTCTAAACCAGGTTTTCTTGATTCTCCTTTGGCAACACCAACTAATAACGGTATGGATGAAACTGGTAGTTCATTAAAAAAAGCTTCAGCTTTTGATAACTGCCCTTTGCCACCATCAATAAAAACAATATCCGGGAAGTTGTCACTGTTAACGGCTTTGCCATAACGTTTGTTTAAAGCAAATTCCAAAGCGGCATAATCATCCCCTGGTGTGATGCCATGAACATTATAACGGCGGTATTCACTTTTTAATGGCCCGTTAGGATCAAACACGACACAAGAAGCAACGGTTTGTTGCCCCTTAGTATGGCTTATATCAAAACATTCCAAGCGCGTAATTTCTTTTGGTAATTCAAACAGCTCATTAAGGGCCTGAAAACGTGCCTGTACCGATTCGCGGTGACTATTTCGGCTAATTAAGGCCGTTTCAGCATTGGTATTAGCAAGTTTTAAATATTGGCTACGCTCTTTTTTTACTTTGCTCGAAAATTTTACCTGTGTTTGTGCTTGTTCCGATAAAATCGTCATCACATCATCAAAATCATCTAACGCACAATTAGTAACAAACTCTTTCGGAATATGCCGCTCAGCCATCGTACTGCCAATGTAGTGTTGGCTGATAAAAGCTTTAATAATATCTTGCTCGGTCGAATCACTGGGTACCGATGGGAAAAGCTTTTGCTGCCTAATATTTTAGTTTCTCGAATATATAGGACATGCAAACACACTTGTGAGTTAATCCGGTGAATACCAACAACATCTAACTCTGAGGCAAAGCCACTAACATATTGCTGCTGCTGTACTTTCCGTAAAGTGGCAATTTGATCTCGTAACTTTGCGGCTTTTTCAAATTCAAGTAATTGGCTGGCTTGATCCATTTTATCAACCAAAGCTTCAATTACCGCTGAACTTTTTACCACGTAGGAATAACTTGGCAAGACTCACTTGTTCAGCATAGTCATCGTCGGAAATTTTATTAACACAAGGTGCTGAACAACGCCCTAATTGATATTGTAAACAAGGCCGTGACCTAGCCCGATAATAACTGTCTTCACATTGGCGAATTGGAAAAAGTTTTTGCATTAAACGTAAACTTTCCCAAACAGCCCCAACCGTACTATAAGGCCCAAAGTATTCCCCTTTAACTTTTTTACTGCCACGATGAACACCTAATTTAGGATGTTTATGATCGGTCACTAAAATGTAAGGGTAAGATTTATCATCACGTAATAATATATTGTATTTGGGCTGATATTTTTTTATGTAGTTATTTTCTAAAATCAGTGCTTCAGATTCGGTATGGGTTACCGTGACATCTATCGCAAGTATTTGTTTAACTAAAGCGCGGGTTTTATTACTACCAACATCTTTTCTAAAATAGCTACTTAAGCGTTTTTTTAATTGTTTCGCTTTACCAACATAAATAACCTGCTGTTGTTTATCATACATACGATAAACGCCCGGTTGCTCGGTAACAGAAGCTAAAAAAGATTGATGATCAAAGCTTTCAGGTAAATTATCAGACATAACATTAGAATCTGGCGAAGCGGCTTGTTGTTCTACCGCCGCTAAAGGTGAAGATTTATTTTCAGACAAAAGTTTCAGCCGTTACATTTTTTCAGTATTGATCATGCCATGGCGGATCGCTAAATGCGTTAATTCAACATCATTAGAAATATTTAATTTTTCAAACATACGATAACGATAACTATTGATAGTTTTTGTACTCAGCATAAGTTGCTCTGAAATATCAGGCACTTTTTCACCACGAGTTACCATCATCATTATTTGTAATTCACGCTCAGATAATGAATTAAATGGGCTTTCATCGGAACTTTTAAATTGACTTAGCGCCATTTGCTGAGCAATTTCAGGCGTTAAATAACGTTGACCACTATTTACCGCTTTAATAGCGTTGATCATTTCATCTTGGCCAGCGCCTTTAGTTAAATAACCTGATGCGCCAATTTGCATAACTTTTGTTGGTATTGGATCTTCGGTATGAACCGTTAACACGATTACTTTTGTGTCAGGCGAATAGCGCAATATTTTTTTAGTTGCTTCTAAACCACCAATCCCCGGCATATTCATATCCATTAACACAACATCTGGAGCGCTTTTTCGACAAAACTGTACCGCTTCTTCACCATTTTGGGCTTCACCGATAACTTTTAAGCCTTTAACATCTTCAAGGATGCGTCTTAGTCCTGTTCTGACCAAGGCATGATCATCAACGAGCAAAATATTAATCAATGTCTTCTCTCTTGTATGGTTAATAACCATCAAATATCTGCTATGCAAGGTAATAACCTACCTTGAAATCTGTGCTGAGAATATCTGATATTGTTATATAAAGGCAATTATAATTCGTTTTTATTAAGCCAGTTATTTAATAAGCCTATTTGTCCATTTTTATAGGCGGCATAAGTTAACCGAATAGCATTACTTAAGATAACACTATCATTCCAATTGGTTTGTTCAGCAATTAATTTATAACAGGCCTGAGCCTCTGGGGTTAAGTAACCACGATGCTCTTTTTTACCCTGTGATTTTTGTTTTTCTCTAAAACGTTTTTGCTTTTCAGCATTGCTCAATGGCACTTTTTTTCGGTCATTGTTACGCTCTTTGATGCTTAGACAGATAATTACTTTAATATGGTTACGCATAACCAGAAAAAATGCAATATTTTCCTGCATAATACTTGTTTAGTGTACAAGTGTTCGCTAAAGTAGCGCCCATTAAATAAATGTACAAAGTGAAGTGTCATGCAACAAAAAAATTCTTATACGAAAGAAGAGCTAATTCAGTGTGGTAACGGTGAATTATTTGGTGAAGGTAACTGTCGTTTACCTATCGATAACATGTTAATGATGGACCGTATTACGGTGATCAATGACGATGGCGGTGACCATGGTAAAGGTAAAATTATTGCCGAACTAGATATCACCCCTGATTTATGGTTTTTTGATTGTCACTTTAAAGGTGACCCTGTAATGCCTGGTTGTTTAGGATTAGATGCTATGTGGCAATTAGTCGGCTTTTTCTTAGGTTGGTCTGGTGGTCCAGGTTTTGGTCGTGCTTTAGGTGTCGGCGAAGTAAAATTCACTGGCCAAATATTACCAACCTCGAAAAAAGTTACCTTCGAATTAGATTTAAAACGTGTGATAAAACGTAAATTATTTATGGGTATTGCTGACGGTAGCGTAGCTGTTGATGGTAAAGTGATTTATACCGCCAAAGATTTAAAAGTAGGTTTATTTACTGATACCTCTGCTTTTTAATATAACTTATCAGCTTAGTTATATTGACTTGTGTGTTAGCCCTTAAAAGGGCTAACACAACGTTTTATTTATACAGTCCATGCTGTCTATCGGCTATGGCCTCTCGCCAGCCACCTAACCACTCTGATTTAACTTCGACATTATTATAAGGGCAATTTTCTTTTGAACGTCCTGCAATGCCGGCTTGATAACCTTTGGCATGCGCCCGATCTTGGCGATCACGTTTTTGCCGTTTCATCATAAAATAATTCTCCATTTTGTTAATATTTAACTACTGCTTAGTTTAAATAAGATTAGCTATTTTCTTTTCCCAATTCGGGTTAAATAGGTTATTACTAAAGTTAAAAAGCAGTAAGCTCACTGAGTCAGTGACCTTTAACAAATAGACAAGAGAGATTTAAATTGCTATGTTAAGATTTAAGAAAATTTTAACTGATTGATCATCTGATAAATTTAATTTTTCTGTCGATATAAAAAAACGCTCAAATGAGCGTTTTTTTATTTACCTTATCTATTACAATTTTATTTAAAACGGCGTGCTACCGAAATAAAGCCCGATAATAAAATTAATAACCATGAAAATGAAGCGCCTTGGCGTTTAGTTAACTTACCTTCTTCAGCATCACAGTTAACAATTTCACCGGCGATAGGTGTTAATTTAACGGCTTTTAACACATCTTCATAAACAATGTTACCATCATCGTCTAATTCGATTTCACCTTGAGCATTACGACTTTCCACTTTTTCACTGCTGTTGCCGTAATTTCATTTAAGTCGTTAATGTCTTTAGCTTCAATAATTTCATAACCTAAATTACATTCTAAAAAGTCATTAAGGTTCGTTAACGTTGCGGTATTAATATCGTATAAAAAACCATTGCGGCGTCTAGGATTACCTGAGCTGTCAGTATGATTTTCTACTTCCGCATCACCAACTATAAAGCCATTTTCATTAATGGCTCTGGCAGTGCTTGAGCTACCATTAAAAAAGCCTGTTGGCATTACCATCTCTAAATCGGCTTTATTGGTGTCGATATAATAAAATTGTGTTCGTGAATCACCTAAAACGTTTTTAGTAACATAACCTACGGCAATACCACTATCATTAATATCGTTTGCTCGTGAGTTATAAAACTCTGAGTGATCATCGGTAAAATCAATCACTTCACCGTCTTTATAAATAACCGCGTAATTTAAAACAGGTTCATCTATTTTCGGGTTAGTAACAGGCTCTTCTAACGTCTCTTGAAACCAGCCAGTAGAATAACCTACAGCAACACCTGAGCTATTAATTGCGGTAGCATAACTGGCGTGCAAACGGGTATCATCAACATGTGGGGTAATCAATTGACCTAATATTTCACTATCAATAACATTACCATTATTATCAAAAGTCCATTTAAAGGCATTTAAATAATATAAACTACCTCTAACACCTTCAATACAAGAATTTTGTTGAATTACATTAGATGCGTCAGACAAACATGTGGTTTCAATACCATTTAAAATTTGCTCGTTATAAGCAATACTGGCATAGCCCACAGCAACTTGGTTACCATCAACTTCAGCCATATCTAATATTGCCGAAACACCACCATATAAATTAATCGGTGATTCAACAGGTATAATAGTAGTACCGTTATCCACCGATACATAAGCTTTTAAATCAAATTCAGATAACCAATATGTTGATACTGTATCAATATCAGAGAAGCTATAAGGTAAATGTGGTGCAGAGCCACTACCGTACAACCAACCATTACTTGAAATACCGTTTAGGTAATCTTCTGTTGAACGAGTAAGCGATGGAAATTGTAATGAGAATGGCTTATCCCAAACATTTACTTGTTGGGCACCTGTGCCTAAATCAATAAAAACAGACTGATCTTCAATTTGTTGGTAAGTCAAATTACCTTTATGAAGTTGTAAATAAGTAACTGATAATGCGAGATCGTTTGCCGTTGGCGTACCCGATAAATAAGCTTCTGGATCTTCTAAAAAAGCCAAGGGTATTACCATTATAAGAGAATGAATAATAAATATTACCGGCACTATCTTGCAATAACACTAAATCATTAAACAAATACTGGACAATAACAGGATAATTATAAGAACTGGTGGCTGACACTAAATATTCTTGGCTATTACCATTTTGAAACTGACCATAAGTATACTTATGAGAACTAACTTCAGTGATCGGCTCTATTTTATATTGAGCAGCTTGTACTGCGGAAATACTTATCACCAAAAATACTTAACGCGACGATAGATTTTACAAATTTTTTCATTTAACTTCTTAGCTCTTATCTGCGGTTATAATTCATCAAGCTCTTGCCAGCGGCTAAAAGCGATCTCGAGTTCAGACTCTAATTGTTGTAACTGGTTCAAAACTTTCTGTGTTACTTCGGCATCTTGTGAGAAAAAGTCAGCGTCATTTACTTGTTCTTGTAATGTACTGATCTCATCCTCTAACTGTTCTAGCCTTTCTGGCAAAGCTTCTAATTCTTTGCTTTCTTTAAACGAAAGTTTTTTCTTTTTCACTGCAACCGGTTTAACAACAGCAGGTTGTTGTTTAGGCTGGGTATTCGATTTTTTATTAATTTCTTTGTCGATAGCCTGCGCATCTTTATTTTGCTGTGCTTTTAACGCAAGGTAATTATCAATATCATCATAACCACCAACAAATTGTGAAATATGGCCAGAACCATCAAAATATAAACTACTGGTCACACAATTATTAACAAAATCACGATCATGGCTGACTAAAATAACAGTCCCATTATAATTAGCAACTACTTCTTCAAGTAACTCTAAAGTTTCTATGTCTAAGTCATTGGTTGGTTCATCGAGGATCAACAAGTTACTAGGTCGTAAAAAATAACCTAGCTAACAACAAGCGATTCTTCTCTCCACCTGATAATGCCCGTACCGGTGTTCTAGCGCGCTTAGGGCTGAATAAAAAGTCTTGTAAATAACCTAAAACATGGCGGGTTTTACCGTTTACCGTTACCTCTTGTTTACCGTCAGCAACTATATCTTGTACCGTTTGATTAATATCAAGCTGCTCTCTGTGCTGATCAAAATAAGCAGTATCAAGGTTAATGCCTAATTTAACTTTACCTTCGTCTGGGTTTAATTTACCCATGATTAATTTTATCAGCGTTGATTTACCGGTACCGTTTGCACCAATAAAGGCAATACGTTCACCACGCGTAATTAATAAATCGAGGTTATTGATAATTTTTTTATCGTCAAAGGCAACATATAAGTTATTCCCTTCAAAGACAATTTTCCCTGAGCGATCGCCACTTGAAACGTTAATATCGCCTTGTTTTTTCACTTCACGACGCTTTGAACGTTCAACTCGTAACTTTTCTAACGCACGTACACGCCCTTCATTACGTGTTCTACGTGCTTTAATACCTTGGCGTATCCATACTTCTTCTTCCGCTAAACGTTTATCAAACAGTGCATTTTGTTGTTCTTCAACTTGTAGATCATGCTCTTTTTGAGCAATGTATTCATCATAATTGCCCGGATAGGATTTTAATGTGCCGCGGTCTAAATCAACAATACGAGTAGCTAGTGAACGGATAAACGCCCTATCATGGCTAATAAAAATGATAGTTCCGTTATAGTTTTTCAAAAATTGCTCTAACCAAAGCACGCTGGCAATATCTAAATGGTTAGTTGGCTCATCAAGTAATAAAACATTTGGCTCGGTAACTAAAGTTTTAGCAAGCGCCAATTTACGTAACCAACCACCTGATAAATCTTGAATATTATCATCAGGATTTAAGTTTAAAGTACTTAATACTTGTGAAATTCGCTGTTCATCAGCCCACGCATTGGCTTGCTCAAGTTTTTTGCTGAACATCCGATAAAGCTTCAAGATTTTTTCACTAGGATCTTCAGTGATCAAAGATATTAAGTGATGATATTGCTGCAATAATTTGGCGTTTTTCTCAACACCTTGCGCAACATAGTCAAAAACACTCGACTCAAATGACTCGGTGGATCTTGCTCTAAAATTCCCTAAGCGAACATTACCAGAAATTAATAAACTACCATCATCAAGCTGTTGGCGCCCCATTAATACTTTTAATAATGACGATTTACCGGCACCATTTTTACCAACTAAACAAACACGCTCACCTTGGCTAACACTTAAGTCACTTTTATTTAAAATGTGATCTTCGCCAAACGCTAATTCCACTTGGGCAACTCTAATTAATTCCATTAAAATCGATTCTCTTTATTACTTATTCATTTATTAACAAAAATACTAATTGCGCTTTAACTATTAATAAATGTTTGAATTTGTTCGTGATTAAAGGGCCAAAACAATTGTTGACCACTTGTTAAATTTTTAATACCGGAATATGCACACCATATTGTTCAACTAAATTTTCGTCATCAACAATATCAACTACGGTCATTTTTCAGCAAGAATAGGAAAACATAATTCATGGGCTTGTTCACATAAATGACACCCCTCAGAACTGTATAAATGATATAACGCCATTTAGTTACCTATTCTCCTTTTTTGTTATTTGCTATTTACAAATCACCAAATTAACTACGGGTAATTTGCCAACTATTATGAATATGAATATTACGTTTAAAATCTTGATCGCGTGTGATATCGCTCATTGGCTTTGCTGTTAAACCTAAGCGCTCTAATGCTTCAAAATCCATTTTAAATTTACGTTTATTATTGGTAAAAATAATTTCACCACCTGGGGCTAAACTCGGCAAAGCATCGCGTAATACTCAAGGTAATCGCGCTGAACATCAAAGCTGTCTTCCATGCGTTTAGAATTAGAAAATGTTGGTGGGTCAATAAATACAACGTCATACGCTTGTGTATTTTTCTTTAACCATTCTAAACAATCAGCTTGAACAAATTGATACTGATCACTGGTAAGGTTATTTAACGCAAAGTTATCTTGTGCCCAAGCTAAATAGGTTTTCGACATATCAACCGTAGTAACAGCACTTTGCGCCATGTAAGGCAGCTTGTACCGAAACAGAGCCGGTATAGGCAAATAAATTAAGCAAGGTTTTATCTTTTGCTTTTTTAGCAACAATTTGACGCGTTTTACGGTGATCTAAAAACAAACCGGTATCTAAGTATTGCCACAAATTTACTTTCAGTTTGGCACCATATTCATGCACCACCATTGATTGATCAGTTTGTGTTAATTTTTGATATTGGTTATTGCCCTTTTGTTTTTGGCGGGTTTTTAACACCACCTTATTAGTGGCAATATTTAACACCTTAGGTGCCCAATAAATCACTTCGAATACGTTTAGCCACAGTTTCTGCTGGAATATTGGCAGGTGCAGCATATTCTTGAATAATTCAAATGATCTTGATAGATATCAAGAGCTGCATTGTATTCCGGAATATCACCATCATAAATACGGTAACATTCAATATTCTCTCGTTTTAACCAAGATTTTAGCCCTTTTACGTTCTTTTTAAGACGGTTCGCAAATGCTGAATCTTGTTTAGCAAACTCGCTATTATCATCGCTGCCTTTTACTTATTTGCTTTTCATCAATTTTATATAAAGCTAATTGACAATCTAACGGGCCATTTTTTAATTTATAGCGTTTGAAACTGGCTAACTTTAATAACGACAATATTTCTATGTTATGGGTAAAAATTGCAATCTGCCAATCAAGAAACTGCTGTTTAAACGTTTTTCCTAAAATATCGAAGGTTTCAATTAACTCAGGTAAGTCACCAATACGTTCACCGTAAGGCGGGTTAAAAACACCATGTAACCGGGTATTTCAAAACCATTTTTAAGTTTGTTAGCATCACGACACTGAAAATCAATAAATTTAGCTAGGCCTGCAAGCCCTGCATTTTGACGAGCCGTTTTAATCACACGGCTATCTAAATCATAACCATGTAAAAACAAACTCAGTTGTGCTTGTGCGGTTTGGCCAATAATTTTAGCCTCGCTCAGCACTTCTTGTTCAAATAAAGCTTGATCGTGCATTGGCCAGTAAGTAAAGCCCCAGCTTTCTGTCTCGATACCAGGTGCATGTTTTGCCGCCATAGAAGCCGCTTCAATTAAAATGGTGCCTGAACCACACATAGATTGGTAACGGCTTATTAGTATCTTTTAACCAGCCCGACTGAATAATAATTGCTGCCGCTAAGTTTTCTTTTAATGGCGCTGCATTCGAATCTTTACGATAACCCCGTTGAAACAAGCCTCGACCAGAAAAATCTAAATAAAAAGTGGCAACTTGACGTAATAAACGCACTTGAAAACTGATGTCGGTATGTAACTTATCTACCGATGGACGTGGTTCACCTTGATCACGAAAATGATCAACCACCGCATCTTTAACAGTTAAACCACCAAATTGGGAATTGCGGATCTCTTCACTTTTTCCGACAAAATCAATAATAAAGGTTTCTTGTGAGGAAAATGTTCAGACCATGGTATTTCTGACGCAGATTTATATAGCGCATCTTTATCTTGTGCATCACCCTCGCCAAGTTTTAATAAAATACGAGTAGCTAACCTTGTCCATAAAGAAATTTTATAAGCGAGTGCTAAATCTGCGTCAAAATAAACACCTTCAGGTTTTTGCACAACGTGCAAAGCGCCTAAATCTGTTAATTCGTCTGCAAGTAAAATTTCAATGCCAGGAGAAGTTAATGCTAAAAATTGATACATGAAAAAATTCCAGATAAATAATTGCCGCCGATTATAAACAAAGACGTTACTTACTTATATAGTAATCAAAGTAAAAGCTGACTTATCTAGCAATAAATTACCTAAGATGGTTGATATAATCGAAAAAGTGCTGACAAATACAACAAATTGCTGATGTTTTAACCCAACAGTAAAAAACTTAACAAAACAGGTTGCAAATTGCGATGAGTATCCTTAAGATACGCATCGTTTTCAGGAGACGGAAACATTTCGGTAGTATAACGAAACAAAACTTATACTGGCTTGTTTAAACATCTTAATTGTTTAAACCATTCGGACGCGGGATGGAGCAGCCTGGTAGCTCGTCGGGCTCATAACCCGAAGGTCGTCAGTTCAAATCTGGCTCCCGCAACCAACTTATTGATAATTAAAAAGTTTATTAAAGTTTTTTAACATAATCAATAATTCTGTAATGAACAGAAAATAACTCATTGGCTTCCTACTTTTGTAGGTCATTCGGACGCGGGATGGAGCAGCCTGGTAGCTCGTCGGGCTCATAACCCGAAGGTCGTCAGTTCAAATCTGGCTCCCGCAACCAACTTCTTACTAAAGTATAATTAAGTAATTCTTTTATAACAGAATCAAACAGTTATAGGCTTTCTTGATGAGTTCTTATCAAGTCATTCGGACGCGGGATGGAGCAGCCTGGTAGCTCGTCGGGCTCATAACCCGAAGGTCGTCAGTTCAAATCTGGCTCCCGCAACCACTTTTTTATTTACCTTCCTAAATTATTCATAAAACACATGTAAACCAGGAATTGTGTCCATTTTGTGCCCAAAACAATGGCACGGAAAATCTTTTACTTTTAAAATAATTACCTAAATTAGTCAAAATTGACCTTCGCCCTAATCTTTCTATTAAAGAATTTTTCACTCAAAATATTCACTAATTTGGCTTAATTGACCTTATCTGACTCTAATCAAATGTAAAAAATAATATATTTTATGTTCGGGGAATTAAGACACTTTTTTAAGAAACAAGTTATTTTCAACTAACACCTAATTACCCATAATTAGTTTTTAAAATTATAATATTAGTTTTTTACCCATAATATCCGTGAGTTATGGTAAATTTTGGCCTTTAAATAATGATATTAGACCACACTGAATAGAACGCTAAGCTACGTGGACGGCAGCTGCATATTCCAGGAGCATCGTGAACACCCATACTCCCATTTTTCAAGGTACTCCCGGTGTTCAGCATCACCGGAATATGCAGCTTAATTTGTGCAAACGTCTTTGCACAAATTAAGCTTTTTAAGATCATAGTTCTTATCGCTAGCAATCGTGTTATAAACACTTAGTTCCTAATTATATTATCAAAAAATATTAATATTTCTAATTTTTCTAAGCCCAGGGTAAGATTACGTGTGTTTAAAAAACAAGCTGAAGGATCTTGTCTGCATAATCAGTATCTAAAGCGGCTTTAAATCGTTTTGCTTTTAACCCTTTCTTTACGCTTGTTTCTTTTTTTAATAAGTTGAGCACCAAATGGCGTAATACAGACATATTTTCTGCTGCATTGCCTCGTCTCACTCGGCTTAAATCTTCATTAAAACTAACATCTAGCACCCAGTGTAACTGATTTTCTATACTCCAGTGTTTTCTTACTGCTTGTGAAAAAACTTTGGCATCTGCGCTAATTGAGCAAATAAAATAGCGCACTTCTTTGCTGACTTTACCGTTGATATGTCGTTCAGACTCCGCCATACCCACGCTCATTAAGCCACGCCACTTTGACGTTAAGTCTTGTATGCTGGTTAAGTTGTCACTTATCCAATATTTACGTGACTCAACTCGACCATGCCCACTCTCTATTTCTTCATGATATTGATGCGATACATTTGTAAAACCTTCCTTATGACAGATATCAAAAAAGTCTTTAATCGATTGATGTAAATACCCCTGATTGCCTTTTACTGCGATAACGTAATCCGCATCTTTCTCTTTTATCTTTGCTGCTATCGCCTTTTGACACCCCATGGCATCTATCGTCACGGTACTACCTTTGATATCTAACAAATCAAGCAGTTGAGGGATCGCCGTAATTTCATTAGATTTTTCTGCCGTTTTTTATTTGCCCTAAGACAACACCGTTATTGGCAGCAAAAGCACTGACCATGTGGATCGCATTTTTCTTAGATTGTTTATCGTAAGAGCCACGAACTGTTTTACCATCAATCGCAATAACTTCGCCTTGGGTGGCAATATGCGCGGCTTTCATCCAGCTGATGAAACACTGCTGTAATTGGTCGGGAGCTATAGATGAAATAACCCTGGCTATGGTGTCATGCACAGGAATACCATGCTCAAATGAGCCGTATTTTTTAAGTAACGCTATTTTATTGTGAGCGACCTCTTCATGGCTTCCCCATCCATCTGCGCCACAGATCACACCAACTACCAGTGTTAATAAGATGTCGTGAAGTTTATGTTCGACTTTAGATTGTTGTCTATTATCAGGAATGGTTGAAAAATGTTCGTTGAAAGCAGATAGCATGGTGACTCCCTATTTATAAGAGTCTATTTGATCATACTTTACGATAAAAAAGAAAAGTTCATGA